>JAWKKP010000019.1:0-148061 GCA_041393215.1 Draconibacterium sp.
GGTCTCCACTATAGCAGCAGCTCTGGTTCGATAGCAATTCAAGCACATACATTCTCACCGGATGCCCTAATGCTTTTGCATAACGGGCTGTTTTCTTTTGTTTTTCTGTAAATGCCTCTCTTTTTGCCATGTCGTTCGTAGTTTACCGAACAAAGATAGAGAGTTTTTTAATTTTTCATTAGGTTGAAGTACAATAATTACTGAAAAATTATCAGATTCTATTCGTAACCGTAATTTGGTTTTAACTAAACCTGGCAAAGTTTGCCGTTTGTTCATTTTTTAAGTATTCAAGCTTAGAGTTTGTAAGAGAAATGGAAAATTTTTTAAGCTCTGGTGAATGCATTATTCATCAGCTCTGCTGTGTGGAGTTTCAATTATTTTGCCCAAATTTTGTGTTCATACTTAATTCATCTATAACCTGTGAGATAAATTTCTCCTCCTTTATTTGTCAGAAAACAAATCAATTAATTTTTAATAAATTGCATGGAAAAAGGAATGACCAAAATACTTATACAAAATGCTACGCTTCTTGTAACACTTTCCTTTCTTTTCGGGGTTATTAAGTGGTATCGACCAAGCAAAGAAGTTATTTACCAGGTAATTAACGGTATTTGGTTTGGTCTGGTTGCCATAGCTTCAATGATGATGCCTTATGAACACAGCCCCGGAATTATTTATGACGGGCGTTCTGTGGTGATGACACTTGCAGGTTTATGGGGAGGCGGTTTAACAACCGTAATTTCAGCTTTTATTGCAGGTGCTTATCGAATTTATCTGGGGGGACCGGGAGTTTGGGCGGGTTTAACCACAATAGTATTGACAGGTATTACGGGGTTGGTGTTCCGACTTATTATCAGGGATAAAATTGGGAAACAAGGAATTCTTGGTTTATACTTAATTGGGGTAATTGCACACATTGTCATGCTTGCTGCTCAACTATTATTACCAAATCAGCCTTTTTTAATAATTAAAAAGGTATGGTTGCCAATGTTGACCATATTACCTGTTGCATTCGTTTTCATTTCCAAACTATTTCAGTTAATCGACGGGTATATCAACGGATACAAAAAAATAGCCGAAGCCGAGGAACTGTACCGTGAACGCGAGTTTTGGATGCGTGAATCACAACGTGTCGGAAATATTGGTTCGTACGATTTTGATATCAAAAATGGGCACTGGTCTTCATCTGAAGTGCTGGATGAAATTTTTGGAATTACCGGAGAATATCATCGTTCGGTTGAAAGCTGGATCTCTATTGTGCATCCCGATCAGCAAAAAGAAATGCTCGATTATCTTACCAACTGGGTGGTAAAAGAAAAACATCCGTTTGAAAAAGAATACCGGATTATCCGGCAAAACGATGGTGAAATCCGTTGGGTATTAGGTCATGGTGAGTTGCGGTTTAATGAGAATGGAGAACCCGTACGAATGTTTGGAACTATTCAGGACATAACTGAACGAAAACTGTTTGAGCAGCAATTGAAGGACAGCGAAGAGCGTTTCAGAAAAGCAATACTTAGTGCACCCATTCCTGTAATGGTTCATGATGAAGATGGAAATGTTATAAATCTTAGTGAAGGTTGGACACACTTTTCTGGCTACACAATTGAGGATATTCCCACATTAAAAGTCTGGACTCAAAAAGCATACGGAGAAAAAGCCGCGGAAATGGAAGCTTATATAAATTCGATTTTTAAAGAAAAAGAAACAATTTATAGTGGCGAATTTGAAATAACAACCAAAGATGGCTCCAAAAGAATCTGGAATTTTTATACAACTCCTATTGGTAAAAGTACAGGAAAGAAAATTTTGCTGAGTATGGGCCCTGATGTTACACAGCGAATAAAAATTAAAAAAGAATTGGAAGTGAGCGAACAATCCTTTCGAGAATTGTTTGAAGGCCATACAGCAATAAAACTTCTTATTCATCCCGAAAATTCACGTATTGTCAAAGCCAATAAAGCCGCTTCAAATTTCTACGGATGGAGTATAGAGGAACTCGAAAACATGACATTGGAACAAATCAACGCCGTTTCGCCTGAAGTCAATCATGAAACAATGAAAAACATAATGTCGGGTATCACCAAGCAATATGAGTTCAGACATAAACTTGCCAATGGTGAAATACGGGATGTTGAGGTATTTACCGGTAAAACAGAATACAAGGGAGAGATTTTATTGTACAGCATAATTCACGACATTACTGAAAAAAAACAAATACTTAACGACCTTGTAGTTGCCAAAGAGAAAGCAGAAGAGAGCGAAAAGCTAAAATCGGCTTTTCTTGCCAATATGAGCCATGAAATAAGAACCCCATTAAACGGAATAGTAGGTTTTACCAATTTGCTGACAGCAGTTGACAACCCTTTAACAAACGAAGACAAACGTGAATTTGCGAGGGTAATCAACAAAAGTACCGAAGGACTTTTGAAAATAATTGACGATATTCTTGACTTGTCCCGCCTGGAAAGTGGAAATGTTTTCATCGAAAAAAATCCGGTGGATGTTGGAAAAATACTGCTTACTACAAATATGATCTTCGAAAAAGTTCTTGCGAATACAAACAAAGAAAAACTGGAATTGGTGTTGAAAAATGTACCTTCTCCGGTTGTTATTCGTTCGGATGAGAACCGGTTAATCCAGATTTTTTCAAACCTGATGGATAACGCAATGCGTTTTACGGAAGAAGGAAGAATAGAATTTGGGGTTTCGTCGTTAACAGAAAATTATATTGAGTTCTTTGTGTCTGATACGGGTATTGGCATCCCTATTGAAAAACAACAGGTTATTTTTGGGCGTTTTACACAGGCCGATGCAGGAACATCGAGAAAATTCGGCGGTACCGGGCTTGGGCTTGCCATTGTGAAAAAACTAATTGATTTAATGGGAAGTGAAATAAACATTGAATCGGAGCCCGGAAAGGGAAGCCGCTTTTCATTCCGCCTGCCTTATGTTTTGCCAAAGAATGAACATGACGGGTTAGCAGAGGAAAATGACCAAAAAAGTTTTAAAAAATCAGGAGATATCGATAGCATACTAAAAGTGCTTGTTGTTGAGGACGATGAGGTAAGCATCCTTTACTTTAAACATATTCTTGGAAACAGGTATGAAAATCTGTTTTTTGCAAAAACGGGCAATGAAGCGCTGGAAATGTATGAAAAAGAGAAGCCCGATATTATATTAATGGATATTGGATTGCCCGACATTAACGGACTTGAGGTGGTGAAAAGAATAAGAGAGAAAAACCAAGTTGTTACCATTATTGCCCAAACTGCATTTGCTATGTACGATGATATAGCGTTAGCGCTTGATGCAGGATGCAACGACTATATTAACAAACCGGTTAGCAGGGAAGCGCTTCTGAAGAAACTGAACAGAGAATAATTTGAAACTCCAAATAATGCGCTCATCGGAATTCAATGCAGTTGTAATATAAGGGATCATATGTCTGTCATGTAAATTTCTGCCCCATCTCTTCAATCATAAAAAAGCCACACTGTTACTGAATTTCTTCACTGGTTAGGTATTTGTTTCAGTTTCATCTTCTTTTAAATGCTGAACATCCTGGGGCTCTGCATGAATATGAACTTCGCTTCTGGAAATTTGCGATTTTATTTCCTTTTCGATTTTGTTACAAAGCAAATGTACATTTTTTAAACTCGAATCGGGTTCAACATGAATATTAACCCTGATAAAAGTATCAGCGCCCGATGTACGTATCTTTAGTCCGTGATAATGCTTAATTTCGGGATAGGTAGCCAGTACCCTTTTTACCTTAATAATAGTTTCTTTGGGTGCTTTATCCAGCAAAACATCGATGGCCCTTTTTCCAAGTTTATACGAAACAAATAAAACAATAAAGGCAACCATTAATGCGGCAACAGCATCGGCAAAGAAAAATCCAAAGTTGGCGCAAATCAACCCAAATAATACAACTGCCGAACTCCAGATATCGGTGGAAAAATGCAGTGCATCGGCTTCAAGGGCCTGGCTGTTATGTTTTTTTGCAACTTTATACAACGCTCTCGAACGTGTTATGTCGATAATGATGGAACTAATAACCACAATATAACTCCAAACCGTTACCTCAATATGGGTTTCGCCCGATAAAAGCCGGCTAATTGCCTCATAAATAATCCAGGTACACGTTATTAAAAGCAATATGGTTTCTATAAAAGCCGAGAAATTTTCGATTTTGCCATGCCCGTAGTGATGATCGTCATCGGCAGGCTTATCCGAAATTCGAACAGAAAAATAAGTGATTATGGCTGCCACAAGGTCAAGCCCCGAATGCAGTGCTTCCGACAAAATTCCCAAACTCCCGGTTAAAATCCCGACTGTCAGTTTAAATCCAGTCAAAAATATGGCGGCCAAAACAGAGATAAATGCCACTCTTTTTTTCTCCCTGACCATGTTGATTTGCTTTTTTGTAAAGTTAGAAAAAACAAAACGATGCCGAATCAAAATCACAATCGTTTCTTTTTACCACTCTCGATTTTCTTTTATCAGCCTTCCGGTGTGCGAACTGTCGAGAAAGATCAAGTCAGAATCCTCTGGTTGGTGGGGTTGTAAGAGCATATATGGAGAGATTTGAAAAAAAATTCACGCGATAAATAAATCGCTTTCGTTGTAATAATGTGTTGAATAATAATGATATATGGCCGTGAAAAATTGCATATTTTATTAAATTGTGTGCGATAAACTACCAAAACACATCGGAAACGAACCCAAAAATCCTGTTAATCTGCAATGGTAATCTGTACAAACATTTAATTTCCTGTTATTATGATCGAAAAACTTATTGCAAAAAGCCGCATAACAGAAGGTAATACCGCTTCAATGTGTATTATTGGCGCATATAAAAAAGCCACATTAAATACCGATGTTTACTTTGCTGCGGTTATGCTTTCGCTTGAAGAACAATCGAACTTGCTTACACAATCTATCAACCGTATGAAAACTGAATCGGACCTGGGGAAAAGAGACGAACTTCGTGACAATGTACTTCAATCAGTTTATTTTCTTGTAGTGCCGAAATGCTTAAAAGAAGTTCGGTTTTTAAGGTATTTTGTTTGTTCTGATTGATTTTCAGTCAGATGGAAACAGGTGATAATCTTCTCTGTATTTTACCTAACATCAAGGTTTGTTTTTATAATTATAATAATTGAACAATAAATTTTTTGTTGTGTTTTTTTTGCGTGGCGGTAAGGAACAATGCAATATTATTTTGTTTATCGGCAATACTAATTTTACATCCGGTATTGCCTTATATTGAGTATTACGCTCTTAAGGAATACATCGTCGAAAACCTTTGTATTAACAGGAATAATCCTAAATCATGTTGCGAAGGAAAGTGTTATCTCGAGAAAAGAATAAAGGAGAATAATTCAGAGAATCAGGAGGAAAAACAAAACTCTGTTGCTCCGCAATTAAAACGTATAGAGTATAATTTGCCAGAAAAAAACAATGTTGTTCTTTTTGAACTTGATATGACAGAAAAAAAAGGATTTTTAATTCCCAATTATCATCATATTTTTTTCCAAACTGTTTTTCATCCTCCACAAGCTTAACGTACTATTCATTCTTTTTTAATAATCCCTTCAGTTCGGTTTTCAGGCATTTAGAGATTGAACGGGAACGTACACGTATTTTCAAAACTGAAGAACAAAATGTTGTGCTTTTTGTAAGATTGCATTTCAGTATCAATAGTGTACACAATTATTGTTGTCAAATAGTTATCAACTTTTAAAAGGCGATTTACCTGCATTAATCGGGATAAGTTTGCTTTTATGGGGTTGATGCATAGAATATTTAAATAAAATGAAAATAAAACACATACTTATAATCTTTACACTAACCTTTTTCTTTACCTCTTGTGAGAAAGATGATGAACTACCGGAAGATACAATTGACTTAATATCCATTACCAATGCAAATTCAGAGTCGGGTGATTTTAATGTAGAATTGCTGGCTGAAAAAGCCCTGTTTCAGGGTTATAACAAGTTGTATTTTAATATAAAGAAAAATGCGGACGAAAGCGAAGTGGAACAGGCATCTGTTTCATTACTTCCTATAATGCACATGTCAATGATGACGCATGCTGCACCATTTGAAAACCCGGAAAGTACGACTGATGAATATGGGTATTTTGAAGGCGCAGTAGTTTTTATTATGCCAAGTAATCCGGATGAAGGCTGGGAATTAAGGGTAGCTGTTGATGTAGAGGGAATAAAAGATACAGCCTACCTCGCTATCCCTGAAGTTATAAGTCTTGAGGAAGAACGCGAGTTTAATGTGGTTTCAGAATCGGATGGGAAAACCTATTTTATTTCATTGCTGGAACCGTCGGAGCCCGAAGTTGGAATAAACGACATAGAGTTTACCGTTCATTATCGGGAAAATATGATGAGCTTTCCTGCTGCCGAAAACCTTTCAATTACAATTGAGCCTGAAATGCCGTCAATGGGACACGGTTCGCCCAACAATGTAAATCCAACATATATGGGGAATGGCCATTATAAAGGCAAAGTCAATTTCACAATGACGGGTTGGTGGCGTGTAAATATTGAGGTTTCAAACGATGGTCAGCCTATTGGAGACGATTTATCATTCGATATAACTTTTTAGGAATTCAGGGAAGGGGATACTGTCTCCTTCCTGATTTTAAATTAGTAAAAAATGAGAACTTTATTGTTTTCCTTTTGCCTGTTATTTGTTTTCGCCCAGGGAGTGCAAGCAGAATCTTCAGGCAAAGACATTACAAAAGATACCGTTCAGATTGAGGAAGTTGTTGTTACACAGAACATCATTTTGAACGATGAAAATGCAATTAAATATTACCAGTCTTTTTACAGTTCCGGAATCGATAAAATTAATGAACGATTAGGCGGAGTGTCGCTTGTAAGTAGGGGAGCCTACGCCAAAGAGCCGGTTTTAAACGGCTTCTCCGGCGGGCAAATTAATGTTACCATTGGCGGAATGAAAATGTTTGGTGCTTGTACCGACAAGATGGATCCGATTACATCCTACGTTGAGCCTGTTAATCTGAAAAGTATTCAAATCAACCAGGGAACAAACGGAAATAAAAATGGAAGTACCATTGGAGGAACTTTCGATATGCAACTTCAGCTGCCGGAAAAATCAGTTTTTAAACTCGAAGCAGGAGCAAACTATGAAACGGTGTCGAATGGGAAAACCGCTTTTTTTCTTTCAAATTACGGAAAAGAAAAGTGGGCTTACCGTGTAAGTGGTGTATATAAAAATTATTCGCTTTATACCGATGGCAACGGGAATGAAGTTCCCTTTACCCAGTATGAAAAAGTAAACCTGCTTCAATCCGTACTTTTTAGCCCGGCAACTGGTCATGATTTGGTTTTCGACTGGTTAATCGACGATGCATTTGACATTGGTTATCCGGCACTGCCAATGGATGTCAGTCGTGCAAAAGGGCGTATTCATAGTTTGCAATACACTCCGGCGCAATTTCTGAATATGTCAGATTTTAAAGCGAAGGTTTATTACAACAACGTGTACCATTTAATGGACGATTCAAAACGCGACAGCCTATATTTTGTAGAAGATTCGCAAACCGGAAAAACCGACAGTGTTTACATGAAAATGGATATGCCCGGCTGGAGTCGCACCTACGGAGGTTTTATCGAAGGAAAAACAAAATGGTCGGAAAGAAATCTGCTTTCATTTAAACTTGAGAGTTACAGCAATTGGCAAAAGGCAGAAATGACCATGTTTATGAATAATCTTTCGAACCCGGGCGAACCGCCAATGTATGCTGAAACCTGGCCCGAACACAGGAGAACCGTCTCCGGTATTTTTTTGAAGAACGATTATGCACTTAGCCAAAAGTTTATTCTTGGAATTGATTTACGTGCAGATTATAGCCTGTCTGAAGTACTTTCGGAACAGGGAAAGCGGCAGTTTGCTTCGTTGGGGTACGATGTCGATAAAACCTACAATGAATTTACAAAATCGGCAAACATAACCATGGAATTCCTTTCCTCAACGCCGTGGCAGGTAAAAGCCGGAGCCGGGTTTGGAGAACGGCTTCCAACATTGTCGGAGCAATTTGGGTTTTATTTGTTTAATGCCCACGATGGTTACGATTATATTGGCAACCCCGACATAAAAACAGAAAAATCGCTAAACTTTTTTGGCAATGTAAGTTATACACAGCAAAAAGTTAAGTTGTCAATCGAAACCAGGTATAACCATATTAACGATTACATAATTGGTTTAATTGCGCAAGACTATGAAGCTTTGAACCTGTATGCATCGGGAACTAAAAAATACGAAAACATCGATTTTGCAAAAATGGTTTCTACCAATTTTCAGTTTTTGTGGAAACCGCTGTCGCAGCTCGAATTTTTTAATAACATGAAATTTAACTGGGGTGAAACCTACGAAAAAGATCCTTTGCCGCTAATGCCGCCACTAAAAAACCTTTTTACCATTCATTTTGAAAAAGAAAATTTTCAGCTTCAGTTCGAAAATGAATCTTCAGCAGCACAGAACCGGATTAATACCGGATATGGCGAAACAAAAACATCTGGATTCACTCTTTTTCATTTGAGGACAGGTTATAAAATTAATGCCGGTAAATCGTTGCTTTTGATGAATGCGGGTATTGAGAATATATTCAACAAAGCTTATTCGGAACATCTGGATTGGGGCGATTATAATCGTCCGGGTAGAAACTTTTACCTGATGGTAAGCTTTAAATATTGATGTTAGGATTTATCAAAAATTCGATTTTAACCCCCAATCTCCACTTCCAACCCAAATGAGCTAAAGGTGTGAATGGCCTGCAGGATTTCTTCTTCCGAAGGTTCATCCATTTCTTCTTCGTTATATTCCATTTCCAGTTTTTTATATTTTCCGGTGGCAATATTGTGGTAAGGCAGAATGTTGACCAATGGTTTGTGGCCCGGTAGCGAAGCAATGAATTCTGCCATTTTTGAAACTTCTTCCAAACCGGTATTTACATTTTTAATGAATGGCACCCGAATATTAATGTTCGCACCTATTTCAGCCAAAGTTTTCAGATTATCCAAAATTAAATGATTGTTTCTTCCTGTCCATTTTTTGTGCTGAACAGGATCCATAAGTTTTAAATCGTACAGAAAAAGATCGGTGTGTTCAGCCACTTTCAGTAAGGTTTCTTTTGATGCATAACCACAGGTATCAACGGCACGATGAAGGCCATGTTCTCCGCAAATCTTCAGCATCTGGATCAGAAATTCAGGATACATCATTGGTTCTCCGCCGGAGAAAGTTACGCCTCCGCCTGATTGTTCGATATGAATCCGTTCACGTTCGATTATTTCCATCAACTCGACCGGATTATACAGTTTTCCTGACATTTCGATGGCTTTTGTCGGGCAGGCATCGGCGCACAAACTGCACAAGGTACATTTATCGCTATCGGTTACAATTCCGTTTGGAGTAAGGGTAAGCGCATCTTCCGGGCAAACTTTAATACAATCTTGTGCTCCAATACATTTTGAAGCCGTGTATAACTTCTGTACTTTCGGCGATTGGCTTTCCGGGTTGTGGCACCAGGCGCAACGTAGCGGGCATCCTTTAAAATAAAGGGCAATACGAATTCCCGGGCCATCGCTGATGGCGTAGCGCTTTATGTCGAATATTAGTGGAACCATATTTTATTGTAGTGAAATATAAGTAATGAGTAGTGAGAATTTATTCTGTCATTTCGACAAGCATGCGAGGAGAAATCTTTAAAATTGAAAGAGATTTCTCAGTCGTGCCTCCTTCGAAATGAAAAATTTTGTTTCTTGTCATTTCCACGACGACGAAGGAGTAATCTGTGAGTTGAAGTTTAAGATTTCTCGGTCATTCTTCCCTCGAAATGACAGCCTTGATGTCTCGTTACTCTGTACTTTTTATCTAAAAACTTTCATTCTCCGTTCTGGAAATCACCTCATTTTGCAGGTCGGCAGTCATGACATTAAAATAATGCTTTAGCCGGTATTGTATATTTTTAATAATATTCGTATTCACATTCTACCAAATCGTAATACGGATCTTCTATTCCACTTTTTACAATTAACTTAATAATATTTCCTGTTTCATCTAATGTGTAAAAATACTCTGTTTCATCTTCCTTATTATCATTTTCGAAGTTTAGTTGTTTAATTATAAATCCATCATTATCATAAATAAATAGAATCTTTAGTTACTGAAAAATTATTGTCATAAGTTCTACTTATTATTCTGTTTTTTCTATCAAATTTTAATTGGTCTGTACTATGTATTTCCCCAGATTTATCATAATATATGGTTTGTACAGGAATATTCTTAAACATAAATTTTATCTCGCTAATAGATTCTATTTCATTCTTTTCGTTATATGATACGTATTTTGTGATGTTATAATACTTATCCAATTCATACGTCCATTTTAACAACATTAAATCCCCTATCTTTTCTTTTTACATCACAAAAAGTTTTTGCATTTTTTTTATAATAATTATACTTTATTAAACGAGTATCTCCTTTTTTAACATTACCAAAATTTTCAAGATAAATTGTACTATCGGAAATAAGTCGCTTATCATCATATTCATAGAATGTACGACGTCTTTTATTTGAGAAATTAAGCAGTTTATCATTTTTATTATATTCATAAATAATTCTTTCATTTAAGTCTCCTTTTTCATTATAAATTTTGACTTCACCCAGCAAATCATTATCATTCCATATTAGAATTCTTTTTTCCAATATCTTTTCATTTCTATCATATCCTGTCTTTTCAATAAGCCTTCCTTTTTGTCATAATTTAAAAAAATTAGGTACTCGTTTTTTTGAGAATTATAGATATTAGTATTATAAATATTTAGGTTAAAAGTAAAATTATAATTTTCGAAAAACATATCAATTTCTTCAGGATAATCTCTTATTACCTCCCCAAATTTATCTTCTGCATTAAAGCAACTAATTTTAAGTGACTTAATTTTTCCATTAGGATTTTCAATCAAATATTGATAATCAGTGTATTTGATTTTTTGATGGCACCCAAAGAAAAGAAAAACAATGATATATAATCCAACAAATGGCAATTTAGTTGATTTCATAAATAATTATTTTAGCTTAAATCTAATAAATACTCTTAATATTTTAAGAAAATGGGTGAACATAGAATATTCTTAATTTAAAAAGCGGATAGTATTATTTTCAAAAAAATAAAATACTTAAATTTTGTTTTTTATTAATTTAAATGATAGATTAGATTCTAATAATTATCATGTAATAGCATGAAAGATAGAGTTTTATATACTACAGGCACTATTGTAATTGCAGTATATTTTAAACATGAAATGTAACCTTTTTAATCTTTATTAAGATGAAAAGAATAATGTCTAAACATAGAAAAATTGTAATAATACTTTTACCTTTTTTAATTAATCTAAACAATATTGAAAATGATATAAGTTTTCTAATTAGACTTAGTGGATTTGGAGCACTAATTGTTCTAATATACTTTTTAATAACATCAAAAAGATTTAAGAGATAATTGAAGGTGTTAAAGGATTAACTGTAAATATTCACTTTCAACTACTCACTACTTTGTACTAAAATCTAAAATTGTTTATTCTCTGTTCTTGAAATAACTTCATTTTGCAAATCCGCATTCATATCATTGAAATAATCGCTGTAACCGGCCATGCGAACCAGTAAGTCTCGATAATCCTCCGGACAAGCCTGTGCGGCGAGTAAAGTAGCTGTGTCAACCACGTTAAACTGGATATGATGACCGCCCAGTGTGAAGTAACTACGGATGAGGTGGCCGAGTTTTTCCACATCTTTATCGCGTTTCAGCAAGCTCGGAACAAAGCGAAGATTCAGTAATGTTCCACCAGATTTTACCTGGTCGAGCTTTCCAATCGAACGGATAACATTGGTTGGCCCATGCGTATCGCAACCGTGTGATGGCGAAGTTCCATCGGAAATTGATTTCCCGGAGAAACGACCGTTGGGCATCGCTCCCAGCACTTTGCCAAAGTAAACATGGCAGGTGGTAGAAAGCATGTTCAGATGAAATGTTTCGCCTTTGGTATTGGGTTTCCCATCAATGGCTGCAAATAAATCGTCATACACCTGAAGAGCAATTGAATCGGCATATTCATCGTCGTTGCCAAAGAAAGGCGTGCGGTTAATAATTCGCTGACGGAGCGGTTCTTCACCTTCAAAGTTCTTTGAAACTGCATTCAGCAGGGATTGCATAGTAAAGGTTTTATCCTCAAAAACATGTTTTTTCAGCACCGAAAGACTGTCGGTAACGGTTCCTAAACCGGTGCACTGAATGTAATTGGTATTATATCGGGGGCCTCCGTTGTAATAATCTTTTCCTTTTGAAATACAATCTTCGATAACTACCGAAAGAAATGGAGCCGGTGCATATCGGGCAAACATCTGGTCGATGTAATTGCTAACACGGATTTTCTGGTCGACGATAAAATTGAGTTGTTTCAGAAAGGCATCGTACAGTTCTTTGTAACTTTTAAAGTTAAGTGGATTCCCGGTTTCAATTCCGGCTACTTTTCCTGTTACAGGATCGATTCCGTTATTTAAGGTGACTTCCAGAACTTTCGGAACATTCAAATATCCGGTGAGCAGGTAGGCTTCTTTTCCAAAAGCGCCTACTTCAATACACCCGCTACAACCTCCTTCACGGGCATCCTGCAACGATTTTCCCTGACGAACGAGTTCCTGAACATACGTATCCGGATTAAAAACTGAAGGATAACCATGTCCCTGACGGATGAGTTTGCATGCTGCATTCAGAAATTCATCGGGTGCGTTTTTACTGATGTGTACCGAGTTTCCGGGTTGCAGGATGTGCAGTTCCTCAATTACTTCGAGCATAAGATACGACACCTCGCTTACCCCGGAAGAACCATCGGGTTTTATCCCGCCGATGTTGATGTTGGTAAAATCGTTGTAAGTACCACTTTCGCGGGCTGTAATCCCTACTTTTGGCGGTGCGGGATGATTGTTCACTTTTATCCAGAAACAACTGATAAGTTCTTTGGCTTCATCGCGGGTAAGTGTTCCGTCTGCTATATCCTTTTCGTAAAAAGGTTGCAGGTGCTGGTCGAAATGTCCCGGGTTCATGGCGTCCCAGCCGTTGAGCTCGGTAATGGTCCCAAGGTGGACAAACCAGTACATTTGTATGGCTTCCCAAACATTTCGTGGTGCATGGGCAGGCACCCAACGACAAACTTCTGCAATTTTTTTCAGCTCTTCAACACGTTTCGGATTCGCTTCTTTTTGCGCCATTTTCTCTGCCAAATCAGCATGCCGTTCAGCAAATACAATGGCTGCATCGCACGAAACATCCATGGCTTTTAACTCTTCCAGTTTTTCGGTGGCTTCCGGGTCGTTTAAAAAATCGAGTTGCTGAATATGGTCATTGATTTCTTTTTTGAAATCGAGCATTCCTTTGCGGTAAATTTTTCCGTCGAGGGCAGTGTGTCCGGGTGCGCGTTGTTCCATAAATTCGGTAAACAAACCGGCTTCGTAAGCACGTTTCCACTCCTGCGGAACATGGGTGAAAATCCGTTCGCGCATGGTCCTTCCACTCCAATAAGGAATCACTTCTTTTTCGTAAATCTCAATGTCTTCCTGCGAAATGGTATATCGCTGCTGTTGGCGTGAGTTGAGTACATGAAAATCTTTCACGCTGTGGCAGGTAAGTTCCGGAAACGTGGGAACCGATTTTGGCCCGGGGCCACGTTCACCAACAATCAATTCATCATCACCAATATAAATGGTTTTTTGCCGGTAGATTTCCATAAAATTCAATGCCCGCATCATCGGTACAGAGTATTTTCCGAAGTTCTCACGATAGAATTTTGTGGTAATTAATGCCCGCTCTATAGTGAGTGATTCCTGTGTTTCGACACTTTTTTTTCGTAACCGACGAATGCGTCCGTTTATTCCGGGCAAGGTTTTATCGGGTTTTGACTGATAAAAGTTTCCTTCGGCACCGGCAGGCCGTTCAGGATTTTTCTTGGTTTTTATGGTGGTAAATGTCATTTTCAAAAGAATTAAAAATGAGAAATTAAAAATAGAGAATGTGAACTAGAAAATAGAATACGCAACCACGAATGAAGATGAGTACAAAATCTTCAGGCATAAAAAATACGGCAGCTAAAAAGGCAACGGTAAGTACCGGATAAATTGGTTTTATGTGGCCTTGAAATCATTTTGTAATGGTTGAATAGACCGTAAATTTACTGAATAGTAATTATTTTGCAAAATCAACTATTTTTAAATTCTGAAAGCAAAAGTATGACTCTAAAGTATCATTCGATTTTACTGTTCCTTTTATTTCTTAATTTTTTTGGATATGCACAAAACCAGGGATTTACACGACAGGATTCATTGCGTGGAACAATTACTCCTGAGCGGGAGTGGTGGGATTTAACTTACTATCATTTAAGCGTAAACGTAAATCCTTTGGATAGTTCGATTATAGGGACGAACCTGATTTCATATCGTGTATTAAAACCAAACCAGAGAATGCAGATTGATTTGCAACCCCCAATGCAAATTGACAAAATAACCCAGAATGGGGTTGAACAACAATTTGAACGCGATGGAAATGCATGGTTTGTTACATTGAAAAAACTTCCGGAAATTGGAGAAATAAACGAGGTGCTGGTTGAGTTTTCAGGAAAACCTAGAATAAGCAGGCGACCACCGTGGGATGGAGGATTGAGTTGGAAGAAAGATGGAAAAGGAAGGCCTTTTATTGCCAATGCTAATCAGGGAGATGGAGCCAGCTTGTGGTGGCCTTGCAAGGATCATCCTTTTGATGAGCCTGACAGCATGTTAATCAGCGTTACGTTTCCGAATGATTTAATGGATGTTTCCAATGGTACGCTTCGCAAAGTAGAGCAAAACAACAACGGCACAAAAACAGCACATTGGTTTGTTTCGAACCCAATAAACAATTATGGTGTCAATATCAACATCGGGAATTATGTGCATTTTTCTGATGTTTACAAAGGCGAAAAGGGCAATTTGAATTGCGATTACTGGGTGTTGGATTATAACCTCGACAAAGCAAAAGAACAATTTAAACAAGTTCATCTAATGCTTGAAGCTTTTGAACACTGGTTTGGTCCGTATCCGTTTTATGAAGACGGATACAAACTGGTGGAGGCTCCTTACCTTGGGATGGAACACCAGAGTTCGGTAACTTACGGAAATGGTTTTAAGAACGGTTACAGGGGAAGTGATTTAAGTGAGAGTGGATATGGTTTAAAATTCGACTATATTATTGTTCACGAATCGGGTCATGAGTGGTTCGCAAACAATATCACCAATGCCGATGAGGCAGATATGTGGATTCACGAGAGCTTTACCACTTATTCCGAATGTTTATTTGTGGAATACTTTTATGGCAAAGAAGCTGGCGCTGCTTATTGCAGAGGTTTGCGTTTAAGAATTGATAATGACAGGCCGGTACAGGGAATTTACGGCGTTAACTACCCGGGTTCAGGAGATATGTATCCCAAAGGTGCAAATATGATTCATACCCTTCGGCAATTGGTGAATGACGATAAGAAATGGCGGGGTATTTTACGAGGGTTAAACGAAACATTTTATCACCAGACCGTGACATCGGAGCAAATTGAAAATTACCTGAGCGAACAGACCGGTTTAGAGTTAAAAGGCTTTTTTAATCAATATCTTCGTGATACAAGAATTCCTATACTGGAATATGTTGTTGCTAGAAAACAAATTCACTTCCGTTGGATGAATACAGTTCCAGAATTCAAAATGAAATTAAAGGTGTATGTGAATGGTGAAGAACGATGGATTGAACCGGGACATCAATGGCAAAGTATAAAGCTGAATAAATCTTACAAATCATTCAGAATTGATCCGGATTTTTATGTTGCGGGGTTTTTGATTACAGCGTTTGAGCAGATTCACTAAACTGGAACTTTACTTTATACTGAACAAACCAACTCATTTTCAGTTATTAAAATGAATAAACCTATACAATTATGAAAACACTTGCTCTTCTTCTCGGATTTTTTGGAATTATGGCTTTCGGTTCAAATACCGAAAGAGTGGAATCAAAAGTTTACAGTTTTTCCAATGCCAAAGTAGAAAAAAACAACGCTTGCGAAAAACGGCAGTTGATCGACGGAGAAACTACGCACATGGAGAATTTTGAAATTCACACAACAATGCTTGAACCCGGGAAAGCACCTCACGGAAGTCAGATTCATAGCGACACTGAGGAAATAGTTTTTGTAAAAGATGGAAATCTGAAAATTACTATCAATAACGAAAGTAAAGTAGTTGGTCCGGGAAGTATAGCATTAATTATGCCCGGAGATGAACACGGACTTATAAATGCAGGAAATACCAATGCAACGTATTACATTATCAAATACAAATCGAAACAACCGTTAAATACAGAACGTGGAAAAACAGCAGGCGGCTCGCAAATTATTGACTACGATAATATAAAATTTACTCCTCACGACAAAGGAGGAATCCGCAGATATTTCGATCGTAAATCTGCCGGGTCGGAAAGGATTGAAATGCACGCAACCAACTTAAATCCTCATATAAAAAGTCATGAACCACATACACATGCTCCGGCTGAAATTATTGTTATGATGAAAGGTCATACACAGATGGAAATCGGAGGCAAAATTTATCCGGGCGAAGTTGGCGATATTTTTTTCCTGGGTTCAAATATTCCGCATGGAATTCAAAATATTGGCGAAGAACAATGCCAGTATCTTGCTTTTCAGTTTGAATAAATCAAATATTTTCAGCTACTTCAGCAAGAATGGGTAATGTTATAAAAATGTGGCTTGGTTCCTTTATAACCTTGTTTGAAAGGGTTTTTTGAAAGGAGAAATTACAATTTTTTGGTATATTAACCCTGCTTTCAACAGTGAATTAGATCCGGCTCAATATCAATTCTGAAGCATCAAAAAACGAATCTCGATTTCAACTAAACGAATAATGTAATGAAAACCTTTGCAATTTTTATTCTTGTTTCAAGTGTTTTTCTTTTTCAAAAAAACAGCTTTGCCAACGATGGCTATCAATTGTGGTTGAATTACACGCAGGTTGCTGAACCTCAATTGACAGCGTATCAAAAACAAATAAAAGAAATATGGGTTTCAGGCGAATCTCCGACTATAAAATTGGTTCGACAAGAGTTGAATACAGGCTTAAAAGGTTTGTTGGGAAAACCAGTTTTTGAGGCTTCGGAATTAAAAAATAGCGGGACTTTAATAGCGGGAAAAATCGGGAGCTCTCCTTTCCTAAAAGGAAATGATATTGAAAGTCGGTTGAAGGAAGCCGGAAACGAAGGTTTTTTAATTTTATCGGAAGAAATTAATGGCAAACAAGCCACAATAATTACTGCCAATTCAGATATTGGAGTTTTATACGGAACATTTCATTTTCTGCAGTTGCTGCAAACGGGTAAAAAAATAGCTGATATTAATCTGGTCAGTTCCCCAAAAATTAAAATCAGAATATTAAATCACTGGGATAATTTGGATGGTTCAATAGAGCGAGGTTATGCAGGAAAATCGTTGTGGAATTGGGAAAATCTTCCTGAAAAACTCGATTCTCGTTATGCTGATTATGCCCGGGCAAATGCTTCGGTTGGAATTAACAGTACAGTTTTGAACAACGTAAATGCCAATCCGGCAATGCTTACACCTGAATATCTTGAGAAGGTGGCAGCACTTGCCAATGTTTTCCGGCCTTACGGGTTGAAGGTTTTTTTGTCAGTAAAATTTAGTTCTCCGGTGAATATTGGAGGGATAGAAACTGCCGATCCTTTGGTGCCTGAAGTTCAGGAGTGGTGGAAAAATAAGGTTAAGGAAGTGTATTCCTATATTCCGGATTTTGGCGGTTTTCTGGTAAAGGCAAATTCTGAAGGCCAACCCGGGCCACAAAATTATAACCGAACCCATGCAGATGGTGCAAATATGTTGGCCGATGCTTTAAAGCCATTTGGCGGGATTGTGATGTGGCGGGCTTTTGTTTATGATAATAATGTACCGGACGACAGGGCTAAACAGGCACTAAATGAATTTAAACCTTTCGATGGGGAATTTCGTGATAATGTTTTAATTCAGGTAAAAAATGGCGCTATTGATTTTCAGCCGCGCGAACCTTTTCATCCCATGTTCGGAGCAATGCCAAAAACTCCTTTAATGATGGAATTTCAGATTACTCAGGAATACCTGGGGCAATCCACCGACTTTTGTTATTTGGCGACGCTTTACAAAGAAGTTTTAGAAGCTGATACTTATGCAAAAGGAAAAGGTTCTACAGTTGCAAAAGTTGTTGACGGAACCCTCGAAAATCATAAATTAACCGGAATGGCCGGAGTGGCAAATACCGGTTCCGATCGGAACTGGACAGGACATTTGATAAGTCAGTCGAACTGGTTTGCATTTGGCAGACTGGCCTGGAATGATGAAATTACTTCGGAGGAAATTGCAGACGAGTGGATAAAAATGACGTTTTCTTCCGACCCGGAAGTGGTAAAAACCATCAAAGCAATGATGATGAGTTCACGCGAAAATATCGTGAATTACATGACTCCGCTTGGGTTGCATCATATTATGGGAATGGGGCATCATTTTGGTCCGGGGCCTTGGGTAAATCGTGGCCGGGCCGACTGGACTTCGGTGTATTATCATCGGGCCGACAGCTCCGGAATTGGTTTTGACCGCACCCCAACCGGAAGCGATGCAACCAGTCAGTATTTCAAACCGGTAGCCGATATGTTTGCCAACCCCGAAACCTGCCCCGATGAATATTTGCTTTGGTTTCATCATTTGCCATGGGACTACAAAATGAGATCGGGGAAAACCCTTTGGGATGAAATTTGCCTGCATTATTATGATGGTGTTGAAAGCGTAAAGCAAATGCAGAAAGAATGGAATTCGCTGGAAGGAAAAATCGATAAGGAAAGATTTGAGTTTGTTGCAGCCAAAATAAAAAAGCAGTTGGAAGTTGCAGAATGGTGGCGCGACGGCTGTGTTTTGTATTTTCAGCAGTTTTCAAAAATGCCAATTCCGCCAGGGTTGGAAAAACCCAAGGAATCGCTTGATTACTACCAGAAGTTAAATTACAGAACTATTTTAGCCGAATAAAATTTAAAGTTCATTAAGGGCAAAATTTTTGTTCTTGCGGCGGTGAATACAAAAACGAATTAATCGAATTTTGAATTTTTTATTCATGATTCTAATTTTACACGGATGAAACGTATCTTATTTTTCCTGCTTTCTCTGGCTTTTCCGGGTATTTTATTTTCTCAGACGATTCTTGAACGTTATCAAAAAGCAGAACAATTTCTACCAAAAAACAGTGTCAAATTAACCCGGAATGTTTCGCTTCAATTCAATGAAGTTGGCGTAACAAAAGATTTCTGGTATAAACTTCAAACTAAAAATGGTGAAAAATACTACTATTTTAATGGTGAAAATAAAAGTGCAGAAGAAGCATTTGATCACGATAAGCTTGCCTTATCTCTTGCCGTATTTCTTGAAAAAGAAGTAAATCCGGATTTGCTGAATCTACAATGGTTAACGTTTAAACCCAAAGACAACAAAATTGAATTCATTTACGACAGGAAATTTTTGCAGGTTGATTTAACCAATTATATCACTTCAAAAAAGACAAGTGAAAAAAGATTCCCTAAAAATCGGTCGGAATCGCCCGATAAAAAATGGCTTGTTGAGGTAAAGGATTACAACCTCATTCTAAAAAATACAGAGACTGGTGAAGAAACTCAACTAACTACCGACGGAGTTGAAAAATATGAATATGCAACTGAATTGTCGTGGTATAATTTGGTTGATATATCGCAAAAGGATCAATACGATCCATCCATTTTTGTTAATTGGTCATCCGATTCAAAAAAGTTTATGACTTACCGGCTTGACCGAAGAAAAGTCGGCAATCTTTATTTGTATCAGAGTCTTCCCGATAGCGGTTTTCGGGCAAAAGTATGGTCATACGAACGGGCATTGCCTGGTGAAGATCCAATAACAACCGAGTATTACATTTTTGATGTTGACAGTAAATCAAAGGTTCGGGTTGATGTTGAGCCGTTTGCCGATTTTCTGTCGAGTGTTTTTCCTAACTGGTTCAGGAATAATAACGAACTGTATTTTTCCCGTTTTCGAAGAGGCTACAAAGCCATTGATTTATATCGTGTTAATGCCGAAACGGGAGAAACTTATTTAATTTTGACGGATTCTTCAAAAACAATGGTGGAATCACAACTGATAAATTGTAAATGGCTGAAAGACGGCAGTGAATTTTTCTGGACCTCGGAACGCGACGGTTGGAATCATATTTACCATTATACTGGGAATGGAAAATTATTAAACAGGGTTACAACCGGCGAATATGTTGTTCATGAAATTGTTAAAGTAGATGAAAAAAGCAAACGACTTTATTTTATTGCCGGCGGCAGGGAACCCAACATAGATCCGTATTACAAATTTTTGTATTCGGTAAAATTCGATGGAACGGATTTGACATTATTAACGAAAGAACCAACCAATCACGAAATCTGGTTTCCGCTTGCCGGAGACTACTTTGTTGATTCTTATTCGGATGTAACGCACCCTACCATTCATGTTGTTCGCGATATAAATGATGGTACAATTATATATTCGCTGGCAGAGGCAAATATTGATGCATTGCTGGCAGCAGGCTGGAAATATCCCGAACCCTTCAAAGTAAAAGCTCGTGATGGTGTTACCGATATTTATGGGGCAATTTATTATCCCTCAACTTTTAATCCTTCAAAAAAATATGCTGTACTCGATAATTCTTACTCCGGGCCACAATTGGTAAAAACACCGAAATCTTTTGAAGAGGGGTACAAAAACTATGACATTTCATTTGCCGAATTGGGTTTTATTGTGATAACGATCGATGGTTTGGGAACAGCATGGCGTTCCAAAGCTTTTCATGATGTTTCGTATCAAAATCTTGGCGATATCGGAGCTGAAGATCATATTGCAGGAATGAACCAACTGGCAAAAACCCGCTCCTGGATGGATTTGGATCGGGTTGGAATTTATGGACATTCGGCTGGTGGTTATGATGCAGCACATGCTATGTTTACACATCCTGAATTTTACAAAGCCGCTGTTTCCTCCGCCGGAAATCATGACCACAGAATTGCCAAAGCCTGGTGGCCCGAGCAATATATGGGCATGCCCGGTAAGCATTACGATGAACAATCGAATTTTAACCTGGCCGGAAATTTACAGGGAAAACTTTTGCTGATTCACGGAGATATGGATAACAATGTAAATGCCGCTTCCAGCTTGCGTTTGGCTGCTAAATTAATTGAAGCCAATAAAGATTTTGAGTTACTTATCATTCCCAACCGTGATCATGGGTTGGCAGATCATCCGTACTTTATCCGCAAGCGATGGGACTGGTTTGTTAAAAATCTTACCGGGGAAGAACCGCCAAAAGAGTACGAAATAAAATCGTATAAATAACCCTGTAATTAATTCAAATCAGGTATTTGTTTTTTTAACGCTTTATTCGTTTTATCGCCGTTTTGGTGGTAGATTTTACCACTGTTGGAGTAGTCCAGTCGTCTTCCGCGGAAATTCCTCCATCGGTCCAAGTCTTTATTATTTTCTGATAAACAAATGATACATGCTCAACTACGGTAAGTTTCATGTTTTCAGGATACCGGTTGTCCAGCATTTCCTGCCGGATGTTTGAAATACCGGCATTTACTAATTCGATGGTGAAATACTGATTTTCTCTTCCGCTTCTTGAAGGTTGCCAAAACTGTAATGAAAAATTAGTAATGTTTTCGTTGTTGGTTAAAACATTCATTAGAAGCGGGGTAGATTTATCAATTTCCTTGGTAATAACCAATGGTTTATGCTGTCTTTTCCCGGTTGAAAGTCCGGAAGCAGCATCTCTCGGAGAGTCAATTTCATGATTAAACGCGACAACCAGAATAGAATCCTCTCGTCCTGCCTGTGTTACCGATCCTTTAATTTCTCCCTGAATTTCTGAGGTTAATCTCATGTACGCATTTAAAGCCATAATACAATTTTTAAGTTTGATAATTTTAAATGAAGAAAAGGTCTGCCTTTTGTCTATATTTATAATTTGTAAGTTAAAATAAATTCATAAAAAAGTCAACAACTATCTGATTGATAAAATTTTGCAAATATGTTCCCGGAAAATACTTATATCGAAAGAAGGTCAGTTTTAAAGCATAAACTGAAAAGTGGTCTGGTTCTGTTATTTGGCAACGATGAATCGCCAATGAATTACACCGACAATACTTATCATTTCAGGCAAAACAGTACATTTCTTTATTATTTCGGAATTCAGCACCCGGGTTTAATTGCTTTAATCGATATTGATAACAACCGGGATATGATTTTTGGAAATGACTACACGATTGATGACATTGTTTGGATGGGGCCTCAACCTTCCATTGCTGACAGGGCCGCACAGTGCGGAGTAAAAGATGCTTTTCCGCTGTCAAAAATTCCGGCCATTCTTGAATTTGCAAAAGAACGGGGACAAACCATTCATTTTCTTCCGCTTTTTCGTCCCGAAAACAAGATAAAAATTATGAATTTGCTGGAAGTTACACCAAAACAAATTTCAGACCGGTACTCGGTTGATTTGGTAAAAGCAGTAATTTCTCAGCGCGAAATTAAAACTTCGGAAGAACTGGAAGAGATTGAAAAGGCAGTAGATATTTCGGTTGATATGCATGTGGCTGCTATGAAATTTGCCCGCCCGGGGATGACTGAAGCAGAAGTTACTGCTGAAATTCATAAAATAGCATTGGCAGCAGGAGGGAATATTGCTTTTCCGATAATTGCCACTAAAAACGGACAAACTTTGCATAATCACTATCATGGAAATACCATTAAAGAGGGTGATTTATTTTTGGTTGATGCAGGTTATGAAACACCAATGGGATACGCAGGAGATTTGTCAAGCACATTTCCGGTGGGCAATTATTTCACTATGGAACAAAAAGAGATTTATGAGATTACCTTAAGGGCTCATGAAGCCGCAATTAATGCCCTTGAATATCAGAAACCTTTTAAAAATGCACATATTGCTGCAAGTAAAGCAATTTTTGAAGGTTTAAAGGCAATGGGATTTACGAAAGGAAATACGGATGATGCTTTCGAGGCAGGTGCACACGCTTTATTTTTTCCATGCGGAACCGGACATATGATGGGCCTTGATGTTCACGATATGGAAGACCTTGGGGAAATTTGGGTAGGTTATGACGGACATTCGAAAAGTACTCAATTCGGACTGAAATCGCTGCGGTTGGCAAAACCGCTTCAGGAAGGACACGTTTTTACCATTGAGCCGGGCATCTATTTTATTCCTGAACTTATTGATTTATGGCGATCGCAAAAGAAATTTAACGAATTTATTAACTGGGAAAAAGTTGACAGTTACCGCAATTTTGGTGGAATTCGGAACGAAGAAGATTTTGTGATGACCAAAACCGGGGCAAAATTGCTGGGTAAACCAAAACCAAAAACTATTGAAGAAGTGGAAGCAATTCGATTATTATAACAGTGCCGATTAGCGAACTTTAACAGAATTTTCATTTTTCTCTTCTGCAGATAACATAACTTTGCCAATAAAGTCAGAACAATGTGTTTTGATGACTAATCGGATTTTTTATCATGTTACCTTATAAAAGTTTAAGTTTCTATGATAAAGGTTTTTAAAAACAGTAAACCGATTTGGCAAATAGCGCTTGCGGTTTTAATGTTGTTAATGAGTATTTATTTCATTAAAAACGAGCATCTCGAAATCGCGCAAATCAAACAAACATTAACTCGTGTAAACAGTTTTTATCTTGTTCTGGGGCTGGTGGTTATGGTTATTTACCTGTTTGCCCAGGCTTTTATGTATGTAATGAGTTTTCGGTCGGTGGGGCAAAAAGTATTGTTACGTGATGCACTTCCCCTTTTTCTGAAACGCAACCTGATTAGCGTTTTTTTGCCGGCCGGCGGATTTTCATCACTCATATTTTTTACTAAACCGCTTACTAAAAAGGGGATTAGTACAACCGATATTTATTACGGATCATACATTTACGGATTTGTTGGCCTGCTTTCGGTAGTAGTAGTTTCCATTCCTTTGTTTGTGATACTTTTATTGAAAAACCGGCTGACTTCCACTGAAACCGTACCTTTTTTGATTCTTATCGCACTAATTGTTGTCCTGGTTTATGCAGCCTGGTCGTTTATCAAAAAGAAATTCTTTTACCGGATTGTTGTTCGGTTTAATCCGGAGGTTTCACTAATAATCGACAGAATTTTGTCGGCAGGATTAAGTAAAAAGTATTTTGTGTTCACGCTTTCTGTTTCGGTTTTAATAGAGCTGATTGGAGTTGCTCATGTTTATATTTCGATGCTCGCTTTAGGTTTTCAGCCAACATTGTTAATTTCATTTCTTGCCTACATTACCATGGTTATTTTGCTAATTGTTTCACCGTTTTTGCGCGGAATGGGGGCAATTGAAGTTTCAATGACCTACATTTTTATCAGAAGTGGAATACCAACTGCTGAAGCAGCAGCAATAACCTTGCTTTTTCGATTTTTTGAGTTCTGGATGCCATTGATTGCCGGACTTGGTTCTTTTCTTTTTTCAAGGAAAAATATTTTGTTGAGGGTGTTACCCGTATTTATTATTTTCATTTCAGGACTGATAAATATGATTTCGGCCATTTCTCCTGCATTGCCGGCCCGAATTGCTATTCTCGAAAAGTTACTTCCTAAGACTGCCATTATGGTATCGAATTTTATGGTGTTTTTTATCGGAGTTCTTTTAATTGTATTGGCCATCTATTTATTAAGAGGGGTAAAAAAAGCCTGGAGGATAACACTGTTTTTGTTGATTTTATCAGCATTTGGACATTTGGTAAAAGGTATCGATTACGAAGAGGCCCTTGTTTCTTTGGTGGCAATCGCGAGTCTTTTGTTTACTTACCGTTTATATACCGTCCGATCGTCTCCTTTACACCAGACAAGTATTTGGAAAGTATGGCTTATTGTTTTGGCTACTCATGTTGTTTATGTTATTGCCGGAACTTATTTTCTTGAGAAAAGCCACATGGGAATCGAATACAATTTTGGCGAGTCGGTAAGGGCGGCGCTGGATTTTATTTTTCTTTTCGACGCCTCTGGTTATATTCCGCAAACCAGTTTCGGGCACTTTTTTATTACCTCTATTTATGTGGTTAGTGGTGCGCTTTTGGTTTCTGCAATTTATTTTTCGCTGCAACCGTTTTTTGGAGATGAAATTAAAAATGAAGAAAATGATATTGACCATGCCCGTTTGCTGGTGCAAAATTATGGGAAATCGGCACTCGACTATTTTAAGTATTATCCTGATAAACTTTTATTTTTTAAAGACGATGGATTTGTGGCCTATAAAGTTCACCGGAATCTTGCTTTGGTTTTAGAGCTCCCGGTATGTGAGAGTGTAGAAAAAACAATACAATTATTAACCGATTTTGAAGAATTTGCCACTGAAAACAGCCTTCGTACCTTTTATTATCGTGTACCCGAAGAATCGGTTGAATGGTTCAGGCAACTGGGAAAAAAGGCTTTGTTTATCGGGAAAGAAGCAATTCTCGATTTGGAAACATTTTCGCTAAGCGGATCAAAAATGCACCCGATTCGCAATGCCATCAGCAAATCGAAAAAATTGGGATATACTTTTCATGTTTACGAACCTGGAATTAAAGACGGAGTAATTCAGAAATTAAAACAGGTGTCAGACGAGTGGCTGAATAAACCCGGAAAAACGGAATCAATTTTTTCGCAGGGCATGTTCGAGCCGGTAATCGTTAAAAATACTACGGTACTTACCATTGAAAACAGCGAAGAGAAAGTAGTAGCCTTCCTAAATATTGTGCCTGATTATGCTGAAAGGGAGGGAACTTACGATCTTATCCGAATTTCGGATGACGCACCTACCGGAATCATTTATTTTTTGTTAACTGAAATGTTTGAATATTTTAAACAAAAGGGAATAACGAAAGTAAATTTGGGAATGGTAGCCTTTGCCGGCATTGAAGAGCCAAAAACCATGGCAGAACGTTCGATGAAATTTGCCCTCGACAATCTGAAACCACTTAACCATTTTAAAGGGCAATATATGTTTAAGGAAAAATTTAATCCCGAATGGGTAAACAAATACCTGATCTACGATTCAGAATATGATCTGATTAATTTTCCTGCAGCTTTAAAGGGAGTGTCAAAGCCCTGATATTTTGGTTTTTGTTGCTTCAAAAAAAGCCAGAATATTTTCAATGGAAGTATCGTCTTGTATATTATGTGCTGGCGCAACAATGTATCTACCGTTATTACCAAGAATTTTCATCCGGCGAATGGTCTCATTTTTAATTTCCGGGGCAGATTTATTGGGAAGTAAATCCTGAACACAAATGCCACCAAAAAAGATGATTTCATTTCCGAATTCCTTTTTCAGCGATTCAGGTTCCATGTCGGCTGCCATAGGCTGTATGGGATTTACAATGTCAAGCCCGATTTCCATAAATTCAGGAATGAAGGGACGAAAAGCTCCGCAGGAATGCCAGGCCAGTTTGATATTGGGATTTACACCTCTGAATTCCCGGAACATTTTTTTGTAGCGCGGTTTAAAATACCTCCGGAAAGTTTCCATGTCCATTATCTGGCTGTTTTGAGTACCAAAATCATCGCCACACCACAAAACGTCAGCACCCATTGCAATCATTATCTTACCGTAATACGTATGTATCTCCTGTATTTTATCAAGCAGGGGGTGAATGTATTCGGCTTCAAGCATTAAATCTGTCAGAAATTTTTCAAGTCCTACGAGGTACCATGCCGTTTCAAAAATGGTAGTTTCCAAATCGGCGATAATTCCATGTGTTTTTCCATATTTTAAAACGGTTCTTTCAGCTTCGTTCCATCTTCCGGGAGCGTGAGGATCAGGAAACCGGTAATTTTCTATATCTGCTTTTGTTACTGCTTTTGCCAACGGATAAATATAAAATTCGTTATACAATCCGAGTGGTTTAAAAACCATTCCCCATTCATTTTCAATCAACCCGTTTTCCAGTGTTATTGTGGGAAAATTATCAGGTGCACAGCTAACAATTCCAACCGCATCATTCCCAAGTTCAGTGAGCAAACCCATGTGCGATCCACGAGTGGAAAGCATTGAATCCAGAGGCTCTTCATAAGGCAGATGTAAATAGGCAGACATTTTTTTCGCCACCTGTGGTGTTAATGTTGCAAAAACGGGTGGGTGGTCTGGATTTTTTCCATTGATGGTTTGAAGAAATCGTTCACGAGAGTTCATGGTTTTTTGCTGATCGGAATATAATTAGACGAAAGATATTTATAATAAATGAAAGATAAAATTGTTAATTTAACATTGTACCTGATTACTTGGCAGAGGTAGATTTTCTTGTAATTTTACAGCAAATATTTTTGAATGAAACGATTCGTTTTATCCGTCCTATTGCTGTGTTGTTATCTTATTTCTTTTGGTCAGAACGAAATTGGCCCGGAAGGTAAAAAGCTAATCTGGGTGCTTTTAATTTTGATTGTATCGGGAGTGTTTTTTTTTATTCTCAGAGGAAAAAGAATAAAGACTCCCTCTCGAAAAAGATCTTTTTTTTCGTGGCAAAAAGTAACAATTAAACTGGAAAAAGACAGAAACTATTATCCTGATTATCTGACATTAAAAATTAAAAATAGTGGAAACACCGATATCGATTTAGATCGCCCGCTATTGGTTTTTGATAATTTTTGGTTAAAAAGAAAGTTCAGGTTAAATGGATCAGATAACCGATTGTTTTATCCGCTGTATCTTGAAAAGGGAAAAACTCATACACTAAATATTGATTTATATAAGTTTTACGGGCACGATAAAAAATTGAAAAAATATCCGAAAGTGAGAATTTCAATTTTTAATGTAAAAGGAAAACAGTTAGGAAGCAAGGCTGTTTTTGTGCGGAAAACTCTGATTAAGTTTTAATGAGGAACTGGAAATTTAACCATATCGATTTTTCAACTTATCCTAATTACGAAGGAGAAGATTTAGGCATTTTTTGGTCGCCGGAGAAAACCGTAATTAAAATTTGGGCGCCAACAGCCAAAATTGTTGAATTGCGTTTGTATAAAGACGGTAAATCGGGCGAGGCTTTTCACAAAACCAATTTACAAGTTTCGGGAAATGGTGTGTGGACAACCGTATTAAACGGAGATTACGAAGGCAAATTTTATACATTCAAAATTAACGATGGCGAATGGCTGGAAGAAACCCCGGATATTTATGCACGTTGTGTTGGGGTGAATGGACAACGGGGTATGATTTATGATTCAGTGAAAACAAATCCTGAAGAATGGGATAAAGATAAAGGCCCTACATACTCAGACTTTACGGAAGCCATAATTTACGAAACTCACGTCCGCGATTTTTCGATAGCACAGAACTCGGGAATGGAAAACAAAGGAAAGTATCTTGCTTTTACCGAACAGGATACAAAAACTACCAACGGATTTTCAACCGGGCTGGCACATTTAAAAGAACTTGGAATTACGCATGTGCATCTTTTGCCGGTTTCTGATTTTGTTACGGTTGACGAGGAAAAACCGCTTGATAAGTACAACTGGGGATACGATCCACTGCATTTTAATGCGCTTGAAGGTTCGTATGCAACCGATCCTTTTGATGGCAGGGTCAGGATTAAAGAGTTTAAAAAACTGGTTCATGCGCTTCATTATGAAGGAATTGGGGTGATTTTGGATGTGGTTTACAATCATACTTATTTTGCCAAAGAATCTGTATTTAATCAATCGGTTCCGGGGTATTTTTACCGCCAGAAACAAGATGGAACTTTCTCCAATGCTTCGGGTTGCGGAAACGAACTGGCAACTGAGCGATATATGGTTAGAAAATACGTTATCGATTCGCTGAAATATTGGATTAACGAATATCATGTTGATGGTTTCCGTTTTGATTTGATGGGAATTTATGATACAGAAACAATTAAAGCAATACAAACCGAATTAAGTAAAATTAAGCCGGGAGTTATTCTGTATGGCGAAGGTTGGGCCGCAGATGCAAGCCCAATGCCCGAAAATTTGCGAGCGGTTAAAAACAATATTTCCCAAATTCCCGGAGTAGCTGTTTTTAATGACGATTTCAGGGATGCGCTTCGTGGAAACCACGGAATGAAAAAAAGTAAGGGTTTTGTTAGCGGCCTTGAATTAAGGGAAGAAGCGGTTAAATTCGGGGTAATTGCCGCAACCAATCATCCGCAAATTGTGTACGATTATGTTGAAACCTCGAAAAGATCGTGGGCGGCCGAACCGGCTCAGTGCGTCAATTATGCTTCCTGCCACGACAATTACACCCTGTGGGACAAACTTCAGTTCAGCATGTCAAAAGTTTCGGATAACGAAATGAGGAAAATGATGAAGCTGGCAGGTGCATTGATTCTGACTTCGCAGGGAATTCCGTTTTTACATGCAGGAGTCGATTTTTGCCGGACAAAAAATGGAAATGGAAATTCTTATAAATCACCCGATTTGGTTAATCAAATCGACTGGCAACGAAAGGAGATTTATTTTGATGTTTTCGAATATTACAGAAAGCTCATTCACCTTCGCAAAAATCATCCGGCATTCAGAATGACCAGTGCTGATAAAATTAGTAAAAGCCTGAATTTCTGTACTAAATATCAGATTGGTATTGTGTCTTATTGCATTGAACCTGCAGATACCGAAGATACATGGGAAAAAATTATGGTGATTTTTAATGGTAAACAGGAAACGATTTCGGTACCTCTTCCTGAAGGAAAATATCAGTTTATTGTAAGAGGAAACGAAATTAACGAGTCGGGACTTAATCAATATGCGGAAAGCAATGTTGAAGTTGAAGCGATTTCAGCAGCAATTCTTGTAAGGGTTTAAAACACAGCAAGCAATAAATCAATATCTTTTGAAGGAATATTAAAAAGGTTTCCTACATCGTGATTCGTAAGAATTCCATGGTAAATGTAAACGCCTTTACGGAACCCTCTCGACTGTTTTATGTAGTTATCTACACCTCCTATATCGCCAATGGAGAGTAATATCGGGATTAAAATATTACTTAACGAAATGGATGCAGTGCGGGCCACTAGCGATGGTGAGTTGGGAACACAATAATGAACTACTCCATGTTTTACAAATGTGGGGTTATTAAAATCGGTTGGTTTTGAGGTTTCGAAACATCCACCCTGGCTCACATTTAAATCGATAATAACTGAGCCTTCTTTCATCTTTTTAATCAATTCTTCGGAAACCTTGAATTTTGGGGTTGTATTGAATGAAGTTGCGCCGATAACAACATCTGCCGAAATTAGTGCTTTACGCAAAACTTTGGGGTAGAAAACTGAAGTAAAAATCCTGCGGCCCAGTTTTTCTTCCAGCTTACTTAACTCGTAAACCGATGTGTCGAAAACCTTAACAAAAATTCCAAGTCCGAGTGCAGCACGCGCAGCATATTCCGCGGCAGTACTTGTTCCGATGATAACCAATTCTGCCGGAGTAATTCCGGTAACTTCACCAAAAAGCACCCCTTTCCCGTTTCTTGATTTGCTTAAATATTCACTGGCAATGGTTATCGAAGTAACACCGGCAATCTGGCTCATCTGGTGGACAAACGGCAGATACCCGTCTTCATTCTCAAGATATTCAAATGCAAGGCAAGTAACCTTTTTTTGTAATAGTTTCTGAATCGATTCGTGGCAGTAAGCCTGAACCTGCATACTTGAAAAAATAACCTGATTTCCTCGAAGCATGTCAATTTCTTCGTCGTTAAACGGCGAAATCCGAATAATAATATCACATTGAAAGGTTTCTTCTTTTCTTTCGACTATTATTGCACCTGCTTCCTGATATTCCTTATCGGAGTAACTGGCTGATTTTCCTACATTTTTCTCAATCAAAATTTCATGTCCGTAAGAAACCAGTAGGTCAACGGCCTGAGGTGTCAATGGAACGCGATATTCAACCTTAGAAAAATCGGAAGGTATGCCAATCTTAATTTTCTGACTCTTTTTGATGACCTCCAGCATTTCTTCCTGGGGCATTAGCATGGTTTTCGAAATCAGACTGTTTTCTTTCGTTTTTTCATTCGCTTTCATTCCAAGTTATTTAGCCAAGTTTGATAAATGGTTTCCCAATTTACACTCAAAAGCCGGATTTTCAAAATATCGTTTTCCTAACTAATTTCAGCCGAAATTAATCTCGATTCATCTTCCTGTACCTCAATTTTTACCCGTACAATATTCTCCGGCAAAAGAGGTTCAATCATTTCCGGCCATTCAATCAGGCAGTAATTACCACTGAAAAGATAATCTTCATAACCCAAATCGAACGCTTCTTCCATGTTTTTTATCCGATAAAAATCGAAATGAAAAATTGATTTGGAAGTGGCCGTTTTGTATTCGTTTATCAGCGCAAAAGTTGGGCTTGTTATATTGTCATCCGAGCCTAAAGTTCTACAAATCGTTTGAATAAAAGTAGTTTTTCCGGCTCCCATTTTCCCATAAAAAGCAAAAACCCGTTCGTCGGGAAACATTGAGATTAACCTTTCAGCTATGTTCTTTAGTTCACCTATTTTTTTAATTTTTTCAGAAAACATTGTCCTCTAATTTTTTCAACGTTACAAAAGTGCTATATTTTTTTGGGATTATTTTTTTAAAATACGATAAATATCAGCGAAATGGTTCTTTTTTGTGGGTGTATGTTTCATTAAAAAATATTATTTTTGGCAATAGGTAAAAAATTAAAAAATGTGGTAGGGCGTGATGTTTTATCGCGTCATCCACAAATCTCTGTTTAATAAAAAAACTAAAAGAAATGAAAATTCCTGCTGATTTAAAATACACCCAGGATCACGAATGGATTCGTGTGGAAGGTGATATGGCTACTGTTGGTATTACCGATTTTGCACAAAATGAATTAGGTGATATCGTTTATGTTGAGATTGAAACAGAGGGCGAGGATTTGGAAAAAGGAGAAACGTTTGGGACAGTAGAAGCTGTAAAAACCGTTTCGGATTTATTTATGCCGGTTAGCGGAACAGTGAGCGAACTGAATGAAGCGCTTGCCGATGAACCTGAATCAGTTAATAAAGATCCGTATGGCAAAGGCTGGATGATAAAAATTAAAATTGCCGATATGGCTGATTTAGATGAATTGTTATCAGCGGAAGAGTACGAAAAAATGATTGAAGCTTAAAAAAACTTTTAAAGGATATTTTTTAACGGCGCAATTTTTATTGTGCCGTTTTTGTTTTTGGAAGGCGCCTTAAGGGCAAATTGAGTTATTTCAATGGCGGTTATCAACATCTTGGAATATTGAGATTGGACTGGAAGCAATAATTTGCTTTATTTGACTTCGAAATTAAAAAATAGCTCTCATATGTCAACAATCTTATTAGGTTTTATAGGTCCGCAGGAAATTGTGGTAATGTTCATTTTTATTCCAATTGTACTAATATTATTATTAATTGTTGCGCTTATCAGGTATCTTAATCGTAAAAACAAGGCTGAACTGGTAAAAAAGGAGTTGGAAAAGCAATTCAACAGATATGAAGAATCTGTTTTTACCCAAAAAGACATTAAGGATTATTACCCTGTAAAAGAGGGAAGCAAAATTACGTTGATACGATTCGATGAAATTGTTGATTTTTCTGCTGATAATAATTACATTTTCCTGACGGATACGAATGGGAAAGATTATGTTGTTGATTCAAATTTAACCGATTTGGAGTCTAAACTTTCAGCGGATTTTATAAGGGTGCATAAATCTACAATCATTAATAAAAAGCTGATTAGCGAAGTAAAAAAACTGGCTAATGGAAGATATGATTTGGTAATGAAATGTGAAAAAAGCCGGGTAATTTCTTGCAGTAAAAGCTACAATGACAAGATTAAGGAGATTATTGATTTTTAAATAAAAACAAAAACCAGGACTGAAATCAATCCTGGTTTGTTTTTGATTATTTAAGTTTAAATTAACCGCATTTGGATGAACCACAAGATAAACAGGTGAGACATCCTTCCTGGTATACTACTTCATCTGAACCACACTCGCCGCAAATACTGCCTTCTGCCAGAGTTCCGTCAGGTATGTATTTTTTCAGTGCGCGGGCAACACCCGATTTCCACGAGTTAATGGTCTCATTGTCGAGTTGCAGACTGGTAACCAGTTCAACAACTTTATGAATGGGCATACCATGTCTCAACGTTCCGGAAATCAGTTTTGCATAGTTCCAGTAAACTGGGTTGAATTTGTGAGAAAGGCCTTCAATGGTTGTTTTATATCCTCTTTTATTAATGTACTGAAAATCATACCTGGAATTTTCTTCGTCATCCCAGCTTTTAATGATGTAACCTTTTGTGATGGAACGTGGCAGTAAAATGCCATCTTCATCATCAGAAAAACCGGTGAAAATTTCGTAAGGTTTATTGTCGATTACGCCAACAAATGCAATCCATTTGTCTTTGTTGTTTTGGAAACGAACAACGTCAGCTTCAAGTTTTTCAGGACGTTTTGTTGGGAATCCGCCGCCTTTTTTCTTCTCTTTTCCATCATTGGAAATAAGAACCCCTGAACGTGATCCATCGCGATAAACCGTTACGCCTTTACAGCCACTTTTCCAGGCTTCAAAATACAAATCGCCAACCAGTTCTTCGCTTACATCGGCGGGCAAGTTAATGGTTACACTAATGGAATGATCTACCCATTTTTGGATTCTGCCCTGCATTCTTACTTTGGCGAGCCAGTCAACATCATTTGAAGTTGCTTTGTGGTAGGGCGATACTTTTACCAGTTCATTTAATTCTTCCTGAGAATAATTCCGGTTGGTCTCATGTCCGTTAACTTCCATCCAGGTTTTAAATTTGTGATGAAATACGGTATATTCTTCCCAGTGGTCGCCAACTTCGTCAATAAAATCTACACGTACGTCTTTATCATTCGGGTTTACTTTTCTACGGCGTTTGTAAACCGGCATAAAAACCGGTTCAATACCGGAAGTTGTTTGTGTCATTAAACTGGTCGTTCCGGTTGGGGCAATTGTTAATAAAGCAATATTTCTACGACCGTGTTTTATCATTTTTTCATACAGTTCTGCATCTTCTTTTTTAATCCTGTTAATTAACGGATTGTTTTTTTCACGCTCTGCATCATAGATTTTGAATGAGCCACGATCTTTTGCTAAATAAACAGAAGAACGATACGCTTCCAAAGTAACAGTCTTATGAATTTCTTCTGAAAAGTCGATGGCATTTTCACTTCCGTAGCGCAAACCAAGAGCAGCGAGCATATCACCTTCTGCGGTTATTCCAATTCCGGTACGACGACCTTCTTTTGCTTTACGCTTGATGTTTTCCCACAGATTTTTTTCAGTGAATTTTATGATTTCATCTTCCGGGTCGGAATTTACCTTTTCAATAATAGCATCTATTTTTTCGAGTTCAAGATCAATAATGTCATCCATAATCCGCTGCGCGTAATGAATGTGTTCTTTGAAAAGTTCGAAATTGAATTTGGCCTGTTTTGTAAACGGATTTTCAACATACGAATACAGGTTAATTGCCAAAAGGCGGCAACTGTCGTACGGACAAAGCGGAATTTCGCCGCAGGGATTGGTAGACACCGTGCGGTAACCTAAATCGGCATAACAATCGGGGATGGATTCCTTGATGATGGTATCCCAGAACAAAATTCCAGGTTCGGCCGATTTCCAGGCATTTTTAACAATTTTCTCCCAAAGCCTGCGGGCATCAATTTCTTTTTCGTACAAAGGTTTGTCGCTGTTTATTGGGTACTTCTGAGTATAAGGAGTTCCGGTTTCAACAGCCTGCATAAAATCGTCCTGAAGTTTTACCGAAACGTTCGCGCCGGTAACTTTTCCCTGTTCCAGTTTGGCATCGATAAAGCTTTCAGAATCGGGGTGTTTTATAGAAACTGACAGCATTAGTGCTCCACGACGTCCATCCTGGGCAACTTCGCGTGTTGAGTTCGAATAGCGTTCCATAAACGGAACAATCCCGGTTGATGTTAGTGCTGAGTTTTTAACCGGTGAACCTTTGGGGCGAATGTGGGAAAGATCGTGTCCCACTCCACCACGGCGTTTCATTAACTGAACTTGTTCCTGGTCAATTTTCATAATTCCACCGTAAGAATCTGAGTCGCCATCGTTCCCAACTACAAAACAATTGGAAAGCGATGCAACCTGAAAATTGTTACCAATGCCGGTCATCGGACCACCTTGGGGCACAATATATTTGAAATCTTTTAAAACCTTATAAATTTCATCTTCAGTCAGCGGATTTGCATAATTAGCCTCGATTCTTGCAATTTCTTTTGCCAGTCTTCGATGCATGTCATCAGGGGTTAGTTCAAAAATATTGCCGAAAGAATCTTTGAGGGCATACTTGTTTACCCATACTCTTGCAGCGAGATCATCTCCTTTGAAGTACTCCAATGAAGCTTTTACTGCTTCGTCCTGAGTGTAAATTTTTTTGCCCACCGTGGCTTTTACTGATACTTCATTTAGTGCCATTTGTCCAGTTAATTTGTGTTAAAGTTTTTTACTATTTTCTTAGGGAAATTTGTTTTTCCTTACGTCTGATTTTGTGTGATGCAATATAAAAACACAAACGAAGAATTGGTGTATTTTTTTTCGGAAAAAAATTAAAAGTTATCAACTTAAAAGTGTTAGTGTGTTTATATACAGTTGATTGTTTATTTCATATCGGAAAAAAGTTTACCAAAAGTAATGATGAGGCGGTTATCGAAAGAGTTTTTTGTTAATAGAATTTTTGGCTGAAAAAACCAAATTTTTCGGAGATGATTTATTGTACAAAATTCAATCCAAAAGACGTTGTTTGTTGAAAACTTTTTCTATGATAATTTGGGTGGCTCCAATATTCTCTACAACATAATTTTTGCAAATTTCCGACTGGTTTTTCAGGACTACATTATTACTCAAAAGCTTATTGAAGACGGATTCCAGTTCATTGTAATCCTGAATTGAAACTGCTCCTCCTGTATTTATTAGCTCAACTGCTTCTTTGAATTTTTGGTAATTAGGGCCAAAAATAACTGGCAGTCCAAAAGTGGCAGCTTCCAGTATGTTGTGAATGCCTACACCAAAGCCTCCGCCAATGTAGGCAACGTTTCCGTAGCGATACAGTGAGGATAAAATTCCGATGGAATCAATTATTAACACATCGTAGCTCTCGATTTCCGATTCAGTTAGTTTACTGAACGAAATGGCTGGCTTTTTCAACAGTTGGTGAATTCTGTTAATATTTACAGTGGAGACTTCATGTGGGGCGATAATAAATTTAAGATTTGTGCTTTGGTTAATAAACGCTGTAAGCAGCTCTTCATCGGGTTTCCATGTGCTACCGGCTATTATTAACAGCGAGTTGCCTTTAAACTTGTCAACAACAGGGAGCTTTTTTGAACCTGTTGCGATGGAATAAACCCGGTCAAATCGCGTGTCGCCCGAAATGGTGAAATTGTTAATTCCGATTTTTTTAAGGAGTAATTCCGAATTTTCATTCTGAATAAAAAAGTGTTCAACCTGGAAGAGCATTTTCCGATACCATTTTCCCCACATCGAATTTTTAAAAAACGGTTGATTTTCCCTGAAGATCGCTGAAATAATAAACAGTGGAATATTTCTTCTTTTTAATTCTGAAATATAATGATGCCAGTATTCATATTTCACAAAGAATACTTTTTTCGGCTTAACAATTGATAAAAAACTTGTTGCATTTCGTCTAGTATCCAAAGGTAAATAGGAGACAATATCAGCAAGATCATAATTTTTTCGAATTTCAAAACCTGACGGGGAAAAGAAAGTAAGAATGATTTTGTATTGAGGAAACTGCTTTTTTATTTCTTCGATTACCGGGCGGCCCTGTTCAAATTCTCCCAGTGAAGCACAATGAAACCATATGTAACTTGCTTTTTTATCGATTTTTTGTTGCAGGTTTTCCTTCCAGTTTCTGCGGCCTTGTACAAACTGGCGGGCTTTCTTATTAAAAAGAGCAGCAATTTGAACAATAATGGAGTAAAAAAACAAAGCCGTATTATAAATCCAGGTCATATAAGAATTTAATTTAAATTGTACGGAGTTTTAAATCAATAAAAACGCCGTTCGTTCAGGTATTCAAAAATGGTAAGGTTCATTAATACCAAAAGAAAATAATAACCAAAATCTTCGATTGGAACATTTGCGATATAAACGCCAAGAGTACCAATGGAATTATATGAAATTACAGTTAAAGAACACAGAATTGCCTTAATAATAAAGACAGGGACAATGATAACAAGATAGGTTATATAAAATTTTGTGTAAGATTTCTTAAACCTGTTTCTGAAAATGGTGTATCCGAAATAAACCGAAAGCAGAAAAAAAGTGAAAAACGGATATACTTTTTGGCGTGATAAAAATGCAGTTAATCCAAATATTACAAGAAGTACAAGGCTAATGGCCAAAAAAACATTTGGTTTTTCGAATTCTGAAAATCTTATTTTCGCCCACTCATAAACCGCCACTGAGAGAAAAGAAACAACCCATAAAAAAAGCCACTCTTCCAACGGGAGATTCCACAATTGGATTCCGGTGGTGTATTCCGGGTTAAACGACCAGATTCCGATTTGGCTGAAACGAGTGCCCCAAATAAGATAAACCGCAAGCGAAAAAAAATTGGCCGGAAGTATGTATTTAACCAGGTTACGCAGGCGTGCTATTTTATTTGGCCCGGTGAAAAATACTGTCATCGACAGCAGAATAACCAGAAAAAGATATGTTAATTGCTTAAATTCCATGGTTGTAATTTGGCGCAAAGTTATATTAAAAACAGCTATTTTATTTTTGAAATTCTAAACAAAGAAAACAGGCATAAACTGAAGTTTGCTTATTTATGCCTGTTTTTCAATAAATCTTTTCAACTATAATTTTTCCTTTGCAGTTTTTAGAGCTTCTTCACCGGTTAACAGAGCTTTCATTCGGAATGAATAGCTAAATTCTTTTTCTGTAAGTCTGTATTGATCGTGAGTCCAGGCTCCCCAACTGTTGTCGCCTCCAACTCCCATTTGCATATAATCGATATTAACAGAAGTGAGGTCGCGTGGTTTAACATCGGTAGTGTGACGGTTTACAACAATGTCGCCATCCTGCTGGCGTCCGTCAGTTCTTTCCATCGACTCAAAATCTTCCTGTAAATTGTGGTGTGCACTTACTTCAAGCAAAGGCATGCCCTGGAAAAATAACCCGTTTCCATCGGCATCGGTAATTGTTAACCACCGTACATCGGTTTTATTACCATTTTCCTGAGGGCGCAAATATGCCCAGTATTGTTCTGCAACAGTTCCACTGTATAATCCAACAAAAGCCGACGTTTTTCTGTCTGCATAACTTTCCTGCGGGCCACGGCCAAGCCAGGTCATCTGGTCAAATTTTCGTGGCATGATGAGGTTCATTCCCATCCGGACTATTTCAGGCAAGTCATTTTTTGTCATTTTAAAATGGTTGGTTACCACAACGTCGCCTGAACCATATATGGTGTATTGGGTATTGTATTTCGCAATTGGTTTGCCCGATTCATCAACAATGTCGTAATCGAAAGTAACAACAGCTTCATTTTTATTTGTTCCGGTAGAAATAACCCGGTTCTTTCCGCCTTCCTGTATTCCGGCTTCTTTTTGGTTTAACGAAACGGTAGCGACTTTCATGTTTTTACCTGCTTCGCGCCAAACCCGGCTACGTTTATGCAAATCGTTCCCAAAATCGTTGTCGATAGGAGCACGCCAAAAATTTGGAACAGGGCCACTTTGAATAAATTCAATATCACTTCTTTTAAAGCTGGTAATTACACCTTGTTTTTTATCGAAAGTTACTGAAAAGCTTTCGCCGCTAACCGTTATTTTATTATCGTCTTCATTGGTTGACACAGCGGGAAGTTCAGCCAGGTTCATTGGTTTTACAGGGATAAAAGCCGGTAGCTCAAATTGTTCGGCAGCCAGTTCGGTGCCCGCTTCCAGTAAACTCCAGTTGCTTTTTAATGTAGCCCGTAAATTCAGAAAATATTCCACACCCGGCTCAGGAACCAATGAATATCCCAAAGATACATTTTGGGCTTCGCCAGGTGCCAGATTCAGAGCATCCAGCTTTCCGCCGGCAATGATTTTACCGTCGCCAATCACTTCCCAAGAAAAATCAAATTTATCCAGATTTAAGAAGGCATATTTGTTTCTCACCGAAATCATTCCGGTTTTTAAGTCGACCGGAGAAAAGCCAATATACTGGTAAACCTTTTTAACTTCCAGCAACTGCGGTTTCGGTTCCCTGTCGGGGTTAACCAATCCGTTTAAACAGAAGTTGCCGTCAGACGGAACTGTATCCGGACCAAAATCACCACCGTAAGCCCAAAATTCTTCACCTTCGTTATTTGTTGTTAGCAAACCCTGGTCAACCCAGTCCCAGATAAATCCGCCCTGGAGCGCAGGATATTTTTCAATTACATCCCAATAGTCCTGTAAATTTCCAACACTGTTTCCCATGGCATGGGCGTATTCACACTGAATTAATGGCTTTGCGGGATTACTTTTTGCATATTCTTCCATTCCATTAATGGTCATGTACATTGGGCAATTAATATCCGTATTTTGTCCGCCGTGTGCTTGTTCATACTGAACAGGTCGGGTTTTATCCACAGATTTAAGATAATCGTAGGTTGCGTAAAAGTTGATTCCGTTTCCGGCTTCATTTCCCAATGACCATATAATAACACTGGGTTGGTTTTTGTCGCGTTCGAACATATTCCGGGTTCGGTACAAATGTGCCTCTTTCCAGTCTTCGTTTTTGGCTAAAGATTCATCGCCGTAACCCATTCCGTGCGACTCGATATTGGCTTCATCTATCAGGTACAAACCATATTTATTGCAGAGTTCGTACCATAATTCCGGTTCCGGATAATGCGATGTGCGAACAGCATTAATATTGTGTTCTTTCATGGTTTTAATGTCCAGCAACATGGTTTCTTTATCCTGAACATGCCCGGTTTTGTCATTGTGTTCATGTAAATCAACACCTTTCAGATAAACATATTTACCATTTATCAGCAAGTTTGCATTTTTAATTTCCACGGTACGGAAACCCACTTCCTGCCGAACAACTTCAACAATGTTATCCTGATTTTTAAGCGTGATAACGAATTCATATAAATTGGGGATTTCGGCAGACCATTGTTTTACATTGGGAATTTGGGTTTCGAATAAGACGTTGGTTTTACCTGTTGTCAGTTTTTGCGAAAAATCTTTCAGCGATTTTCCGTCAATCATTAAACTGGCCTCAACAACGGTTGATGAGGCAGTTTCGCCAAGATTTAAAACATGTATTTCTGCTGAAAAAATTCCGTTAGCATAATTTTCATCAAGGTCTGAAACAATTCGGAAATCCTGTATTTGCTGTTTGTTTCTTGCCAATAAATAAACGTCGCGGGTTATGCCGCTCATTCTCCAAAAGTCCTGATCTTCAAGATAAGATGCATCGCACCAGCGGAAAATTTCTACTGCCAGCGAATTTTTCCCGGGTTGAAGATATTTGGTGATATTAAATTCAGCCGGAGTTTTACTGTCTTCGCTGTAGCCCACAAATTGTTCGTTTACCCACACATTTAGCATGGAACTGGCAGCGCCAAAATGCAGAATAACATCTTTGCCATCCCAGTTTGATGGAATTTCGAACGTACGTTTATAGGAACCAACCGGATTATAATTATTTTGAATTAGCGGTGGAGTTTTTGCGTGCGGATATTTAACATTGGTATAAATTGGGTAGTCATATCCTTCCAGTTCCCAGTTCGACGGAACTTTTATTTCGTCCCATTGGCGGATATCAAAATCGTTTTTGAAAAACCAATACGGTCTTTCCGACGGGTTCTGTGAAAGATGAAATTTCCACATTCCATTAAGCGAAACAATTAGAGGCGATTGCCATTTATCTTCTGTTTGCGCTTGTTCTACTGTTGTGAATGGAATAAAATGCGCGTGTGGCGCTAGTTTATTAATCTGAAATACGGTAGGATCTTCCCATGCCGGTGGATCGTCTTCTACAAAGGGAACTTTTGAATAGTCGGTGTATCGGGTGCACGATAGCAGCGTTGCAATAAAAATGCTGATTGCTGCAGTTGTTTTAAACGTTTTCATATAGGTTAATTAAATGGTTGAACTGAGCATTTTGTATATTGAAACAATTACAAATTTAAAATATACACATCCATTTGAAGATGGAAATAACAAAAGCGAATAAGTGCTACATAAATAAGGACGAAACCTCGGTGAGCACTTTATCCACATCCGGATCGATATCAAAGATAATTTCAGGTTTTAAATAAAACAGCTCATTTTCGGCCATAAACTTTTCTTCTCCGCCACCGGTAATATTCAACATAATTAACGCGTCTTTTGGAATATTTCCGTTAGTTGCTTCATTTATCAAAGTTGCTGTAGCTATTGCAGCAGCCGGATGAATATCATTGCCTTCAGTTTCTTTGAACAGTTGGGCTGCATTAAAAGCTTCCTGGTTATTGGCTAACAATACATCTCCTTCCGAATCTTTTAAAGCATCATACAAACCGCCAAAAATAGAGTACGGAGGTTTTCTGTTCGACAATACTTTTGCATCAATTTCTTCCACCTGTTTACGGGCCAAATCGTCGTGCAGTGGTAACATGGCTCGCGAATTTGCTTTCCAGGCATCGTAAATGGGGATAAACGGGGTGTTTTGCGACACCATTAATTTCATTTTGTTGCTTCCAAAACGGCCGTCTTCAATTAACCTGAGGTTGGCTTCCCATGCTGCAATTGCACCGGTTCCGCTACCAACTGCCTGAAAATAATAATCAGGAATTTGCCCGATTGTGGTGGTTGCCGAAAGCATAGTAGTTGCCATTCCATCACGGCGGGCCACATTTTTTGCTCCGCCTTCTGCAATGAAACGCTCATGGCCGGCAACAATATTGGAAAGGTGAATCGCATCGAAATAGTCGCTTCCTTTTTTACTGCAAATCAGTTTTACACAAGGGTTTAACGGAGCATCAAACCAGAGTGCTTTTAAATTGTCTTCCGGCACACAAAGTAAAAGTGGAATTCGGTTATCGGAACATACTTTTGCAAAAGCACGAGCGGTATTCCCGGCAGATGCCACAACCAATATTTTATCGAGTTCAGGTGTCATTCTTCCACAAACTGAATAAGCCTCGGTTTCTTTAAACGAAGCCGTTTTCATGTTTACACCTTTTTCAGGCCAGTAACCGCTGAACGTAATCCATAAATTACTTAATCCTAATTTTTTTGCGAGACCTTCGCTTTTGTAAGTAACCGGGGCCGACGAGCCGCTTAGCATCCGGTTAACCGGAAGCCAGTCGGCAAATTTGTATAACCCCAATGAGTTATCTTTTACCTCGATTTGACTTTTTTCGTATAACGCTCTTATTAACGTTGGTTCTTTCTCTCCAGGAGCATCCAGTGTCCAGCCTGCATCATCAAAAATATTTCCTGTTTTTACCGATTGTAGTTTGTAGTTGGTTTTTTTTAATCCGTTCGTCATTTTGGAATTATTCAATGAAAACACAAAAGTAAAAAATGAGTCGGGATTTCAACAGGATTATTTTTAATATAAGTAGAAATGATGAAACAGATCAACTTAAAAGCAGTATGTCTTTCGTGGGAAGAGTTAATTAATTTTGAAAAGAATAAGAATTTGAAGATCAAAGTATTTAAATTGTTCTTTTTTTTAAAACATAAAACAATATAGATAGTGAAGGATTCTCGGTTTTTTATTAGTTGTAACTTAGTCTAAATTTATGAAAGAATCGGAAGCTAATATTATCAGGAAATTAAAAGAAGGAGATGAATATACTTATGTTTATCTTTTTCGGGAATATTATGTTTCCTTATGTATGTATGCAAAAAAATACCTTGGCAGCAAAGAATTAGCCGAAGACATTGTTTCTGAGACCTATTTCAACATTTGGAGAAACCGGGCTAATTTGGAAATTTCTGTGTCACTTAAATCCTATTTATTTCAAGCCACATGTAACAATTCACTTAACTATTTAAGAAAAATGCGCAGGGAGGAAAGCCTTGAAGACTATTTGGGATCGCAAGGTAACGGAATTATAACACGTTCAGAATCAAATGACCAGCTTCCGGTTGACTACCTAATCAATAAGGATTTGAAAGCCGAGATACAGAGAGCAATGGAGAAGCTGCCTCAACAACAAAAAACAGTTTTCACTTTAAAATGGAGTGAAGGGAAGAAAAATCGTGAAATTGCCGACATTTTAGGACTTTCGGAGAAAACGGTGGAAATGCATATTCATAATGCCAATTTAAAAATGAAAAAATATTTGAAGCATCATTTCGACGACCTAAAAATCATCTTGTTAATTGCATTATTGGCGATCTGATTTATAATACTCTTACCTAATTTTTGTGACATTCATTTGTTATGTTTCAGTAATTCATTTAATTAAAACGGTTTATTTTTTGATCTTTTAAAATTCTAAAAATATTTTCTATTATAATACAGGGTATTTTATTCTTTGTGCATCTCATAATAAACTAACAGGGATAAAATTAGCTTATGAACGAATGAAAATGTTTCTTGGGAAGAGTTATAGTTTTAATTACCAGGTCATTGTACGTGTATTCTATATCTTCAAATAAAAAAACAATCAAACTCTTTGATATTAGCTGAACAAATCATTATTAACTAAAACCTTATTATTATGAGAAAATTTACTTTACTTTTTGCTTTATTAGTTGTAACTCTTTGGTCATATGGCCAGATACTTCATGGTGTAAGCTGGGTTAACTGGGCGAATGAGCCGGATTATGAAGGCGTAACCGGTTATGCTGCAAATCCATACGAAAATCCGGAAGTAACAATCTACAAAGCTCCGTCAGCCTGGACTCCGGTTGCTGATGTAGCATCATTCGACGAAACATGGGATTTGTTAGGCGAAACCCATTACGTAGGAAACCCAACAGATGTAGCAGGTGGCGATTTGTTTGACCTGGAAGGTGACGGCACATTTGGAGCAGAATGGAAAGGTGTACATGACGGACAAAATTTCTATTTATTGCTGAAATATTTTGATACCAACGGTGCAGCTGATGCAACCAGCAAAACATTTGAGATCATGGCTCAGCCAACAAGCTATATGCGCCACGAACCAACTTTTGTAGCAGGAGCAGATAGTACTGCGGATAAAACGGCCAGCGGTGAAGATTTGGTGATGAATTACCAAAACCAGGCTTATGCCCGTTCAGTTGAACTTGGTGGTGGTAAAGCACTTTTTGCTGATGGTTTAGTATCTGAGTATGCAGCATCGGTTGGAGTAACCAAAAATGCATGGCAGTCGTTCTGGATTGGTAATTGGGGAGCCAACGAAGCCGGTTTGGAAGCGCTGTTGGATGCCAACCATTTCTGGGATGAAACTGACGGAGTGATTCGTGCTGTATTGGTTATGTCTTTAGACGGAGCACTTTCGTATCCAACGGATCCTACCAATTTGGCAGGAGATCGGACCGCATTAAAAGTAGGTGAAACCTTTGCTTTTGATGTAAAATCAAATGCAAAAGTTGCTGATGCAAATGTTCAGTATTTCTGGTCAGCCGACAAAAACAACGGATATGCTTCGAACTATTACAGCGGGCATGTAACGCTTTCACCGCAAACTTTAGGTGGTGGCGAAACATCAGAATTTATTATGTATGGTGTAAGTTGGGTTAACTGGGCAAACGAACCGGATTATGAAGGGATAACTGGATATGATGCAAACCCGTATGACAATCCGGAAATAACAATTTACAAAGCACCTTCAACCTGGACACCTGTTGCTGATGTAGCATCGTTCGACGCAACCTGGGACATATTAGGAGATGCCCATTTAGTCAGCAATCCGACAGACGTTGCAGGTGGCGACCTGTTTGATTTGGAAAGCGACGGAACTTTCGGAGCAGAATGGAAAGGTGTGCATGACGGACAAAATTTCTACTTATTCCTGAAATATTTAGATATCAATGGTGCAGCTGATGCTACCAGCAAAACATTTGAGATCATGGCTCAACCAACGAGCTACATGCGCCACGAGCCAACATTTGTTGCCGCGTCTGACAGTACAGCAGAAAATACAGCCAGTGGTGAAAATTTAGTAATAAATTATCAAAATCAGGCTTATGCCCGTTCGGTAGAACTTGGTGGCGGAAAGGCATTATTTTCTGATGGATTAGTATCGGAATACGCAGCTTCATTAGGCGTAACCAAAAATGCATGGCAGTCATTCTGGATTGCTAACTGGGGGACCAACGAAACCGGTTTGGAAGCATTGTTGGAAGCAGACCATTTCTGGGATGAAACCGACGGTGTAATTCGTGCAGTGTTGGTGATGTCGTTAGATGGAGCCTTGTCTTACCCTACAGATCCTAGCAATCTGGCAGGTGAAAGAACAGCGCTGAAAGTAGGCGAAACCTTTGCTTTTGATGTAAAATCAAATGCAAAAGTTGCTGATGCAAATGTTCAGTATTTCTGGTCATCTGATAAAAATAATGGTTACGGATCAAATTATTATAGTGGACATTTAACGCTTTCTGATATGACTACCGGAATTTCAAACATTGCAAAAGTTGATATTCCTGCAGTTTATATAAATAACAATGTTATACATGTAAGAAATTCAGTTCAGGCTAATCTCGAAGTTTATAACATTTTGGGAGTTAAGGTGAAAGCTGCAAACCAGGTTACCCGGCTTTCAATCCAGGAATTTAAAAATGGAATTTATCTGGTTAAAGTTAACAATGGACAACAACTTGTGAAAGTTGTAAAACAATAAATATTTCAATTAAAGGGCTGCCTGATATAGGTAGCCCTTGCTACAAAACAAAGATATTCAGCATTAAAAGGAAGTTGAGCTTGGTCAGGATCGAGAGTAAATGGCCGCAATAAAATCAGGTGTTTTATTAAAGCTTTGAAAAAGATAATGAAATTGCATTGTCAAATAATAACATTTTTAAATCACTGAAACCCCATGTCTTTAGTTCAACTTGGAAACAGATAGCAAAAATCTGTATCCGCCATGAAATCATTAGATTGAATCAGGAAAAAACGAAACAAAAAATATTGTTTGTAGAAGCTCAAATGGGCTGATTTATCTTTTTTAGACAATCATTATTATTCTTTAAATCAATGTAACTATGAACTTAAAACTAAAGCAAAAGCAATTCATGTTGGGCAGATTTTTGCTGATTTCTGCAGTAATGTTGCTAAACACTTCATTGTTTGCTCAAAATACTGTTTCGGGCGTGGTAACCGATGCAAGTACAAATGAATCATTGATTGGTGCAACGGTTGTGGTAAAAGGAACAAGTCTGGGGACAGTTACACATCCTGATGGCTCTTATTTGCTTAATGTTTCCAGTCTTCAGGATACGCTGGTATTTTCTTATATCGGTTATAAAACAAAAGAAATTTTTATTGGAGGAAAAACAACGGTAAGTGTAAGCTTGGATGTTAGTACAGAACTTCTTAACGAAATGGTAGTTATAGGTTACGGCACAGTAAAGAAGTCGGATTTAACGGGTTCAGTTGCAGTTGTTTCCGCAGAAGAATTAAACCGGGTTCCATCAAGTAATTTTTCAAATGCATTATTGCGAGAGGGACGTGCCTCAGGAGTCATCGTAAGCCAGTCGGGCACACCAGGGTACAGCACAAATCCGAGTGCGAAGTTGGCTCCATCAACCAAAGTCCCAATCCGATTTATGTCATTGACGGAGTCATCACCTGCAGGAAGCCTGGGGGTATCAGCCGACGGATATAGAAACCATCCAGGTTCTGAAAGATGCCTCGGCCTCGGCATTTACGGTGCAGACGGAGCCAATGGGGTTATCATCATCACCGAAAGGGTGAAAAAGGAAAGCCAGTATCGTTATCGAGCTTTTTTAACCGCGAACCGAGTCCCGAAGCAGTTTGACGTTATGGATGCCAATGAATACGCTGATTTTTTACTCGACTCTACTGACCGAAAGCAGGATTTCTGTACCGGTATCATTACCGACGGACCGTCAGTTGTACTATGGTCAGGCTGGGAACGGGGACGCAGTGGCGGGACGAAATCAACCGCACGGCCCTGGGACAAAACCATAACCTGCGTATCAGGAGGAGGAGAAAGCTCCAGGCATATTCGATATCGCTGAGCTACTTTAGTGAAGAGGGAGATACTGTTGGCTTCATCCTCCTGACCGTTGCAACATGCACGTGCGAACTCTGACTTGACGGGAAATACATAAAGATAGGGAGACCTTGAGTGTAGCCCGGTTCCCGAGACCCAGACCCCGAGTACGTGGGAAGGTAACCCGTGGCAGGTATCACTGATAAGCCACCCCTTTGATGCGGATGTACAATGAAAACAACAAGGGCGGCTTTGAAGGCCCACAGATTCCTTATAATGAATATGAGACAGGGGGAATAACAGAGATAGTATCAAACACGGAGTTACAATGATAAACCCAACCCGAGAGGGCCGATGGAGATGGGCAATTACATGAGCTGCAATACAGATATTCTTGCCAGTATTTACTTTGAGCTAAATCAGTTGGCTGGCTTAGGCTGAAGACCACACCATCGGCAGAAGTTAACTTCAGCAGGACCAGAACTGGTTACCGCCCTTTGACATGGGGGTAAGGAGCAGGCCCAGTTGGATGAGAATTATTACAGGGGAGTTTTGCTTTCGCTGGAAAACCAGCTGAGTTTTATGAAGATATCCGGAGATCCACGTTATCGAATTGCAGTTCAGCATGTAAGGAAGAGCGATGGTAACAGTGTAGGAGGTAACCGCTCAGGGCTTCCGCTTATGAGCAGCTGAATGTTATCAGCCAATCGTATGAAGACGGGAGACAGGTGAAGGGTTACTATAGTCCGTTCCGCCTCGAGATCATATTTGGGAGGGTTGATTTATGATTATGGGAGCAAGTATTTATTAACGGCGAGAGTATTCAGTATGACGGGGAATTCAATTTGTACGAACCGGTGGGTAGTTTTCCATCGTTATCGGCCGCCTGGGCGAATGAAGACTTTTTGCAGGGTTGGAAGAATTGAACTTGCTGAAGTTTCGATTTTGGCTGGGGAATGACGGGCAACTCCGAATATCGGGAGTTTCAGTACCAGTCAGTAATTGATATTTGACCAGTTTTCTCTACCTGTATTTGGAGCGAACCGGCTGAGTACCGGCGTTGAACGTTGTGCACAGTTGGTAAACACGTCGATCAAGTGGGAGGCAGCGGAGATGTTGAACTTTGGGGCAGATAATAATTTGTTTAACAACAAGGTACAATTGAGCGCTGAATACGCCATATAAAAAACCAGGACGACCTTTTTACGAGTCAAGATTCCTGTTTCATCGGCTTTTGGACGTGTTTCGGAGCAGGCGATCCGTGGGTCAATTTGGGTGAGATCAAGAACAAGGGTTTGGTTTAACGGCGCTTACAGCCAGGCGGAGGGAGATTTTCGCTATAATATCTCGGCCAATTTTACGACGGTGAAGAACCGGGTGAAATACATCCCGGGAGATATCTTATCGGGCAATAACCTGACGACACTGAGCCATACGATAGGCAGTTTCTATGGTTATATTGCAGAGGGGATACTAATGCCAACGGATTTTTGATTTGGAAGGGAACTATTTGCATGCGATGCGGAAACCGGCGAAGGTGATTTGATGTTTTAAGGATTTAAACCGGGATGGAACTATCAACGATTTGGACAGGACGAATCATCCCAATAAGTCAGTGCTGATTTTATATACAGTTTCGTGGAGGGTTTGCAGAATTTTGATGTATCAGTATTTTTTACAGGATGCAGAATTACGATGTTTGCTTGCCGAGGCATCAGTAGAAGGATTTTCGTCTCAGGACATGGGGCATAACAAGCTGGTGTCTTATGCAGATAATTACTATCGTGAGAGCGACCCTCGACAAGCCCGTCCGGCCGACATGAACAACACGCGAACCAGAATGACAGAGCCTCTACATGGTTTTGGAAGACGGTTCATTTTGCAGTTAAAGGATTTACGGTGAGCTGGTTACCGGGTATATAATTCTTATCTTGGGTTATCACGCGCGAGGTTTTATGTAAGTGCAACAAACCTGTGGACGATGACAAAATACACGGGTAGGGATCACAGATCACTGGTGGTAGAGGTGTTGACGCCGAAATGACAATGGTTCTTATCCTGTTCCGAGATCTTTTACGGTGAATTGCAGGTTGATTTTAATGTAATTTTGATAATATTAATTCACTATACCATGTATAAAATATATTTAAAAATAACTTTTGTCTGTCTTTTGATGTTGTTTCTTTCCTGTTCGGAGGATTTTCTTGAAACGGAAAATAAAAATCAACTGACGGTAGAAAACTTTTACCAAACCCAGCAGGATTTCTGGATGGGACTTAACAGCCTTTATACTCCTTTGGCTGATGGTGGAATGTATGGTTTGCAATGGCAATTCATGTTTGGTGCCTTCGACGACAGGATATTGTTTGAAACAACAGGAATGGATATGTTGAACATTAACTCCTCCCACAGTTCTGTTGCTGGTAACTGGAGAGCGCTGTATTTTGGAATGTATCGAACGAATGTATTTATAAAAATGATTCAGGATCGAACGGATATTGAAGGATTTCCTGAAGACGAAAGAAACAATTATCTGGCACAAGCAAGGGCTTTGAGAGGTGCATATCTTTTTTATTTGGCAACACTTTACCATAAACCAATTTTTTATGATGAGAATTCTATTCCTGACGATCTGATTGTTGATTTAACCAACGGAAATTCCGAACAATTCTGGGACCTGTTAAAAGAAGATTTCCTGTTTGGAGTAAATAACAACTATTTGCCCGATCAATATGGCTCTGATGATTTAGGCCGAATAACTATCGGAGCTGCCCGCGCAATGCTTGGGAAAGCAATGCTTTACAAACACTATCATTACTATGTACAAGAAAATCAAAAAGGGAGCAGTGGTGATGTGGAGGATTTAAAACTGGCTAAAGAGATGCTTAATGCAGTTATGAGTTCGGGGCAATATGAATTAATTTTACCGAAAGATCCGAAATCGCGTGAAGACTATATAAATGCAGTACTTTGTAATACTTCATATGTTGATCTTCCAGCGGGTAATAATGTCTATCATTCGGAAAATAATAGAGAGTCAGTTTGGGAAGTCCAGTACAGCGATGAACGTATTGGAGCAGGATGGTTACCTGGATGGCAATGGACAGGAACATTAAACTCCGCTTATTTCAGTGCACATCCTTCCAGTTACAGAAATCAAGAAGCACATCCCGATTTATTTATGGCTTTTGAAACAGAGGGAGCACCCGAAGGTTTTGACCGGGATCCTAGAGCGTATGCAACTTTATACATTGATGGCGATGCGATTGATTTTAGAGCAGAAAGCCCTTATGCAACAACAAAATATCGAAGCGGAATTCATAACAAAAGAATCGCTTACAGCCGGGATTTAATTGCCCCAGCGATACATCCATCAAAAGGATTTGGATTGAAAAAATACTATTACCCGGTTTATTACGATAAGGATGCACCTAAAAACGACCCGGTAAATCGAAGGGTGATTCGGTACGCCGACGTTCTTTTAATGTATGCAGAAGTTTGCTATCTGTTAAATGAAAATATAAACGAGGGCCTCGCTGCGCTAAATCAAGTCAGAAGTCGTGTTGATATGCCAGTGGTTGGAGCGTTAACCAAGGAAGCTATCATTCATGAAAGAGATGTGGAACTTGCACTTGAGGGAGTAAGGTGGCACGATCTTATTCGCTGGAGCATGGATCCAGATTGGGGTATAAACATGAATACAATTCTTAGTCGTCAAACAGGACCTGACGGAAACGGAAATTTCTTTGTAAAAGGGAAACACGAATACCTGCCAATTCCACTGGATGAAATTAACAAGCACGACGGAAAATTAAAACAAAACAATGGCTGGTAATTTTTCATAAACTAAATGGAAAACTAAAATGAAAAACGGAATTATATTTTTAACACTAATGGTGGTGGTTTCTATAATAGCCTGTAACAAAGAAAAGGCAATTAAGCCATCGGCTGATTTTACAACAAATATTCAAGATAATACCTTAAAAGCAGGTAAAAATTTTACTGTTTATCTCAAGAATACATCAGGTGAGTTCCTTGTCTATTTTAAAGGTGGAACTGAGGAAACTACTTATGATCCGAGCGACGAAACCCGCCTGGGAACAGTTATTTCCAGCGATGCTGATTCGGTTTTGGTTACAGCATACAACAATCCCGGCCAGTATGTTTTTACACTTGTCGCGTCAAGTTCCGGAAACTGGGGCGAAGACTATTTACAGGATGTTAAGTCGGTAACCATTAATGTAGAAGCTCCGTAGCTATTTGATAATTACTCAAAACTGCCCTGCTTGATTAGGCAGCTTTTATTTTTGACAACTTCAAAAAACGTAACACTAATATTGATTATTAGAGGACAACGAATTATTAGAATAACAAAACGGTTTAATCTAATCCTATTCACTTCTAGAAGAATTAATTATGAATTATAAACGTATTATCTTAATCTTATCCGTTTTTCTCTTTGGCGGAAATTTTTTTACTGCACAGGCAGGCAGATTATTAATTGAACAAGACACGGTAAAACTTTTTATTGGTTCAGGGAATAACGAGATTCTGATTCCAGGTCTCGATTTTTTCAGCTCAAAAAATCCAACAGTTGAAGTTGAGCTGGAAGACCCGGAGTTACTTGAAATATTGAGTTTTGATTATACAGCAGGTTACCCGTTTGCAATAGTTCAGGTTGATGAAAAAGGCAAGCGGGGAATTGTTTCATTAAAAACCTACGTTTCATTTGACGGAGGTAAAGACACGTTACAAACAGTTGTCAGTATTGTTCCGTATCATAATCCGGGAATGATTTTCGAAATTCATGATGCAATTTTTTGGCAGGAAGCAGTCCCGTTATCAGGAAGTGCTGTTTTTGATACAATAATTCAGACTTCGCAGGGGCCATATCAATATTTAAATTACAATGAAATTCCTTTAACTGTCAATTTGGATTGTAATGATCCATCTATTTGCACCGGACATGATTTTTTCACTTCATTTTATAAAGGATACTTTATTCCTCCCGTGGACGGAACTTATTATTTCTATATGCAGTCTCAGGACAGGCATGCTATGTGGTTGAGTCCGAGCGAAAAATTCTCTGAAGCGAAATATATTGTGGGAAGAACCTCAACGTTGGGTAACGCCGGAACAGAGGTGGGAAGTAGCAGAACAAAATCGGAGCCGCAACAACTTACTGCCGGAAAGGTGTATGCATTTTATGCTGCACAGTGGATTATCCATTCAACTATTGGAGGAATTTTATACGAAGGCCCCGGTATTTCTATGGACTATATTCCGGGTGAAAATACGATGCCTTATTACGATATTCTTAAACCAACTAAACCTGAAAACCTTATCGTAGAATGGAAAACGTCAACTAAAGTAATGCTTGGCTGGCAGCCTTCAATCGATGATGGTAAGATTTCGGGTTATAACTTGTATCTAAATGGCAGTCGTTTTAACACTGCAACCATTAAAGATACTTCATTCCTTATTTCAGACCTTTTAAAGGGAAGCGATTATTATATTTCTGTAACTGCTGTTGACAGAGTTGGAAATGAATCGTTTTTCAGTAACATACTAGCTGTAAAAACATTTGAGAAAGATACCGTTCCGCCATCGCCACCAACTGAAATGACTGTTGAAAAAGCGACAGGGCTTGCACTTCAAATAAATTGGTCTGGTTCGGTAGATAACGAAACAGAAGTTATTGGCTATCATGTTTTTGTTGATGGTGAAAAATACAACGACAACGGATTTGTGGCTGATAATGGCTTGATTGTCAGAAATCTTTTGCCTTCAACATCCTACAAAATTACAATTGAGGCGATAGATGGTGGAATGAATGTGTCTGAAAAAAGTGAAGAATTTATGGCATCAACGGGCGAGTTTGATCCACTTGGGCCGACTTTGGGCGTGAAATCGGGGAAAGTAATTGTTGAAAACAAAAATACCTCCTGGAATGAAGGCATCGGATTAAATGGCCAGTATGAAAACGGTTCCATGGTAAACGACCCACAAATCAGACAACTGGTTAAAGATTTTAAAGCAGGTGTAATTCGTTGGGGAGCGATTTCAGCAAACTCAAAATCGTTTGAGGGTTCTGTTGGAACCGGGAAAGCGAATACATATGGAAAAATGCTAAGTCTTGCCAACGAAATAGGAGCATATTTTGCTTTGACGGTTGGAGTACAGGATGGTATTGATTATCGTACCGATCCAAAAACTTTTAGTCATTTATTAGAATATCTTGCTGGCGATGCCACTACTACCTGGGGAGCTGTTCGTGTATCCGAAGGTTTTACTGAACCTCTCCTTCAAAACAGCAAGGGAGTTTTGCTCGAATTCGGAAACGAAGTTTGGGGTGCAGCAGCGCACGACGCTGAAATCGGCTCTAATTACACCGAGTATGGCAATTGGGCTCGTGAAATGGCAAAAGTAGTTAAAGAGTCTCCTTATTATGATCCTGAAAAAATAATTATGGTATACAGCGGGCGAAATCCAAGTCCAAACACAAGTTACGGGGTTAATAACACGGTACTTACCGGCGACAGGGGCGAAGTTGATTGTTTGGCTGTTTCCGGTTATCTGGGAGGAAACCTGAATTATGATCCCGAAATTCCGCAGGGTGAAAGTGAACTCGATTATTATAAAAATGGAATTGAATTGATGAAAACCAACATGGAAGGTTTTTTTCTATCCATTCAGGAAATGTTTAGCCTTACAGGAACTTTAAAGACATTTTATTTGTACGAATCAAATATGACAACTTCGTCGTACAACGGACGTTTCGGACAAGCCATCATTATGACCGATTACATGATTGGATCAATGAATTATGGATCAATTGTTCCGAGCATTTTTCACTTAACTGGTGGACAGTGGCGTATTACACGACCTACTGAGAACTACAGAGAACTTCCACTCTTTACAATGGGGAAATATTTTAACCGGTTTTGCAAAGGGAATAATCTTCAAACAGAATTGGTTACCAACGATAAACTAACCAATTCTTTCGGGCGGGAAATTTCGTTTAATCCGGTTGGGACCTATGCATACAATAATGGTGAACAATTTAGTGTGGTTCTTATCAATCGTGATTTTGAGAACAGTTATACCATTCAACTGGCTTTGCCAGAGGACCTCAACTTTAATGATGACGCTAAAATTTATACATTATGGAATGATGATTTTAGCTCGTACGATACAAATATCGATTCAGCAGCATTCAGTTTATCAGGCAATCGGCTGGTTACTTTACCAAAACACAGTATGGTTGTTATCTCTGTAAATGGCGATGACCCGGAATATGAAAAATTACCTTTAGGATATTTTGATCGGGAAAGGCCTGATAGTTTAAAAATTACTTCGAATAAAAACTTTTCAATTGATACTAACAGGGGAACCGATGTTATTACGGTTCAGGTTTTTCCGGAAGAAGCTTTTAGTACTGCTGCAATACTTGATGTAATTGAAAATACTACTGAAAGCATTTTAACACCTTTGTCAGGTGGCAGATTACATATAAAAGGTTCGGGAGCCTGCGAAGGTAATGGATATATAAAAATTCATATCTATGCTGCAGACAACCATGAATTAAGTGATACTGTGGTTGTAACTGTTTCAAATCAGGGAACCGATTGCCCGTCGACCGGGATTACGGAATGGGATAATTCAGGAGGTCCGTTGTTTTACCCAAATCCAACGGCCGATATGGTTTATTTTAACCGCAATATTGACGGTAAATCGCAACTTCAGGTTTACAGCAGTTCAGGAGAAATAATCATCAACAGGAAATTGAATACCAATTACAAAATATCAACTGGTAATCTGGCTTCCGGAATTTATTTTATTAGCATTCGTACTTCAGATGGCAAATATTTTTCCGGAAAACTTCAGAAACATTAATACTTGCAACTAAACAAATCGATTTAGATTATGAAAGAGACTAAATTTTCCTTCGTCGATAAAATCAAAAGAGCGAGACTATATCTACTCAGAAAGCCTCCCTTTAAACCATTCTTTTTAATCACAGGTTTGCTGGCCTCAATATGGTTTTTGATACGCGTAGTTCCAAAACCGTCAAGAGCCGGCTATCCGTGTATGCGGGCGGCAGCACCTTTTATGTCAGGTTTTGTTATTTACTTGTTATCACTTACCTCTTCCCTGGTACTGTTTCAAAAGTTGAAAGTTCTTTTAGAAAGAAGAAAATACCTGGCATCATTAATTGTTTTGTTTGCCGTAATTATTACAGGAACTTTGGTTTTGGTTTCCCAAAAACAACAGCCTGCATTCGCTTCAATGCCGGGGATGAATGAACCTCCTGACGGTGCCAATAATCCAATGGGCGAGGAACAGGGAATTATGCCGGGTCGGGTAGTTTGGGCCTGGAATCCAGATGCAACCAACGCAAATTGTGATAACAAGCCGGGAAATACCTATTGGAAGTACCAGAATAATGACACTGCCGTCATCCGTGGAATGGTTACACAATCAATACTTGAACTTTCAGGAGAAAGCAATCTTAAAGGTGCGTGGGATGCCGTTTTTGCGAATTTCAATCAGAAAAAACATGGAGAAGCAAGAGGTTACCGGGCTGGTGAAAAGATTTTTGTGAAGATTAACCAGGGAACGGCAAGTTGGCTTCTTACAGTCCAGGAGAAAGCAGCCGGATTTAAAATAACCGAAACAAGCCCGATACAACCGTCATGGAGAGAAGCTTACTATGCAGCAACCGAAACCGGGCCTTTTGTAGTTCTAAATATTTTAAGGCAACTCATAAATGTGGAGGGAGTTGCTCAGGAGGATATTTTTGTCGGGGATCCGATGTCTAACATTTATCATCACAATTTCAGTGTTTGGTACAACGAATTTCCGGATGTTAAATATGTTGATAAAACTACTGAGGATTTTCACCGCTATTTTATTTTCCCGGCCATTGCCCCTACAATGCATTATTCCGACGGCGGATCGGTACTAAAGGAAGAAGATGAATCGTATTTCGAAGAAATGGAAGCCGCAGACTACTTGATAAACGTTGCTTGTTTAAAAGCACACGTGAGAGCGGGTGTTACACTTTGTGCAAAAAATCATTTTGGTTCAATAACCAGAAGTGGCGCAGGTCATTTGCACCCCGGACTTGTTTCTACATCGGACAATGGTTTGGATCAGTCAAATACCGGGTATAAAAAGTATCGCGTTTTGGTTGACATCATGGGGCATAAATATTTAGGACAAAATACCATGTTGTTTATTGTTGAAGGATTATATGGCGGAGATGCAGTTGAAACCAAAGGTCCGAGAAAATGGAATATGCCCCCGTTTAATGGTAACTGGAGCAGTTCCATCTTTATGTCATTGGATCAGGTGGCGTTGGAATCGGTTTGTTACGATTTTCTAAGAACAGAATTTAACGGTGTAAATCAACCTGAAAACTATCCAAACTGGGAGGGAGTTGATGATTATTTACATCAAGCGGCAAGTTCAGATAACTGGCCCAATGGATTTACCTATAATCCCGATGGTGAGGGAGCTTTAAAAAGTCTTGGTGTTCACGAACACTGGAATAGTTCTAAAACAAAACAATACAGCCGGAATTTAGGGGGAGATTACGGAATTGAACTAAAGCAAATATCCGGCACATCGGTTTCAGCACAAAAGATTGCATCGCAGGATTTTGAACTTCAAACCTATCCCAATCCATTTACTGGCAAGATCCAGATTTCTTTTAATATTAAACAACCTTCTCAGGTTAAAATCTCTATGTTCGATTTAAACGGTAGGTTGATAGAAACATTAGGAGAGAAGAATCTTGAAATAGGAAATCATAAATTTCAATGGAATGTTTCGGGCAAGAATCTGAAACAAGGAAATTATGTGATAAAACTTTTTGCGCAAACCGGTGGTGAAATTTTTCAACAGTCAAAAACAGTTCAATTAGTTAATAACAATAGATGATGAGAAAGAATGCCCTGATATTATTTACAAGTATTTTTTTTGTTTTCGGATGTAAGAAAAACAACGATGTTCTGGGGGAAGATACGGGTTCGTTGCCCGATAATTACGTTAGTGCTATTTACGTGGATAACTCCGCAATAAAATATTTCGCAACTGGTAAAGGACTTGCTGGTTTCGATGGAGAAAAATGGACCGTTTACAGCGACAATCTAAATCTGGGTATTTCAAAAATAAATGATTTTGGTTTTGAAAATTCAGATAGTGGATCAGAACTTTGGTTGGCAACCAACCAAGGTTTAAAATCTGTAAAGGTGCCAGTTGATGAGGCTTCAGAAATTACAACTTATACGAAAAATACATCATCTCTGGCGGGGGATTCTGTTTCAGTTATCAAGGTTGACGTAAATAATTACTGTTGGCTGGGAACCGATCAAGGACTTTCAGTATTGAAAGATAAGATCTGGCCGGAAATCGACCCCAAAAATTATTACGATGACCAATTTTTTATCACGAACAGAATTACATCGTTTGGATATAATAACGATACGGTTTACATAGGGACAAAAGGAGGGGGTGTGGCCAGAATGGTCTCCGGCCCAGTGGATGCTGTTACCGGCGCATCTCCTTTTGAAATTCCCTGGAGTTTTTTGGCTTCCAATAATGTGCTTGCGGTTTATACCGATGGAAACACTCAGTGGTTTGGTACCGATGAGGGAGTAACAAAACACGTTGGAACGCGGGCAAAGCAAAACTGGCAGTCGTATTTCAAGGAGGACGGATTGGTTGATAACAACGTTCAGTGTATTGTAAAGGATTTAGGTGGAAACATGTGGTTTGGAACGAAAGGCGGCGTGTCCGTGTTTGATGGCTTTGAGTGGGACAGTTTTACTAAGTCGGATGGATTGGTAGCCAATAATGTTTTATGCATCGCTGTTGATATCGACGGAAGTCTGTGGTTTGGAACCGATGCAGGTGTTTCACATTTTAAAAACAATAGATGGGAAAACTATTCAGCAAAATAACAATCGGTTTTAATTTACTACGATTTTTTTTGTAGCCTTTTGGTTGGAAAAAATAAGTTCGGTAATATAGATTCCGGCAGGGATATTATTGATTTCTATTCTATTATTCCACTTATTTGAAAACTTTTCACCCGTAAAAGTATAAACAGGAACACCTACCATATTTAATATACGAATGCTTATTTTTCCGTTTGCCGGAGATATAACTTCATTATAAAGATGCCGGTTGGAAATATAACTGTCGAATTTCACAGATTCACTAGAAATAGTTTTGTTGGAACTGGTTGAGTTTCCTTCTTTCAATTTGGCAACTCCAAACCAGTTGGCTTGCATCCAATGATCGTTGTATGCTGCTTCGGGTACAAATACAGAACCAAAAAAATGATCACGTGTTAATGGCGACTCCAAAGGGCTGTCATTGTCACAGTATGCTAGGCTCAATCCTAATATTTTTTCACCCTCCAGTGTAACCATTGAAATTTCAGGATTTGCCGAATTATAACTGTCGTTATAAATCTTCAACGAAAATTCCCAGGTATATTTTGTGGCTGTTTTCTTTACAGCAAATTCATTGAAATGACTGGCGTAGTTGGCAATTTTCTGATTAGGATAGCTCCAGTTTGTACCCGCTATGTCAAGCGCGTAAAAAGCTTTTTCAACAACCCCGTCCTCGGGTTCCGGCACAGTAATGTGATAGGAGAACGCGTTCTCCGCTTCAGTTCCCCAGCTAATACCGGTATTTCCCGTTCCATCGAAGACGTGCAATCCACCGGATCTGTCTTCATCAATAAAAACTTCAACGATATCGTAGTTCGGATAAGCACCTCCCAAAGATGGGTTCTCATTATATTCGTAATCGCCGGTAAAAATATCATCAGTTGTAAGAACGAGGAAATACAAAAGGTTTGTTTCTGACGACCACAGAACTTTATATTTTCCTTTAAAATCAAGTGAATCTTCCCAAAGTTCCAATCCTCCGCTAACATTTGCCGGACTATTGGCGTAAGGCATCCAAATCTGGTCAATGTAATTCCAGTTGGCAAGCCCCCATTGAATATCATTATTCTCTCCATTTATTTCCGGTGTAGTCGTTGTTTCTGGGATAAACAATGTATCTGTTCTTGGATATATCTGAGCGTTTAGATTTGTTGAGAGAACGAATAGCAATAAAAAAAGACAGAAAAAAGATAGTTTCATTTTTGAGTTTTCTTAGGTTTATTTTGATTTGTTTAAAATGGGAAATATAATTCCTGGCTGTTAATTTAATAAATCATGTTACTAACATATTAGTTTTTATTCAGCAAAAGGCAAATATTTTATTTTCAGTTAAAAAAGTTACATATTTGATTTGGAAATAAAGAAAATATTGAAACAACGGTACAGGGTATTTCGCTATTCATGCATCTGAGCAATATACACCATAAATGAATTTGGATCGCAACATACATAACGCTATCATTGAACATTTTTCAGGTAATATTTCTGAAGAAAAAAGGATCCTTGTGGATGATTGGTTGGCACAAGGTGAGGAAAACAAACAAACATTTGAAGAACTAAAGTCCATTTGGGAGGGAGCTTCAGGTAGTGAATTTACCAAGCAGGATCTTGACAATGCCATACAACGTTTTCTAAGGAAAATTAGAAGTCAGGCAAATGCTAAACCACGTGAACGAAAACTGGTTGTTTTTCTTCGTTATGCAGCCGTTTTTATTATTGCTTTTTCTTTACCACTTATTTTTCTGTATTTTAATCAATCTGCTGAAAAACAAGCAAGTAATTCTTATACAACGGTGCTGTGTGCATATGGTGATAAAACAGCAGTGGTTTTACCTGATAGTTCAACAGTATGGTTAAACTCAGGCAGTCATCTTACTTTCGCAAACAATTTTGAAGCAGATGTTAGAAAACTGACGATAAGCGGAGAAGGATATTTTACGGTAAAAGAAGATAAAGAAAGGCCATTTATTGTTGATGCAAATGGAGTTGATGTACAGGTTTTTGGGACGGAATTTGATGTAAAAGCTTATCCTGATGAAGAAATAGTAGCTGTTACTTTGGTGAAGGGAAGTGTTCAGGTGACACATGAAGATGAAGAGACACTGATAAAACCAGGTCAGAAATACATTTTTGAAAAAAAGGCAAACGTTGCAGCAGTTTCAGACTTGACGGATATGTCTTCTGAAATCGAATGGATAAACGGAAGGCTTGTATTCAGGAATGAGTCATTGTCAGATTTGGAGTTAACCCTTGAACGTTGGTTTGATGTTGAAATAGAATTTGCCGACGACGTTGTAAAAACCCGAAGATTTTCAGGAATTCTCGAACGTGAAAGTATTCTGGAAGTAATTTCGTATTTCGGTATTTCGCAGTACGTTGGGTACAGTATCAAAGGTAACGTAATTACGTTTTATTCTGAAACGGTTAAATTAAAAGACTGATTTCAAATAAGAAATCTTGGTATTTATCAAGTATTGGGTTACACAAAAGTTTATTTAAAGTTTTATATTTATAATGCTTAAAATATTACACCTCCTGTTGCCTTGAATAAGGGATGGTTTAGAGTAACTCAATTAATCTATGAAACTTTACTGGTTTGCTTTTCTGGTACTTGTGTTGTTGGCACATTCATCCTCATGGGGGCAAAATTCTCTTAACTTGAATGTCAGAAATATAAGTATGCAGGATCTTTTCAACAAAATTGAAAATGAAACCGGCTATCGCTTTTTCTATAATAATGATGAAGTTGATGTGACTTATATCGTGACATTGAATGTTTCAGGAAGAACAGTAACTGAGATTCTGGACCAAATATTTGGGGACCTCCCTTATTCTTACAGGGAGTTAGAAAACAAATTAATTCTGATCGAGGCAAAAAAGGGAAAATTGACCAAAGTTAAAGAACAGGTGATACCCAAAAGAAAAATTTTCGGGAGGGTAATCGATGATAAAGGAAAACCTGTTCCCGGTGTCTCTATTGCTGTTAAAGGAACAGTAATCGGAACAGTCGCCGGAACAAAAGGAGAATATGATTTGGAATTACCCGCAAACGCCCGTTATCTTGTATTTTCGTTTGTGGGCATGAGAACCCAGGAAATTCCTTTAACTGAAAAAGAAATTTACAATATTACGCTGCGTGAGGAGGCAATTGGACTAAATGAGATTGTAGTTATAGGTTACGGCACAGTAAAGAAGTCGGATTTAACGGGTTCAGTTGCAGTTGTTTCCGCAGAAGAATTAAACCGGGTTCCATCAAGTAATTTTTCAAATGCATTGCAGGGACGTGCCTCAGGAGTCATCGTAAGCCAGTCGGGCACACCAGGAGGTACAGCACAAATCCGAGTGCGGGGGATTGGCTCCATCAACCAAAGTCCCAATCCGATTTATGTCATTGACGGAGTCATCACAGGAAGCCTGGGGAGTGTCAACCCGACGGATATAGAAACCATCCAGGTTCTGAAAGATGCCTCGGCCTCGGCAATTTACGGTGCAGACGGAGCCAATGGGGTTATCATCATCACCACGAAAAGGGGTGAAAAAGGAAAGCCGAAAGTATCGTTATCGAGCTTTTTAACCATGAACCGAGTCCCGAAGCAGTTTGACGTTATGGATGCCAATGAATACGCTGATTTTTACTCGACTCTACTGACCGAAAGCGGGATTTCTGTACCGGTATCGTACACCGACGGATTCCGTCAGTTGTACTATGGCTCAGGCTGGGAACAGGGGACGCAGTGGCAGGACGAAATCAACCGCACGGCCCTGGGACAAAACCATAACCTGCGTGTATCAGGAGGAGGAGAAAGCTCGAACTATTCGATATCGCTGAACTACTTTAGTGAAGAGGGAATACTGTTGGCTTCATCCTCTGACCGTTACAGCATGCGTGCGAACTCTGACTTTGACCTTGGGAAATACATAAAGATAGGGGAGACCTTGAGTGTAGCCCGGTTCGAGACCCAGACCCCGAGTACGTGGGAAGGTAACCCGTGGCAGGTATCACTGATAGCCACCCCTTTGATGCGGATGTACAATGAAAACAACAAGGGCGGCTTTGAAGGCCCACAGATTCCTTATGAATATGAGACAGGGGGAATAACAGAGATAGTATCAAACACGGGTTACAATGATAAACCCAACCCGAGAGGGCCGATGGAGATGGGCAATTACATGAGCTACAATACGAATGTTCTTGCCAGTATTTACTTTGAGCTAAAACCGGTTAGCTGGCTTAGGCTGAAGACCACACCATCGGCAGAAGTTAACTTCAGCAGGACCAAGAACTGGTTACCCGCCTTTGACATGGGGGTAAGGAGCAATGCCCAGGCCCAGTTGGATGAGAATTATTACGAGGGAGTTTTGCTTTCGCTGGAAAACCAGCTGAGTTTTATGAAAGATATCGGAGATCACACGTTATCGGGTACGGTAGTTCAGCATGTAAGGAAGAGCGATGGTAACAGTGTAGAGGTAACCGCTCAGGGCTTTCCTTATGAGCAGCTGAATGTTATCAGCCAATCGTATGAAGACGGGAGACAGGTGAAGGGTTACTATAGTCCGTTCGCCTCGGAATCATATTTGGGGAGGTTGATTTATGATTATGGAGACAAGTATTTATTAACGGCGAGTATTCGGTATGACGGGAATTCGAGGTTTGGCCCTGCGAACCGGTGGGGTAGTTTTCCATCGTTATCGGCCGCCTGGAAGGTGAATGAAGACTTTTTGCAGGGGTTGGAAGAATTGAACTTGCTGAAGTTTAGGTTTGGCTGGGGAATGACGGGCAACTCGAATATCGGGAGTTTCCAGTACCAGTCAGTAATTGATAATTTTGACCAGTTTTCTCCTGTATTTGGAGCAGACCAGAAGCTGGTGCCGGCGTTGAACGTTGTGCACAGTTTTGGTAACCCGTCGATCAAGTGGGAGGCAGCGGAGATGTTGAACTTTGGGGCAGATATTAATTTGTTTAACAACAAGGTACAATTGAGCGCTGAATACTATATAAAAAACCAGGACGACCTTTTAGTCAAGATTCCTGTTTCATCGGCTTTTGGACGTGTTTCCGGAGCAGGCGATCCGTGGGTCAATTTGGGTGAGATCCAGAACAAGGGTTTTGAGTTTAACGGCACCTACAGCCAGGCGGAGGGAGATTTTCGCTATAATATCTCGGCCAATTTTACGACGGTGAAGAACCGGGTGAAATACATCCCGGGAGATATCTTATCGGGCAATAACCTGACGACACTGAGCCATACGATAGGCAGTTTCTATGGTTATATTGCAGAGGGGATACTAATGCCAACGGATTTTGATTTGGAAGGGAACTATTTGCATGCGATGCCTGCCACGGGAAAACCAAGCGAAGGTGATTTGATGTTTAAGGATTTAAACCGGGATGGAACTATCAACGATTTGGACAGGACGATCATCGGCAAGTCAGTACCTGATTTTATATACAGTTTAAACCTGGAGGGGTTTTACCGAAATTTTGATGTATCAGTATTTTTTTACGGGATGCAGAATTACGATGTTTACAACCACTTAAGGGCATCAGTAGAAGGATTTTCGTCTCAGGACATGGGGCATAACAAGCTGGTGTCTTATGCAGATAATTACTATCGGCCAGAGCGACCCTCGACGAAATACATCCGGGCCGACATGAACAACACGAACCAGAATGACAGGGCCTCTACATGGTTTTTGGAAGACGGTTCATTTTTACGGTTAAAGGATTTACAGGTAGGCTACAGTTTACCGGAGTATATAAATTCTTATCTTGGGTTATCACGTGCGAGGTTTTATGTAAGTGCAACAAACCTGTGGACGATGACAAAATACACGGGTAGGGATCCTGAATCACCGACGATAGGGAGTCCATTGACGCCAGGAAATGACAATGGTTCTTATCCTGTTCCGAGATCTTTTACAGTGGGAGTACAGGTTGATTTTTAAAATTAGAGGAACAGAAAATATTTTAAAATAGGCAATTCTTAAAAATCTTATAGTAAAAATCCGAAAAATTTGAATGAGAATTATTCTTTGGTTGAGATAGAAGAAATAACACCTTAATCTAAATGGCTACTATTTAAATCAACTAATTTGGAATCATTATTTTTTAGGTGATATTCTTTTAAAAATGAATAAGATACATTTACTTTAATGGAGTAAAAAATCAACCATTTTCAAAAGAAAAAAACTAAACTATATAATATGAACTGGAAGAAAATCATCATCACTGTTTTTCGAATGGCAATTGGCTGGCATTTTTTGTACGAAGGAATTTCAAAAATTGCAGTCGGAAACTGGAGTGCCACAAGCTATCTTGCCAATTCAACAGGTCCGTTATCCGGATTTTATCAGTGGATGACAGGTTCCGAGGGGCTAATGAGTGTGATCGATCCTGTAAATATAGCGGCGTTAATTTTAATCGGACTGGGACTTTTCCTCGGCTTGGCTATTCGTGTTTCGGCTATTTCGGGAGTTGCACTTTTACTGTTATATTATTTTGCCTACCCACCATTTGGAGGTTCTGTTATGGGGCCGGTTGAGGGAAATCTGTATATCGTAAACAAAAACTTTATTGAAGCATTGGCGTTGATTGTGCTTGTTTTCCTGACTGAAAAAGGATATGGATTACATGCGCTCAGATTGTTTGTGAAAAAACATGAGATAGTTCCAAAAGCTGTGGGAAGCGATGTCGCAAGCACGTCCAGACGTGAAGCCATTAAAAATCTTGCTGCAATTCCTGCTTTGGGAGTTTTAGGATTAGGAGCTTTTAGTGAAAGCAAAAGATATGGTGTAGATACGCTTTCAGGAGCAACCATACAAATTGGTGCTGCTGATATGAGTGATCTGAAAGGGGAGCTTCCCAAAGGAAAACTGGGTGACCATGAACTTAGTCGTTTAATTTTAGGGGGAAACCTGATTGGTGGTTGGGCCCATTCCCGCGATTTACTCTATGTTCCTTCATTATTCAGGGCCTATAATACCGAAAAAAAGATTTTTGAAACATTAATACTGGCTGAGAAAGCTGGAATTAATGCCATAAATATTGGGTTTCCCACTATGGACACGATCAACAAATACCGGAAAATGACCGGGAGTAAAATTAAGGTGATTGTACAAGTTGCTCCTGATAATGACAAGAAGGACATTTACGTAAATATCAACAAAGCGATTGATGCAGGAATGGATATCATTCAGGTGCAGGGTAACTGGTGCGACTGGCTGGTTCGTGATAACCGAATCGATATTATCGAAAAAATGCTTGGTTATATCCGTAGTCAGGGATACACGGCCGGGCTTGGTGCCCACACGGTTGATTCTTTTATTGGCTGCGAGGAACAGGGAGTTATTCCGGATTACTACATGAAAACCATGCATCACGATAAATACTGGTCGGCACATCCAATGGAAAATCGGGTTCCTTTTGAGGTTGATGGTAAAAAATACCTTGATCACAACCGGTTTCATGATAACTTATTTTGTCTTTTTCCTGAGAAGACTGTTGAATTTGTTCAGCGTGCGAAAGTGCCGGTTATGGGGTTTAAAGTATTGGCTGCCGGAGCAATTCAGCCCGAAGACGGTTTTAACTGGGCTTTTCAGAATGGTGCCGATTTTATTTGCGTTGGAATGTTCGATTTCCAGATTGTAAATGATGTGAATATCACCATTGATGTACTGAATAAACTCGAAGGCAGAGATCGGGAATGGTACGCCTAAAAAAGGGTTACTGGAAAATATTCAAAAAAATAGTTATCTCTTTTAACTTTTAGAGATGAAAAGCAATATTATATTCATATTATTAGGGTTGCTACTCTTGCAATTTAACGTTTCTGCACAGTTGCAAATCAATCACAATCAACCCATATACGAGTGCAGGCAAATTAACTCCGACATTCAGATGTCTGGCAAAGTTGATGATCCTTTATGGCGTCAGGCACAAGTTGTAAAACTCGTGGATCCTGTCTCCGGAGAGCCCGGTAGATTTTCAACAACTGCAAAATTGTTGTATAACTCCAAATGCCTTTACATCGCTTTCGAATGCGAAGACGATTACGTTTGGGGAACCATAACCGGACGTGATTCGGCTATTTTTACGGAAGAGTGTGTAGAAGTTTTTATCTGTCCTTCGGGCAAAACAAGGCAATATTACGAGTTAAATGTTAGTCCGCGAAATGCAATATTCGATGCTTTAATTTTAAATGGAAGGTCAGAAACAGGAGAGAAAGGCACCGGTCTTCGAACCTGGAAAGATTTTACCTGCGAAGGAATGGAAACACAGGTTTATATTAATGGCGAGCTGGAAAAAAACGGGGCAAAAAGTTGGTCGGTTGAATATGCTATACCGTTTTCATCTATCCTTGGCGCTGATAATTTGGTTCCTGTTCCGGGAGAAGAATGGAGAATAAACTTTTTTCGCATTGATTCTCCAGTAAAAGGGCATCTCGAATTTTATGCGTGGTCACCAACCGGAGCCAATGATTTTCACCGTTTCTGGAAATTTGGCACGTTGAAATTTGTTGGTCAATAAATGAAAATAAAACAGAGCTTTACCTTTAACATGTTGAAATACAACTGATGAAAAAATTAATCTTATTGATATTGGTGGTAAATCTAAACTTGGTGCTTTTTGCCCAAAAAGAAAGCGAAATCCGTTTGCTTGTGCGTGCCGACGATATCGGTTCTTTTCATGCAGCAAACCGGGGATGTATTGACTCTTATAAAAATGGTATTGCACGTTCGGTAGAAATTATGGCACCCTGCACCTGGTTTTTGGAAGCCTCGAAAATGCTAAACGAAAATCAGGGATACGACGTTGGTATTCATCTGACTTTAACGAGCGAATGGAGCAATGCAAAATGGCGTCCGTTAACGCATTGTCCAAGTCTGGTAGATAAAGACGGCTACTTTTTCCCGATGGTTTGGAAAAACCCGAATTTCCCGGAAGGAAGTTCAATTCAGGAAAGTAACTGGAAACTGGAAGAAATTGAGCAGGAATTACGAGCACAAATTGAGCTTTCATTAAAATATATTCCGCGCATTTCACATTTATCAACTCACATGGGTTTTCAATCGTTGGATAAAAAAATCAGCGATTTAGTAGATCGTTTGGCAAAAGAATATCATCTTGAAGTTGATATGAACGATGTAAAACGATTTCCGGGTTGGGGGCAAAATGTGGAATACGAAGATCGTGTTGATCGCTTTTGCGAAAACCTTGAGAAATTAACTCCCGGGGATTATCTGTTTGTAGATCATCCGGCAGTTGAATCTCCCGAAATGGAAACGATAGGGCATAAAGGCTACGAAACCGTTGGCCAGGATCGGATGTGGGTTACCCATGTTTTTACCAGTGAAAAAGTAAAGCAAACAATTCAGAAGAAAGGAATTAAACTGGTAAGTTACAGCGATTTTAAGAAGCCTAATTAAGAACAAAAGGGCCAGCTGGTCCCGGTGTAAAGTTCCATATACTCCCTGATTTAGGAATGTGAATTAACAAAACTTAAAATTCATTCACTGTATTTCACTAACTTTTTAATCTGACCGCAAAAAGAAATAATTTTGTATAACAAAAATCAACAAAAGCCGAAACAATGACGATTAGCAGAAGAAAATTCCTTCTTACCGGGGCTTTAGGCCTTGGCGGACTGGTAATAGCAGAAAGAACATACGATTTCTTTTCAGAAAGTAAAGCAAAGGCAAAAATTGTAATTGTAGGCGGTGGCGCTGCCGGAATAACTATGGCAGCTTATCTTACCGATAAATTGCGTACGCCCGATATTACCATAATCGAACCCAATGAGACCCATTTCTATCAGCCGGGTTATACGTTAATCGCATCCGGAACTTTTTCTCCCGATGAGGTTTCAAAGTCCACAAAAAGCCTGATCCCAAAAGGTGTAAAGTGGGTAAAAGATTCAGTTATGGAACTGGAGCCGGAAAACAATTATGTGGCAACCGCTAAAAACGGGAAAATAAAATACGATTTCCTGGTTTTAACTCCGGGCTGCCAAATGAATTTCGATTTAATTGAAGGGGTTTCAAGAGAAACTTTAGGCACCGGAGATGCTTATAGCATTTACGACTACAATGGTGCTGTAAAGTACCATCAGGCGATGGAGAAACTGGCCGACAAAAAAGAAGCAAAGCTTGTTTTTACCGATACTTACACCAAACTGAAATGCGGCGGGGCTCCGAAAAAGATTTGTATGATTACCGAAGACTTCCTTCGCGGTAAAAATATTCGTGATGGTTTCGATATTCATTATTTCTGTACTTCCACAAACCTGATGAAACCTCCTGTTTTTGGTGATCGGCTTCAGCAAATTTATGATGAACGAAATATTGGTATTTCGTATAAACACAGATTGGTTTCGGTAGATACTTCTGCGAAAAAAGCTGTTTTTCAGCAAGTTGATGAATCGACGCTGGCTGCTCTGCCGGTAGATGAAACCAAGTTAGTTACAGTTGATTATGATTTGCTTCATTTTACCCCGCCGATGAGCGCTCCCGATTTTGTAAAGAACTCTCCGTTGGCCATAACCGAAGGCGATTTAAAATATGGTGGTTGGGCAGATGTGGATAACGCTACGCTGGTTCAAACGACCTATAAAAATATTATTGTGGTAGGCGATGCCGGAGGATTTCATACCAGCAAAACAGGTGCAGCAATCCGAATGCAGGCACCCGTCGCTGCCAGTAATCTGGTGTCGATTATGGAGGGAAAAGAACCCGAAGAGAAGTATGATGGTTACACGGCCTGTCCTATTGTTACCGAATACGGGAAAGTGTTAATGTGTGAATTCGGGTATGACAAAAAATTGATGCCAACAATTCCTTGGCTTGATCCGGGCGTAGAACGCGGAATGTGGTGGATATTAAAGGTTCACGGATTAAAACCCATGTATTACTACGGAATGTTAAAAGGATTAATGTAACCTCGCACCTGTTGGCGGAATTGTTTTGTAAATAGCTAATAATCAGACCTTAACTTCGCTCAGTCTGACTCAGTCACAGTGAGCGAAGTCGAACTGTGAACCAACAAGTTGTGAATGAATTCCACCAACAGATGTAACCTCACATTTATTTTTTACTCGTTAGTAGTTTTCATTAAATATCAAATGAAGTAAGAGTTTGATATTAAAACTATTAAAAGCAAGAAAGACAGGTCATTTTTATGAGGTAAAATGACCCGTCTTTAACTTGCGCTTATTATCTTTGGAATAATTCAGTAATTCTTAATCAAACCAACTATGTTACAGAAAAACAATCTCAAAATTTTTTCTCTTGGAATTTTTTTGCTTATCTGTTTTATTGTCAATGCCCAGGATCCCAACCGGTTTAAAGATCAGGTAGAAGAGCTTTATAATAAGGAACACAATTTTAATTCTGATAAAAAGCTTGTGGTTTTTGCCGGAAGTTCAAGTATAAGAATGTGGAAAGATATTCAAGACTATTTTCCTGGTTATAATGTAATTAACAATGGTTTTGGTGGCTCGCATTTTAGCGATCTTATCTTTTACTACGATAAACTAATCCTGAAACAAAAACCTGATATTCTGTTTATTTACGAAGGCGATAATGATATTGCCGACCACAAAAAACCTTCTCATATTTCGAAAGAAGCTAAATCGTTGATAGAAAGAGTTAAGAATGATTTGCCTGAAACACAGATTGTTTTGATTTCGCCAAAACCATGTATTGCCCGTGCAGGATTGAAAAAAGATTACGAGAAGCTAAACAAAAAATTGCTTAAAATTTCAAAAAAAGAAAATACCGGGTATGCCGATGTTTGGAATGCAATGCTCGATAAAAACGGGAACGTATTTCAGGATATTTTTCTGGAAGACAAATTACACATGAATAAAAAAGGCTATGATATTTGGGGAGAAACTATTTCGAAATACCTGAATTAACTTAAATCATAAAACGATGAACCAGAAAATTATTATTGGCCTGACAATTTCTCTTTTATTTTTTGGTTGTCAAAAGGCTGGAAATAAGAACAATCAACGAGATTTTAATTCGGTTTACACCGGAGAAAACCTAAACCGTTTGGCATTTCCCATTGGCGGAATTGGTGCCGGAATGTTTTGCCTGGAAGGAAACGGAGCCATCTCACACGTATCGGTTCGCAACCACCCTGAAGTTTTTAACGAGCCGTTTTTAATGGCTGCCATTTCTGTAAAAGGGTTGGAAAACGGAGCAAAGGTTTTGGAAGGCCCTGTTCCGGGATGGAAGGTTTTTGGAAATCCAAATACCGGAAATGGGGCAGGGGAAAAAAGTTATGGTTTCCCGCGATTTGAAAAAGTTTCTTTTGAAACACATTTCCCTTTCGGAAAAATAAAACTGGAAGACAACGATCTTCCTCTGGAGGTTTCACTTACTGGCTGGAGCCCCTTTATTCCAACCGATGAAGATAATTCGAGTTTACCGGTTGGCGCCCTGGAATACACGTTTAAAAATACGAGTGGAAAAGCCATTGAAGCCTGTTTTTCTTCCCATGCTGAAAACATTATGCGGGTATCGGTTCCGAGCGAGTGGGGTGGCGAGTACAAAGGAAAGAACCATATTTCAGGAATAAACGGAGGTTTTTTGCTTCAGCAGGATTGTATTCCGGAACAACCTTATACAAAAGGCGATTTTGCCATTGTTTGTGACGATCCGGGTACTGTCGTCGATTTATGCTGGTTCCGGGGAGGATGGTTCGATTCGCGCACCGTTCTTTGGAAAGACTTGTCGGAGTTTACTTTTGAAGCCGATACAACAACAGTGAATTCGCCCGGAGCATCGTTGTATGTTCCGTTTGAATTAAAACCCGGTGAAGAAAAAACAGTAAAACTGTTGATGAGCTGGTACGTTCCCAATTCGAATTTACGCCAGGGCTTGGGGCCGGTTTCCGACGAACAGTTAAAAGCCGATTTGGCAAAATGCGATCCTTCAACAGGATGTTGTTCTGATTTGAGCAATATTTATTACATGCCCTGGTATGCAGGCCGTTTCAAAAATATTGAAGAGGTTGCGAAATACTGGCAATTAAATTATGATGCGCTAAAAGGAAGGTCGGAATTATTTGCGAATACCTTTTATAATTCAAGTTTACCACCGGAAGTGCTTGAAGCAGTTGCTGCAAATCTCACCATTTTGAAATCGCCAACCGTTTTACGGCAAAAAGATGGAAAACTCTGGGCCTGGGAAGGATGCCACGATAATTCGGGTTGTTGCTTTGGTTCGTGCACACATGTTTGGAATTATGCCCAGGCCATTTGCCATTTGTTTCCGGCGTTGGAAAGGTCGTTGCGCGAAACAGAGTTTACTATGAGTCAGAATGAAGATGGCCACCAGGCATTTCGTTCGAGCTTGCCAATCACCAACGAAATTGGACACGGGTTTCATGCTGCTTCCGATGGTCAGTTAGGTGGAATTATGAAAATTTATCGAGACTGGCGGATTTCGGGAAATACCAAATGGATGAAATCGTTATATCCGAGTGTAAAAGAAAGTATCGATTATTGTATTAAAGCCTGGGATCCAAAACACAAAGGAGTACTGGAAGAACCGCACCATAATACTTACGATATAGAGTTCTGGGGACCCGACGGCATGTGTACCAGTTTTTATTTGGGAGCATTAACTGCCATTATCGAAATGGGAAAAGTTGTAGGTGATGACGTTGCTGAATATCAGATTTTACTGAAAAAAGGCAAAGAGCTTCTTGAAGGCGATTTATACAACGGTGAATATTTCATTCAGAAAATCAAGGTAGAAGGACTTGAGGCTACTGATCCGGTAGCAGCTTCAAAAGTGGGAATTAATATGAATTATTCCCCCGAAGCTGTTGCACTTCTGCAAAAAGAAGGCCCCAAATATCAGTATGGAAACGGTTGTTTATCCGACGGAATTTTGGGAGCCTGGATGGGGAAAATGGCCGGGTTGACCGATTTTCTGGATGAAACCAAAGTCACCAGTCATTTAAATGCGGTTTATAAGTACAATCTGAAAACTGATTTGTCCGACCACGTTAATCCGCAACGCCCCTCGTACGGGTTAGGAAAAGAAGGCGGTTTGCTGCTTTGCTCCTGGCCTCACGGAGATGCACTTACGCTTCCGTTTGTTTACAGTAACGAGGTTTGGACCGGGATTGAATACCAGGTGGCTTCGCATTTAATGTGTGAAGGCGAAGTTCAGGAAGGGCTTGACATCGTTCGCGAAGTACGGAAAAGATATGATGGTAAGGTTCGGAATCCGTTTAATGAATATGAGTGCGGGCACTGGTATGCACGTGCCATGGCAAGTTATGGTTTGTTGCAGGGGTTGACGGGGGTTCGTTACGATGCTGTTGATCAGAAATTATATGTCGATTCAAAAGTGGGTGACTTTAAGTCCTTTCTTTCCACTGAAACCGGTTTTGGAACAGTGAGTTACAACAATGGAAAAGCTACTTTGGATGTGGTCTATGGAAATATTCCGGTAAAGGAAATTATTGATAAAAATGAGAATTAATAGACGAAATTTTATAAAAACCGGTGCAATTGCAACATCCGGTGTTTTTATGCATTCCTCAATATTAAGTTGTACTTCGCCAAAAAACGAAGGAGTGCAGCTCGAAGAATATTTCAGGTCGTTTCAAAATCCTCCCATGGATTCCAAAGTTTTTGTCAGGTGGTGGTGGAACGGAAACCGGCTTAATAAGGACGAGATCTTGCGGGAACTTGATGTTATGAAATCGGCCGGAATCGGAGGAGTTGAAATAAATCCGATTGCATTTCCACCCTCGACTGATCCGGCAGGATACGAAGCGTTGACTATTTTTGAAGACAAGTGGCTGGATATGCTTGAAACAGCTTTGAAAGGCGCAAAGGAAAGAGAGATTGTTTGCGATATGATCGTCGGTTCGGGCTGGCCATTTGGTGGCGAATTCCTGAAAAAAGAAGAACAAACACAACTCGTCACAGTAGATATAATCGAGCTGGAAGAAAATAAAAAATATACATTTTCAACCGATGAATTGCTCGCCCGGGTTAATCCGGACTTCCATTCAAAAAACAAGGACGTTTTCAAAGATTTGATAATGATACGGCTTGTGCCTGCTTCATCCGATGAATTTGTCAGCGGGGAGGATTTGCTGAATACGGTTACAGAAAATAAACTCATTGTAAATGTTCCCGAGGGAAAATATCTGTTGTACTGTGTGATTAAACTTACCGGGTACATGAATGTAATCAATGGATCGCCTGGTGCTGCGGGGCCTGTTCTGAATCACTACAATAAAGCTGCGGTTGCAAATTATCTTGAAAGAATTTCAGGTTATATAAACGGGAAAGTCGGGAATATGGGTGATTATATCCGGGCGATGTTTTGTGACAGTATGGAGCTTGAAGGGGCAAACTGGAACGACGATTTACCGGATGAATTTGAGAAACGAAGAGGATATTCCATCCTTCCGTACCTCCCTTTTCTTTTGAAAAAAATTGGTCAGATGGGAAATCCGTTGGCCGATCAGTTGGGTATAAAATTGCCGGAGGAAGTAACTGAAAAGTTAGGAAGAATAAACCTCGATTATTACAAAACCCGGCTGGAACTCTTTAAGGAAAGATTTATTACCACATTTAACGACTGGTGTCATACCAACGGGGTAAAATCGCGTATGCAGGCTTACGGTCGCGGGATGCACCCGCTGGAAGCAAGTATGGAAATTGATATTCCTGAATGTGAAACCTGGCTGTTTAAAGAAGTTGGCAGGGACTATCCTGATATAGGTTTAGAAGGTCGTGCACCGCTAATGTGTAATAAATATGTTTCTTCGGCAGCTGCATTGATAGGGAAGAAAGAAGTGAGTTGCGAAGAGATTACCAATACTTCGATGGTTTTTATGGCAACGTTGGAAAACATTAAGGTGGCCGGTGACCAGAGTAATATTTCGGGTGTAAATCACTCTGTTTTGCACGGATTTAATTATTCTCCATTAAATACGGAGTTTCCGGGATGGATTCGTTACGGAACATTTTTCAACGAACGGAATACCTGGTGGCCTTATTTCAGTTTATGGTCGGGTTATAAGGCTCGTATTTCAAATTTGCTGCAAAATGCAACACCTCTGGCAAATGTGGCTATTCTTCAGCCGCTCACCGATTTATGGTTAAAATTCGGTCCGCAAAGGGATCCTTTTCCACAAAAGTGGTATCCCGATTATCAGAACAATTTATGGGAAGCAGTTCATCAAAATGGAGGCGGTTGTAATTATGTGAGCGAAAAAATCATCAACGAGTCGGATTTTGAAAACGGAGCGATAAAATATAATTCAAGAAGTTACAACTATCTTCTTTTACCTGAAATTGAAACATTGGATTTACAAACCGTTCAGTCGCTTTCTGATTTTGCAGAAGCGGGCGGTAAAATTGTTTTTATCGGTGAAAAACCTTTTAAATCAACTGATTTTCTGAATCAGGAATCAGTTGATGCCCTCGTAAAGGAAAAAATTGAAGCGTTGATGAAACAGGGGAAAAATAGTATTTTTATTTATCCGGCGCCTCAAAACGAGGTTATTAACTGGTACAAAGGATTGCAACAAACGTTGGGAATTAAACCATACGTTACCTTTAGCAAGCCTCAAAAATTTTTGGAGCATTCCTGTTATCAGCTTGGTGACACCCGAATGTTTCTGATTTCCAATACCGGCCTGTCAGAACATATTTCAGTTACTGCAGAATTTGATGTGCCGTCCGGATTTTATCCGTGGGTTTGGAATCCTGAGACCGGTGAAAAACTAATGCATCCGGTAAACAATAAAAACAACCGGATAAACCTGGAACTGCCAAAAGCCACCTCTATTATAATCGTATTCGAAAACAACGATAATGGAGAAATATATTTTTCACCAAAACAAAATACTGAGGGTGTTTTAATAGCAGGTCCCTGGCAACTGAAACTTCAGCATATAAATGGAAACATGGAAACGATGGAACTGGAAACGCTGAAAGATCTTGTCGAGATGGAGGAAACTATACATTTTGCAGGAACTGTTTTATATGAAAAAACATTTCAGGTTGAAAATAAGCAACCACAGTTTATTGATTTAGGAAATGTACAGGGTGTTTCGGAATGTACACTGAATGGTGAAAACCTTGGAACGCGATGGTATGGCGCCCATTTATATGATATTTCTGGATCAGTAAAAGAAGGAAAAAATCTTTTATCGGTGAAAATTACAACAATAACAGGTAATTATCTGAAAGGACAAACTGAAAATAAAGTGGCGCAAAACTGGACACGACATCAGGAATATTACCCAATGGGATTGCTGGGACCGGTGAAGATTATATAAATAGCTTTTTTGAAATTTTGAAGGGAATTCCGGTTAATGGTTTCATTTGGATTGTAAAAATGATTTTATTCTCACTTTTCCTCATCTGGTTTTTATTCCACATGAAAACAAGCCTTTGATTGGAAATCCCAAATATTCATTATAGGAGTGATTGAAAATACAATCAGGTAATAGAAAAGTAACAGATAAAATTAAATGGTTATTGAACTTTTTTTCAGAAATTGTTTTATAAGAGTTAATAATCTAAATCATCTGAAATGAATAAACTGGTTTACCGTTCAAAAGATTTCCTATTACTTCTGATTTTTTCAATTCTGGTTATTAATGCAAGTTGTCAACCCGACGGAGTTTCGTTATATCAAACCAATTGCGCGCAATGCCACGGGGCCGATTTAAATGGCGGAAATGCCAAAAGCCTTATCGATGCGGTATGGGAATTTGGTTCAGGGGACAGTTATATATTCAGAAATATAAAATTTGGTATTCCGCATTTGGGAATGCCCTCTTACGGCGAAACCTTAAAAGACGATGAAATAAGGGCGATAATGAATTTTGTTCGCGATTCGGAAAAGAATGCAGGTGCAATACGTCCGGCAATTGTAAAAGAACTGGAAACGCTGGATTATGATTTAAACGTTGAAATTTTTGCCGAAGGGCTGGAAGTTCCGTGGGCTATTGATTTTATGGATAAAAACACAGCTTTGATTACTGAACGCCCGGGAAGATTGAGAATTGTGAAAAACGGAAAACTTCAGTCTGAACCGGTAAAAAACACCCCGAAAGTTTTGAATGAAGGCCAGGGAGGTTTAATGGATGTTGCTGTTGATCCCGATTTCAAAAATAACGGGTGGATTTATCTGGCTTTTAGTCATGTTTTAGAGAATTCTCCGGGGCAGGAACGTCCCGGTGCAATGACTAAACTTGTTCGTGGTAAAATAGAAAATAATGTATGGACAAGCGAACAGGTAATTTTTGAAGCGCCGCACGAAACTTATCTTACCACACGACATCATTACGGTTGCCGAATTGTATTTGACCCTGAAGGCTATCTGTATTTTGCAATTGGTGAGCGCGGAACAGGAGAACATGCGCAGGATATTACACGGCCAAACGGAAAAACACACCGAATTAATAAAGATGGTTCTGTTCCGACTGATAATCCGTTTTATAATGTAAAAGATGCTGATAAAACTATTTTTAGTTACGGCAACCGGAATATTCAGGGAATGGCCGTTCATCCGCTAACAGGTGAGCTTTGGGCAACCGAACATGGGCCTATGGGTGGCGACGAACTAAACCTGATAAAATCGGGGAAAAACTATGGCTGGCCGGAAATAAGTTATGGAATTAACTACAACGGAGCTATTATTACCGAATTCACGCATAAGGAAGGAATGGAACAACCCGCGCTTTACTGGAGGCCGTCGATTGCGGTTTGCGGACTCGATTTTTACCGCGGCGATTTATTCCCGAAATGGAAGAATAAATTACTGGTTGGCGCCTTGAAATACGAGGAAGTTCGCCTTCTGGATATTGAAGATGACCGGGTAATGCACGATGAGGTTATTTTAAAAGGTGCCGGGCGGGTCCGCGATGTTTCAACCGGTCCGGATGGCGCTATTTATGTAGTTTTGAACGATCCGGGTACGGTATTGAAACTAACACCTAAAATTTGATTGTTGTATGAGATGATACATTTCCGGTGTATTTTTTAATTTTGGGAAAACCGGAAAAAGTATTTTCGTTGAATAATACCATTATACACATTGGATTTGTTCAGGCCCTGTTCGGAATGCTGATTTTTTTATCAAAACGGCCTGCACATTTTAGTTTCAAAATTCTGGTAATCTGGTTTGCAGTAATAGCAATTTTTCTTGGAACCTTACTTCTTCCTTTTCAGGTTGTCGATTATTTTAAACCCGGTGTTTTTCCGTTATTATTTTTGTTTGGGCCGTTATTGTATTTTTATGTCAGGTCGTTGGCTGTGGAAAGCTTCCAGCCCCAATGGAAGCAGTTGTTTCATTTAACGCCATTAATTTTAGTAGCAATTCACCGCTCTTTTTCGAATGCAGTTTCAATTTCTTCTTCTGCATTACCGGGTTCTTCAGAGAATATTTATAACCGAATGTATTTTTCGCTAGCCGTTATTTCAATGATTGTTTACTGGATTTTTAGTATTCAAATTATACTTAAACACCGAAAAAACATTCCGTTTTATTTTTCTAACTATTCAAAGAAAAATACCCTGACATGGTTATTTTTTGTGATTGCCCTTTTTTTCTTTTTATTTCTTTCGGATTTGCTTGTGTATTTTCTGGAAAGACTGCTTGAAACCAAATTTGTGAATTTGCCATTTCTTGAATTTAATTTAACTGTTTTTGCTTTCATCATGCTTTTCTTTGGAATAAACCAAACAGTTATTTATGAACCGGAAGAATTAAAAGAAAATGGTGGTAAAAATGAAAGCAAGTATGATCGCTCTGCTATGAGTAAGGATGAGATTGAAAAGATTAGAAAATTGATTTTTAATTATTTGAAAGAACGAAAACCATATTTGAATTCCGAGTATAATCTTCAGATGATGGTAACCGATTTAAATATTTCGCGGCAAAAATTGTCGCAGGTGATAAATCTGGGTGAGCAGAAAAATTTTTATCAGTTAATTAATGAGTTTCGGATTGAAGAAGTGAAAACAAGAATGACAACTCCCGGTTTTGAACATTATACTTTACTGGGAATTGCATTCGAATGCGGGTTCAATTCAAAAACTTCGTTTAACCGTATATTTAAAGAAATTACGGGCTTAACTCCTTCGGAATATAAAAGTTCTGTTTGAACAATTTTATATGGTATTAAACTAGTTGGTAAAAGAATTCCTTGACCTGGTGGGAATGCCAGAAATTCGGCAGGATGAAACGAAGGAGCAATTTCGTTTTCGGAATAGCAATTTCTAACGATAGATTTCACCGGCAATCCAAATAATTCTTTTCATTATTTTTTCTTAAACACTGTTTAATTGGCAAGAATTATAATGTCTTTCGCGTGTAATATGTTTTTGTTGTAACCTTTTAACATGCTGTTTATCATTGCTAATCCAACCTGAGTAGTATTTATTACCGAATTAGGGGCTATAAATTTTATCAGTTTTACCATCCACATAAAATAGTCGTACATAAACTGGTAGCCTTTGGTCTTCGATTTAATTCCCCGGAGTGGAATAATCGCTCCTGGGCGAAACATAAATGCTTGTTTAAATCCCAGTTTCAGCAAATCACTTTCAGTTTTTCCTTTTACCCTCGCCCACATGGAACTGCCTTTTTCCGTTGAATCGGTGCCTTCTCCGGAAACGTAAGTGAATGTCATTTCGGGGTTAATTTTGTATAGTGTTTTTGCAAGAGATAACGTGAAATCATAGGTAACCCGTTTGTATTCATCTTCTTTCATTCCTGCGGCACTTATTCCAAGGCAGAAAAAGCAGGCATCGTAACCTGAAAGCTGATTACTTATTATGGTGAAATCGGTAAAATCGGCATGGATTAGCTCTTTTAATTTAGGGTGCTTGATGTTTAAAGGGCTTCTGCCCAATACAAGTACCTCATTAATTGAATTGTGGTCGAGGCACTCGAGGAGCACTCCTTTCCCAACCATACCTGTTGCACCGGTTATTATTACTCTTTTCTTCATATTCTAAATTTAATGAAACATTGAATGAGAAATTTTTACAATACAGAGAAATGGCATGTTCCTCTCGTATTTGTTTTATTTTACCTGAGACATGATTACGGCATCGTAAAAGCGGTCGCCAAAATATTTTCGGATAAACATCATGGGTTTTGCATATTTCCCTGCTGCATAGCGGGTTTTGGGTTTTGTGCTGTTGATGGCTTTAATTACCAGATTTGTAATTACAGAAACAGGTGAGCCTTGTCCTTTATTGTACATTTCCATTGTACTTTTTGCGACCGAAGCTCCCATTTTTTCGTAAGGGGTGTTTTTGGTTCTGTCGAGCATTGGTTGGTAAAGTACATCTCCGAATTCAGTAGTAATTACCCCGGGTTCAATAATTACGACATCAATGTTAAATGGTTTTAATTCAAGGCGAAGACAATCAGACCAGCCTTCAAGAGCATGTTTTGTTGCATGATACCAGGAACCAAGCGGAGTGTAAACTTTTCCTCCCATGGAAGCGATATTAATAATTTTACCACTTTTCTGCTTTCTCATGTGTGGTAACACTTCGCGGGTAATATCTGCGAGCCCGAAAATATTGACTTCAAACTGTTGTTTTGCATCTTCAATGGAAACGGTTTCAACTGCTCCGTAAACTCCATATCCGGCATTATTAATCAGTACATCTATTCTTCCTTGTTCGTCAATAATTTGCTTTACAGCTTTCTCAACCTGATTATGATTGGTTACATCCATTTCAACTGCTGTTCCTCCTGCTGCTTCAATGGCTTTCATTTTGTCAATTCGTCTTGCAGCTCCATAAACAATATGGCCTTTTTTAATAAGCTGAAGGGCAAAATCCTTGCCCATTCCGGCCGATGCACCTGTAACTAAAATAACTTGTTTTGTTTTCATTGTTTTTATTTTATGTGAGTACTTACTTATTTTTCGATGTAAAATTTTTTAAACATTATATTTTTTCAGAAAAATCCGGATCATTTTATCTGTGTTAATATTGGAGCCTTTTAAAACATACGAAGCAAGGCCATCTATAAAAAGTATAATTATACTGGCTTCTGTTTCCGGCGATTCGTAACCTAACTTCTGAAAAGCGTTGGTTAATGCTAAATGAAATGGTTCCATTTTTTTATCGTGATTAATTTCCAGCTCCCATTTCAGCTTATATTGAAGCTTCCAGAAATCGTAATCTTTTTTGTCCACATTACCAGGCATTTCTATGGCTTTTCGGATTGTTTGTTTCGGGTCGGTTTCAGTAATAACATCGTAGAATAAAATCTTTAACTTGGTTTCCCCTTCTTCCAAAATGGCTTTCAATAAACCGTCTTTATTACTGAAATGCCTGAATATTAGACCTTCTGAAACACCTGCCTGTTTTGCAATTTTACTTGTTGAAGTAGAATAAAACCCTTCGTTTGCAAATAACCGTAATGCGGCTTGTAATATTTTCTCTTTCTTATCCGTCATACGATAGTGAGTAATTACTTACAAAAGTACAGTTAATTATTTAAATACAAAATTTTGTGTTAAAAAAAATAGAAAGGTTATACTAAAACAAGCTACCGTTTCCCGGACCTCGTATATTCAGTGCGCACTGTTTATTCAGCTTGTTTATAAAGTAATTGGCTAAAAGTGGCGATTCTTTCTCAATGTTTTGATGAATAAAGAAATAGAGGTTTTCCAAACCATATTCAATCCACATTTTTATTCTTTCAATCCAATCATCTAACCGGCTGTAATCGGTAGAATGATTTGCACCTACGTATCGCACAAATGCTGTTGGAGTTGTTAGGTGCATGTGTAATAAATCTCTTCTTCCGGCCGTATCTACAATAATGTTTGTTACTTTATTTTTTTTAAGGAAAGGGTAGAGTTCATCACTTACCTCGAAGTCGTTAAACCAGCAATTATTTCTTAATTCGAGTGCAAGCGGGATTCCTTTAGGAAATTTTTCAATGAAGTATTTTAGCTTATCGAAATCTTTATAAGAAAAATTATCGTGTAACTGAAGGAAGACCATACCGAGTTTCGTACCAAAGTTGCTTACATTCATACAAAATTCCTCTGTCAGAGATTCGACTCCTTTCAATCTTTTATAATGACTGATTGTATTGGTAATTTTAGGAAAAAACTTAAAGTCGCCGGCAGTTTTATTTGCCCATGTTTCAACTTGCTGAACAGATGGAATACCATAAAATGTGGCGTTAAGTTCAATGCTGTTGAATTTTGTGGCGTAGTAGCCCAATTCATCTTTAATACCTCTTGGATAAAAACCTTTCAAATCGGTTCTATTCCATTTTGCACATCCAACATAAACATCCAGGTTTGCTTTCTTTTTCGTGTTTTGCAGTATTTCCTTGGTTTGGGGATGATCTAAAGGCAAGGTAAAATCAACCAGTTCAGGATTGTCAACTTTTCCAAAAATCATAATTGTAGTTTTATTATAACCTATAATAGATTCATGAGCTGCTTTTATTAAGCTACAGCGAATTCAAATTTCGTTAGATTCTTATTCAGAAACAAATATTGTATTATTAAATTATAAAAATGGAAGTTTGCTTATTAAACGATATGCTTTAGTCGAAGTCTAAAACAAAATTTTTAGGTGATCGCCTGTGACGAATGTTGTTGCTATTGTGGGGTTGGTACAATCTCTATTCGGGATTTTAATTTTTATTACAAAACGTCCTAAGCATTTAAGTTTTCTCTTTCTGGCAATGTGGCTGGCTGTAATGGCTATATTTCTTGGGGGTGTTTTACTTTCTTTTCATATAACAGAGTATTTTAAACCAGGGATTTTCCCTTTAATGTTTCTGGTGGGGCCATTGCTGTATTTTTATGTTAGTTCTCTTACTGTGGAAGAATTTCAATTGAGCCCAAAACTTCTTGTTCATTCAATTCCGATGTTTGTTATTATGATTCATCGCTCAATGGTAAATTCTGTTCCAATGTCTACACGTTTTGTATATAACGAAGTATATTATTCATTGCTCGTTATATCTTTGGCTTTTTACTGGTTTCTTAGTTTGAAGCTTATCTTAAAGCATCGTAAAAATGTACCATTTCATTTTTCAAACTATACTCAAAAAAATTCATTAACGTGGTTGATTTTTGTTCTCTCTGCGTTCTTTATTTTTTTTGTTGTACATTTTTTTGTATCGTCTATTCGGCGAATCTGGGGTGTTGATTTAATAAGAACCCCCGCCTTTCATATCAACTTTACCATTTTCACGTTTATAATGATTTTCTTTGGAATAAACCAATCAGCGATTTATAAATCTGAAAAGAAAAGAAATAAGAATTCTTTACCATCGAATGGATCTAACGATGAAGGTGTAAAACAAACCCAAAGCACTTTGAACAGAAAGCAAATGGAAGAACTTTATGATGTAGTATATAGTTACCTGGAAAAACGAAAACCATATCTTAATCCTGACTTTAGTCTTCAAATGATGTCTGATGATTTAAATATTTCAAGGCAAAAATTATCGATGGTAATAAATTTTAGCCGACAGAAAAACTTTTACAAACTAATAAGTGAGTTTAGAGTTGCAGAAGTGAAAGAAAAATTAGCCGATCCTGCCTATAATCATTATTCAGTACTTGGAATAGGATTGGAAAGTGGATTTAACTCAAAGACCTCATTTAACCGAATCTTCAAAGAAGAAACTGGTTTAACGCCGACAGAATATAAGAGATCAATTTAATTTTTTGTTAAAAGGAGTCCTCTAAAAAGTCCCAAATTCATTTAAAAAGTTTCAATTGAACTGTTGGGACTAATTGCTGCATTATTATTAACTATTTAGCAATTGCATAAATTTTGGATTTATTAGGATTAATAAATCACTTTAATACCCTGGTGAGGCCAGGGTATTTTCTTTTATTATTCGTAAGTTTGGTAAATCTAAACTAACATCGATTTAATAAATGAAACAGGTATGGCAAATCTTGGCACGAAAAGCAATGATTGAAATGCCGGTTCAGAATAATTCATAAAACGTACAATTAAATCCTATGAAAAAACTGAAGTATTTTAATGCCGGATTACTACTAATTCTTTTCTTTTCGTGCTCCTTTTTTGAACCTATAGAAGAAGTTAATCCATCGCTTGGTTTATGGTATAATAAACCAGCTCAACACTGGACGGAGGCTTTGCCGGTGGGAAACGGCCGTATTGGCGCTATGGTTTATGGCGGTATTCAAATCGATACAATTCAGTTTAATGAAGAAACATTGTGGAGCGGTCAGCCACATGATTACTCACATCCGGGAGCATCAAAATATTTAGAACAAATAAGAAAACTTTTATGGGATGGAAAACAATCTGAAGCTGAGAATCTTGCAAATGAGCAATTCATGTCGCAACCATTTGGACAGCAGTGTTATGAACCATTTGGAAGAATCTTAATTCATTGCAGCAATGATGATAATGTAACAAATTACAAACGGCAACTCAATCTTCAGAACGCCATTTCAACAGTTTATTACGAATCAGAGGGGACTAAATTTAAAAGGGAAATTTTTGCATCGGAACCAGACCAGGCTTTAGTTGTGCACCTTGAATCTGATAAAAGCGGGGCGCTGAATTTTGAAGTGGGGCTCGATTGTCCGCATGAAAATTATTCAGTAACTGTGGAAGGTGATGAAATTGTGTTGAAAGGGAAAGCAAATAATTATCCGCAGGTTGCCGGGATGGATGGTTATCCATATCCGGAAAGCAAAATAACTTTCGAAGCCCGGTTAAAAGTTGTGAGTGGAGGTGGCGATATTGTTCAAAATGAAAAATCGATTAAAATAACAAATACAAAAAAAGCTACACTTTATTTAGTTGCAGCAACTAATTTTGAAAACTATCACGACATCAGTGGTAACCCTGAAGAAAAGTGCAAAAATTATCTGGCCAAACTAAATGGGAAATCATACGAACAGATAAAAGCAGCGCATATTGAAGATTACCAAAAGTTATTTAACCGGGTAAACCTGGATTTAGGAAGTTCAGAAGTTTCATCCCGCCCAACCAATGAAAGGTTGTCAACTTTTAAAGCTGATTCCGATCCTTCGCTGGTTGCCTTGTTATATCAATACGGAAGGTATTTATTGATTTCGTCTTCGCGTCCCGGAACTCAGCCTGCAAATTTGCAGGGAATTTGGAACGACAGGCTTGCACCGCCGTGGGACAGTAAATACACCATTAACATCAATACGGAAATGAATTACTGGCCGGCAGAAATAACTAATCTTTCGGAATGTGCGGAGCCATTAATTAAAATGGTAACCGAAATTGCTCAAACCGGCAAAAATGTAGCAAAAGAACATTATAACATGAATGGCTGGGTTACACACCATAACACCGATATCTGGCGTGGGGCAGCGCCCATCAACCATTCCAATCATGGTATTTGGCCAAGTGGTGGTTCCTGGCTGAGCCAGCATTTGTGGTTTCATTATCAGTTTACAGGTGATAAAGAGTTTCTGAAAAATACAGCTTATCCGGTTTTAAAAGATGCTTCTTTATTCTTTTCTGAATATTTGGTTCCGGATCCAAAACATCCCGAATGGTTGGTGAGCGGGCCTAGCAACAGCCCGGAGCAACGGGGTTTGGTAATGGGGCCAACCATGGATCATCAAATTATCCGTGAGCTTTTTGCCAATACTATTGAAGCAGCAGAAATTTTGGGTGTAGATAATGATTTTATTAGTGAACTAAAAGAAAAACGTGCCAGAATTGTACCGAATCAAATCGGGCAGTACGGACAATTGCAGGAATGGCTCGATGATGCTGATGATCCTAAAAATGAGCATCGCCATGTTTCGCATTTGTGGGGCCTGCATCCGGGAAGTGAAATTCACCCATTAACAACTCCTGAACTGGCTGAAGCTTGTAAAGTAACACTTGCGCATCGTGGTGACGGAGGAACGGGGTGGTCGCGTGCATGGAAAATTAATTTCTGGGCGCGATTGCTTGATGGAAATCATTCGTTTCTTCTGCTGAAAAATCTAATGGTTCCTTCATTTGAACCCGGTGTGGATATGAAAGATAAAGGGGGATTATACATGAATTTGTTCGATGCACATCCACCTTTTCAAATCGATGGAAATTTTGGTGCTACATCCGGAATTACTGAAATGCTGTTGCAGTCGCATCTGCGTGATGAAAATGGCGACTACTTTCAGGATATTTTGCCTGCACTTCCTTCGGCTCTGGCTTCCGGTAAAATATCGGGCATTAAAGGCAGGGGAGGTTTTGAGTTTGCTTTTTCCTGGGAAAACGGAAAACTCGTTTCAGTTGAAGTAAAATCCCTGTTGGGAAATAAATTAAATCTGCGCTACAATGGAAACCTTATTTCTCAGGAAACAACAACGGGAGAATCATACAATTTCGATTCAGGTAAGTTTTAAAAGTTACGTTGATCTTTTTACTTTAAACTTTTGATTTTGACATGAAAGCATTGGTACTTGATAATTATATGGAACTTAATTACCGTGATTTTCCTGAACCGGAAATTGCACCGGATGAGGTTCTGATTCAGGTAAAAGCATGTGGAATTTGTGGCAGTGATGTTCATGGAATGGATGGAAGCACCGGCCGGCGGCAGCCACCAATAATTATGGGCCACGAAGCATCAGGTGTTCTTGTTGAAATTGGTTCATCTGTTTCAGGATGGAAAGTTGGAGACCGGGTTACGTTCGATTCTACAATTTATCCATTAAATGACTGGTTTACCCGAAAAGGACATTATAATTTGAGCGACAATCGGAAAGTGTTGGGTGTTTCTCCCGGCGAATACCGAAAACATGGCGCTTTTGCCGAATATGTTACCGTGCCTGCACATATCCTTTATAAAATTCCGGATTCAGTTTCTTTTGAACAGGCGGCAATGGTAGAACCAGTGGCAGTTGCCGCCCACGCAGTTAACATTTCAAATATACAACCCGGAGCATGTGCAGTTGTTGTTGGTGCAGGAATGGTAGGAATGTTTGTAGTGAATATGTTGAAAATTGCGGGGGCAAATCCAATTATCGCTGTCGATTTGGATGAAAAGAAATTGGAACTGGCTAAAGAATTTGGTGCAACTTATACCATCAAAAGTTCGGATGAAAATGTACTTGAAAAAATAAAAGAACTTGCGAAAAATCGGGGAGCTGATTTTGGCTTTGAGGTTGTTGGTATTTCAGAAACCGTGAATTTGTGCATCAGTAGTTTGCGAAAAGGTGGAACAGCCGTTTTGGTTGGAAACCTAAACCCGGAAGTTACCATTCCGCTGCAGAAAGTGGTTACCACCGAGTTATCATTATTGGGAAGTTGCGCTATTAATGGTGAATATGAATTGGTGCTCGATCTTTTGGCTTCCGGTAAAATCAGTGTTGATAAAATGATTTCAGCAGTCGTTCCTCTTTCCGATGGAGCAATTTGGTTTGACCGTTTGTACAAAAAAGAGCCGGGGTTGAATAAAGTAATTTTGGTTCCATAATTTTCTGTTTTGAATTTATGAGAATATACAATATCGCTATATTAGGTTGTGGCAAAGTTGCACACCTTCACGCAAAAGCTATTCTGAATTTGCCAAGTGCAAAGCTTGCAGGTGTTTGGAGCCGGTCAAAAAGTTCCGCTGAAGAATTTGCTTCAAAATACAATGTCCCTTTTTACATCGACATTGAAACACTAATTAAAAGGGAGAAAATTGATTTAACAATTGTTTGTACACCACATCCTTTTCATTTGGAACCTGCTGAAGAAGCCGCTATTTCCGGGGCGCATGTCTTAGTTGAAAAACCGCTTGCCTCCACGTTAGAAGATTCGGATAAAATTATTGAAGCCTGTAAAAAAGCCAATGTAAAACTGGGAGTTATTAGTCAGCGGCGTTGGTACGAGCCGGTAAAGCGGGTGAAAGAGGCAATTGGTGCCGGGAAAATCGGGAAACCGGTTTTCGGAACGATTAATATGTTGGGATGGCGCGATAAAGCTTATTACGATTCTGATGAGTGGCGCGGAACATGGAAAATGGAAGGGGGTGGTGTTTTGGTTAATCAGGCACCGCATCAACTCGATTTGTTTATTTGGTTTATGGGTGAAATTGATGAGGTTTTCGGGCTGTGGAAAAATCTGAATCATCCTTATATTGAAGTGGAAGACACTGCGGTTGCCATTGTAAAATTTAAAAGCGGGGCCATCGGAAATATTATTGTCAGCAATTCGCAAAAACCGGGCATTTACGGGAAAGTGCATGTTCATGGCGAAAACGGAGCCTCGGTTGGAGTTCAAACCGATGGCGGCGCAATGTTTATTGCAGGGATGTCAAACATTCTGGAGCCTCCGGTAAATGATATCTGGTCGATTCCGGGTGAAGAAGAAATGCTGGAGAATTGGAAAGCGAAAGATTCAGCACATTTTAATAATATTGATCCGATGGTGTATTACATGGAACGCCAGATTGAAGATTTTTTAAAAGCATTGGATGAAGATTGCGATCCTCTTGTAACCGGTGAAGACGGAAGAAGAACAGTCGAACTGTTTACTGCAATTTATCGTTCTACCAGAGATAATACGCCGGTAAAATTTCCGCTTCAGCCTGAAAATAAAAAAGATATGGATGGGAGATTGAAGTGAAAATGACTATATGAGAAATATTTATTCTATTTTTCTTTTAATCGTAATCGTTTTGTTAGGAAATAGGGGAGCTGCGCAAACTAACAATAACTCAGAAAAGATATCAAAACTCAAGAAAACATCTGGTTTGGTAGCGCTTTGGGATTTTAAAGAAAAGGAAGGTAAATCGCGGAAATCGGTTGTAAACAGCAAATTCCCGCTACTGGAGCACGATGGTACTATTCCGCGGGTTAAGGAAGGGCCATTGTCGGGTTACTCAGCAAAGTTTGGAAACAAGGCTTTTTTATCACTTGAAAATAGGAAAACCGGTGATTTGAATATTTATGGTGCGAACCAGGGTGTAACAGTTTTGGCCTGGGTAAAATGGGAAGGAAACACAGGTTTTGTGGGAGGAATGTGGAATGAGTACCAGGATGGCGGAAAACGTCAGTACGGACTTTTTGTATCGCTGCCACATTATAACGGCGCAGACCAGGTTTGCGGACATATTTCAAGAACAGGAAAACCAACACCGCCTTTCCCCTATTCCATCGACTATTCAGCCAGTAAACAAAAGGTTGCCAAAAATGAATGGCAATGCATTGCACTCACTTATGATGGCGAATATATTAAGTCGTTTTTAAACGGCGAGTTTCAGGAACGCGAACCGGAATTGATTAATCACACAAAAGGTTTTGAAGGTTATCCGGATGGATTAATTCAATCGAAAAACCCGTATTACTTTCCGGATGGAATGGGAAACAACGGATCTGATTTTACCGTTGGTGCCGTTTTACTAAAAAGCGGAATGGGCAATTTTTATCGGGGATTGATTGGCGGGCTTGCAGTTTTTGACCGTGCTCTAACCGAAAATGAAATTAAAGAACTGAGTTTCTGGTGAAGATGTAGCTCAGTGTTTATCCAGCTTGATCATCCGGTATCCAATATAAATCAGAATTAATCCGATAAGTTCAGTTACAAACAGCACATTTACATGGCCCATTCTGGTCATCGATCCACCAATTCCCGGAAGTAAACCACCGATAGCAATAAACACATTCCCTTTAAAACGAGCTTGTTTATCAACCATTCGATAATATTTTATTGCTGAATAAATCGCGCCTCCAACCAGAAAAATAAATGAATAAAGATTAATTGAAGGTGAAAAATATCGAACCCATTTCCATTCAAAAACAGCTCCGGTAAGTTTATATTCAAAACCTTCCGGAATTGAAATCGGTGTAAGAATTACACACGCAGAAGCGACAAGGATTAATGAAATAAAAAGATAAGAGGTGAAATTGGCAAACTTCCGGTTCATCAGTAAATAAACCGACCCTTGCGCAAGAGGGAATCCGCCAAGAAGGGCACCCACAATATACCAATAGCGAAGATTAATTTCGTTCCAGCCAAATAAAACATTAATGCTTTCCGATAAAGTTCCAAGTCCGAAAGTGGCAACTCCAATGGTCCACCAAAGGAGATATTTTGTCTTTCGTTCCCAATAATGTTGGCAGATTCTGGTAAAAAAGAAGATTGAAAATAGTGTGGTAAGAATAGGAATATATTCAATTAAATTATTCATTTTAAATGAGATTTGAAAACTGTAATCCCAACAATTGATTAAGTAATTTGTTGACCGTTTAATCAATTGTACCCATCAGAAATTTTTTAATTTCGTGAGATATTGTTGGTTAGGATTTGCTTTTTGAACATATTTTAGATGAAAATTGAATGAAAAGAATCTGTTTCATTTTGGGCTTCATGTTGTTATACTTTTCCGGAATTTCGCAGCATTTCGATTCGGGAGTATTAGACGAAATTGCGAAAGCTGACAAAGAAGGGTTTCGGCTCAAATCGGATTTTACCGAAAGTAACAATTATTCAGATTATAATTTGGTTTACCAGCGAATGGAGTGGAGCGTCGATCCGGCAATAAAGTATATTGCAGGTTCGGTAACTTCGTATTTTAAAAGTCTCGTTGAGGAATTGAATGAAATCGAATTCGATTTGAATTCAGAAATGATTGTTGATTCAGTGAAGCAACGGGATATACCATTGAATTTCATATTAGAAAATAACAGGCTGACTATTTCGCTTGACAATACGCTTCGGTTGAACGAACTTGATTCTGTTCAGGTTTATTACCAAGGAGAACCGGACAAAAAGAATGAAGAAATTTTTTCTGTTACTTATCATTCAGGTGTCCCGGTATTGTGGACATTATCTGAACCCTACGGTGCTATGGAATGGTGGCCTTGCAAACAATCGTTAATTGATAAAATAGATTCTATTGATGTTATTGTTACCTGCCCTGACGCCTATAAAACTGCGAGCAATGGGATCCTGGTTTCTGATGTTGCAGAAAGCGTGTTACGCAAAATGCATTGGAAACATCGCTATCCGATTGTAACTTATCTTGTTGCTATTGCTGTTACCAATTATGTGGATTATTCGGATACACTCAGGTTTGATGACGGAAGAACAATGCCAATTCTGAATTATGTTTATCCTGAGTATTTGAATACAGCTAAAATTGAATCGCCAAACACGGCGAAAGTGATGAAGATTTTTAACGATTTGATAGGAGAATATCCGTTCTCAAAGGAAAAGTATGGTCATGCCCAGTTTGGATGGAGTGGAGGGATGGAACATCAAACCATGAGTTTTATGTTTGACCTTAGATTTGACCTATTGGCGCATGAATTGGCACATCAGTGGTTTGGCAACTACATTACCTTGGGTACATGGCAGGATATTTGGCTAAATGAGGGTTTTGCCACTTACATGACCGGACTTACATACGAAAACTTTGAGGATGGAGAATATTGGCCGAGCTGGAAAAGGATTACTTTAAATAGTATTGTAAGTTCACCGGAAGGCTCGGTATTTGTTAAGGATACAACTGATATAGACCGTATTTTTAGTTCAAGGCTTTCTTATTCAAAAGGTGCTTATCTGCTTCACATGTTACGTTGGATTTTAGGCGATGAAGCTTTTTTTGCTGGGATACAGCAATATTTTAAGGATCCAAAAATTGGAGGAGGTTTTGCCTCTAATTCCCAGTTTATTAAACATATGGAGGAAGCCGGAGATACAAGCTTAATCGAGTTTTTTAATGACTGGTATTATGGTGAAGGCTACCCGGTTTATTCGGCAAATTACGTAAATCAGAATAATGGTGTTCTAAAAATAACATTGTCGCAATCTACTTCGCACAGTTCGGTTAATTTTTTTGAAATGCCTGTTCCGGTTAGGGTTTATAACTCGGATAAAACAGATTCTTTGGATTTTCGATTGGCAAATACTTCAAACAACCAGGAGTTTTTTGTAAATATTGATTTCGAGGTGGCCGAATTGAAAATAGATCCCGAAAAGTGGATTATCTCTAAAACATCACAGATTGTAAAAAACAAAGCGGTTCATTCGTTAAATGATATTATTATTTATCCGAATCCTTTCGGAGAAACTATTTCTGTATATGTACCCGTTAATGAGCAAATAATTTCAGCCCGGCTTTTTTCTGCTAATGGGGTTCTAATAAGAGAATTTGTTGGAAATCAAACCACTTTTAATTGCAAGGATATTGCTAACGGGAATTATATATTTTCCATTACAACTAAGGGCGGGCAGTTTGCCCAAAAAGTAGTGAAACAATAATTATCGTAAAGAAAAAGGTGTATTTAGCAAAATTCATTTCGTAATATTTCCTGTAAAAGTTTAATTTATTACATTCGTGTCACGAAACTAAAATTAGGTAGCACGATGGTTTTTCTTAATTCAAGAGAACTTGTGAAGGTTGATTTATTATCAGATTTTAAAGGAGAAAATCATTCTCCAGGCATTCAGAAGATTGATAATTAGTAATGAAAAACAACTGATAAAATTTTTTAGAAATATAGTAACACGAAAATGCGATATAGTAATACCAACAAATCAAAAATGAACAGGATCAAACTTTTAGGCACGGCATCATTATTAGCGGGAATATTCCTTGGTTTTCATTCACAGGCACAATTCAGCCTTTCAAAAGATACCATTCAAATTAAAGAAGTTGTAGTTACGGGTACACCGGTAAAAGTGAACAGAAACAATGTACCGATGGCAGTTTCGGTTGTGAACCGCGCTGAAATTGAACAATCAGACGAGTCGGCACTGCTTCCGGTTTTAAATGGAAAGGTTCCCGGTTTATTTGTTGCGGAGCGGGGAGTTACCGGATTTGGAGTTGCAACGGGGGCTGCCGGCCAAATCACTATCCGCGGAATAGGGGGAAACCCTACCACAGGCGTGTTAATGCTTATTGATGGGCATCCCCAGTTTATGGGAATTATGGGGCATCCGCTTCCCGACTCGTATGTGGCATCTGATGTTGAGCGGGTAGAAGTAATACGTGGGCCGGCTTCTGTTTTATATGGTTCAAATGCCATGGGCGGGGTAATTAATATTATTACGAAAAGCCAGATTGAAGAGGGAATTCACGGGAATGCAAGAATATCTTACGGGTCGTTTAATACTCAAAAATATATGGGTTCGGCTGGTTTTAAAAGTAATAAGCTCAGTGCGTACGTATCAGCAAACCATGATCAAACGGATGGACACAGACCGGCTTCTGATTTCAAGATTACAAACGGATATGCAAAACTGGGTTATAATTTTAATGAACATTTTCATGCATCGACCGATTTTAGTTTGGCAAAGTATAAAGCATCTGATCCCGGACCTGATACATTAAATGCGGTTCCCGGGGAAAAAATTGATATCCGGCGAGGATACTGGGCTTTTACCTTACAAAATGAATTTGAAAAGTTTTCGGGTTCTTTAAAACTGTTCTACAATTTTGGCGAGCACAATATTACAGATGGTTTTCACTCGCTCGACCATAACTATGGTGTAAACTGGTTTGAATCGCTTCATTTGTTTAAAGGAAATACCATTACTGCTGGTGTTGATTATACCAACTATGGCGGAATGGCTGAGAATTTGAAAGCAATGAACGGAAACGGAGTTCTTTTTGCCGATACTACCATAAATGAGTTAGGAGTTTACGCATTTGCGCAACAGGAGCTAGTGGAAAAGCTGACATTAAATGCGGGTATTCGGTATCAGGATAATACAATATACGGTAATCAGTGGATTCCTTCTGCCGGATTTGCCTTTAAGTTCAGTGAAAAAACAACCTGGAAAGGGAACATTTCAAAAGGGTTCAGAAGCCCCACCATGCGCGAACTGTTTTTATGGGGTCCCAATCCCGACTTAGATCCCGAAACTATTTTAAGTTACGAAACTGGAATATCTTCATATTTTTTTCAAAACAAGATGAATGCTGAAGTTACCCTGTACGCACTAAAAGGCGATAATCTAATTATTACCGTTCCGCAGCAGGGCTTGCAAAATTCGGGAGAAGTAAATAATAAAGGAGTTGAATTTGCATTGAATGCCGAACCCTGTAAACATCTTACTTTAAATGCAACTTACAGCTATATTCATATGAAAAATCCGGTTTATGCAACTCCGGAACATCACCTGTATTTAAATGCAACTTACCGGATTAAGAAATGGCAGTTAGTGGCTAATATTCAGCAAATATCAAACCTCGACAATGATCCATCTGCGATAGTAAACAAAGTAGATTATACGGTACTCAATGCAAAAGCGATGTACAGTATCACTAGAAACTTAAAACTTTACGTGAGCGGGGAGAATCTGCTGAACCAGGATTATCAGGTTAACCGGTTTTATACGATGCCCGGAACCATCGTATTTGGTGGGATTAATTTTGTTCTTTAAAGCTGTCGACGGAATTATTGTATTCATTTTTAGCTTTATCTAACTTTCGGGCTGTACGCTTTGTGCTGTAGAATTGCTGTCTTTTTAGTATCTTTCAGTTTCCGAATTTTAATTGGTTCCAATAGAAATGAACTCAAGAAGAAATTTTATTAAAACAACTACCGCCGGAATTGCCGGGTTAAGTTTAACCGGGAAAACAGTTGCTTCCCATATGCTGAAACCGGTTACAAAACGTCCGATACATGTTTTCACCAAGTGTTTACAGTTTCTCGGTTATGATGAAATTGCTGAGGTATTGGCTGAATTGGGATTTGATGGTGCCGATTTAACTGTTCGGCGGGGAGGACAAGTTTTACCCGAAAATGTAGAAATAGATTTGCCAAATGCGGTAAAATCGCTGAGAAATAAAGGTATTGATTCACAAATGATAGCAACTGATATAAATGATGCCGAAGATCCTTTAACAAAACGGGTTCTGAAAACCATGGCCGATCTTGGCATCCGTTATTATCGAATGGGTTATATTAATTTTGATGAAAAAAAATCAATACCTCAAAACCTCGATGATATTCGACTGACGTTTGAGAAACTCGAAAAACTGAATCGGGAGTTCGGGGTAACCGGGAATTATCAGAATCATTCCGGGACCCGGGTTGGCGGACCGGTTTGGGACTTGTTTTATTTGCTGAAAGATCGCGATCCGGAATCTATCGGTGTGCAATACGATGTCCGTCATGCAACAGTGGAAGGTGGGGTTTCATGGCCGCTTGGAATGAAATTGCTCTCTTCCTGGATTCGGACAACTGATATTAAAGATTTCATCTGGGAAAAAGATGAGACCGGCAAATGGAGACTCATAAATGTCCCGCTTGGTGAAGGGATGGTTGAGTTCAGTAAATATTTTGAAATGTATAAATCGTACCACTTAGAAGCGCCGGTTTCTATTCATTATGAATATGATTTAGGAGGTGCTGAACATGGCCAGGTAAATCCAACAATGGGTCGTGAAGAAATTTTTTTGTGGTTAAAAAAGGACCTTGCTTTTTTGAGACAAAAATTTGAAGAGTATAATTTGTAAAGCAGAATCACCGGTTTTGTAAATCGTTACGGAACGAAGTGCGTACACAGCGAAATCCGATATACGATTTTGTAGTATCCTGGTATTCAAAAGTCCGGGTTGAAGTGCGGACAAAATAGGCCATATCTTTCCAGGAGCCCCCGCGGATTACTTTTCTCTTCATTACCGGCGGATCGTCGTTTTTAGCGTTGTAATGAATTTCGGGGTTCAAATCACTGATAACGTCGTATCCGGCTTCAAAAAAAGCAGTACTTGTCCACTCGGCAACGTTACCAGCCATATCGTAAAGTCCGTAAGCGTTGGGATCGAATTCACCGGTTTTCATGGTTGTTGTTGTGGTTGGGCTATCGGCAACATAATTTCCGCGAAGGGGTTTAAAGTTGGCTACAAAACATCCCTGATCGTTTCGGGTATAATAATCTCCCCACGGATACATGGTATTTTGCAAACCACCCCTGGCACCCATTTCCCATTCCGATTCGGTTGGAAGTCTGAAATCGTGGGCCGGAGTTTCATTAATTCTTTTATTTTCGAAAGCCTTTAAACCTGTTCTCCAGTTGCAAAATGCATTTGCCTGTTTCCAGGAAACGCCAACCACCGGATAATCGTCGAAAGCGTAGTGCGAAAAATATTTTAATGTGAAAGGCTCGTTATAAGAGTAAGTAAAATCGCGAATCCAAACAAGGGTGTCGGGATAAACAGGTACCGATTCGTGCATCAGGAAAGAACGCCGGTTGGTTACCGGAATAATTTCACCCTCCTGGTTAACAACAGAACCTTCGTATTTTTGGGTTTCAAAATTATAACTGTTTCGTCGTGCAGCAGCTTGATTGTAATCGACCCAATAATAATCGTAGATTAACTTTCGGGAGTCGATTTCTCTGGTAAAGGCCAATCTTTCTGCCTCCGGAATATACAGATCCGTTAAAGCGGTACGGGTATCGGGGTCTCTCCAGTCAATTCTTTCCTGCCAGTTAATAATTGGCTCGTCCAGCGGTGTACCGTACTTGTTTTCAGTAATTACATAATCGGTATAGGTATCGCCAAGTAATTTACGGGCAATCGAATCGCGCACCCAATATACAAACTGTCTATACTCGTTGTTGGTAATTTCGGTATCGTCCATCCAAAAAGCTTCGGTTGTAACTGTTTTGGTGCTGCTAAAATGGTGCACTTCGTCGTCAGACGGGCCCATATGAAACGAGCCACGGGGAATATAGGCCATACCGTACGGACTGGGTTCAAACCATTGTTCCTTTTTGCCGTCTTTCCCCGGCAGGTAATTATCCGCTTTTTGGCATGATGTGAAAAGCATCGCCAGGAGTATTCCGGAATATGTGATGGCTTTTCTCATTTATCGTGATTCTTTTAACAAATCGGACCTCAAAAAAAAACCTTATGAAATCATAAGGTTGAATTCTTATATCGTTTTAAATTAATATTCCCAGAGATCTTGTTCGTAATTGAAAATTTTATCTTCAATTCTTTTTGATTCAAGCATGGCGTCTTTGCCACTTAAATAAGCGCTGATGTCGCGATTGTTGAAGACGTTTTCTTCTTTTACAACATAGCTGTTGAACAGTCTTTTAATAAATAAATCATCGAATGACATTTGTAACGCAGGATTATATTGGTTTAGCACCATATTGGTAGCGAACAGCGGCCGGGCTTCGGGATAATAAACCCAGAACAATTTCTGGCGCTGAACCTGTCCTGAATTGTCTCCTTCGCGAACAAATTCGCGGATAGGGCAGATACCAATAATTCTTACATTCAGTGTTGAAGTTTGTTTGTCAAAGTACCATTCTTCTTTCACCATGTATTGTTTTACTTCACTAGGTCTGATACTGCCGGCAACCTGAACCATCTGGCGTTCGCCGGTATCAAAATTAATTTTTTCCTGCATGGTAGTAGTTGCCCCGAATGTTTCTTTTACCTGCTCAAAAGACATGGGTACTTTGAAATCGTCGTCAGCAATACTTGCGTCATACGGTGTTATTTGTCCGTTTTCAATGCCGCTTAAAAGAAGATTAATCAAATTAACCCTACCTTCCACTTCGTTGGTTGGATAGTATAGCATTTGGTTCATTTTTTCGCGCAGGTCAATAATCCTCCATAATTTCTGTGACCAAAAAACATCGGCTTCGCGAACTGTTGGAAGCGGCATGGGTTTCTTTTGTATAATGTCGGTACGTTTATAGGCACCATCTACAATTTGTGCATTGGTTTGATTTTCTGCCAAAGCCAGCACAAAAACCATTATTCCTAAATATGAAATTAATTTCTTCATCATTAACGTATTTTGAATGTAACTGGAGCAATGTCACGGGATAAACCGTCATCTCCCCTTGCTTTAATATTTCCTATATAAACTATATCTCCTGGCCTAACGCGACTAAGCATGCTTTTTTGGTCTTGTGTAAACCTTGCGGAGTTTGATTTTTTTATTGAGGTGTAACCTCCTTCAGTAGTTTGTAATTCAAATTCGGTTACGGTGTATTTAAAATCGAAATCGAAATCGACCAGGACTGCCATTACTCCATCCTGGATGACAAGCGATTCTTTTCGAATATCTCCACTGGATACGCCTCCTACTTGTGCAACCGGATCGGGAACTTTTTTAACACGCCAGTTGGTAGAGCCAACCAGGCGGCGCTCGCCACCGATATTGGCATATACCGATACTTTTGTTTTGCCGTTACCTGTTTCATCCAACTCAGTAGGTTCAATAATAAATTCATTCCCCGATTTCGTTATTTTTCCGTTGGTCATGGTAACTTCCAGGTCTTCTTTTGGTATGGCGCCACCACTAACATCGAACGGATTTTTAATTCCTTTATAGAATACATTCATTTTTATTGCCGACATGGTAATGCTGGGTTTAGTTACCTGGTATTCCTGTTCAAAAGGATAATTTTTATAGATGCCGGCAGGAGTTTTGTAACGAATTAAACCACTCCATTTAAACACTCCGGGTTCGGACGTATTGCCTTTGTAAATTGCTTTACCATCAGCAACTTCTACCTGTCTGCCGTTAATTGATATTTCCGGTTGTTGTGTAGTATCTTCTGCAGCAAGGAACACTTCAGCTTCGTATGGTTCGCCTTGAAGTACAACGCTGGCATTTGCAATAATTCTTGCCCCCAGTTTATTGAATTTAAAGGAGCCTGCATCAATTTGAGAATATAAATAGTTGATGACGTTCGATTCTGAGTTTTTAACGTCGATTTGCATTTTTGAAAGTACGGTTAACACAGCAATTAATGGTTTGCTTTCGAAGTATTGTGATTCCCAGGTTTTCAAATCGTCAGCTTCTTTTGGCCCTGAGGATGGATCTGGGGTTTCAAGCATGGAAAGGATGGTTTCTTTTAGTTCTGCGTCATCATCTCCAATGTTGCCTACTAAACTATTTTTGTATTCAATTATGCGTTCTTTTAGCTCAGTAGCTTTCTTCTGCGTTATCATCATTTCGGAAGGACCATTCAGGTCGTCTTCTTTCTTTATCTCAAGCGAATCGCCACTTTGGGTGATATAATTTGAACGTTCAGGATCGTATGGATTTTCATCATTGATCTCGGTGTATCCGGAATATTTTACCAATTCTTCTTTTAAATCTGAAATATACGAAATCATATCGGCTGAAATTTTTCGCACTTCATCAGCCTTGTTTTTCCATTCCTGCACTTTAATCGGGTTTTCAATATAAGCCTGTTCAAAAGCAGTATATATTTGGTTGTTTTTAGCATCTACTCCTTTCATGGTATGGAGCAGACTGGAATCAACCAAACGGAATGCTTCGAGAACTTCGGCAGATACATTTAGCGCTAACATTGCTGTTAGAACGATGTACATCATATTTATCATTTTTTGCCTCGGGGTCTCCGGGCAATTTTTAGCACCCATAGGATTTGATTACAATTTTTACTTCTTATAACTCATTGCACCCAGCATATTACCATAAATGGTATTTAATGATTCCAGGTGTTTATTGAGCTGTTCAGCATTCTCTTTGTATTTTTTCAATTCGTTTACCGAAGCAACCAGCAAATTATTCATTTCCATTAAATCTTTGTTGAAATTCTGGCTGGCTTTAAACTGTTCGGTTGTGTCTTTTATCTGGGCCTCAAAACTTGTATTTAAAACACTGAGGCTTCCATTCAATTTTTGCAGGTTGCTTGAATACTGTTTCGAGCTGTCCTTAATATTTTCGATTTCGGTTGAAACAGAGTTTCCAGCACTGGCAAACGTTTCTGCCATTCGTTTACTGGTTTCAGAAAGTTGGGTGGTAAAACTTTCGCCTGTTTTATGAATTTTTTCAATCGTACTCAATCCCGATTCAGAGATTTTCTGAGCTGTTGTAGTGTATGAATCAACGAGCGTTCCCACCGACTGATGAATTGATTCATTTGCCTTTTGGTTAATTTCAGCAAATGTATTCATCGATTGCGAGGCTGACCCCAAATTCTTAACATACATATCAGTAGCAAGTGTAGCAGACGAAATATCGCTGATACCTTTTGCTGTGTTGCTTAAACTGGTTAGACCTTTGCCTACTTTGTCAAGAAGTTCAGGCGTTAATTCACTGCTTGAAAATAATTCTTCAAAGTTTCGTTTATTCTTTGAAGAAAGTTCTTCATATCCTTCAATTTCATAATCTTCTTTTAGTTCGGGATAAACTTTGCTCCATTCCGGCATTTCCAACGGAGGTTCAAATGCTGATAAAAAGAAAATAAATGCTTCGGTTATGAGACCGATAGCCAGCAGAATTCCCGAATATTGAAGGTGTTGTAGTTTGAATAGTGCACCAATCATAACAACTGCTGCACCCCATCCATAAACATAGCCCATGAATGTTTTCCACCGTTTCGTTTTAAAAAGTTCTCCAATATTCATACTCCCTTTTATTAGATTAGATTTAAGTCCACTTTTTTAAAATTCCTGTCCGAAGGTTGAACGAACACATCTGAAGCCAACGTAAGATTTAGTAGAATCCTGATATTCATAGCTTCTGGTCGAAACCTGAACGAAAGAAGAAATATCCTTCCATGATCCTCCACGAATAACTTTACGTTTCATTACTGCCGGATCGTCCGTCCGAGCATTGTAAGTAAATGTGGGATTCAAATCGCTGAAGTAATTATATCCTGCTTCGTCAAAGGCTGTTTCTGTCCATTCAGCCACATTCCCTGACATATCGTAAATTCCGTATTCATTTGGATCATAACTTCCCACCTTCATCGTTGCTATACCACCATCTTCCACATAGTTTCCACGTAAAGGTTTAAAGTTGGCCAGAAATACTCCTTCATCATCTCTCGTGTAATAACCGCCCCAGGGGTACATCGAAAACTCTTTTCCACCACGGGCAGCGTATTCCCATTCAACTTCGGTGGGTAAACGATAATTTTGTAAAGAAGGCTCTCCTTTAGAAGTTAAAAAGTCGTTTTGAATTTTAGTTCTCCAATTACAGAATGCAAGCGCTTGTTTCCAGGCTACACCTACAACAGGATAATCATCGAACCCGGGATGCCAGAAGTAGCGGGTGGCAAGTGGTTCGTTGTATGAATATGTAAAATCGCGAATCCATGTGAGTGTATCCGGATAAACATGCACCTGATCCTGCATAATAAACGATGAACGGTTGGTTATCGGAACTAACTCTCCATCTGCAGTATAAACATTTCCGTCATAACGCTGAGTTTCGAAATTGTAACTGTTACTACGTTTGGCTGCCTGTTGAAGGTCAATCCACCAATATTCGTAAACCAGTTTTCTGGTATCAATTTCCTTTTTCCCAAAAAATCTTTCATTTTCAGGAATATAAAGATCTTGCATTGCCATTTGGTAATCTACATCTTCCCAATCAATTTTTTCGCGCCAGTTTATAATTGGCGGGTCAATCGGATTGTTGTCACGATCTTCGGTTATAAGAAATTCGGGATATTGGTCTCCCAGCATTTTACGGGCGATAGAATCCTTCACCCAGTAAACGAACTGCCTGTATTCATTATTGGTTATTTCGGTGTCATCCATCCAAAACGCTTCTTGTGAAACTGTTTTCGTAGGAATACCTGATAAACGTGCATCCTGATCGCTTGGCCCCAGGTTGAAGCTTCCTTTACGGACGAAAACCATTCCATAAGGTTGGGTTTCTCTCCATTTAGGCCTGTCTTGTACTCCTACCAGTTCACCGTTACCCGAATTGCTGCAACCTGTAAACAGGAATACTCCGCCAAGTACAAATGTGATAAGAAAAAACTTTTTCATCTGTTTATGTTCTTTTATTATAGGTCAACAAAATGAAACACTCCAATGGAAATATCTCCTGAATTTAATGGCTTTAAGGTTTGTCTCATTGTGTTAAATAAAAATCTTAATATATTATAAAAATCTTATGCTCTTATACTTTTGGTTTCGGTTTTTTTCCAAATCTAATGAATAACTCACAAATATTTCATGAGAACCGTAACCATATCGCGCTAATGCTGACGTTGTCAGGTCGAAGGAATATCCGAAACGCAATCCGTTTTCCATTTCCATTCCCATTAAAAGTGCTATTGCATCCTGCACCCGATAGGAAATTCCTCCCCAGAAACGATCATCAAAAACAACATTCATGTTTAAATCTAATTGCCAGCTTGCAATATCAGATTTAAACAAAAATGAAGGTCGCAACTCAAATAACGGATCGGACAGCTTAATATTGTATCCTCCAGTTAAATAATAATGTCTTACTAAATAATAGTTCTCAACATCTTCGTATTTTATTGATGCCTGGTTTAGGTGAGTTGTTGATAACCCCAAATAATATTTGTTTGACGATAAATACAATCCAAAACCTGCATCAAGTGCCATCCTGCTAACCTGAGTTTCCGGTATCCAGGGGTCTCCTGTTCCTCCGGAAGTTTCATTCAATATGTCATCAGAAGAAAGCCATTCTTTAGGATTTATTTCTGCATTCACTAATCCCAAAGATAATCCAAAACCTAACTTTCCAATACTTAACTCTTTTTGGTATGCATAATTTACATTTACAAATGCGAATTTTGCAAAACCCAATTGATCGCTAATCACGTTTAATCCAAATCCTCCTGGTGCCCCGAAAGCTTCAATTGCTGCATCAGCACTGAAAATCAAAGTTTTTGGAGCGCCCAAAAAACCTTCCCATTGATAACGATTTAGTATAAGTCCGTTAATTTTTCCTTCTGCTCCTGCATAACCAGGGTTTACCCCCAACTTGTAAAACATGTTATTGGTAAACTGCGGATCTTGCTGCCCAAACGCTGCTAATTTAACGATAAATACTAAATATAAAAAAGAAATAATTTTTTTCATACTCCTTTTTGGATGCGGCTTTAATAGTCGTTTCAATCCATGCTAAATAAATAAAAAAATGTGGATTGAGACAAAAATCTACTATTTATGTATGCAAAGAACGTTGTGTTAATGCTATTATTTTAATATTTCGTCTGATTTTTGAATATATTTCAGCCAAAGTTCAGGAATCTCATTATTTGATGCAATTTCATATTCTTTTTCTGAACAAGCAAAATATTTTGATTCATTGCCTGTTATCGGAACCTGAACCCACCAACGGTCTGTTATTAAACTTTTCACAAATACGATCGGATTATCTATATTTTTCACTTCAACCTGATAGACCTTAAAATCTTCATTTATTTCGGGATTTTCCTGGACTTGATTACTAAAACCTTCTAAAAAGTACCAGATAATTTGTGCCGAAAGTTTCGCAGTTATATCATTTCTGTCGTTTTCTGTACTTAACCCAAATAATCCAAAGAACTTTATTCGGCTACTCATTCCGGCATATTTAGCCAATTGGCAGGCTTCTTCACTTCTTAATCCATTCGGAGAAAAATGATCAGTACCTGGTGCTTCTGAATGTATTACAGAGCCTATATCAAAAGATAAAATATCTGTGTTCCTGAAAACCGGTTCTGCCGAAGAAAAATTCTCACGTAACTGTCCAAGCCTTAAGTGATGATTTATTCCTTTTACCTTTGAAAGGTATTCGAAAGCAACATAATGACTTTGAAAGCCGATTAAATTAAATTGGAATATATTAGGCTGACGACTAAATATTTGGGAAAGAAAATTCTTGGAATTTAATGCCTCTTTCCCTTTTTTAATATCTAAAAAGGCATCAACTACTGTTAACGAAAAATAAAGATCTGACCTGAAAGCTTCACTTGCTCCTACAGTTAAATCCTGGCTTCCACCAATAACGACAGTTACAATATTTAATTCCTTGAAATAATCGACAATATCCCTCATTGCCTGGTAATTGCCTTTTAAACTACTAGCCGCTTTTAAATTTCCGAAATCGGCAATTTTTTTTGATGAATTTAATTTTGAAAGCTGGTATAACGCTTTGCGAATTTTATCAGGAGCCTCGTTAACACTGGTTTCAGCTTTGCTGTCAAAAGGCGCACCTATTATTGCGATATCCAGGCTGCGGATATCTTCAACAGATAATCCTGCAGTCGTTTTTTCAATACGTTCACCCATGGAATACTTCCAGCTAAAGGATGAGGTGTTATTGTATTTTGAAAAATCAACAGCGTCAAAATAATGGCGGATATCCATTGTGCTTAGTTTTGTGCAAAAATAAAGGCAAATGTTGAATTCATCTGCCTTTTATCGTTATTTTTTTCTTGTTCGCTTCGATTTTGAATCTGGAGTGCTTTCGATAATCTTTAAACAGTCCTCCAAAGTCAACTTTCCGGCTTCCATTTTTCTGGGAATTTTGTAATTCTGTTTTTTATATGAAATATAAGGTCCCCATCTTCCGTTAAGTACTTTTAAATCGGGTTCTTCTTTGAACGTATTTATAACTGCATTCTTGTCTTTCTCCCGTTTTGCTTCAATAAGTTCAACAGCTCGTTCCAGAGTTACTTCAAACGGATCGTCATCTTTCCCAAGAGAAACAAATTTATTATCGTGTCTTACATACGGTCCAAAGCGGCCAATTGCTACAGTAACTTTTTTGTTTTCGTATTCACCTAATTCCCGTGGGAGTTTGAATAAATCGAGTGCTTCTTCCAGCGTTATTGTTTCAAGAATCTGTCCGGCGCGCAAACTCGAAAATTCTGGTTTTTCACCCCCGTCTTCATTCGCTTCTCCGAGTTGAGCTACCGGGCCAAACCTTCCGATTTTTACTGAAACCTGTTTTCCTGTTTTTGGATCAATTCCCAGTATTCGCTCGCCTTTTGAGCGTTCCGAGTTTTGCAGGGCATCTTCCACTTTTTTATGGAAAGGTTTGTAAAATTTTCCGATCATGTCGTTCCAAACTTTTTTCCCTTCGGCAATTTCATCGAAGTCAGCTTCTACGCGAGCCGTAAAATTGTAATCCATAATCTGATCGAAATTGTCAACCAGAAAATCGTTAACAACCATACCAATGTCGGTAGGGAAAAGTTTTGATTTTTCGGCACCTGTAATTTCTGTATTGTTTTTTTCGGAGATGGTGCCATTTTTCAACATAATAACATTGAAACTCCGTTCAACTCCGGGGCGATCTTCTTTTACCACATAATTTCGGTTTTGGATGGTTGAAATGGTGGGCGCATAAGTTGAAGGTCTCCCAATTCCCAGATCTTCCAGGCTTTTTACTAACGATGCCTCTGTAAACCGGGGTGGCTTTTGCGAGAACCGTTCGGTTGCCGTAACCGATTTCATCTGAAGTTTTTCATTTGCTTTTAAAGGCGGAATGATACTGTCGCCGTTTTCTCCGGAGCCTTCATCGTCAGTAGATTCGATATAAACTCTCAGAAATCCGTCGAAAATAATAACTTCTCCGGTAGCTAAAAATTTCTCATCGGTATTGGAAATACCTATTGTTACGGTAGTTTTTTCCAGGATGGCATCTGCCATTTGCGATGCAATAGTCCTTTTCCAGATTAATTCATACAACCGTTGTTCTTGTGAAGAACCCTCAATGGTTTCTTCTGACATATAGGTTGGACGGATTGCCTCGTGTGCTTCCTGTGCTCCTTTTGAACTGGTTTTGTATTTTCTGATTTTTACATATTTCTCGCCATGTAATTCCTCAATTTTTTGTTTTGATGTATTGATTGCAAGCGACGAAAGGTTGACCGAGTCGGTACGCATATAGGTAATCTTTCCGTTTTCGTACAAACGTTGGGCAACGGCCATGGTTTGCGAAACTGAAAAGCCAAGTTTTCGGCTGGCTTCCTGCTGAAGTGTGGAAGTTGTAAATGGTTTTGCCGGTGTTCTTTTTCCTGGTTTTTTTACTATATCTTCTATCGTAAACTCAGCATTTTTGCACTTTTCCAGAAATTTTAAAGCTTCATCGTGTTCCTTAAACCGTTTTGATAATTCGGCTTTTAATTCAGTTTGATTTCCATTTTTGTCGGAAACAAGGAAATAACCGATTACACGATAGGCGGATTCGCTAACAAAATTGATGATTTCGCGTTCACGTTCAACAATTAACCGAACAGCTACTGATTGAACTCTTCCAGCCGAAAGTGATGGTTTCACCTTTTTCCAAAGTACTGGTGAAACTTCAAACCCGACGATTCGGTCGAGAACCCGGCGTGCCTGTTGAGCATCAACTAAATTATTGTCGATATCGCGCGGATTTTCTACCGCATGCAAAATCGCTTCCTTTGTAATTTCGTGGAAAACTATTCGTTTTGTGTTTTCGGGTTTTAATTTTAAAACTTCTTTCAAATGCCACGCAATAGCCTCTCCCTCACGGTCTTCATCGGAAGCGAGCCAGACTGTTTTAGCCTCTTTTGCTAGCTTTTTTAATTCGGTTACAATTTTCTTTTTATCGGGGGTAATAATGTATTTAGGTTTGAATTGTTGTTCAATATCAATTCCAAAATCTTTCTTTTCGAGATCCCTGATATGGCCCATGCTGGAGGTAACTGTAAAACCTTTACCAAGAAATTTTTCAATGGTCTTTGCTTTGGCCGGTGACTCAACTATAACAAGATTTTCGTGCATACGCGTTTTTAAAATTTTTGCAAATTAAAGCAATTGAAATGCTAAGTTCAAAATTTATGTCACTATTTTTTTAAATTCTATTGTATTGAAAATGATGATTTTATTTTTAAAAAAATAAAATATTAATAACATCGCACCCTTTAATTTTGTTGTTGAGATACAGAATCGTATATCTTTGCCAAAGTTTTTAAATTCGAATTTTTCATGACAAATAATCAGAGCAGTTTCAAAAAATATATTGTTTGGTTTTGGTCGTTGGTGGTTCTTTTTTTAGGTGCAGGTTTTTTATTCTTCTTCCTGATTACCAAAGGATTTCTTGGCTTTATGCCAAGTTTTGAAGAACTGGAAAATCCTAAAAATATTCTTGCTACCGAGATATATTCTTCTGACGGGAAAATCCTCGATAAATATTTTATTCGGGAAAATAGGAGTTATGTAAACTATAAAGATTTACCTCCTAATTTGGTTAATGCGTTAATTGCTACTGAAGATGTTCGTTTTTATAAACATTCAGGAATTGATTTGCGCGGATTGGTGCGGGTTGTTAAAGGAATTCTTACCAACGATTCCAGTTCGGGTGGAGGAAGCACATTAAGCCAGCAATTGGCAAAAATGCTTTTTCCGAGAGATGAAAATCTGGGGACAATAAAGCTGGCCCTGAGGAAATTTAAGGAATGGGTTATTGCGGTAAAACTGGAACGCAGTTATACTAAGGAAGAAATCATTCTGATGTACCTGAATAAGTATGATTTTTTGAATAATGCTGTTGGTATAAAATCAGCAGCACAGGTTTATTTCAGTATTTCTCCCGATTCGCTTCAATTACATCAGTCGGCCATGCTGATAGGAATGGCTAAAAACTCTTCGTTATATAATCCGGTTCGTCGGCCGGAACTGGTTTTACAGCGCCGGAATGTGGTTCTTAACCAGATGAAAAAATATGGTTTTATCACTAAAGAAGAGAGAGATTCAGTTAAGCTTTTGCCTCTGGATTTGGATTATAACAGGGTGGATTATAAGATGGGAATCGCTCCCTATTTCAGAGAATATCTTCGTTTAACAATGAACAAAAAAGAACCCAGGTTAAGCGATTATCCTTCGTGGATGAATGAAAATTACAGAGACGCATTATTTGAAGAGGCCAAGGATGAATGGGAGAATAATCCGCTTTATGGGTGGTGCAACAAGAATGTTAAACCCAACGGTGAAAACTACAATATCTATACTGACGGATTAAAAATTTATACCACAATTGACTCGCGGATGCAGAAGTACGCAGTTGAAGCTGTAGAGCGGCATCTGAAAGAAAATCTTCAACCCATGTTTGACGAAAGCATGAAAGATTTAAGAAATCCCCCGTTTGCCAATAATATGACGGCTGAAGAAACCAACTCTTTGTTGAACCGTTCCATAAGGCAAAGCGAGCGCTACCGGGTTTTACATAATGCAGGATTAAATTTTAATGAGATTCGGCAAAATTTCGAAAAACCAGTTGAAATGACGGTTTTCTCATGGAGAGGTGAAATAGACACGTTAATGTCTCCACTGGATTCAATAAAGTGGTATTTGCGTTTTTTCCGGTCGTCGTTTATGGCCATGGAACCTGAAACCGGCAAAGTAAAAGCTTATGTTGGGGGACCGAACTACAAGTATTTTATGTACGACATGGTAAAAGACGGGAAACGCCAGGTGGGATCTACTGTAAAACCGTTTTTGTATACACTCGCTATGCAAAACGGTTACACGCCCTGTACAAAAGTTCCGTATGTAAGTCAGCAGTTTCAAATGCCCGACGGTACTATATGGGAGCCAAAAGATTCGGATGAAGACGAAGAACACGAAGGCCAAATGGTTACGTTAAAGTGGGGCCTTGCCAATTCAAAGAATAAAATCTCAGCCTGGGTAATGAAACAGTTTAACCCGCAGGCAGTAGCTGAAGTTATGAAACGTTTGGGCGTTTACAGCTATATTGATCCTGTACCTTCTATGTTTTTGGGAACTTCCGACGTTACTTTGTACGAAATGGTTGGCGCTTTTAACACCTTTGCAAATCTGGGTGTGTATGTAAAACCGTATTTTGTTACCCGTATTGAGGATCGCCACGGAAATGTGATTGCTTCGTTTATGCCAGACAAACATGAAGCGATTGATGAACAAACCGCTTACCTGATGCTAAACCTGTTGCAGGGAGTGATTAACGAAGGTACCGGGGTTCGGTTACGGTATTCAAACTTAAGCAGGGAGAGAGTTACACAGGAGTACGGAAAATTTACGATGCCAATTGCCGGGAAAACCGGTACTACCCAAAATCACTCCGATGGTTGGTTTATTGGTACAACACCAAAACTTACGGCTGGTGTATGGACAGGCGCAGATTTGCGCAGTATCCATTTTAGAACACTTTCATCAGGGCAAGGCGCAAACATGGCACTCCCGGTTTGGGGATATTTTTACAAGAAAGTATTAGCAGATAAGTCATTGGGAATTAGCGAAGACAATATGGAATTTAAAAAGCCGTTGAACTTTAATATTAACCTTGATTGCAATGAATCTGAAAAGGGAAAAAACCCAGGCGGGTTCGATGATTTCTTTTAAGGTTTTTCAGGGATAGATTAAAATCTGTTCAATCTTATTTTCTCAAACTGAAGTTCTTCAAATGGTTTTCCGTCTCTGATTTTGGCAGGATAACCAACCGTAACAATATTTAGTATGTTGTATTTTTCGGGAATGTGAAGTAAATCCTGAATATATTTTTCAGAAGTTCTGCTTTCGGAATACATACGGTTGCGAATTTGAACCCAACAACTTCCCAATCCAAGTGAATGGGCGGTTAGCTGCAACAAAATAGATGAAACAGAGCAGTCCTCGATCCAAACGTCATTTTTTGTTTCATCAGCGCATATAACTATAGCAAGCGGGGCAGTTTCCAGGGGTGTTGTGCCATGGGGTTTGCAGGACTTCAATTTCTGGATTATAGCCAAATCGTCAATAAAAATGAACTCCCACGGATTTATGCTTTTAGAAGAGGGCGATCGCAAAACAGCTTCTTTTAATTGTTCAATTTTTTCTTCTTCAATAGGTTGGGCGGTATATTTCCGGATACTACGCCGGGATCTGAGTATTTTAATCATTTTATTAACAGTTTGCTGCAAAAATACATTCATTAACAGGATGACAAGGATTTTTTCTAATTTCAGATTTTTAATTTAAATCAACGTTAAGATGATGAAAAAGCTGGTATTTGTTCTGGTGATAATAGGATTAACTTCCTGCGAAAGTAAGTTCTATACTTTAGACGATTTTTCGTCGGTAGAAAAAATTGATGCGCATTATCACATTTATTCATCCGGGAGTAATTCATTCGATCTGGCCCGAAAAGATAATTTCAAACTTTTTGTAATCAATGTTTTTTTGGGTGATTGTGAAGAAATTGTTGAAGATCATCAGTTATACAAAAAACTGGCTCAGGAAAATAGTTCCGATTTTGCCTTTTCAACTGCTTTTTGTTTGGATGGGTGGGACGATCCGGCCTGGGTGGAAAACACAATTTCATGGATTGACCAATGCGTTGCCGACGGCGCTAATTCTGTGAAAGTTTGGAAGAATATTGGTATGGAATTCAGAGATAAAGACAGTGTTCTTATTCAGATTGACGACCCAAAATTTGATCCGATTTTTAAGCACCTTTCTGAAAATAATATTCCTTTAATTGGCCATCTCGGAGAACCCAGAAACTGCTGGCTGCCTGTGAATGAAATGACAACAAAAAATGATAGCAGCTATTTTTCGAGGCACCCGGAATATCACATGTATTTACATCCCGAATTTCCAAGTTATGAAGAGCAAATAGCTGCTCGAGACCGGATGCTGGAAAAAAATCCTGACCTGGTTTTCATTGGTTGTCATTTAGGAAGTTTGGAATGGAGTGTAGATGAACTGGCAAAATTTCTCGAACGTTTTCCAAATGCAGCGGTTGACATGGCTGCCCGAATGGGGCAACTGTTCTATCAAACCGTGGAAGACCGGGAAAAAGTAAGAAATTTCTTTATTCAATATCAGGACCGTTTGCTTTACGGGACTGATATTGCGGATAACGGGGACGATAAGGAAAAATTTCAGGCCAGCATTCATAAAACATGGTTGCGCGATTGGGAATATCTGGCAACTGACCATACCATGAACAGCAGTTTGATTAATGGCAATTTCAAAGGGCTTCAATTACCCAAAGAGGTGATAAATAAAATTTATGCCGAGAACTTTAAAAAGTGGTATAAAACGTTTTAAGGAAAGGCGCAAAAAGTTTTCTGTGTTCTCTGTGGTTAAATTTGCCACAGAAAACACAGAAATAAATGAATTTTTTTTCTATTGTTTTAATCCGCTTCTTTCAAGCAAAGCATTTACTGTTGGTTCCTGCCCGCGGAAACGTTTGTAAAGGATCATCGGGTGCTCACTACCTCCTTTTTCAAGTACGTTTTTGCGGAACGAACTTGCTACCTCTTTGTTAAACAACCCTTTTTGTTTGAAAACACTAAAGGCATCCGCATCTAAAACTTCTGCCCATTTATAACTGTAGTATCCGGCAGCATATCCGCCTGCAAATAAATGACTGAACTGCGTGCTCATGCAAACCTCATCGATACGCGGGAATATTTGAGTTTTTTTCCATGCGTTTTCTTCAAAGTCTTTTACACTGCCGGTGTACGGTTTTTCGAGACTGTGCCAGGCCATGTCGAGATAACCAAAACTCAACTGGCGGATAGAAAGATAACCAGCCAGATAATTTTGTGAATTGACGATTTTCTGAACTAACTCTGCGGGTATTTTTTCTCCGGTTTCATAATGAACTGCAAATTGGTCGAGGAACTCTTTTTCCACGGCCCAGTTTTCCATAATTTGTGAAGGCAACTCAACAAAGTCGCGGTAAACGTTAGTTCCAGACAGACTTGAATAAGTTGAATTCGCTAACATTCCGTGCAGTGCATGCCCGAATTCGTGCATAAACGTTTCTACCTCATCAAAAGTAAGAAGTGCCGGCTTTGTATTTGTTGGACGGGTAAAATTCATTACTATTGTTATGTGTGGCCGGGAGTCAACTCCATTTTCTTTCCACTGCGCTTTAAAATCATTCATCCAGGCACCACCACGTTTTCCTGCACGCGGATGAAAGTCGGCATATAAAACAGAAAGAAACGTTCCGTCGGCATCGAAAACTTCGTAAGGAATTACCTCTTCGTTGTAAACCGGAATGTCTTTGTTCGGCTTGAAGGTTATTCCGTACAATTTGGTAGCCAGGCCGAAAACCCCGTCGATAACCTTATTTAGCTCGAAATAGGGTTTTAGCATCTCGTCGTTCAAATCGAATTTTTCAACTTTAAATTTTTCGCTGTAATAAGTCCAGTCCCATGGCATAATTTCACCTTCGAAATTGTTACGTTTGGCATAATCCTGTACTTCCGACTTTTCCTGCTCAGCTTTATTAAATGAAGCTTCATATAAGTCATCGAGCAGTTTGTAAACACCTGCCTGGTTCGTGGCCATGCTACGTTCCAGAACATAGTCAGCATAAGTTTTGTATCCCAGAAGCTGAGCTTTTTCGAGTCGTAAAGCAACAATCTTTTTTACATTTTCCTGGTTGTCGAATTCATTGCCTCTAAATGCTTTTGAACCGTAAGCCAGATACATTTCCTTACGAAGTTCGCGGTTATCGGCATACTTCATAAATGGCAGATAACTTGGCATGTTCAGGTTAAAAATCCAACCCTCTTTATTTTTCGCTTTCGCCAACCCGGCTGCGGCTTCGAGTGCACTTTCCGGTAGTCCGTTCAACTGGTTTTTATCGATAATGTGAAGTTCGTAATTGTTCGTTTCTTTTAGTACGTTATCTCCGAAATTAAGAGAGAGTTTGGAAAGTTCTGTACTTATTTCCCTGAACTTTTCCTTGTCCTGGTTAGAAAGGTTGGCTCCCTGACGAATAAAACTGATATAGGTATTTTCGAGCAACGTTTGTTGTTCCGGGGTCAGGTTAAGGTTACCTTTTTTACTGTGAACGGCTTTTACTTTTTCAAAAAGAACCGGATCGAGCGTAATATCGTTTTGGAATTTAGTCAGTATCGGAGAAATTTCCTGTGCAATTTGCTGCAGTTCATCGTTGGTTTCCGAACTCATCAGGTTAAAGAAAATTCCTGCTGTCCGGTTTAACAATCTTCCTGCACGATCGAGCGCAACAATTGTATTTTCAAAATCAGGAGCTGCTGTGTTATTTTTTATTTGTGCAATTTCATTTTCCCCTTCTTTTATCGATTCCTGAAAAGCGGGTAAAAAATGTTCGTTTTTAATTTGGTCGAACGGTGCCGTTTGATGTGGTGTTTTAAAATCACCTAACAAAGGATTATTTTGTGCGATTCCCATTCCAAAATTCATTAAAATAATTAGTACTAAAATTAAAGTCAGTTTCATTTTTTTAAAATTAAAGTGTTAGCCATTGGTCTTTAAAAGTATTCAGTAATTACAATTTTCGTGACAGATTGTTCAGTGAATTTAATTCGTTTTTTTCTTCTTTTTTTCTACCGACCAACCAAATTTTCCGATTTTTTTTCCTAATCCAAAATAGTGGCCATGGCTGTAAACCAGCGGTTTTGCCTTTGAAAAACTAAACGCCTGTTTTTCATTTAAATATTCTTCGTCAACCGAAACGCTTACTACTTCGGAAATAAACATATGATGCGAACCCAGTTCTATAATGTTCTTTACCTTGCATTCAATATTCACGGGAGATTCCTGAATAATTGGCGCTTTTACAATTTTAGCCGGGGCAGCGGTTAAATTTAATTCTTTCCACTTGTTATACTTTCTTCCCGAACGGCAACCTGCCCAATCGGTAGCTTTTGCCAGGCTTTCGGTGGTAAGATTTATCACAAATTCTCCGGTTCGTTTAATAATTTCGTAGGAATGCCGACCCGGCCGAACGGATATATAACACATGGGCGGATCGCTGTTTATCGTGCCTGTCCAGGCAATGGTGAGCATATTATACTCTTCCGGGTTTTCGCCACAACTCACCAGAACTGCCGGAAGCGGATACAAAATGGTTCCGGGTTTCCAATATGTTTTTCCCATAAGCTTCAGATTAATTTTAATTTATCGCACAAAACTAAGTATTCCGGTTAAATATGTAAATAGTTCAATTCGCGGAACACACAAGTCCTTCAGCAGGATAATTCCAGGCCGCAGCAACATAATTCCATTTGGAATGATAAAGATTCTCTATGGCAGCAAAATAATTCGGTGTGGAATTGTTTTTATTCCAAACGGAAAAAAATTCGTTTCGGAAAGCAAACCGCACTGCACGAACAAATACGGGATTGGGATTAATCGTCAGGATCTTTCCAATCGCCGTTTTCGCGAATCAGCAATTCGAGTTCTTCTACCGCATTTTCGTAAGGAATATTTCGTTTTACCGGTTTTAACCCTTTATATAAACTTACATTATTTGTACCCGAACCCACAAATCCGTAATCGACATCACCCATTTCACCGGGCCCGTTTACCACGCATCCCATCACTCCAATTTTCAGGTGGTCGAGATGTTTAAAATGAGCCTTAATTTTAAGTGTTGTATCGTGCAAATCGAACATGGTTCGCCCGCAACCCGGACAGGAAATAAATTCGGTTTTCGACATTCTCATTCTGCTGGCTTGCAGAATACCAAAGCTGAGGTCTTTTAACTCGGTAAACGTAATGTTCTCACTTTCGTTTGAAATACAAATTCCATCGCCATAACCATCGATAAACAAGCCGCCAAGGTCAGCAGAAGCTTTAATCATCAGGTCTTCCATCACATCTTCCTGGTATTTGCGATAAATAACAACCGGTACTTTCCAGATATGGGTTTCCAAGGCCATAAAAAACGCGCGCAGTTCTGCCATCGGGTTTTTGTTATGGCTTTCCAAAATCAAAACGGTTTTTCGGGTTTGTTTAAGTTTGGTAATAATCTCGGGATGCATATCCATAAAACGGTCGAATTCCATTTTATTCGTCCTGATGAATTTTATTCGTCCCCAACGGGTACTTTCGAAAAGGTATTCTTCAAGCGTAATAACCGGGTATTCTTCGCCTTTTATATCCAGAACAACGTTGCCTGAAAGGAAATAATCGGGTACCATTTTCCCGCGAATCGGGATCATTTCATTTAACGAGCGGTCGCCCAAATCGGCAATAACAACCGGAATTTGTTTATCGCCTAAATTCAGTACCGGGCGGGTTGATCTGCGCTCATATTCAAACGGGTTGGTCTGCGCAATCATGGGAGCTGTAATGGGCTCATGATTTTCGTAGGTTTTAAAGTGTTCAACCAGTTTCATTGCCACCGGCAATTCTTTTACCGGCCTTTCAGTTAACGATACACGAATGGTATCACCAATTCCGTCGGCCAGCAATGCACCAATTCCAACTGCCGATTTTATTCTTCCGTCTTCACCTTCGCCGGCTTCGGTAACTCCCAAATGAATGGGGTACTTCATGTCTTCCAGGCGCATCTTGTAATTCAGCAATCTAACCGTAAAAACCATCATTCTTGTATTACTCGATTTGATGGAAACGACAACGTCTTTGAAATCTACTTTTTTACAAATTCTAAGGAATTCAAGAACCGATTCAGCCATTCCTGACGGTGTATCGCCATATCTGCTCATTACACGGTCGGAAAGAGAACCATGATTTGCCCCAATCCGAAGTGCAGTTTTATTGCTCTTCAATAATTGCAGGAACGGAATAAATTGCTCTTCGATTTTTTGCAATTCAAGTTTGTATTCCTCGTCGGAATATACTTTACTCTTAAATTGAGCTCTTTTATCGTAGAAATTTCCCGGATTAATACGAACCTTTGAAATGGTCTTTGCAGCCATTTCTGCCAGTTTCGGATTAAAATGAATGTCGCCGATAAGTGGCGTATTATAACCTCTTGCCACCAATTCGCGCTTAATGTTTTGCAGATTGTCTGCATCGGAAATTCCTTTCACCGTTACCCGAACATAATCGGCACCGTTTTTAATCAAGCGAATTAATTGTTCAACAATTGCGTCTGTGTCTGTTGTATTGGTATCCGTCATTGTTTGAATCCGAATCGGATTGTCGCCACCAACAGGAACCCCACCAATATTAACCTCCCACGTTTTTTGTCTCTCGTATCGGGTTAAGTCTTTTATATAATTGAAATTACGATCTTTCATCTCATTAAACCTGTTATGCTGAGGTGCAAATTTACACTAATGCAGCCAAAATAAAAAGAATAGGTTATTTTTGTTTTTGATATTAAATATATGAGTGTAGAAACAAGGAACATAACAAAATTGTTCGGAGTGCAAAAAGCACTTAACGATGTTAGTTTCAGCATAAAAAAGGGTGAATTGGTTGGTTTTTTGGGCCCAAACGGCGCAGGGAAATCAACCATGATGAAGATAATTACCGGGTTTCTGCCTCCGGATTCAGGCGAAGTTTTGATTAATGGGAATAAAATTTCAACCGAAAATCTTGAAATCAGGAAGAATATTGGTTACCTGCCCGAGAATAATCCACTCTATACCGATTTGTTTGTAAGAGAATTCCTTGAAATTACCGCCGGTTTTTATCAGCTTCAGAATAAAAAACAGCGGATTAATGAAATAATTGATTTAACGGGCCTTCAGGACGAGAAACATAAAAAAATAGGTTCATTGTCAAAAGGCTACCGGCAACGGGTAGGGCTGGCGCAGGCGCTTATTCATAATCCTGATATTTTAATTCTCGACGAGCCAACTACCGGTCTTGATCCTAATCAACTCGAAGAAGTCAGGCAATTAATAAGGGAAATCAGCAAAGAAAAAACAGTGATGCTTTCGTCTCATATTATGCAGGAAGTGGAAGCCGTTTGCAACCGGGTTATCATTATTAATAAAGGAAAGATTGTTGCTGATGGTGAAATTGGTGAAATAAAAAGTGGAAACCTGCTGCGAAATCAAATTGTAATTGCTGAATTTAATGCACCGATTTCACCGGAAAGATTAATGCAGATAAAAGGGGTTTCCCGTGTAGCTGAATCAGAAAATAAATGGGAATTGGAATCAAAAGGTGGCGAAGATATTCGTCCCGCTATATTTAAATTTGCTGTCGATAATCAACTAACACTACTTACTTTACAGGAAAAGCAACAAAACCTGGAAAGTGTGTTCCACGAACTAACAAAGAAATGAATTCCTTTTTATTATGTTCCTTAAGGGTTATAAACATATCCGGTTTAGTAAACAGTACTTTATAAGTTTACCGAAAAAAGCATAAAACAAATTGTACTCCTGATAACAGAAATACATGTTCTTAAAAATTCCGGTGAGGTTAATTCATTATATATCTTATTATTATTCTCTCTGTGGGAAAAATTCAAAAAACTCTTTTTTTATTCAAAATAAGTGTTGTACATTTGCGACACTACGTGGAAAGATTTGAGATTGATTGCAACCACATGAAAAAAACGCTAAAACAATCGCATTTTTCAACATCAATCGAACATCCCGCAGTTTTAATTTAAATGTTTAACAAGCTGAATTTTTCAGTTAAAATTTTAAGGGATTATGAATTATTTATTTACAAGCGAATCTGTTTCAGAAGGACATCCCGATAAGGTTTCCGACCAGATTTCAGACGCTTTGCTGGACCAGTTTCTGGCATTCGATGAGAATTCAAAAGTGGCTATTGAAACACTGGTTACTACCGGACAGGTAGTTGTTGCCGGTGAAGTAAAATCTCAGGCTTACGTTGATGTACAGGAAGTTGTACGTGGCGTAATTAACCGCATTGGATATACCAAGGCTGAATACCGTTTTGATGGCGACTCGTGTGGTGTTCTAACCGCAATTCATGAGCAGAGTGACGATATTAACCGGGGAGTTGATAAGGAAGACAAAAAAGATCAGGGTGCCGGCGACCAGGGAATGATGTTTGGCTATGCATGTAAAGATACCGACGATTATATGCCGCTTTCACTGGAACTTTCACATCGAATTTTGCTGGAATTGGCTGAAATTCGTCGTGAAGGAAAAGTAATGACTTATTTGCGCCCGGATTCAAAATCGCAGGTTACTATTGAATACACCGATGAAAATGTTCCTGTAAAAGTTCACACCATTGTAGTTTCTACTCAGCACGACGAGTTTGATGCCGATGAACCAATGCTGGCAAAAATCAAAGAAGACGTTATCAACATTTTAATTCCGCGCGTGAAGGTAAAATTGCCGGAACGTGTTCAGGTTTTGTTTGGTGACAATATTATTTACCATGTAAATCCGACGGGAAAATTTGTAATTGGCGGACCACACGGCGACACCGGTTTAACCGGCCGTAAAATCATTGTTGATACGTATGGCGGACGGGGTGCTCACGGAGGTGGAGCTTTTTCAGGTAAAGACCCGTCGAAAGTTGACCGCTCGGCTGCGTATGCGTCACGACATATTGCAAAAAATTTGGTTGCTGCGGGAGTTGCCGACGAAATTCTCGTTCAACTTGCCTATGCAATTGGTGTTGCTAAACCGGTTGGAGTTTATGTAAATACTTACGGCAGGAAAAATGTAGCTTTCTCGGATGGGGAAATTGCGGCAAAAGTGGCGACTATTTTTGATTTGCGTCCGGCTGCCATCGAAGAAAGGCTAAAACTTCGCAATCCGATTTATTCGGAATCGGCTGCATACGGACACATGGGAAGAACTCCGATGAAAGTTGTAAAGAAATTTGAATCGCCATACATGGGAAAAGTGGAAAAAGAAGTGGAACTTTTTACCTGGGAAAACCTGGATTATGTAAATCAGATTAAAGAAGCTTTCGGGATTTAATTCCGCGGGAGTGTTAGTAATACACTTTTGGGGCGGTTCGTCGGTTGGCGGATCGCCCTTTTTTTGTTGTAAAACAGAACCTAAAATGTAACTCTTTTTCAGGTGATAGCTTATAAATGAGTAACACAGCAGCGTTCAACTTAAAGCAAAAAACCATGGAAGAGAAATTAATTACAATCGTAGTTCTGCCATTTTCAAAAGCGCAAATTTTTAAAACCCGTTTGGCAGAAGAAAACATCGAATCCGTTTTAGAGGAAATGGATGTTATTGAAGGCTCCGCGTCATCAACGGTAAGGGTTAAAATTCTCGAAAATCAAATCGAAAGTGCTTTACCGGTTCTTGAGGATTTACTTGGGATAAAACCTTTTGTTGACACACAGGAAGCCGATAAAAAGGATCGGCATATCCTTGTACCTGTCGACTTCTCGCCCAGTAGCGAAAATGCAGTTAAAATGGCTTACCAAATTGCAAAACAATTGCATGTTAAACTCATGTTTATGCATTGTTACATTAATCCTATTATTCATTCAATTCCGTTTAGCGATGTCTATTCTTATGATGTTTCGCTACTCACAAAACTGGAATATGCCGAGGAAGATGCCAACAAAAAATTTCAGAATTTTATTTCGAAGATGGCTAACGAAATTGGGAAAGAAAACTGGAAACAGATTTCTCCGGAATACATTATTAAATCAGGTTATCCTGAAGAGGACGTTATCGCATTTGCACAAAAACATCATTCTGAATTGATTGTAATGGGGGGTGGAGAGAGAAACAATTCGATGGCGGCCCTGGGCAGCGTTGCCGCTGATGTGATGTACAATGCACGGGTACCGGTTTTGGTGGTTCCGGAAAACGCAACAGTGCAATCAATGAACAAGATTACGAATGTTTTGTATGCAACAAATTTTGATGAAAAGGATTTTGCGGTGCTTGATAAATTAATGGCGCTTTTAAAACCATTTCAGATTAAACTGATTTGTGCCCATGTTGGTCATCCAAAAGGAAATGGCTGGGATTTAGCCCGTTTGGAAGGAATGAGGGATGTGCTCCACCAAAAATATAAAGATGCCGAGTTTGAATGCAAATTAATTGTTGGTAATGATATTTTGAATGAGCTGGATAAATTTATTGCAGAAGAAAAGATTAGTTTGTTATCGCTAACAACACACAAACGAAATATGATAACGCAGTTATTTAATCCGAGCCTGGCAAAAAAAATGATTTTTCATACACAAACTCCCGTGTTAATTTTTCATGCTTAGCAGAAGTATTTATTTTGAAACATCCATTTTGTAAAATTTGGCGGTTTGCTTTATGGATTCCGAAATAGAGAGGTAATGAAAAGGTATTGTACGAGTAATCTTACTACCGTCAAATCGGGCAACTTTTTGCGAAGCCGCCGCTGTTTCGCGGGTAATAGCAACAGGTTTACGGGTGATTACTGAAAAAAGTTTGGCTGCTCTCCAGGTTAAATTTACCAAGAATTCTGATGCATAATAGTTGGGTTGTGGTTTTCCAAGGGCATTGGCAACTTGAGTAAATACTTCCTGGTAACTTAAATTTTCTGCATTTAAAAGAAAACGTTGGTTTTTTACAGCATCAAAATTGGAATCATCCACTAATGAAATCATCGCTTTCACAACATCTTTTACATCTACATAGCCGGTAACTCCCCGGGTATAGAATTTCATACCTTCCCAAATGGTTTTAAAAATTTTTGAACTTCCGTTATTCCAGTTTCCCGGGCCCAAAATAATGGAAGGGTTTACAATTACTGCGTCTAAACCTTCTTCGATTCCACGCCAGATTTCAGTTTCTGAAAAAAACTTGCTCTCCGAATATCCTGAAACTTTTTTGGAAGGGATCCAGTTGGTTTCTTCGGTTGTCATCATTCCGTTTTCCAGCTTTCCCAATGCCGCAACCGAACTGACATGACAGATTTTTTTTACCCCGTTTGCCAGTGCTGCGTTTACAAGGTTGGAAGTACCATCCACATTGTTGGCAATTATTTTTTGGCGCTCTGTGGGTTGGAAGGAAACAATGGCAGCACAGTGGTAAATTTCGGTAACTCCCTCCAACAGATTTTCAAGCGAGAAATAGTCGAGAATATTGCCGTTTACCCATTCAATTTTTTCAAACAGTTTTTCAGGGTTCGATGTGTAATACGAAAAGGTTTTTAAAACTTGCTGAAGGTTGCTGGTTTCCCGCTTTAATGCTTTAACAGGCTTGTTCGCTTTTGTAAGTTCATAAAGCAAATGTGCCCCAACAAGTCCGGTTCCTCCTGTTACAAAAATCATAGTTTATTTTCCTTTATTCCATGGCGTTATCGCTTTTGCACCGAATTCCTTTGCCGAAAGATTTTCTATTTCAACTTTAAAAATACCCACATTTTCGACCGATGGTTTGCCAAATTTAAATTCGCGGTTGCTGTATTGAGCCATCAGCAATTTCAGTAATCGTGTTTTTTCATCAAAATCGTCAACAAATTGCACAGTACCTTCTACTAAAACCGATTTTGATTTTACGCGATAACTGCAACCCACCTGAACATCCTGCCAGGCAATTTCTTCGCCTAAAGTCCAGTTGATGCAAACTTTCGGGTTCTTTTTTAACGTTTCCCATTTTCTGCCTTCCTGCGCCGAATGGAGAATTACTGAATTGTCATCCAGGGCAAAATTCATGGGTACAACAAGCGGAATATTTTCATCGCTCATAGCCAGATAGCAGGTTTTGCAGCTTTTTATAATTTCTTCAATTTCTTCGCGGTTTTCAATAAAATAAGTTCGCATAAAAGTTGATCTGGTTATATAATCGTTCGGTTACCGAGTTTATTGGAAAGGTCTTTTTCAACCCGTTTTAAATTCATGTATTTAGATTGTTCGTCAATCACTTTTTCAAAATCGTTATTCTGAAATGCAATATTAATTTCATCCTCAATAGCAGGTAACATTTCTTTTATCTTCCTGGCTTTGTATTCATTAATTACTTTTGGAATCAGTAAATCAAGAATATCTTCTTCGGCTTCCGTATAACCGCCACCTTTTTTCCAGATATTACTTTCTGTAAATTTTTCTGAAAGCAAGTCGGTTGCCAGTTTACTTATCTCTCCGTCGGGATGATAAATAAAATATCTCCACGGATCAAAAGTCGAGTTTTCCAGGTTTTCTTTTATTTCGTTAAAAATTTTCTGGAACAGAAGATTCTCTGAAATCAAATCATCTTTTTCCAGCTCATCAACCATAAACTCGCCTACTTTTATCAATTCAGTTTCGTTTGGATTTTCGCTTTCCAGTTCGAAAAGAGGTGTGTTGCAGTGTTTTAGGAGAAAACGAAGAAATACAAGTTCTTCTTCTGCAAAGCCAGCATCTGATTCTTTAACAGGAATTACAGGTTGGGGAGGTGCTTTTCGGGTTTGTTCGCGCAGTTCGATTTTGGCGAAATCGTCGTTTTGTTTTCTTTTTTGTTTGTGTACTTCAGCATACAAAACTTCCTCGTTCACATTCAGTAATTTACTGCATTCCCTAATGTAAACCGAACGTGTAATTGTATCGGGGATTACAGAAACGGAGCGGATTACATCGGAGATTAACCGCGCTTTTGCAATCGGGTCATTCTCTGTTTCTTTGAGCAGAAGACGGGTTTTAAACTGAATAAAATCGATTTCATTTTCTTTGATGTAACCCTGAAAACCACTAGCCCCCATCTTTTTTGCAAATGAGTCGGGATCTTCGCCGTTAGGGAGAAGCAACACCTTTACGTTCATGCCTTCTTCCAGTACTAAATCAATTCCTCTTAGAGAAGCTTTTATCCCGGCTGCATCGCCATCGTAAATAATGGTAATATTTGGAGTAAACCGTTTCACCAACCGGATTTGATCGGGTGTTAATGCTGTTCCCGATGAGGCCACAACATTTTCAATTCCGGCCTGATGCATCGATAGTACATCGGTGTAACCTTCTACAAGGTAACATTTATCGGTTTTTGAAATCTCACGCTTTGCCTGAAAAATGCCATACAAAACCTTGCTTTTGTGGTAAATTTCAGACTCCGGGGAGTTTAGGTATTTTGCAGCGGTTTTGTCGTCTTTTAAAATACGCCCGCCAAAGGCAATCACTCTTCCTGCTATATTATGAATCGGGAACATCACTCTTCCTGCAAAACGATCGCGAATCCAGTCATCGCGTTTTATGGTGAGCCCGGTTTTTTCAAGAAAGTCAATTTTGTACCCTTCTTTTTGTGCGGCTTCCGTAAAAGGTGTTTTGCCATCGGGTGCAAAACCAACTTCAAATTTCTTTAATGTGTCGTCACGGAAACTTCGTTCACGGAAATAACTCAGACCAATTGTTCTGCCCTCGTTTTCTTCCCACAAAAAACGGGTAAAATATTTTTGTGCAAACCCGGAAACAATCATTAAACTTTCGCGCTCGTCGTTAATTTGCTTTTGCTCTTCGGTTTCCTCGTGTTCAACAACTTCAATATGATATTTTTTTGCCAGCCATTTCAGCGCTTCCGGGTAAGTGAGGTTTTCGTGCTCCATTATAAAGTTCACCGAATTTCCTCCTTTCCCGCAACCAAAACATTTAAAAATTCCTTTGGCCGGAGAAACCGTAAATGAGGGTGTTTTTTCGTTGTGAAACGGGCACAATCCCAACATATTTACACCTCTTTTGCGAAGTGTTACAAAGTCTGAAACTACGTCGGAAATTTCAGCAGCATCGAGAATACGTTCTATGGTAGCATGATCTATCATCGCTACAAATGTAGAGAATTCGGATAAAGAAAACTGATAAAATCTTGAAGGAAAAGACTTGTTTAAAAAATGGCTAAAATAGAACAGAAGCGATTAACGAAATTCATCAGGTCAAAATCAGTATGAATTTGAACTTCATTGGTTGTTATAATTCTGTATTTTGACATTTATAGTGAGCGTATTATTATCTATGTGGACAATTTTCCATTGATAATCGGCCATGCCACCCCAATAAGCCACCGAAATATTTATAATAGAATCATTTTGTGACCAGGTACCATTGTAGTTCGTGTAAGAAACCGGCGGCGTTCCACACCATCCGGTATTTGCCCGTTCCATAAAAATTTCTCCGGTTTTAAAAGTAAACCCGTAATCGTTATCTTTCAAAGAATCCAGTCTTTCAAACGTATAAATTGTGTCATTCACAACCCGGTTTCCCCAAAATCCGATTAATTCGGTTGAGTTGTTTATCTCGGCTACTTCGTCTTCGTTGCACGAAACAAAAAGAAGAATAGTAAGAAAGAGTAGTGAATATATTACTGTTTTCATCTTGTTAACTTTTCTTTTAGATGAACAGCCAACCCTAAAAGTTGCGTTGAAATTTTAAAATCTCTTTACGTTGATTGTATTTGATCCTTCATCTTGAATGTCAGACGATAAATATGGATTTGTCTGCGAAAACATATTTTCATTTATCTTTAAGCCAGAAACCATCTTGAAATGAAGAAAAAACTGGTTGTACTTTCTGGAGCTGGCATGAGCCAGGAGAGCGGTTTAAAAACCTTTCGCGACATGGGTGGTTTGTGGGAGCAGTATGATGTTACCGAAGTTGCAAGTCCTGAAGCCTGGGCGAATAACCGGGAATTGGTTATGCAGTTTTACAACCAGCGACGGAAACAGCTTTTTGAAGTGGAACCCAATGCCGGACATGTTGGAATAGCAGAACTTGAGAATTGGTTCGACATTGAAATTATTACGCAAAATGTTGACGATTTGCATGAGCGGGCAGGAAGCGCAAAAGTGCTTCACTTGCATGGCGAACTTCTGAAAGTACGAAGTACTATCGATCCGGAATTGGTTTATATCCTTGATCATTGGGAGCTTAATATCGGCGACAAGTGTGAAAAGGGAAGTCAACTTCGGCCGCATATCGTTTGGTTTGGTGAACCGGTTCCGGCAATTTACGATGCAATTCCTATTGTTCAACAGGCTGATATTTTGGTTGTGGTTGGAACTTCGTTGGTGGTTTATCCGGCTGCCGGATTAATTAATTATGCAAAATCAGGGATTCCTGTATTTGTAATTGACCCAAACAAACCCGATTTTTATATAAAAAACGTAACTTACATCGAAGAAAAAGTCACTACCGGAATTAAGGTACTTAAAGAGAAATTATTAAACCTGATTGAGAATGAAAAATAAGCTATTTTTTGCCGCGCTGCTGTTAATGATCTGCAATGTTGCATTGGCACAACGATTTAACGGAGGGATTTTGGCCGGGCTCAATGCATCGCAGGTGGAAGGTGACATTTACCGGGGGTATCACAAACCCGGAATTTTGGGTGGTTTCTATATTGAAACCGATCTGGCTCCTGCTGTTTTTATGGGCATGGAAATAAAATATGCTCAAAAGGGTTCGCGAAAAAAAGTAACCGATAAAGATCCTGAAAAATATGTTATGCGGCTTGGCTATATTGATGTTCCGGTGTATTTAGCATTCAGGACAAATCAGCGCGGCGCGGTTTTAGCAGGTTTATCAACAGGCTTTCTGGTCCATTCAAAAGAATTAGACAATTACGGAGAATTCCCAAAAGAAGATCAGAATGCATTTAATACGATTGATCTTCAACCCTTTTTAGGTTTTCAGTTTGATTTCCTCGATAATTTAAAAGCCGATTTGCGCTTTGCTTTGTCAGTGCTGCCTATTCGGGGGCGCCAGGGTGAGGATGGAACAAATTACTACTGGCAAAATAACCAGTTTAACAATGTAATTTCTTTGGCAGCTTATTATCAAATTGGAAGGTAAAAAACGAATTGAAATTTAAGTATTGAAAACCATGTTTTTATAATCAATGTATAATGAATCAACCATTCAACTTTTCCGATTTAAACATCACAATTGTTCTTTTTGGAACCCTTATTTTTTTCTACCTGTATTATTACTCCGCACATTCCGAATTTCTTAAAAGCAAGTTTAAAAAGGTCAATTCCAAAGCTTACGAAATAAACCTATTTCTTTCAAAAAAAACACTTGGATTTTTATTTTTGGGAGTTTTTCCGGGGATACTTTACTTTTCATTTTTAGATCCGGGATTTTCTTTTTATGAGCTTTTTAATGCTCCCTTTCTTTCAAGTTTAAAAATCATTTTAATTCTTATTATAATAATTATTCTGATAGTTTTTGTCAGCCAGAAATCGAATCCGGAGCGAAATTCGTTGCAGATGAAAATCACCGACTGGAATTTGCAATTATTTGGAATTGATGCATTTGGTTGGGTAATATATCTGCTGGCCTATGAATTTTTATTTCGGGGAATATTGCTTTTTGCAAGTTACCATAGTTTTGGTTTCTGGCCTGCAATTGCGGTAAATGTGGTTATTTATTCTGCAATTCACATGATAAACAGTAAAGAGGAGGCCATTGGAGCATTAATATTTGGTTCAATTGCGGCCTATTTTGCACTTTCGCAGGGAACCATTCTGATTCCGGTTTTTATGCACATTGCTTTAAGCTTGTCTTCCGATTATTTTTCTATCAGGTTAAATAAAAATTTGAAATTCGTAAAATTGAAATCAGATAAAACTTCCAGTTTATGAAATGTTTTGTAACCGGCGCAACAGGCTTTATTGGAAATAGGTTAATCGAAATTCTTGTTGATAAAGGGCATGATGTAAATATCCTGGTTCGAAACAGAAATTTTTCAAATCGAAATCCCAAAATAAAGGTTTTCCAGGGCGATTTGTTTGACGCAGCGGTTTTAACCAAGGCCATAGAAGGTTGCGATGTTGTTTTTCATATGGCAGCATATGCCAATCTTTGGTCGAAAGACAAAACACTGGCTTTCCGTACGAATGTTACCGGTACGGAAAACGTATTGAAAGCCGCCTTGAAAAATAAAGTCAGTAAAGTGGTTTTTACTTCATCGGCCGGAACTCTGGCTCCTTCAGAAACGTTGGAAAAAGTAGATGAAACCTTTCCGGTTCCCAAAGAATATTTCACTGAATATGAAACCACGAAAAGACAGGCAGAAGAACTTTGTATTGAATATGTTCGAAAAGGGTTGAATGTGGTTATTGTAAATCCTTCGCGTGTTTATGGCCCGGGGCATTTGAATAAAAGTAATTCGGTAACCATATTAATAAAAAAATATGTTGAAGGGAAATGGCGTATTATACCCGGAGGCGGAGGACAAATAGGAAATTATGTATTTGTTGATGATGTGGTTTCGGGGCATATTCTTGCATTTGAAAAAGGAAAACCCGGTGAAAAATATATTTTAGGTGGCGATAATGTTTCTTATACTGAATTATTTCGTTTTCTTGCTGAGGTAACCGGCAAAAAGTATAAAATGTTCCACTTGCCAATGTCGTTAATGATGGGTGTGGGAAAGGTTGAATTCTTTTTGGCCGAAAATTTTGGAAAGAAGCCATTGATAACACCACCCTGGGTAAAACGTTACCAGCAAAACAGGTTATTGTCCATTCAAAAAGCTCAACGCGAACTTGAATATTCACCTATTTCGTTAAAAGAAGGAATTGAAAAAACAATTTCATGGTTAAAAGAAACTTCATATGGAAAATAAAGTTGATAATTTCTATACGCTTATTACGGGGGCAAGTGCAGGGCTCGGAAAGCAAATTGCTATAGATTGTGCAAAACGAGGGTTCAACTTATTCCTTGTTTCCTTGCCTGAAACAGGTTTGGAAATTTTTTCAGAGGAATTAAAAAAAACGTATCCTGTTAAAGTAGAGTATTTGTCAATCGATCTTACAAAAGAAAAATCGCCACAGGAGGTCTATGATTTTACCAGAATGAAAAACATGTCGGTAAATATTCTTGTAAACAATGCGGGACTTGGATTTAATGGAAAGGTTGAAAATTTAACCTATGAATTAATTGATACAATGGTTATGTTAAATGTCAGGGCTTCAACATTGCTTACTTTTCTGTTTCTGGCTGAAATGAAAAATATGGAGAAAGCACACATCCTGAACATCAGTAGTTTTGGGGGGTTGTCGCCACTGCCAAATAAAAGTGTTTATGCAGCAACCAAAACTTATCTTTTATTTTTAACCCAGGCCTTAAATGAAGAATTAAAAGAAACCAATATCAGAGTAACATCCATTCATCCTAATGGAATTAAATCGGAGAGGGCAAGTGAAGTTATAAAAAGAACTGCACTCATGGCCCGAATTACCGCTTTATCACCCGAGTATGTTGCTGCCATTGCTGTTGATAATATGCTGGCAGGGAATAAATTTGTAATTCCGGGAACGATGAGTAAAATCTATTATTACCTGGGAAGCTCTTTGCCACACGGAATTATTTTGAAAATTGTTGGATTGGTTTTTCGTAAATCTGCCTAATCTTTAAAATAAAAAATTCCGGTTTGGCATAGTTATCAAACCGGAATTGAATTATAATTCAACTCAAATTCTGTCTATTTCACATACGGGAAATTTTCAATTTCGTCATCGGTAAAAACTGTCCATGAAAGTGTATTTTTTTCAGCTACCATTTTATCGTGCATAAACGCGTTACTACCATAAATTAATGTATGTGCGTTGTATCCGAAAAGGCGAAGGTATGCGACGGCAAAGCTTGATGTTTGACCTGTTTCGCAATATACCACTACACTTTTATTATTCGGAATAGTTTGCATTTCAGGAATAATACCAAGTGTTCCATTGGGTTTGTAACGAATGGAACCGGGAATATGGCCCGATTCGTATTTATCTTTTCGAATTAAATTAACGATATAAAATTCGGACGGGTTTGCAATAACTTTTTCTGCTTTAATAATAGCATCGGGGAAACCAGCTTCAAAAAGTTGTTTTATACGAGTATCAAAAATCTCTTTTCCACTTGTTTTTCCGGTATTCAATTTAGGGAAGTCGCCCGGAAAGCCACTTTGGTTATCTGTTTTTTCAAGTTTATTTTCGTAATCTGAAGAAATTTCATCATTCCACTGGTAGGCAAAATCTTTGTTCCAGCCGCTCATTCCCCAGCGAATTGCATAAACATTGCTGTAACCCATAAGTTGCAACAATGAGGCTGCGTAGCTTGAAATTTGTCCGGAATAACAAACCAAAACGACTTTATCGAACTCCGAAGGTTTTATATCTTCTGTAAAATATCGGGGCAGATCACTAAATTCTACTTTTACAGCGCCTTTTATGTGTCCTTCTTTATACGATTCGGACCCCCTTAAATCAATAACATGAATGTTCTTACCCAGTTCTTCATAAACTTTTGATGCTTTTATTAACGACGGATAATTACGGCTATTTACATAGTCTCCCGATTCTTCGAGGTACTTCAGTAAAGCTTGAGCTTCACTATTGATTCCGGCAGGTGCTTGTTTTACTTCTTCAGTGTTTTCCGGAGAAGATGATTGATTTTTATTACTTCCCCCGGAACAGGAGGAATTCATAAACGATAAAAGAGTAATTGCAACAATTAGTCGCAAATAATTAAGGTTATTCATCAGTTACTGTTTAAAGGGGTTTAACCGTTATCTTTAACTAAAACCATGTCTTTGTCATAACGCAAGGTTTCTGTGCGGTTTCCCTGCTCGTCGTATTTATATTCAACAATGGCAACACCATTGTTCGGGTCGTTGGAGATGTTTCTTTCGCTGTCCATCGAAATTCTTTTTACCAAAGCTCCGTGTTCGTCATAAACCGATTGTGTAATCGGAAGCGCTTTTCCGCCCAGCATTTCGTCGTCCTGATCGTATTGAGTAACTTCCACTACATAGCCGTTTTCATCAAAAACGCTTTGTCGTTTCGCCCAACCCCAATATAAATTCGAAAGTTGTCCTATTGTGTTGTGAACCGAAAAGCTTTCTACATCGCCATGCTCGCTGTTTTTGAATAAGAAATAAGAAACCCCGATATCGCCGCAATTTTCTGCAGTGCAATTATATAGCGTATCCTCTTCATAATTGGCCATTCTTACCAGATAACCCTTGTCGTCGTAGGTAAAACGAAGTTCGTAAAAAGGGCAAAACGGATTCATAACCACACTGTCGCCGGCGAGGTTATAGCGTAATTCTCTGATGAGTCCATCTTCGAGTTTCGACCATTCATAATTATGTATGTTGTTGCGGTTTTCAATTGGTTCGCCATTTTCATCAAGAAATTGCAAGGCAACCCGCATTCCGTCGTTGTTTAAAGTATATTCAAAAACTGAGGCGCCGCCATTTTTAATGGCCTCGCCTTTAGAGTTGAAAAAGTGCTTAATTTGTTTGTTTCCCTCGTAAGTGTAGGTAATTTTTGCTGCCCCGGTTGAAGCATAATCAAGCAGAACACCATTTCTATTGTATTCAACCGATGCTAACCGGTTGTTTTCATCAAATGTAAATTTGTAGTTATTTATAGTTTTTGCGTCATCGGGAGAGAGTGGATGTGTTCCCTTTTCAATATCCCAGGGAGTTTCAGTAAACTGAATATGCCGGAAAAATTTCACATTGTCAGGGGCTTGAGATGGTTTGTTGTTTGAATTGCAAGATGCGAGTCCTAAGGCAAAAACGACAACAAAAGCGATTTTAAACATTTTCATGGTTCAAATATTTATAATGATTATTTCTCTGTTAAACAGCAATTTTTGTGTAAATGTTTAATTTACTGTTTCTTTAGGAGCCGAAAAGAATTGATGGAAATTATTCGTGTGTGTTTACCATCCATTTTGAAAAAACATCGAGATAATTCCAAAATGATAGCAATATTTCTTCCGGTAAATCCCGGGTTTGAAGTGCTTCGCGGTAACAGGAAAGCCATATTTCCCGGCCTTCGGCAGTAATTTTAAACGGACGGTGCCTGCGATTCATTAAAGGTTGGCCCCTGTGTTTGTTAAAATAATCAGGTCCTCCGCAAATCTGAATAAAAAAATCGGCAGAGTGCTCCTTTGCTTTTTCAAGAGCAATCGGATTTTTAGGGAACAACTCCTTAATTTCACTTTTTACCAATAAATCATAAAAATCGCTAACCAGATTGCGCATTCCGTCCTCTCCTAAAATTTCAAGTATTTTGGGCGAAGGCAGCGTAACGTTCGGTTTCACTCCAGGAAAATATTTGCTGATTTTCAGTTCCATTTATTTTGAATTTTACAAATCAGGTATAATAAACAATCGGAACATAAAGTGGTTGAAAATAAATTTTAAATATCTGCGAAACCAAGAGTTGCAATGCTAACTTTCACATTTGGTATTTTAAGCAATTGAAAAGCGCAAGCTTCAAATGTAGAACCTGTTGTAACAATATCGTCAATCAACAGAATGTGTTTAGCTGTGAATTCTTTCGGGTTAGTAACTTCAAAAATATTTTCCACGTTTTTCCATCTTTCATAACGGTTTTTGCGGGTTTGGGTAGAAGTATGAATATTTCTTTTAAGGTTCCCTATTGAAACGGGTTTTTTTAACGTTTCAGAAATACCTTTTGCTATCCATTCGCTTTGATTATAGCCGCGTTTTTTCTGCTTTTTCGGGTGCAACGGAACAGGAATAATGAAGTCTGTGTCAGAAAAAGTATCAGAATCAGATAAAACCACCCCAAATCTTCTGCCTGTTTCAAAACCAAGTTCTTTCATCCCTTTATATTTTAAAGCATGAATCAATTGTTGATATTTGCTTCCTTTTTTATACGAAAAGTAGGCTGTTGCATTTTCAATTTGAACCCGGCCCCAAAACAGTTGTGCAATTTTGTTCTCCGGATTTAAATGAAAATTGGTAACGGGTAAGTCGTTCCAGCAATCCACACAAACGTATTTTTCCTGAGATGTTAATCTTTCGCCACAGGTTACACACAGCGAAGGATAAAAAAGTTCAATTAAATCTGTAATTCCACGGGTTAAACTATTCATTTTTTGAGCGTTTAGGTTGTTTGAAAATCAAAAAATACGGTTTAATAGTTATTTAATCAATCTTTAAAGCAGGTTTAATTTAAATGCTTTAATCTTGTCAGTGTAATATTTTAATAATTAGACAGATTTTTATCTCCTCATTTAATTTTCCTTTTCTAAATTTTATTCCCGGGTTGTCTGCTTCTAAGACAACCTTTTTTTATTGTTTATAAATTTAAATATTTTAATCGAAAACGAAATTTGATTTAGGTTTCACGGCTTCTGAATTTAAACTTTTGAAAATAGAATTAAAGACAATTATTTTTGGGATTAATTGTTAATTTTGGGAGCATTTTAATATTAAACCTTATAATCTAAACCGATTACCATGCTGAAGAGATTGGGCGATTTTTTAAGAAAAAAATTACTTTTTGTTGTTTTCATCGGATTTGTTTTGGGTATTGGAATAGCAATACTTTCAAATAAAGCTATTGAGGCAACTTCAACCAATGAATCATGCGAAATGTGCCATGTTCATCCTCACGCAACTGATTCATGGAAACTTTCTGTTCACAGTGTAACCCGGGTTGGAATCCAAATTGGATGTGTTGATTGTCATTTACCACCTAAGGGACAAGGATATTTAAAGGAAAAAATTAAAGCTTCATCGCGAGATTTATACGGATATATATTTAAAGACAGTGCCGATTTTAACTGGGAGGCAAAATCGAAACTGGATGAGGCACAGCATTTTGTTTTTGAAGCTTCATGTGTAAAATGCCATTCCAATTTATTTCCGTTAACATTGACTAAAAAAGGACAGGATGCGCACTTGTATTACACTCAAAATGAAGATGAGTTGCGTTGTATTAACTGTCATCTAAATGTAGGGCATTATGATCCAAATGCATTACATGCAAGAAATGTTGAATTTGGTTCAACCGGTGGTGCAAGTAAAGAAAAATTTGTGGCGCCTGCTGTAGTTAATGAATTTAAAGACTATACTGAAACAATTCCTAATACTACTATTTCATTTAATATGAAAGCGATTCCCGGAGGAACATTTAATATCGGGAGCCCGGAAAATGAGCAGCTTCGTGAAAGTGATGAAGGTCCTCAGAAAGAAGTCAAACTTAGTCCGTTTTTTATGGCCGAAATTGAAGTTAGTTGGGATGAATATCTTGCATTTTACTCTGCTACTGCTGCCGAAGGCAGAAGTACCGATACCGAAGGTACACGCACCAGAGCTGATGTTGATGCTATTTCTGGTCCGACGCCACCGTATGGTCAACCCGATCAAAATTGGGGACTTGGAAGCAGGCCTGCAATTACAATGAGCTATCATTCAGCAGAGACTTATTGCAAGTGGTTATCGCAGGTTACAGGGAAAACTTATCGTCTCCCTACAGAGGCAGAGTGGGAATATGCTGCACGCGGAGGCTCACAAACAGCTTTTTTCTTTAATGGCGAACCAAAAGATTTTGCAGAAAAAGGTTTCTTTGGAAAACTGTTTGGGAAAAGCAGCGATTCCATCAACAGCTATATTTTTTATGAAAAAAACAGTCAGTTAAAAACTCAGGAACCTGAATCGGTTTTACCAAATCCATTTGGATTGAAAAATATGTTGGGGAATGCTGCTGAATATTGCGCTGACTGGTATGCGGAAGATGCTTACGAAAAACTGGTGGATGGAACATTAGATCCAAAAGGGCCGACCAGCGGAGAAGAACATGTTGTTCGTGGCGGATACTTTAGAAGTCCCGTTGGAGAGGTTCGAAATGCATCGCGCGACTATACACGTTCTGTAGAATGGATGAAAACGGATCCGCAAATGCCCAAAAGTATTTGGTGGTTATCAGACTGCGACTATATAAGTTTTAGAGTTGTTTGTGAATATGACGATAAAACCGGAAAAAATTAATATTTTTAATATCCTGAATTTCAACTAAAACATTTTATCATGAGTGAAAATAATTTTTCAAGAAGAAAATTTTTAACCGGGGCTGCTGCAATTGGGGCTGCCGGAGCAATGGGAGTCGGAACACTGTCTTCATGTACGTCATCAGGAGGTGGGGCTGATACCGGAATTTTTAGCTGGACAAAACGCGAGTATAAATATCCGCCTATGTTGGACACTGTTCCGGAAGGCAAAGTATTAACCGCTGGCATAATTGGCTGCGGCGGACGTGGTTCCGGTGCTGCTATTAATTTTCTTGATGCTGGTGGGGCAACAGTTACAGTTACGGCTTTGGGCGACGTATTTCAGGATCGTGTTGATGATTTGGTAAAAAAGCTTGCTGAGCATGAATCAAAAACTGAGATTGCTCCTGAAAAGTGTTTTGTTGGTTTCGATGCTTTTGAAAAAGTTATCGATTCAGGAGTTGATATCGTAATTCTTGCAACTCCGCCAAAATTCCGTCCTGAACATTTTGAAGCTGCAGTAAAAGCTCGTAAACATGTGTTTATGGAAAAACCAGTTGCTGTTGATCCAGTTGGTATCCGCCAGGTACTTGCTGCTGCTAAAATGGCTGATAGTTTGGGTCTTAAAGTGGTTACGGGAACACAACGTCGACATGAACATAGTTACATCAACCTGTTTAAAGAGTTAAACGATAATAACGCAATTGGAAAAATAACTACTGCAGAAGTTTACTGGAATGGAGGAAAACTCTGGCATCGTGACAACAATCCGTCATGGAGCGAAATGGAGTGGATGATTCGCGACTGGGTAAACTGGTGCTGGCTTTCGGGAGATCATATTGTAGAACAGCATGTACATAATATTGATGTTGCCAACTGGTTTATTGGGAAATCTCCTGTGAAGGCACTCGGTTTTGGTTCTCGTCAGCGCAGGGTTACAGGCGATCAATATGATAACTTTGCGGTTGATTATGTTTATGATGACGGAATGCATATTACAAGTACCTGCCGCCAGATTAACGGTTGTTCGAATGGAGTTTACGAAATTTTCCACGGAACAAAAGCAATTGCAACTACCGAAAGTCATCAGCCCAGAATAGTGGATGCAGCAGGGAATGCATTGTTTACAGCGCAAGGTTCTGAAGTTAGTCCATATGTTCAGGAACACAAAAATTTAATTACCTGTATTCGTCAAAACATACCTTTTAATGAAGCAGAAAATACTGCAAATTCAGTAATGGTCGCTATTATGGGACGTGTTTCAGCTTACACCGGTAAAGAAGTAACATTCGAGGAAATGATGAATTCAGACATGAAACTTGGTCCGGAGACTTATGTAATGGGTAATATTGGATATATGCAAACCGCTAAGATTCCTGTTCCAGGAACACTTGAAGGCTAAATCTGGAGCAAATCAACCATTCGAATAAAGTAAGAAACTTAATTCATCTCTCAAGTTGAGAGAATAGTCAATCAATTCGAACTATAAACCATCCGGTGATTTTAAAATTCCCGGGTGGTTTTTTTATTTTATCAATATATCAAAAATCAAGGAAAATATTTTTGCCACTTACTGATTATCATAGATAAAATGTACTTTTGCACACTTGTAATTAAAAAAGACAATTAAAGCTGATTAACAATGAAGCGTACAAAAATTAAAGACATTCTACAGAATGGAAAAGTCAACGAAACCGTTGTGGTAAAAGGTTGGGTTCGAACCAAACGTGGAAGTAAAAATGTAAATTTTATTGCTTTGAACGACGGTTCTGTAATTCATAATTTGCAAGTAGTTGCTGATGTTAATCAGTTTGAAGAAAAACTTTTACGCGAAATTAATACCGGAGCTGCTCTTTCAGTTACCGGCAAACTTATAGAATCGGCTGGCTCGGGGCAAAATGTGGAGTTAACTGCAGAGCATATTGAACTACTTGGAGGGGCCGATCCCGATAAGTTTCCGATTCAGCCTAAAAAACACAGTCTTGAGTTTTTGCGTGAAAATGCACATTTGCGTTTTCGTACCAATACTTTCGGAGCGGTTTTCAGAATAAGGCATGCCATGGCTTTTGCCATTCACAAATACTTCAACGAAAAAGGGTTTAATTATTTACATACGCCTATCATTACTGCAAGCGACGCCGAAGGTGCAGGGCAAATGTTTCGGGTTAGTACACTCGATGCAAAAAATCCTCCGTTAACAGAAGAAGGAGAGGTTGACTACAGCCAGGATTTCTTTGGAAGACCTACCAATCTTACAGTTTCAGGCCAGCTGGAAGGCGAGCTTGGGGCTTTGGCATTGGGCGAAATTTACACCTTCGGGCCAACTTTCAGAGCCGAAAATTCAAATACAACCCGCCATTTGGCTGAATTCTGGATGATTGAACCGGAAATGGCATTTTACGATCTGAACGATAATATGGATTTAGCCGAAGAATTTTTGAAATCGTTAATTAAATACGCGCTTGATAATTGTTTGGAAGATTTAAAATTTTTGGCAGCGCGTTTAAAAGAAGAAGAAAAAAACAAGCCTCAGGATCAACGCTCGATGGATTTAATTGAAAAACTGGAGTTTGTGCTGAATAATGATTTTATCAGAATTACTTATACCGAAGCAATTGATATTTTAAAGAGTTCAAATCCATACAAAAAGAATAAATTTCAGTTTCCGGTGGAATGGGGAATTGATTTACAAAGCGAACACGAACGTTACCTGGTTGAAAAGCATTTCAAGTGTCCGGTAATTTTAACCGGTTATCCGAAAGACATCAAAGCGTTTTATATGAAGCAAAACGATGACGGTAAAACGGTTGGTGCAATGGATGTTCTATTTCCGCAAATAGGTGAGATTATTGGGGGATCGCAACGTGAAGAAGACCTTGAAAAGCTGGAAACAAGAATGAAGGAGATGAATATACCTACAGAAGAGATGTGGTGGTATTTAGATACCCGTCGCTTTGGTTCTGTGCCACACAGCGGGTTTGGACTTGGTTTTGAGCGTTTTATTTTATTTGTTACCGGTATGGGAAATATTCGCGATGTGATTGCTTTTCCAAGAACTCCAAAAAGTGCGGAGTTCTAACAGCAAAAATTATGCCTGCCCAATAAAAAAAATACTAAATTTACCGGACAAACAATAGTGGGATATGAAGCAAAAACTGTTATTACAGCAAAAATTGCTTCAGAAGCTTTCACCACAACAAATTCAGGTAATAAAGCTTCTGGAGATTCCTACTTTACAATTAGAGCAGCGTATTAAAAAAGAGCTGGAAGAAAATCCGGTACTGGAGTTGGAGAACAACGAACCGGATGAGCCGGAGCAGAATGAGGTTCGGGATGACGCACAAGACCAGGACATCGATAATGAGGAATTTTCATTCGAAGATTACTACGATGAGGAAGAAGATAATATTCCCTCTTATAAATTAAATACAAATAACTATTCTAAAGACGACAAATATGTCGATGTTCCGTTTTCGGTAGGTACTTCTTTTCATGAATTTTTAATTGAACAACTGGGTGTAACACAACTTTCGGAAGAAAAGAGACAACTTGCCGAGTATATTATTGGAAATATTGATGATGATGGTTACTTGCGCCGCGATATTCCTTCCATTTGCGATGATCTTGCGTTTAACATGAACGTTGAAGTTTCGGATGACGATTTAAACGATATATTAAAGGTTATTCAGGATTTTGATCCTCCAGGGGTTGGAGCGCGTGATCTACGTGAGTGTTTGTTAATTCAGTTAAACCGAAAGAAAGGTGAAGAACTGGTAACTCCCCGCATAATTGTAAAAGATTTTTTTGATGAGTTCACCAAAAAGCATTATTCCAAAATTCAGACGAAGCTCGATCTTTCAGACGAGAATTTAAAAAATGCAGTTGACCAGATTTTAAAACTGAATCCAAAACCTGGAAGTTCTTACAGTAATCCGTTAAATAAATCGAACCAGCACATTGTTCCCGATTTTATTCTTGAAAACATCGACGGAGAATTAAGCCTCTCGTTAAATCAGAGAAATGTGCCTGATTTGAAAATTAACGAGACTTATCTTTCTATGCTGCACTCGCTGGGGCAAAGCCAAAAAAACAAAAACCAGAAGGAGGCGATGCTTTTTGTAAAGCAAAAGCTCGATTCGGCAAAATGGTTTATCGATGCCATTCAGCAACGGCAAACAACACTTCTGTTAACCATGTCGGAAATTATTAATTTTCAGCACGATTATTTTCTTGATGGCGATGAAACCAAGTTGCGGCCAATGATTTTAAAAGATATTGCTGAGTTGACAAATCTTGACATTTCAACAATTTCAAGGGTTTCGAATAGTAAATACGTGCAAACTCATTTTGGAATCTATCCGTTAAAATATTTTTTCTCTGAAGGACTTCAAAAAGACGATGGCGAAGAGGTTTCTACCCGCGAAATAAAAAAGATTTTGCAGGAATGCATCGATAATGAAAATAAAAAGAAACCACTTACCGATGATAAATTAGCCAAAATTCTAAAAGATAAAAGTTACAATATTGCTCGTCGGACAGTGGCAAAATATCGTGAACAATTAGGAATTCCGGTTGCCCGGCTTCGTAAAGAACTCTAGCATGGCAAAAAAAGCAGCCAGAATTATATCAACAATTTTTCATCCTTTTTTAATTCCTGTATTGGGTTTTCTGGCATTGTTGAATTCAAATTTTTATTTTTCTGCGCTATCTGTTGACGCCAAAAGGTTTATTTTTTTGGTTGTATTTTTTACTACTGCAATTTTACCGATGCTCTCGGTAGCCGTTTTGGCATTAAATCCAAAATTCGAAATTTCGATGCAAAGAAAACGTGACAGAATAATACCATTATTATCAACAGCAGTTTTTTATTATGTCGGGTTTTTGTTATTAAACCGGATTCGAATATTCCCGATTTTCAAAATGTTTTTAATCGCGTCTGTACTTGTAATCGTTTTTTTGGCAATTATTACCCTAAAATGGAAAATCAGTACACACATGGCGTCTGTTGGTGGGCTTACCGGAACTGTATTTGCTCTTTCTTTTAAAACCGGAATTAATCCTTTGCCAATAATTATCAGTGTAGTTTTAATTTCAGGATTGGTTGGTTCTGCAAGGTTACTGTTAAATAAACACACGCTGGCACAACTTGTAACCGGTTATGGATTAGGGTTTTTAATTTTGTATTTTGTTATTTACTTTATCTGAAGAATTTCTCCTTTTATTCCGGTAATTATTCAACAAACTTGTACCCAATTCCCTTCAAGGTTTTAATATGATCGTTGCCAATTTTTTCACGAAGTTTACGAATATGAACATCAATGGTACGGTCGCCTACAACCACGTTTTCTCCCCAAACCGAATGGTAGATTTCTTCGCGCGTAAAAACTTTTCCGGGCTTGGAAACCAACAATGATAACAATTCAAATTCTTTTCTGGGAAGAATCATTTCCAGATCATTAATACGTATCAGGTAACGTTCCTTATCGATTACAAGATTCCCGATATTTACTGTGTTTGCATCCACCGGAACAGGTACAACCACCGTGGTTTCTCCGGTACGTTTTAACAATGCTTTAACCCTGCTTACCAGAACTTTCGGGCGAACCGGTTTGGTGATGTAATCATCGGCACCGGCATCAAAACCGGCAATTTGGGAATAATCCTCACCACGAGCGGTTAAAAATGCAATTAGCGTATTATTCAGTACGGGCATTTTGCGCATTTCTTCGCAGGTAGCAATCCCGTCCATTTCAGGCATCATTACATCAAGAATAACAAGGTGTGGAACTTGTTTTTCGGCCACTTTTAATGCTTCGATACCGTTTTTTGCAGTGAAAACTTTAAAACCTTCTCTTTCAAGATTGTAGCTGATAAACTCAAGAATATCTTCTTCGTCGTCAACTAAAAGTATTTTAAAAATTGAATCGTCCATACTTATTTCAAATTAATGAACCGCAAATTTAAGGTTCGTTTGTTAAAGCGTTGTTGTACCTAACATTAAAATTAATAAACAAAGGTAGATTATATTTTTGCTTTTTCAAGGGTGAATGTAAAAGTAGTACCTTCATCAAGTACGCTCTGCACGTTAATTGTTTGATTATGAGCTTCAATGATGTGTTTAACAATTGAAAGCCCAAGGCCGGTGCCGCCTTGTTCTCGCGACCTTGATTTATCTACACGATAAAATCGCTCAAAAATACGGTGCAGGTCTTTTTTATCAATCCCAATTCCATTATCCGAAACCTCGACCATGAGTTTGTCATCGAAATTATAAAAACCGACTTTTACATAGCCGTTCTTTTTGCCGTATTTTAATGCATTAATTATCAGGTTGGTTAACACTTCCACAATTCGTTTTTTATCAGCGTTAACCAATAATGGCCGGTCGGGCTTAGCGTTAAATTCTAACGAAATTTTTCGTTCTTTTGAAAGGCGCTGTTCCAGTTCAAAAACCTCTTCTGTTACCTTAACAATATCGAAAACAGTATATTGTGGTTTTAATTCACCCGTTTCGAGTTTTGTAATCGATTCCAAGTCTTCTACAATGGAAATCATTCTATCGATGCTTTTCTCTGTTCGGTTTAAATAGAGTTTATTGATATTGGGATCATCAAGGCCACCTTCCAGAAGTGTTAAAACGTATCCCTGAATATTAAAAATGGGTGTCTTTAATTCGTGTGACACATTACCTACAAAATCTTTTCGGTAGCGTTCCATATCTTTAAGTCGCTCTATCTCTTTTAATTGGTTCTGCGCCCATGTTTCAACATCATGTTCCACATCTGAAAGTTCAACAAAATCGGGTTTGAATTTCAATTTCGCTTCTTTTCCTTTATGCGGAACATAATCAATGATTTTATAAATAGGGCGTATCTTTTCGAGAATAAACCGATTCAAAATAAATTGGATTAAAAAATAGGCAATTAGAAAAAAAAGGATGATGAAGACTGCTATAAAATACACTTGCAAAGTGTTTTTTACAAGTAAAATAGTTAAGCCGGAAGCAACAACTAGGGTTAATAATAACGAGAGAAAAAATACGACTTGCCTTGATGTAAGCTTATTCATTATTATATTTGTTATATATCATGTAAAAATAGAAAATAAAAGTGAGTAAGTCTTTAACGGAATCTTCATCAAATTTTAATATTTTTTTAATATTTTTTGAGGGTTTAAATGCGTACTTAGAATTTATATTTGCCGACCTTAACTAATATCCAGTATAATGGAAAATTTCTACATTATTCTTGTCGTTATCCTTTTCGCATTAGCAATTTCAGACTTGATTGTTGGAGTTAGTAATGACGCAGTTAACTTCTTAAATTCTGCAATTGGTTCAAAAGCGGCTCCCAAATGGCTTATTTTTTTAATGGCTAGCATAGGGGTTTTGATTGGTGCAACATTTTCAAACGGAATGATGGAAGTGGCCAGAAAAGGGATTTTTCACCCCGACATGTTTTATTTTTCTGAAATCATGATCATCTTTCTCGCAGTAATGATTACTGACGTGATTTTGCTTGACATGTTTAACACGTTTGGGATGCCAACTTCAACAACAGTTTCTATTGTTTTCGAACTTTTAGGAGCTGCTGTAACGGTTTCTATTGTAAAGATTAAAGCTGCAGGAGCATCTGTTGCAATGGAATTGTATAAATACATCAACTCCGATAAAGCTCTTGCGATTATCACAGGAATCTTAGTTTCGGTAATTATTGCCTTTACTGTTGGTGCTATTGTGCAGTACATTACACGTATAATATTTTCGTTTAACTATCGAAAATCAATGAAATATTTTGGTTCTCTTTACGGTGGGCTCGCTATTACTGCAATTACTTATTTTATGCTCATTAAGGGAATTAATGGTTCAACTTATGCTGAGTTAGAACTTGGTAACGGGCAAACACTGGATGCATGGTTATTACAAAATACTCCACTTGTAATGATATTGAGCTTAGTATTTTGGACCGTTTTAATTCAATTGTTAAAGTGGGTATTTAATATTAAAATTCTAAAGGTTATTGTTTTGGTTGGAACATTTGCACTAGCCATGGCTTTTGCTGGAAACGATTTGGTAAACTTTATTGGAGTTCCGTTGGCCGGGTACAATTCTTTTAAAGCCTGGATTGCTTCGGGGGGTGCCGCGCCCGATTCGTTTAGTATGGGAATGCTTGCCGGAAAGGTTCCAACTCCTGCCTATATGTTATTAATTGCAGGACTTGTAATGATAATTACACTTATTCTTTCCAAAAAAGCACAATCAGTTGTGGCTACTTCAGTCGATTTGTCGAGACAAAGCGAAGGTGCAGAAAGATTTGAGTCTTCAATGGCAGCAAGGTTTTTAGTGAGGGTTTCCACCCAATTTGGCAGGGGAATGCAAAAGCTGCTTCCACTTTCAGTAAAAAATATTATCAATTCGAGATTTGAACCTGCTTCTATTGAGCGGCCAAATGACCCGGAGCCTCCGGCATTTGATAAAATAAGAGCCTCCGTAAATTTGGTGGTAGCAAGTATTCTTATTGCGTTGGGAACCTCACTTAAACTTCCTCTTTCTACTACTTATGTAACTTTTATGGTGGCTATGGGAACTTCTTTAGCTGATGGTGCATGGGATCGTGAAAGTGCTGTTTATCGTATTTCGGGTGTGTTTGCTGTAATTGGCGGGTGGTTTTTAACAGCACTTATTGCCTTTACGGTTTCCGGAATAATTGCTCTGTTTATTTCATTGGGCGGAAATATTATGATATTTATTTTTATTGCTGTGGCAATATTTATGGTTATCAGAACTCACCTGCTATTTAATAAACGCAAGGCAACTCAAAAAATAGAAGAAGAAGATATCATTGTTGCTGACGATGCATCAGAAGAAGTTATTGAAAAGAGCATGAAACAGGTCGTACGTGCAATCGGCTTCTCAAATAGTATTATTTCGCTTGGTATCGAGGGATTTTTGGATGAAGACAGAAGTAAACTAAAGCAAGCTCAGAAAACTTGTGTTGAGTTTTCGAAAAAAGCAAAGAAAAATAAAGATCGGGCTTATACAAACGTACAAAAACTGGCAGAAGGCGCTTTGGAGACCAGCCATTATTATGTGCAAATTATGGATTATAAACGGGAGATGGCACATGCAGTTCATTTTTTAACCGAACCCATGGCTGAACATGTTGAGAATAACCATAAACCTTTTACTTCTGATCAAAGAACAGAACTTACCGAATTGGTAGGTCTGATGGATAGTTTCTTTAATTATGCGCTTCATATTCTGAAAGAAGCAAAATTCGAAAAATTGGATTCGTTAATTGCGGAAAGAGAAAAGATCTTTTTATTTCTTAGTAAGATTGAGAAGAATCAGATAAAGAGGATAAAAAACAAGGATGTTAATACACGAAATTCACAGCTTTTTTTCAAAATAAATTCGGAAGTGAGAAATCTTCTTTTATACACGGTAAATGTATTAAAATCGGAACGCGATTTTATTGTTTTTACTCGCCAGTAAATCAAGTAAAAAAAAGACAATTTCAATATCTAAAGAGGCAGATTTTAAATAGTTGCCTCTTTTTTTTGTACACATTAATTTCTGTGGGTATTTCATTCTTTTGAATAATAAATTCGCGACCCAATAAATATTTCTGTAAAGGTTATTTAATTGAAAATTAATTACTAAACACTCCTTTTGAATGTAAGTAGTAGTAATTTGGTTCTTATAAATTAGCAACTATGGAACCAATTGCAAAAATGATTTATAGGACCTTTAAATCGCACTTGTCAACCGGTTTACCTGTAAATTATTACGGCTTGCCCAACGGAGATGTCTATATTATTTATTCCCGTTTTTATCAGAAAGGTTTCGATAATCAAGGCCTTGAATTCGTTTTTGCCTACCACGAAGAGTTTTACTACGATTATGAATGCGAAAATCTGATTTTGCTGGAAAACAACAGAAAGCTGTTTCCGGTGATGACCGATATGATTGACAAACCAAATCCCAAAATCAGAATCAGAAAAGTATTAAGAAGACTTAGCTCTTATACCGAGGCTCAATCGATTTTGAATTCAATGGCAACCAAAATGGGTTAGATGGTTTTATCGCTTAAAGGTTGTTCTGTAACTTACCTTTCTTGCAAATCGTAATGTAACGAAATAGAATGCCGGAAAAGTGGTTAAACTAAGAGCACTCCAAATAACAATACCACCAATTACACTTTCAAAAAGCGCATAAAAGGTTTCCCAGTTATCAAATAAAAACCACTCTTTCAGTTGAATTTCTGGAATTATTTTTTGGTTGTCGAAAAGCAACATCCTTCCAAATTTCAAAAAGGGGTATATAAGAAGAATTTGCAAAGGCATAAATAAAATATTCATACCCTGAACCAAATAGTGTTTTAGTTTAAAAATAAATGCGAATAGTAATCCTACAAAAGTGGTCAACCCAAAAACAGGGAAAAGCGCCGCGTAAAATCCAAATGTTAGCGACAGGGCTTTTTTTTCAGGCGTTGCCGACACTGCGTTTGTTAGCCTTTTAATGTCGAAACCTGTAAACAGTTGTTTAAACTTAACCATTCAAAGAATCAATTAGGTTTAACAAATGTAGAATGTTATCGTTTCCATATTATTAGGGAAAAATTAAGTAACGTTCAAAAATCGGTTAATCTTTTTGTTATTAAGGTTTTGCTGTCAGGTTTTTATTTTAATAGTAACAATTATGTAACTAATCATTAATAACAAATCGCATAATTTGTGTAAGACAAGTTATAGACCGATGATAATCAGAGAAGTAGAAATAGCTGTTATTTCAGATTTGCATTTGGCTACGCACGCCTGTAAACCCAAAAAAATTATCAGATATCTAAAATCAATTCAGCCCAAAATGCTGGTTCTGAATGGCGATATTATTGATTCCTGGCGGTTTAGCAGAAATTACTTTCCCAAGAATCATCTAAAGGTAATCCGGCAGATGATAAAAATGATGGAAAAGGGAGTAGAAGTGTATTATATAACCGGGAATCATGATGAATTTTTACGAAAAATAAGTCATGTTAAAATTGGAAATCTGAACATTGTCAATCAATTAGTCCTTGATTTGGAGGGAAAAAAGACCTGGATTTTCCACGGTGATGTTTTTGATCCTTCCATTCATCGTACAAAATGGCTGGCAAAATTTGGCGCTGCGGTTTACGGACTTCTTACGATGTTCAACAAACTAATAAACAGGTTCCTGCATTGGATAGGGAAACCGGAAATCATTATTTATAAAAGTCTTAAAAAACGGTTATCAAGCGAAAAACTCAATCTTTCCAAATTTGAAACAACAGTTGCAAATAGTGCAATTTCGCAAGGTTATCAGAATGTAATTTGCGGGCACACGCATATTCCAAAAGAAAAGAGAGCGCTGATAAATGGTGAATTAATTCATTATATCAATTGTGGCGATTGGGTAGAACATTTTACCGCAGCTGAATACTACAATGGAGACTGGAACCTGTTTTACTACAAGGAAGATGTTGAAGAAATATCGTTACAGGACGAATTGGACTTTCCAGTTAAACATCAGCTTTTTCAATCAATTTTAAAGGAACTGGCATACTCAAACGTTTTACCGCAATGAAAATACTTTATGCAATACAAGGTACAGGCAATGGTCATTTGGCAAGGGCAACCGAAATAGTACCTGTTTTGAAAAAAATGGCAGAAACGGATGTTTTAATCAGTGGAATTCAGGGAGATATTCAACTGCCATTTAATGTAAAATACAAGTTGTACGGAGTAAGTTTTATTTTCGGAACAAAGGGAGGAGTGAACATTTTTAGAACGCTCATAAAATTAAAGTTGGTTCGGTTTTTCATCGATCTGAAAAAGCTTCCAGTTAAGGAATATGATATGGTAATTTCCGATTTTGAACCTGTGTCAGCCTGGGCTTGCAAACTGAAAGGGAAGAAATGTATCGGTGTAAGTCATCAAAATGCGGTATTACATCCGAAAGCACCAAAACCACAAGGAGCGGGTTGGTTAGGAAAAACGATTTTGGAATATTATGCCCCTGCGAACACAAAATACGGATTTCACTTTAACGAACTCGATGAAAATAACTTTACACCGGTTATCCGGCCCGAAATACGAAAAGCCAAACCCGATAACAAAGGCCATTACACCGTTTATTTGCCTTCGTTTAGTAACATTGAAATTGAAAATGTTCTGCTAAAATTCCCCGATTTTCAATGGGAGGTATTTTCCAAGCATAACACAAATACCTACAAAATGGGTAATATTTCATTTCAACCTGTTTCATTGGATGGCTTTACAAAATCGTTTGTATCGTGTGAGGGGATTCTCTGCAATGCTGGTTTTGAAACTCCCGCGGAAGCTTTATACATGGGGAAAAAGCTTTGCGTAATCCCAATGAAAAACCAGTACGAGCAACAATGTAATGCTTCGTTCCTTGCACAAATGGGGGTGATGGTTTTATCGCGTCTCGATAAAATGAACCTGATAAAGTTGAACTACTGGCTCGGGAGTTCAGCAAAAATGCATATTAAATATCCGTACCACATAAAAGAAGTAATGGGAATGGTTATTCTCCGGGAGAAGTTTTTAAAAAATAAGGCTTATGAAGAGAAACAATCTGCACCGAAAACCATGGGAAAGCCGGCTATTATTAATATTGATGCAGAATGGGCAAAGAGCGGAAGCTAAATTTTTTATATACTTCGATTTGCTATATTATTTATACCGTTATTTTAAAATCACGCAAACTCATGAACTTATTCATAATAACTTTGCAAAATTAGAAGTTAAAAATATGGTTGAGACAGTTCTTTTTGATTTTGACGGGGTGGTAATTGACTCCGAACCGTTGCATGTAAAAACAAAGGCCATGGCACTTGATGCATTTGGAATAACATATCCTCCCGATTTATTCGACAGATTTAAAGGAGTGCCTGAAAAACCATTTCATCTTTATGTATCAGAAAATCTGGATCCTCAACATCGACCATATGAAATCTTTTTAAAAAAACGTCATGAGTGTTTGGCTGAATTTCTTCCTGAAATAAAGCTGGTTGAAGGTTTTTCAGATTTTATTACTGAGGTAAAAAATCGGGGAATTCGAACCGCTTTGGTTACTTCTTCTAAAACCTTTGAGCTTGACAACATCGATAAATATTTAAACGTAATCCACCTTTTTGATACCGTTGTATCAGCCGAGGCAACCGAACAGCATAAACCGCATCCGGCGCCTTATCTGAAAGCCCTTGAATTAATGAAAGTTTCCGGTGAGAATGTAATTGTAATCGAAGATTCACCCAATGGAATTATTTCAGGGCGGAAAGCCGGATGTAAAGTTTTTGCGTTAACAACTACATTTTCAGAAGAAGAGCTTTTAACTGCCGGTCCGTCTAAAATCTTTAAGAGTTATAGTCAGATGAAAAATGAGCTATAGTCCTTCTTCCTCATTTTGCGAGGGTTACTTTATATTTATTTAAACATTCGTTAATGAAAACTTAATAGATTTGAAACTGATTATGAAAGATTTAGGAGTAAATTGCAAGTAATTTAATCCAATTTACAGTCATGAATTTCAATGCTCGTTTAATCTACAAATCTTACAGCACCTGTTTTCATACATTTTTGCCTGTATATTTTTATGGAATGCCCAATGGCAGAGTTTATGTTCTAGTTGCCGGTAAGCGAATTGTTAATGTCGAGAATACGGTTATAGAATGGACGCTTGCACGTCATTGCGATTTTCATTACGATTATGAAACCGATGTGATTTACGATATGCAAAATCGTGAAATTAATGTTGAGGAGTTCTTCGAATTTGCCGATAAGCTGGAACAAAACGTAAACGTGATTCAAACGTACGGAGATTTTAAATCTTATAACGAAGCCGGGCAGTATTTTAATGTAAATGCGCCTAAAATGTTGTCGGTGGCAAAATCGGTAAGGGCCGCTTAAATGCAGGTCTGATTTTCATCTTTTCTTTTTGAAACAGCGCTAAAATAGTGCCGATGGATGTTCTATTGCCTATTGTTCGACAACAATGTCCAGCCTTCAATCCAGTTACTTTCGCCAAAGGCCCCTTTAAAGTTTACAATCTGAAACCATGGTGCCGGGTAATTGGCAAATTCTCCCTGAACTTTTGGTTCGGGAAGGTAATTTCCTTCTTCCCAGTTCAGATTCGGATTTGAGATTTCGTTCCTGGCAACACTAAAATAGTTCTGAAATTCTGTTTGCTGTTCTTCGGTGTAAATTCCTGTGAGTTTAAAAATAGCTGCAGGGGTTGTGCTGGCAACTTCATAAAACACATTGTTTCGCACCGCCAGGTTACCCTGTTTCCATTGGTTGTAACAATCATGTTTTGAATCGGTAACTTCAAGTGAAACCCCATGATTGTTGTTCATTAAGATTGAGTTGGCGATAATGCCGCCTGCATTATTGGCAAATTTTATACAGCTTCCCTCTCCGGAGTTATTGTTTCCGATAAAGGTGGCATTAAAAATGTTCGGAATTGAATAAGGTGTTCCGGCAACTGGTTCGATACCACCGCCGGCTTCAAGAATGTTGTCGCCCAGGTTAACTGATTGTTGCGCCAACCAAAACTGCCCGTAACCAGTCCAACCCAAATCGTAATCGAAAGCGTCATCGCCACACGCCGAAACCACGATGTGGCTTAAATTTACCGTTCCGCCAAAAATTTCAACTCCGTCATCTTCATTCGAGAAAACCTCAACATAGTCAACGGTTGTCTCATTCCCTACTCCTCCCAGGGTCAGACCGTTAATTTCATTTCCATCGCCAATGTTGGTGCCTCCATAACGAATCGAAACATATCTTAAAACCCCGGAGTTATCATCTTTATTTAGTCCGCCGTAAATTCCGCGTGGCTCCGCAAGTGGAATTCCTTCAATGGAAGCCTCTCCGCCAGCCATATTAATTGGTGCATTTCCAAGAATGATTAGTCCTCCCCAAAGTCCTTTTTCACTTGGAGATACTGAGCCGGCCAGGTCGTCATCTTTAGCTGTAAATATTATCGGGTTATCTTTTGTTCCGTTGGCTATAATTTTTCCTCCACGCGAAACAATTAAGGCGCTTGCATTTTCACCTTCTCCGGGTAAGAACCGAATTACCGTTCCTGCTTCAATCGTAAGAGTTTGTCCGTCGTTTACAAAAACAAAACCTTCCAGAATGTATTCATTGTCAGCCGTCCAGGTTACTGTTCCGGTACCGTTTCCATCATCTGAAATTACGTCATTGGCGTCTTCAAGAATGTAATCACTTTTACGGCAATTTTGGAAGAGTAGAATAATAAGGAGAAAAAGTAATATCCGTTTTAACATGATTTTTCCTTTTTACATTTTTACCTCCAAATCAAAGAAAATAAATCCGCCGCCCTCGGTATTTGCTGCCCATGGATACCAATCGTGATAATTCAGTGCAAGTTTAATGTTCTTTATGGGGTTAAACTGAATTCCTGCAACCAGGGCTGTTCCATCGCTGGAAAGGTTCCATGGGTTACTGTCGCCTTCCAAAACAACCGATCTTACAATGTCATACCGCGCAAATAACTGGTATTTCGAAGTAAGGTTATATTTCCCGTAAAACGAAAAGCCGTTTCTGTTGTAATCTTCTTTCCTGCTGTCGTTTTTACGAAATACGTATTCTC
>JAWKKP010000020.1:0-130593 GCA_041393215.1 Draconibacterium sp.
GGAAGATCATTAAAAGTGCTGCATTCAACTCCATTGGAAGCTTTTCAGGAGCTTTGGGCTGAGTACGAAATAGAAACAGTTTTTACAAATCGGGATTATGAACCTGATGCATTGGAAAGGGATACTGAAATAGAGAACTTCTTAAAATCGAAAAATATTGGATTTCTGACGTTCAAAGATCATGTGATTTTTGAAAAAAACGAAATTGTAAAAGACAACGGAGAACCTTACACTGTTTTTACACCGTACAGTAAAAAATGGAATTTGCTGCTGGCAGATAAAACGATACCTCAGTTTAGGTCGGAAAAATTATTAAGCAAAGTGCTGCAAAATAAACCTTTTCCAATGCCAACGCTCGAAAACCTTGGATTTGAAGAGAGTAGAATATCGATTCCCATGTCGGATGTTTCAACAGAATTAATTGCGAATTATGCATTAACCCGCGATATTCCTTCGTTAAAAGGCACTTCACGATTGGGTATTCATTTGCGTTTTGGCACAGTTAGTATTCGTGAAATAACTATAAAAGCGCAGAAACAGTCGGAAACATTTTTGAATGAACTCATCTGGCGGAACTTTTTTATTGATATTTTATGGCATTTTCCGCATGTTGTAAATAAATCGTTCAAGCCCAAATACGATTTTATTCAGTGGCGAAATGATGAAAAGGAGTTTGAAAAGTGGTGTAGGGGAGAAACCGGTTTTCCGATGGTAGATGCAGGAATGCGGGAACTGAATGAAACCGGATTTATGCATAATCGCGTCCGGATGGTAACTGCAAGTTTTTTAGTGAAACACCTGTTAATTGATTGGCGCTGGGGGGAGGCATATTTTGCAGAAAAGCTTCTCGATTTTGAACTGGCTTCCAACAACGGAAACTGGCAGTGGGCTGCAGGTTGTGGCTGCGATGCTGCTCCTTATTTCCGAATTTTTAATCCTGAATCGCAGCAAAAAAGGTTTGATCCGGAAGGTAAATACATTTTGAAGTGGGTTCCGGAATATGGCACATTAAGTTATCCTCAGCCAATGGTGGAGCATACATTTGCACGTGAGCGGGCATTAGCCACTTTTAAACGGGCATTAAAATGATATTAAAAAGGTTTTGAAGGAATTTCATATAAAGAACAATAACTATTTTTCCATTAGCCATTCGATAATGCGTTTGTTTTTGGGGCCTGCAATCGGAGGTACGAAATCTACAACCTCACCATTTTCGTCAACCAGGAACTTTTGATAGTTCCACGTTACTTTTGCATCCAGTTTTCCGTTCTCTTCGCTGGTTGTCAGCCATTTGTATAGTGGATGTTCGTTTTCTCCCTTAATTGATATTTTTGACATCATCGAGAAAGTTATCCCGTATTTTATTTCGCAAAAAGCGTTAATGGTTGAATCATTTGCAGGCTCCTGATTCCCAAAATCGTTGCACGGAAATCTTATGATTTCAAAGTCATCTCCTCCATATTCCTCATACAATTCCTGTAATTTTTTCAATTGTGGCGCCAGCGCACATTCCGTAGCAGTATTCACAATCATTACTTTTTTCCCTTTTAACGTTGAAAAATCAAATGCTTTTCCATCGATAGTTGTGGCAGTAAAATCATATAAGGTTTTGGTTTGAGAAAACCCGCAGACGGTAAATAAACACAGGGCAAAAAGCAAGAGATTTTTCATGCGTTTTAAGTCTTTATAAATCAATTTGAAAATTAAAATTACACAATTGTTGTTAATAAAAAAATAAAGCAAAAAGGGCAGATTTAATTATCTTTGGTCACTTTACAGCGGATAGGCACGGATATGGAGAACTTTATTGTTTCGGCACGAAAATACAGACCAGATACTTTTGAAACGGTGGTTGCCCAGGCATCAATAACCAATACGTTAAAGAATGCTATAAAAAGTAATCAGCTGGCTCATGCATATTTGTTTTGTGGCCCTCGCGGGGTTGGTAAAACAACATGTGCACGTATTTTTGCCAAAACTATTAATTGTACCAATTTATCGCCTGAAGTTGAAGCATGTAACGAATGCGATTCATGCAGGGCATTTAACAGTAGCCGTTCGTTTAATATTCATGAACTTGATGCTGCCTCTAATAATTCGGTTGACGATATCCGAAATCTGACCGATCAGGTTCGGGTGCCACCGCAAATGGGGAAGTACAGCGTGTATATTATCGATGAGGTTCATATGTTGTCGCAGGCAGCATTTAATGCGTTCCTGAAGACTTTGGAGGAACCGCCTAAACACGCCATTTTTATTTTGGCAACAACAGAGAAACATAAGATAATTCCCACTATTTTATCACGTTGTCAGATATTTGACTTTAACAGAATTGGCATTCAGGATATTACCGAGCATCTGGAATACGTTTCTAAAAGTGAAGGAGTAAACATTGAACACGAAGGGTTAAATGTAATTGCGCAGAAAGCTGATGGGGCTATGCGCGACGCGCTTTCCATTTTTGACCAGATAGTAAGTTTTTCAGGTAAGTCGGTCACGTATCAGGATGTTATTACAAATCTGAACGTTCTGGATTATGATTATTATTTCAGATTAGTTGAGCAGTTTCTGAAAAATGATGTAACTGAGGTTCTTCTTATTTTTAATGATATTCTGAACCATGGGTTTGACGGGCACCATTTTATAACCGGTTTAAGTAGTCACCTTCGCGATTTACTTGTTTGTAAAGATCCGGAAACAGTGCGGTTATTAGAGGTGGGTGGCGAGATAAAAGAAAAATACAAAAATCAGGCAAAAGCTGCTGAAGGTGACTTTTTGCTTGCAGCACTTCAGATTAGTAATGAGTGCGATTTTCAGTATAAACTAAGCCAGAATAAACGTTTGCTTGTTGAGCTTGCCTTGATACGGATAGCGCAGCTAACCTTAAAAAAAAAATAGCTGATTATCAGGGCGAAGATGACATTCTGGAAGCTATTTTTAGTGTCGAAAATCTTACTCCCGCGAAATCAGAGATAAAAGAATCCGTTCAAAAATTAACACCTGTAAGGAAGCCTGAGCCTGCTCCAACAAATGAACCAAAGCGAGTTGCGAAACGTATAGCAGGCAATTTTAATACACCATCTATTAAAGATGCACTAAAAGGAAAATTCAACGAAAAGGAAGAAATTTCTGCAAAGGAACAGCATCTTTTATACTCCAATAGTAATGAAGTTGAGGAATTTTCAGTTGAAGATTTAAAGAAAAAATGGGATTTATTTTTAACTCGGTTAGACGATCGTCCTAATCTTCAATCAACACTTTCGCGTATTCCTGATTTTAAAGAAGACTTTCAGTTAATTCTTGAAATTGAAAATACAGTTCAGGAAGATTTGATTAATACCATAAAACCAGAACTGGTTTCTTTTCTTCGCAAAGAACTGAAGAATTCAAAAATACAGCTGAATACCATAATTACCGAAAAGGTAAAAGGAGTTATAATTTATACCGATGAAGAAAAATATGAGGAGTTATTAAAGAAGAATCCAAGCCTTGCTTTGTTAAAGCAAAAATTTAATCTTGATTTTAGCTAAAGTATCGTTCTGTTTTAAATCCAGCCGATAAACATTTCGCTTGTGGCTATGGTGCTAACCTTGAAATAATCCATTTTTCATCCAGATTTTCATATAAAATCCGGTCGTGCAAACGATTTTCTCGTCCCTGCCAGAATTCAAACTTAACAGGTTTTACCAAAAAGCCTCCCCAATTTTCAGGGCGCTCCGGCATTCCCGATTTTAGTGAAGTTTTTAATGTATTCAGTTTCTCCTCCAAATAATTTCTGGAAGGAATCTTGTTACTTTGATCTGAAATAACTGCTGAAAGCTGGCTTAGTAGTGGTCGCGATGAAAAATAAGAGTTTGAAACATCTTCAGATGTTTTTTCTGCAGAACCGGTAATTCTGATTTGCCGTTCCAGTTCGGGCCAAAAAAAATGTAAAGCGACTTTTGGATTTTGTAATATCGATTTCCCTTTCTCACTATTATAATTAGTAAAAAAGGTAAATCCTTCCGGACCGTAATTTTTTAGAAGTACAATCCGGGTTTGTGGGAAACCATCGGTTCCTATTGTAGATACAGACATTGCTGTTGCATCGAAGACCCTGGCATGTAAAGCATTTTCCAACCACTTTTCAAATTGATTAAAAGGGTCTTTATCCATGTTGTCTTCCAGCAGTTCCGCGTGTTTATATTCTCTTCGTATAATATCCAGTTTCATTAAAGGAAATTTTTCATAATAACTTGAAATAAAAGATAATGTTTAGCATAAAACTGATTTTGAACCTTTTTTTGTGCAGTCGCGTTAAATAAAATACCTTGAAGTATTTAACTAATTAATTTGAAAATTATGAAACAACTTATTTTAATTGTGTTGATGGCATTTTCAGTTTCAGTATTTGCCAGTAGCAATGGGAAACTGGAGATAGGAGACAAGGCGGTTTTAACTGATGTTAAAATGACGGATGTTTCGGGGAAGTCGATTTCGCTGAATGATGTTAAAAAGGAGAACGGCGTTTTAGTTGTATTCTCTTGTAATACATGCCCTTTTGTAGGGAAATGGGAAGAGCGGTATTCTGAAATAAAAGCCTGGGCTGATAAAAATAAAGTCGGTATGGTCGTGGTCAATTCTAACCATCAGAAACGTGACGGAGAAGAGTCTCTGGAAGCAATGAAAAAGCATGCTGCTGATAAGAATTATAATTTTTTCTATGCTGTTGACCATGACAGTAGGTTAGCAAATGCATTTGGCGGACAAACCACTCCCCATGCTTTTTTGTTCGACAGCAAAATGACTTTAGTTTACAAAGGCGCTATTGATGATAGTTACGAGAGTGCCGACAAGGTTAAATATTCGTATGTAAAGGATGCAATTTCAAGTATTTCCAGTGGGAAAGAAGTTGCGATTACTGAAACAAAGCCGGTTGGCTGCGGGATTAAACGTAAAATAAGTCAGGAACTATAATCTTTGGATTATAAGAATAATTGGAGAAGCTTTTACTGTTTTGTAGAAGCTTTTTTAATGTTCAAAAAAACTGAAATTAACTTTCCCGTATTTTCGTATTTCCCTGAAATTTTTGTGACTGGCAAAATCAAATTCTTTGGGGTGTTCAAGAATAAATAGTCCGTTTTCTTTTAAAACATTGGAATTAAAGATTGCATCCGGAATCTCGTTTAGTCTTCTTAAATCAAAAGGAGGATCGGCAAAAATAATATCAAAGCTTTCTTTACTTTTTTGTACGAACTTAAAAGCATCTGCTTTTAGCACTCTTATATTTTTAATTTTGAGTGCTTCAAGAACAGAAAGAATAAATTTATAGTGGATGAAATTAATTTCAACCAGGGTGGCTTCAAGTACCCCCCGACTTACAAATTCGTAACCAATACTGCCAGTACCTGAAAAAATATCAAGAATTTTTTTACTGGAAAAATCATACCGGTTCTCGAGAATATTGAAAAGTCCTTCTTTGGCTATATCAGTAGTAGGCCTTGATTTAAAACTTTTGTTTGGCCTGAATATCCTTCCTTTAAATGTTCCTCCCACAATTCTCATCGCCAATCTTTTTTATATTCCGCACTGATGTAAATAAGGAATTATTTGGTGAGATCCCGGAAATAAATTTTCAGTGTCAAGATGAATTATTTCAGAGAATAAGGTTTTAAGGTTATCATCAATTTCGGTTAACTGCTTTGCTGACTCAGTTAACAGAAGTGTAGTTTGCTTCGATGAAATACCCGATTGTTTTAACATGGTTAAAATGTAAAACACAATATCGTTCCTATGAACCATTTTGAAATTGTTGGCTAACAAAACCGAATCGCGATTAAAGAGCACCGTATAAAAACTACCGGAATCAAATAGTAAAAATATTCCATTCCGGGTTGAAACTTCAGGAAGATTATGGATAATTAGTTTAATTGGATGAATGATTTCATACTCTCCAAAAAGACTTAATAAAGTCGAGTTCATTTCAGGAGGTAATGTGAAAATCAGTTTAGCCTTTAACCGGTTGATTATATTTTCGGCAATTTCAAAATTAGCTTTGTTATCGAATAGGATTTGTGGAGCTAGGCTTTTCAAATGTTGATTGAATAGATTTTCAGGAATCAATGAGAAAAGCTCACTAAAAATTATTATCCGTACTTTTTTAAAGGTTTTATGCAGAATATCTTCGGTTTGGTACCACTCGTTAAAATGTCGGCTGAGCAATGAATTGCTACTGATTTTAATAGCCTTGTTTTTATAAGCCAGTAATTTATTTTCAGTTGGCTGTTTTACTGAAAAAGAAAATCCATTCAGGCTGACCTGAATGGATAATATATATTCATACGTTTTTTCGAAATCAAACGATTCGTCTGTAACTACATCAAGCATTTCAAATTACTCCCAGTTACCGGCATTGTTTATGGTTTCAGTAAGCGACCCAACTTTTAGCCCAGGATATTTTTCATTGGTCCTGTTTTGGTCATTCAGGTTGATGATTAGTTGCTCGTCTAAACCGCGAAGAATTACATTATTATGTGCTTTAGCTTCAAAAACCGGTACAACAATACCTGAACCAGTGATAATGTTTGTTGCGCCTAAATGAAATTCGGTCGGTTCACCAGGAACCGGAACATATTTCAAACTGTTAACATCATAATTTGCAGGAAAAATTGAACCTAACACACTTTCCCGAACAGTGTCGCGAATTAATAATCCCAAGCGGATTGCTTTTCTTTCAGAAAGACCGGCTTCAATCATACTGTCAGTTAATTCACCTACTTTACGTATGTTTACAACTGAATCGTTTTGGACAAAACCAATAAGTGTATCCCAACTACCTGTGAATTTTCCATAAACACCTTTGTAGGCTAATTCGGCTTTTCGAATATCTTTTAGTTTTGCAATTGTTGCATCGTAACGTGCTTTTTTGGTCTTTTCAAAATCAAGAGGAGTTTGAATGCTCTGATAGATAAAATAAACAAGAACAACGGCAACAATGAAAAGTAAAATTTGAAGTACGGTTTTCATTTTTATTATTTTAAATAAGTTCATTTTCGTTTGCCTGCAAATTTAAAAAAAAATATAAATTACTTTCCTTTACTGAACGTTATTTTACCCACTATGATTAAAAATCATTTAAAAGACATATTGACCCAAAATCTGATGTTTTCTCCTACCCCCGGACAAATATCTTTAATTGATGTTTTGTCAACATACATTTTTTCGCAAGAACCTGATGAAATTATGTTAATAAAGGGTTACGCGGGAACCGGAAAAACGACAATGCTTTATGCTTTAACGCAGGCCCTGCAGTCCCTCAAAATTCGTTCTGTTTTGGTAGCTCCCACAGGTCGTGCGGCTAAGGTACTGGCAAATTATACGCAAATGCCTGCTTTTACCATTCATAAAAAAATTTTTAGGCAGAAATCGAGTACTGATGGTATGGGAAGATTTGAACTGGACAAAAATCTGTATAAAAATACTTTTTTTATCGTCGATGAAGCCTCCATGATATCAAATGAAACAAGTGAAAATTCGGTGTTTGGCAGTGGTAGGTTGCTTGACGATCTACTGGAATACGTTTATTCCGGAGAAAATTGCAAATTGGTATTGGTTGGCGACACTGCTCAGTTGCCTCCGGTAGGATTAAACATTAGTCCGGCATTAGAAGCGAAAACACTGGAAGAACTCGGATTCACAGTTAAAGAAGTTGAATTAAAAGATGTGGTCAGACAGGCAGAAGATTCCGGAATTTTGGTGAATGCAACACAAATCAGAAATCGAATACAGAATAAAGAATCCGGCTTTTTTGCTATTGAAAAAGAAAATTTTCCTGATGTGGAAAGGATATCAGGAGCGGAGTTAATTGAGAGCATCTCTTCATCGTTCGATACATATGGAGTATTTGAAACTACCGTTGTAACCCGGTCAAATAAACGGGCGAACTTATATAACAAAGGAATCAGGGGCTCTATTTTATATCGCGAAAACGAGATTGAAAGAGGAGATTTGCTGATGGTTATCAAAAATAATTATTTCTGGGCCGGTGAAGATTTTAACCTTGACTTTATTGCAAACGGCGATATTGCCGAGATTGTAACTATTTACAGTTACGAACAAATGTACAATTTCAGATTTGCCAATGTTAGTTTGCGTTTTGTTGATTATGAAAATGTTGAAATTGATTGTAAAATCTTTCTCGAAACTTTGTCAATTGAATCAGCATCTTTTTCATATGAACAAAACCGGCAACTTTTTGAGTCGGTATCAGAAGATTATATGGATATTAAAAACAAACGCAATCGATGGAAAAAAGTAAGAGAGAATCCTTATTTTAATGCATTGCAGGTTAAGTTTGCTTACGCCTTAACCTGTCACAAAGCTCAGGGCGGACAATGGAAAGCAGTTTATATTGATCCCGGATTTGTAAATGAAGATATGATGGATGTAGAGTATTACCGCTGGTTGTACACTGCATTTACACGGCCCACCGAAAAGTTATTTCTGGTGAATTTTGACAAGCATTTTTTTGATGAAGACCCGCTTTAAGTGTGAAAAGGAATCTTAATACGAAAAGGTGAAATGCGAAAAGTTATTTCATGTATGGCAAAGAGTTCGAAGGAGAAAATAACCAGAAAGGCGGACAGGCTGGAACGGACTTTGATTCCGAACAGTTCAATCCAATATTTCAGTGGTGCTTTGGAATGAGTTTATACTGTTATTTGAAAAATCTTTCTGATTTTCAGGCTTTGGGAGCCTGTTTTATTTTGTACGTTTTGCCTTCTTTTGCTGCCTGTGTGTTTTTGAAAACCGATTTTGCTTCTTTTTCAAATATTGACGCATCATTAAATCTTGATGAAAAGTGACCAATAATCAATTGTCGGGCATTGGCAAGTTTTGCGATGTTTGCAGCATCAATGGTTGTTGAGTGCTGGGTTTTGCTCGCAAATTCACGCATTTCCTCTAAAAAAGTAGCTTCGTGATACAATAAATCCACATCTTTTATAATTTCAGTAACGGGTTCAAAAAATGCGGTGTCGGTGCAAAAAGCATACGACCTTGGTTTCGGTGGTGGTGTGGTTAATTCCTGATTCGAAATTATTTCGCCTTCCGAAGTGACAAAATCGCCTCCCGCCTTTATTTCCTTTATTTGAGCTATTGGAATTTTATATTTTTGAACCAATTCCTTTTTAATATTCGGCTGCTTTTCTACTTCCCTGAAAAGAAATCCACAAGTTGGAACACTGTGTTTTAAAGGAAATGAGAACACCTCTAATCGTTTATCTGAATATATTCTTTTAGGCTTTTTAAAATCGAGAGGATGAAAAATGAGTTTTACCTTCATATCTCCTCTAATATAATCGAGTTGCGGCTGTAGCAGCGTTTTCAATTCAGAATGCGAATAGATATGTATGTCGGCTTCAATGCCTAAAAGATTGAGCGTAGAAATCAAACCTATTAATCCATAATAATGATCGCCGTGCAGATGAGAAATAAGAATATGTTTTATTTTCCCAAAACCGATTTTGTTCCTTCGGAGCTGAATCTGCGTCCCTTCTCCGCAATCGATCAAAAAAAACCGCCCAAGTACATTTAGTACCTGAGCGGTTGGATATCTTTCCGATGTTGGTAACGCTGAGCTACTTCCCAGTATAGTCAACTCAAAAGGCATCTATTTAAAGATTTTCCTTTCTTGCTAATAATTCCTCCGCTTCATTTACCGTTTTGGTGATAAGCAAAACGGTATGCAGCATTGAAATTCTAACCAGGTATTCCACATCCGGCTGAAGCCCTGCAAGGATAAAAGTCCCTATTGCATCTTCACATAACCGGTTGGCGACTAACACTGCTCTTAACCCTGAAGAATCACAATAATTACAACTACTCAGGTCGAGAATGATGTTTTTTTCACCCGCATTATTTGCAACAACTAGTTGCGATTTCAAATCGGGGGCGTTATTTGTATCTAGTCTGTCGGAATTTACCTTGATCAAGGTATAGTTTCCGTTCTTATGAATTTCGATTGCCATGTCTCAATTTACGAAATTCTGATTAAACGCTAACCCGAATTATTTTACTTTTTTTTCTTTTTCCTCCATTTGAGTTTTTAAAGCTGCCAATTCGCTGATATCGCCCAATGTTGTTTTCTCGATGTTATCATTAACTGTTTTCACCGATTTTTTACTTGAGCGCGCTGTTGATTTGCGTTTTGCAGTGTCTTCTGCACGTTTGGCATCTTCAAAAATTCTGGAATGTGAAACGATAATCCGTTTTGCTGATTTATTAAACTCGATAACTTTAAAATCAAGTTTTTCATCTTGTTTTACTGAAGTTCCATCTTCTTTTACAAGGTGACGTGGAGTTGCAAAACCTTCAACTCCGTATGGAAGAGCAATAACGGCTCCCTTGTCCATTAATTCAACTACAGTTCCTTCGTGAATTGAATCAGGAGTGAAAATAGTTTCAAATACATCCCATGGATTTTCTTCCAATTGTTTGTGGCCTAAACTTAAACGCCGGTTTTCTTTATCAATGTCAAGAACAACTACTTCAATTTCATCACCTATAGCAGTGAATTCTGAAGGATGCTTGATTTTTTTCGTCCAACTTAGGTCTGAAATATGAATCAATCCATCAACTCCTTCAGTAATTTCTACAAATACGCCAAAGTTAGTAAAGTTGCGAACCGTTGCTTTGTGTTTGCTTCCAACGCCGTATTCTGCATCAATGTTTTCCCATGGATCTGATTTCAGTTGTTTGATACCCAGTGACATTTTGCGTTCGTCACGGTCTAATGTAAGGATCGAAGCTTCTACTTCGTCTCCTACTTTCAGGAAGTCTTGAGCACTGCGTAAGTGCTGGCTCCATGACATTTCTGAAACGTGGATTAAACCTTCAACTCCTGGAGCAATTTCAACAAATGCACCGTAGTCGGCAAGAACTACAACTTTACCTTTAACTGTATCGCCAACTTTTAGTTTTTCATCTAAGTTATCCCATGGGTGAGGAGTTAATTGTTTTAACCCAAGTGCAATACGTTTTTTGTCATCATCAAAATCAAGGATAACAACGTTCAGTTTCTGATCCAATTCAACAATTTCATTCGGATGAGAAATACGTCCCCATGAAAGGTCAGTAATGTGGATAAGTCCGTCAACGCCGCCAAGATCCATGAACACACCGTAAGAAGTAATGTTTTTAACGGTTCCTTCAAGTACTTGTCCTTTCTCCAGTTTACCGATGATGTCTTTTTTCTGTTGTTCCAGTTCTGCTTCAATAAGAGCTTTGTGCGAAACAACAACGTTACGGTATTCGTGATTGATTTTAACCACTTTAAATTCCATGGTTTTACCAACAAATACATCGTAATCGCGGATAGGTTTAACATCAATTTGCGAACCAGGTAAGAATGCTTCAATGCCAAATACATCTACAATCATACCACCTTTGGTGCGGCATTTAATGTACCCCTTAATAATTTCATCCTGATCAAGTGCCTCGTTAACACGATCCCAAGAGCGGGTAGCGCGTGCCTGTTTGTGCGAGAGGATCATCTGACCTTTTTTATCTTCAAGACTTTCGATGTAAACATCTACTTTGTCGCCTACTTTCAAATCAGGATTGTAACGGAACTCGTTCAAACTTACAATTCCGTCAGATTTGTAACCGATGTCAACAACAACTTCACGTTTGTTTAATGAAATAACTGTTCCTTCCAAAACTTCTTTTTCCGAAACCGTATTCAGTGTGTCGTTGTACAAATTAGCAAGCTTGGTTCTTTCTTTTTCAGAATATGCATCCTGACCAATTTCAAGACTTGCCCAGTCAAATTCTTCAGATTCTGCTTTTGTTGCTTCTTCTGTTTCTGTTGCAACCACTTCTGCAACTTCTTCTTTTGTAGTAACTGGTTCAGCTGTAGCTTCTTCAGTTTTTACTTCTTCAATAGTTTCATTTTTTTCGGCCATTTCCGGAGCCTTTTGTTCTTCCTGAACCGGAGCTTCATTCACTTCGTTTTCAAGTTCTTCGTTTTTCTTTTCAGTCATGTAATTTTAATTCAACTAATAAGTTAGACATTATATTTATTAAAAAATCGCGCGCAAAATTATAACTTAATTCCTTTATATCAAAGGTTTTGAGTATTTATTTGAAAAATTAACACAGAAATGTTTAAAATCCAGAGGCGGTTCTTAAAACTTACTTTGCCGGCTCCTATTCTTTTGTTAATTTTGATGCTCAATTTGATGATAAAATCTTTTTACTTTGTGCAAAGTTAAATTAAAAGAATGAAAGGAATTATTCTGGCAGGAGGAGCAGGAACCCGGTTATATCCTATAACACGTTCAATTTCCAAACAAATTTTACCGGTTTATGATAAACCCATGATTTATTATCCGCTTTCAGTTTTAATGCTGGCAGGAATCCGCGAAATTTTAATAATATCAACACCTACAGATATCATCTTATACGAGAATCTGTTTGGTGACGGATCGCAGTTGGGGCTTACTATTTCTTATAAAATTCAACCTTCGCCCGATGGGTTAGCACAAGCTTTTATTCTAGGTGAAGAATTTATTGGAGACGATAACGTATGTATGATTCTGGGAGACAATATTTTTTATGGTTACAATTTCAGAAGTATATTGGAGGAAGCTGCAAATCTGGAAGATGGAGCCTATGTTTTTGGTTATTACGTTACCGATCCGGAACGATACGGGGTTGTTGATTTTGATAAAACAGGAAAAGTTATCAGCATTGAAGAAAAGCCTGAAAAACCCAAATCAAATTACGCCGTTACAGGTTTGTATTTTTACTCCAACGATGTAATTGAAAAGGCAAAAAAACTGAAACCTTCGAAAAGAGGTGAACTGGAAATTACCGATTTGAATCGTTTGTATCTGGAAGAAAACCGGTTGAATGTAAAATTACTGGGACGTGGATTTGCCTGGCTTGATACCGGAACGCATGATAGTTTGTTACAAGCCTCCAATTTTATTGCTACCATTGAACAAAGACAGGGTTTAAAAGTTTCTTGTATTGAAGAGATTGCATTTAAAAAAGGTTTTATTAGCAAGGAACAGTTGCTAAAATTAGCAGAGCCATTGAATAAAAATCAATATGGTCAGTATCTTTTAAACCTAGCTGATAAACAAATATTTTCATTTTGAAATTATAATGAAGGTTATTGAAACACCACTTCGAGGTTTATTAATTGTTGAGCCAGGAGTTTTTAACGATGAACGTGGATATTTTTTTGAGTCTTATCAGCAAAAAAGATATATAGAAGCGGGAATTGAAGCTGAGTTTATTCAGGATAATGAGTCAAAATCAACTAAAGGAGTAATTAGAGGATTGCATTACCAATTAAATCCATATGCACAGGCAAAGTTAGTTCGTGTTGTACAAGGGGCTGTTTACGATGTTGCGCTTGATTTAAGAAAAGGTTCACCAACTTTTGGCCGGTATTTCGGAATCGAATTGAGCGCTGAAAATAAACTCCAGTTATTTATTCCGAGAGGATTTGCACATGGGTTTTCAGTATTGACCGATACAGCAATTTTTAGCTACAAATGTGATAATATTTATCATAAAGAATCAGAACGATCTGTGAATATAAATGATCCAAAATTGAAAATAGATTGGAAAATTGAACCTCAGTTCCAAATTGTTTCTGAAAAAGATAAAGTTGCTCCTTTACTTGAAGGAGCGGAAACAAATTTTGTTTACCAAGACAAATGAAGATATTAGTTACAGGTGCTTACGGACAATTAGGAAACGAATTAAAGGAAGTTTACACCAATTTTCCTGAATGGAAATTCATATTCACTGATGTTGATTCGCTGGATATAACAGATGAAGAAGCTGTGAATAAAATATTTCAAAAAGAAAAGCCATCATACATTATAAATTGTGCTGCATACACCGCTGTTGATAAAGCTGAAAGCGATGTTGACAATGCCAGAAAAATAAATGCCACTGCGGTAAAAATTCTTGCATCAGAATCTGCAAACGTTGGTGCAAAAATGATTCATGTTTCAACCGATTATGTTTATGATGGTACTGCTTCAACTCCTCTTAATGAACAAACTATAACGAATCCGGAAGGTGCTTACGGAAAAACAAAACTGGAAGGAGAATCTTATTGTTTTAAGGAAAACCCGCAGTCGGTTATTATCCGAACTTCGTGGTTGTATTCCGAATTTGGAAATAATTTTGTGAAAACCATGATTCGGCTCGGTAAGCAACAAGATTCGCTAAATATAGTCTTTGACCAGGTCGGAACACCAACATACGCAGCTGATTTGGCACATGCAATACTTTCAATTATTCAGATTTCGGAAGAAAATCCCAAAAATTTTGTACCCGGTATTTATCATTATTCCAATGAAGGAGTTACTAGTTGGTTCGATTTTGCAAAAACGATATTCGAAATAACAGGAATAGATTGCAAGGTTTCACCTATTCTTTCCGAAGAATTTCCATCACCTGCAAAACGGCCGCACTATAGCGTATTGAATAAATCGAAAATAAAAAATACTTTTGGACTTGAAGTTCCATACTGGAGGGACAGTCTGAAAATCTGCCTTAAAAAATTAAATGTAATATAGATGGAAAATAAGGATTTGCTTCAGGAAGTAAGCGCGAAAGCACAGGAGTGGCTTTCTGAAACTTATGACGAAAATACAAGAAAAGAAGTTCAGCGATTATTAAATAGTGACGATACCTCTGAGTTGGTAGATTCATTTTATAAAAACCTTGAGTTTGGTACCGGAGGTCTTCGCGGTATAATGGGGGTTGGCACAAATCGCATGAATATTTATACGGTTGGTGCAGCTACTCAGGGATTGAGTAATTATTTAAAAATGAACTTTTCCAATCTTCCCGAAATAAAAGTTGCAATTGGTCATGACTGTAGAAATAACAGTCGTTTGTTTGCCGAAAGTAGTGCCAAAATTTTTGCAGCAAACGGTATAAAAGCCTATTTATTTGAAGATTTAAGACCAACTCCGGAACTTTCGTTTGCGATTCGCGAGTTGGGTTGCCAAAGTGGAATTATTTTAACAGCTTCACACAATCCGAAGGAATATAACGGTTATAAAGCTTATTGGGACGATGGATCGCAAATTGTTGGCCCGCATGATGTTAATATCGTAAATGAAGTTCTAAAAATTAAAGCTCAGGATATTAAGTTCGATGGACCAAGCGAGTTAATTGAAATTATGGGAGAGGAAATGGACCAGAAGTTTCTTGATAAAGTTAAAACGGTTTCCATCTCGCCTGATATCGTTGAAAAGCATAACAACATTAAAATTGTATATACGCCAATTCATGGAACAGGTGTGAAATTAATTCCGGCTGCTTTACGCAAATTCGGGTTCACAAACATTATTAACGTTCCTGAACAGGATGTTGTAAGCGGCGATTTTCCAACAGTTGTTTCTCCTAACCCGGAAGAAGAAGCTGCAATGGATATGGCCATTAAAAAAGCCTACGAAGTTGATGCAGATGTTGTCATGGCTTCTGACCCTGATTCTGACCGAATTGGAGTGGTAGTGAAAGACGACAAAGGGAAATACATCATTGTAAATGGCAATCAAACGGCGCTGCTCTTTATTTATTACATCATTACAAAAATGAAGGAATCGGGCGCAATGAAAGGCAATGAGTTTATTGTGAAAACAATTGTAACTACCGAAATGATTGCTGAGATTGCTAAACGAAATAACATCGAATATTTTGATGTTTATACCGGGTTTAAATTTATTGCTGAAATTATTCGCGAACTGGAAGGACAAAAAAAATACATCGGTGGCGGTGAAGAAAGTTTTGGATTTATGCCAGCTGATTTTGTACGCGACAAAGATGCAGTTTCTTCTTGTGCCTTAATGGCGGAAATTACTGCATGGGCAATCGATCAGGGGAAAACGCTGTATGAATTATTACAGGATATTTACCTGGAATACGGTTACTCTAAAGAGAAAATGAAGTATGTAGTGCGGAAAGGAAAAACCGGCGCTGAAGAAATTCAGAAAATTATGGATGATTTTCGTTCCAATCCGCCAAAATCTTTAGGAAACTCTCCAATGGAGTGGGTGAAAGATTACGATACTTTGGTGGCGAAAAATTTAATTACCGGAGAAGAGACAAAAATCAATCAGAAGATCACTTCGAATGTACTTCAGTTTTTTACCCAGGATGGAACAAAAATTTCAGTTCGTCCTTCAGGCACTGAACCTAAAATCAAGTTCTATTTTGAAGTGGCCGGTAAACTAAGTTCACGAAAAGAATTTGACGATGCAGAAGCGAAAGCAGAAGCCAAAATCGAAGCGATAATGGAAGAATTGGGATTATAGTTTTTACCTAAATAATTAAATCTGTAAAATCAAAAATTTTAAAAAATGAAAAATCAAATTTTAACTGTTGCATTGCTTTTTTCGGCAATTGCTGTTTTTGCTCAGGAAGAGCCGATGCCAATGAAGCCGGAAATGACCGAGATTTGGGATCCTGAAGTTTCTGTAATTACCCCCGGAGAAACTCCGGTAAATGCACCTTCGGATGCAATCGTACTATTCGATGGAAAAGATTTGGAAAGTGAATGGACCAACAGCGATGGAGGAAAACCAGGATGGACTGTGGAAAATGGTTGTGTTACCGTGAAAAAAGGTGCAGGTATTATAAAAACGAAACGGGTTTTTGAAGATTACCAGTTACATATTGAGTGGCGTACTCCGGCTGAGGTAATTGGCACAAGCCAGGGACGCGGTAACAGCGGAATTTTTATGCAGGGACTTTATGAAGTTCAGGTACTTGATAATTATAACAACCGCACTTATCGTAACGGCCAGGCAGGAAGTATTTATAAACAACATGCACCTCTTGTAAATGCATGCAAAGCTCCGGGTGAATGGCAGACTTACGATATTATTTTCACCGCTCCGCGTTTTAACGAAGATGGAACTTATTTTACACCACCTACAATAACAGTATTGCAAAATGGTGTTTTAGTTCAAAATCACTCTGTTTTACGTGGTCCAACTGAATATATCGGAATTCCAGAGTACTCGGTTAAAAAACACGGTCCGGGAAGTCTGGTTTTACAGGATCATGGAAATCCGGTTAGCTTCAGAAATATCTGGATTCGCGAATTGTAAAAAGTATAATATAGAAGGAAAGCCTGGGTGTATAGCTCAGGCTTTTTTTATGCTTTGTTGAACGCTGATTTTCTGAGACTACTTTTACAAGGTAAATTCCACTTTCCGAGATGAACGCATTGTTCCTCTTTCTGTTTCATTGAAGTGTTTCTATAATATACCTTGGTATTAATCTTTTAACTGATCTTTGAATATTTTTCTGAATTTCTCTATTTTCGGAACAATAACATATTGACAATAAGGCTGGTTGGGATTATTTTCGAAATAATCGAAATGATAATCTTCAGCAGGATAAAAAACAGAAAATTCACTTACTTCGGTTACAATAGGTTTGTCATAAACTTTCTCTTCTTTAAAAAGCCGGATTACTTTTTCTGCCGTTTCTTTTTGTTTTTCAGAATGATAAAATATTACAGAGCGGTATTGAGTTCCCACGTCATTTCCCTGGCGATTCAATGTTGTTGGGTCGTGAGTCATAAAAAATACTTCCAGTATATCTGAAAAACTGACAACAGAAGGGTCGAAGGTGATTTGCACTACTTCGGCATGTCCGGTTCTTCCGGTGCAGACTTCTTTGTATGATGGATTTTTTATTGTACCTCCACTATAGCCGGGTTTTACATCAACCACACCTTTTAACTCTTTATAAACAGCTTCGGTACACCAAAAACATCCGCCTCCCAATGTTGCTGTTTCTAAATTTTGTGCCATTGTTAACGTTGAATAAATTAGTAATGCAAAAATGAAAACAACACTTTTCATTCTTATGATTTTATTTTTTCAGTTATAGCGGGTTTTCTTTTTACAAGAAATCGGGAGAAAAACTTCTTTTCGAAATTCCAGAAAAAGCGAAATTGCCCGAACAAAGAACCTACAATAAGAAGTAAGATATTATAAATTACCAAAATTGAAGGAATGTATAGCAAAACCTTAATCCAGAGATGTGTTTCAGGTGTTATCCCAATAAGGTCAAAAAACATTCGTTTTATGTAAACGGTCGTACTTCCGGTAATTGCAAATACAATTAAAATGATCACAATTTGGAAGTTACTCTCTATATTCCATCGTTTTTTAAGTTTTTCAAACATCGTTTTTACAATTTTATTTTATAACAAAAGAATTTGAGGTATGTTTGAATAAGGTGTCAGATTTGATGTGATTGAAAGATAATGAATCCGTAAACGGCAAACCTCAATATCCGGAATAAGGCGTATTTCAGGAACTTTCCGGTTGGATAACCTGCCGAACCAACCAATAAACAAACCGCTGACCACGGAACCGGTGTTAAGGCTGCAATAATGATTAAAAACAGACCATATTTTTTCAATAAAGCTGATTGTTGTTTAAAAAATTTTCTTCGAAGCAGCCTGAAAGTAGCCCTTTTCAAAAAAAACTGTCCGATAAGGAAAGTTAAATATCCCATGGCATATGAAATGGTTGCAAAAAAGGCAACATTGAGCAAATAATGCCCGGTTCCGGCTTTATTATAAGCCCAAATCATAAAAAGTTCAGGTGGTATAATTCCGAAGAAGAATTCCGAAGCAAAATAAATGGCATAAATAACAGAGGGCTGGGCATAAAACCTTTCAACCCATGCATCCGGATTTTTGGAAATTACAATTTCATTGAAAAGAAAATAGGCCAAAATGATGATGGCAAACCATACCAATCCTTTTAATCCGTTGCTTATTAGAAATTTTACCCTGGAACTTAACTTCATTATGAATTAATTATATCAGTTTCAGCAGACGCTAATTACAACAATTATTCCACAGTTGAGCTGGTTTGGTAAAATTATGAAATATCGTTAAAGTATGCTTCATGTAGCCAGTCTTTTAATTGCCCGTCGATGTCTTCGAAGGAATCAATCTTTAGAATGTGTATGTATTTTGTTTTTGAAATCTTTACACATTTTTCAACTGGAAATTCATTGTGGTTTCCGGATGATGTAAACTCCACAACTAAATAATTCCGATGCGGTTTTATAACTATAAAATTGGTTTGAACAGAAAACATGACAGCGTTTTTTACCGGAGTAATTTTTACTTTTCCAAAACTGGTAACAAGTTCCCGGAGTTGATCGAACAACGGCAATAATTCAGTACATTTTTCAAACAAATCATCAATGGAAAACACTCCGCAGGTATGATCCTGGTTTTTGTTTTTGAATTCACGATTGCATTTTGGGCATGTCCACATTATTCTGGTTTAATTTATAATCTCCATTGTTCGGAGTTATTTCACTTTTAATGGCTTTAGTTCTTCAAAAAAGATGTCGTTGTTAGGAACGTCAAAATCAATTCCGGTTATTTCAAGGTTGTTCGTCATATTAAATTTTATAGTTCCGAAACTAAACCAGGCGTGTGTTTTATCCCAGTTGATTTTCCAAACATCATAATGCCAGTGTTCCAGTGTGGCAGATAGTTCCGGAGTATGTTCAAAATACATTCGCAGATTTTTGTTTTCAAGTTTAATTTCTATGTTGCCGTAAATTTCAGAGAAGTAAGTTCCTGCATATTTTTCAATTGCAAGTGATGGTGTGGTACCATTTACACGACTTGCAATTCTTACTTCAATCCGGGTGTCGCCCGATTTTCTGTTTTTTCTTTGTTCCAGCATTTCGGCAGACCAGTCTTTTTCTTCAACTCCCATAAATGCATCTAAGGCAAAATAAGTAACAGCAGTAGTTGGTGCATTCATCCCATTCGTTAAAACCACTACTCCCAGTTTTTCATCCGGAATCATTGTTACCAGCGAAATCATTCCATCGTATCCTCCACCGTGGCTTACTCTTAGTTTTCCTCTATAATCCGACAACGACCAGCCTAATCCGTAACCTCTGAAATGGGTGTTAAAATCATCTGGTTTTGTGTGGTCAACAGTGAATGGATTATGAATTTTCCAAAGGTTGTTTCGCGATGCTGGGGTTAGCAGTGTATCGTTATTCAGTATTCCGTTATTCATGTTAAATATCATCCATTCTCCCATATCATTTACCGAAGAAATAATTCCGCCCAAAGCTCCCACTTCTTCCCAATCGACAAATGGAATTGGAATGTTTTTATTGTTCTCGAAAGCATGCGGAGTTGCATAATTCCCTTTTATATCAAGTTGTTTTAAAGACCAAATTGTTCTATCCATCTTTATTGGTTCAAGAATACGTTCCTGTACATTTTCACCCCAGGTTTTACCGGTAACCTTTTTAATTACTTCGCCTGCCGTAATAAACATTACATTTGAATATCCGTAGCCGTTTCGAAACTCAAACTGATTGGGCAAATATTTTATTCTTTTAATTATTTCTTCCGAATTTAAATCGGATTTATACCAGATAACATCGCCGCTAAAAGTTCCCAATCCGGAGTTGTGGCAAAGTAAATCTTCAATTGTCATTTTTTCGCTTACGTATCTGTCGTATAGCTCGAAATAGGGCAGGTAGTTTTTAACTTTGTCATCCCAACGTAGTTTCCCTTCCTGAACTAACATGGCAATAATTGCGGATGTAAAAGCCTTTGAATTGGAAGCAATGGCATATAAAGTATTCCCATCTGGTTTTCCAGGTTTCCCAACTTCCAGAACGCCATAACTTTTGCTAAATACAATTTTTCCGTCTTTAACAATTCCAACACTCATTCCAGGGATGTTCCAATCGGTTACGGCTTTTTCGAAATAAGCATCCAGCCTATTTAAATTAATATTTTGCGAGTAGCTTAAAAAGTGAATGGAAATTAAGGAAATAAAAAGCAGAAAGATTTTTTTCATGGTAGCTTAATTTTGCAGTAGATAAAAATAGCAGAATTTTTTTGTCATTGATGTGGTGAACCTTATTAATGAAGACTCCATTTTGAACTAAGTGGGTGAAAATGCACAACAAACAGAACTGGCCATAAAAGGTTAGTTTTGGATTAATTTATGCGTTGTTTGTAATTATTGACGTACAATCGTTTTTGAAAAGAAAGATGATAAAATAAAAATATAATTAGAATAACATAAAATGGAATGTTTCGTATTAAACTAAAATTCAGTTTCTTAGTCCAAATAGTCGTTGTTGCTTTGTTATTGTTTAATCAAATCAAAAACTGAACCCATGAAACTAATTCTTATTAAAAATTCACTATTGGTTTTATTCACCATTGCTTTTGCTGTCCATGTGTCGGCTCAAGATAAAACTCTGGTAGGAAAAGTAACAACTTTCGATAGTATTCCGCTTACCGGCGTAACAGTTATAGTAAAAAGTACGGGACAAATAGCACAAACCGATACCGCTGGTTTATTTCAGGTTATGTGCAACCCCGAGGATAAGGTTACTTTTGAAGCCGATGGTTTTTTCCCTCAAAAAGTAAAAGTTGAAAAAGAAATCAGGATGATTTTGATTAACCTGAAATTGAAAAAAGGTGATAAGAATCTGGCTATGGCCGAACGCTATGTAGATGTTGGCTACGGGCAAGTAAATTCGAACCGTTTACTAAATGCTGTTTCGTCGATTAACAGTAAAGAAATGGATTTTTCCATGTATAATAATATGTTCGATTTAATACAGGGACAGTTTCCCGGAGTTTCTGTTGAAGGTAATAACATTGTTGTGAGAGGAACAAATACTTTTTATGGAGTTGAGGGAAATGCAGCGCTAATTGTTATTGATGGGGTGATGACAAATTCGCAGGATCTTCGAAACTTGTCACCGTTGGACGTTGCCTCAATTGATGTGTTAAAAGATGGTTCTTCATCGGTTTATGGTTCCCGCGGGGCAAACGGTGTTGTTATCATCGAAACCAAAAAAGGCAAGGAATAAGAAATAAGACATATGAGTTTAAAAGGAGTCGTTTTTGAATAGTTTCATTTTTACACATGTGTATTGCTACAAATAGTTTCAATTTTCAACTTGTTCCGAAAAAAAAGATGCTGTCCATTTGCTGAACAGCATCTTTTTTTGTTTTGTGAATGATGAACGAAGACTATTTCTTCATCAGTCCTTTTGCTGAACGATCTTCAAGCGGCGGCGCCGGTGTCATAACATCTTTATTTTCTTTTACCGACTCCATTAAAACTTCTACTACTTTCTCCATTTGTGGATCACGCCCCTGCATTAACATGTTCGGATCATCCCAAACTTCTATATCAGGACGCACTCCTTCACCTTCCCAAAACCAGTGTCCGTCGTTGTCGTAAAGGCGGGCACCGGGAACGGTTATTGCACCTCCATCAATAAGTTGATGACCGGTTGCAGGACCAATTAAAATTCCGAGCGTGCGTTCGCCAACAATCGGACCGGCTTTTAACTCCTGAAATGCCCATGGTAGGCCGTCGCCGCCGGAACCTGCCCAGCCATTAATCAGCATGCCAACAGGCCCTGTATTTGTTTTTATCGGGTTGGTGTGGTCGCGACCGTGCCTCCAGTGAAGGTTATAAGTTACAGGACGCTGAAGTAGTTCGAGAAAGCGATCTGCTAAATTTCCACCGCCATTCCACCGTTCATCGAGCACAAAACCTTTTTTGTCCAACTGGCCGTAAAACATTCTAACCAGTTCGAGCTGACCGCGATCGGCAGTATTTGACATGTATATATATCCCAGTTTTCCATCTGACAACTTTTCTACCATTTTGCGGTTGTCTTCAATCCATTCCAGGTAACGAAGAGTCGATTCTTCATCCCTGGTGAGGCATTTTACTACTAAATCTTTGGCGTCTTCTTTTTTCCCCGTTGAAGAAATTTTTAGTGAAACGGTTTTTCCTGAAAGTCCGTCAAAAGCAGCGTAGGGATCTTTTCCCGGATCGAGGGAAACTCCATTTACAGCTAAAACATAATCACCTTCTTTTACGTCAACGCCGGTTTGATCGAAAGGCGATCGAACTTCGGTATCCCACTCGGCAGGTTTTATTATTCGCTTTATTTTGTAAAGGGCGCCGTCTTTTTCCCAATTTATCCCAAGAAATCCGTTTTCTCTTGACGGTGCGTTTTCAACATCTCCGTCGTATGCGTAAGTATGACCTGCACCAAGTTCGGAAACTAAACTTTTCTGAAGATTGGTGATGTCCCAGCGTGTGCGTGCATCATCTACCAGTTTCAAATATTGATCGCGTATTCCTTCCCAATCGAGTTGGTGCATATTCGGATCGTAAAAGAAATCGCGGTGACGGCGCCAGGTATCCATAAATATTTCTTTCCATTCTTCTTTCGCAACAAGTTCCATAACCAAACCATCAGTTGGAACAGGCTTTTCAATTTTTTGGCCGGGAGCAGGTTTTATAATTCCCCATTTGCCCTGCGAAAATACCAGCATCGATTTTCCATCGGCAGTGGCACTAACACGGCTTATATTGCTCATTACTTCTTTTTCCTCGCGTTCTTTCAAATCGAAATAATAGAGTGTAGATGAGCGTTCTCCCGAACCTGTATTTGGACGGCGAAGAAAAACAAGCTTATCTTCAAATGGAATTAGTGCACTAAAATTTCCTGCCTTTGGCGGCAGAATTACAAGCCGGCTTTCGATGTTATTAAAATCGATTTCAACTTTATTGTCCTCTTCTTTCTTATCCTTGTCTCCCGAGTTCTTTTTGTCGTCAGTCTTTTCTTCTTTTTTTGCTTTATCCTCTTCTTTTTTCTCTTTTTTTATGGCTACCGTGTCATTTTTTTCTTCAAGTAACGAAGGGATTTTTGATGTAAGCGAAAGGGCTGCAATTTGAGTTGAGTTTGTATAAACCCAGGTACCATCTTCCATATCTGAAGAAATGGCAGTCATACTTCGGTTGGTTAAATAAAACATGTATTTTCCATCGGCACTGAAAACCGGATTGGAATCAATATAAAAACCGCTTGATATCTGGCTTTTCTTTTTGTTGTCAATGTTATACACAAAAATTGTCCGGTTGGCATTATTAAGTATTTCTGTAAACGCAATCCATTTTGAATCGGGCGACCATGAAATCGGATATCCGAAACGTGAGCCGTGACCTTCGTTCCAACGGGTGTTGCCTGCAACCTGGGTATCACCACTTTCTGCATCGATAATAAAAATGGTGTTGGTTTCGTCGATAAATGCCAGTTTTTTACTGTTGGGCGACCAAACCGGCGGATAACCGAACCCTTTTCCACGACTGGTTAATTTGCTTGCTTCTTTTGTACCTTCACTATCCTGAAGGTAGAGTTCGTATTCTCCCGATTTATCGCTCCAGTAAGCAATGGTTTTTCCATCGGGCGACCACATGGGACTTTGGTCGAAAGCGCCACTTGACCGTGTCAGATTGATGGTGAAACCTTCTTTTTCGGGAACACTGAAAATTTCTCCACGTGCCTCAAAAGCAATACGTTTCCCTCCCGGAGCTGCTGACGCAAATTTTATATTTTTGCTAACATCTTTTGTAGTTGGCATTTCAATCGATAAATCGCTCACAACATTTATTTCAACTTTTCGGCTTTGTTGCGTTTTTAAATCCATTAAAAATAAATCGCCTCCCATTTCATATACCAGTTCCGAAGGTCCTGCGGAAAGAAACGAAATATCAAAATCTTTGTAATGAGTGATTTGTTTTTGTTCTTTGGTTTTGGTATCGTATTCCCAAATATTTAACCGCATGTTTTCATCTCGATCCGACAAAAAATATACCTTGTCGCCCGCCCATGTTGGTTTTCCGTCGTTGACTTCATCATGGGTGATTCGTTCGGTTCTTTCGCTTTTGAAATCATAGATAATAATGTCAGAAGTCAACCCGCCCCGATATCGTTTAAAAGGGTAGTTTTCAGTAATTTTTGTGATGTAAGCCAGTTGATTTCCATCGGGGGAAAATGATGCGAGTTCGCCATACGGGATTTTTAATTTTTCGGGTAACCCGCCTGCTTTATTTACGAGAAAAAATTGGCCGACGCGACCCATTCCATTTTCCCTCACCGAGGCAAAAAGGATCTGCTTCCCGTCAGGATGCCAGTCAACAACCCGATCGGAAAACGAATTATAGGTAACTCTAACCGGTATCCCGCCTGTAACAGGAATAACATAAACATCTGCATTTCCGTTATAACTGGCCGTAAAAGCTATTTCTTTTCCATCGGGCGAAAATTTTGGCCATGATTCTTCACCTGGTGAGTGAGTGATTTGTAGCGCAGTGCCGCCATTTTTTGGTGCAATCCAAACGTCGCCACCGTAAACAAAGGTAATTTGCGTTTCTGAAACATCCATATAACGCATAAGTTTGGCACTGATTTGTGCCATGGCGCTTCCCATGAACATTATCGCCAGAATAATCAGTAACAGTTTTTTCATTATGAATAGTTTTTCTAAAATTTTGAGCAATATGTAAAAGACAGATTTCGTAATTAAATGTTCATTTTTACTTAGTACACAGTTTTTTCAATTCATTACGTTAAAATTAAAATTTGTAAAGACAAACAGATAATTTGCAATCTACTTGTCTTGGATCTGAAAATGGCAATTTGGGTTAATTGGGTTTGACAAGTATTAAACAGCAACAAAAGATACAGAAAAACATAAGTTGTTTTTCATTTTAGCTAACAATGTTAGAAATCGTTATTTTTAAGAGTTGTTTATCTTTGCACGTATAAACCATACTACTTATGGAGGTTAAGAAAATTTCGCATTACGTTTCTTTACTGGCAATAATTGTAATTTCCTATTTTCTTTATTCATCGCGGTTTTTTCCATTGCTTAACTCTGACGATGCACTAAATATTTTAATGACTTTTTATTACCGGCTTCCACACGATTTTTATTGCTGGGGGCAGGATAGGGGCGGAACTTTAATCCCCTTAATAAGCCAGGTTTTTCATCGTATTTTTGGATTTTCGGCGGTAAACTCAGTTTCGTTGTCAAATTACCTTTTATTAATTCTCGGATATGTTGGATTTTCAAGCCTTTTCAGAAATAAGTACATAAAAATTTTGTTTGCACTTGTATGGTTTCTTCCACCTGCGAGATTTATCGATTTGGCTCGTTATCCGATTGGAGTTCAATACAGTTTAATTGGGTTTGCCATATTTCTGATTAATAAAGTTAATTTTTGGAGGGAGCAAAAAGTCGTTAATCATATTTTGATGTTGTCCGCCGTTCTCGTTCTTATTATTTCAGTTTGGGTTTCCGATTTAGCAGTGGTTTCAATTACAGCGCTTTTATTTACACTTATTTTTTTCCATTTTCAGAATAACCGGAATTTTAGATTTCGCTGGCCGGTTTATTTATATACAATTGTCGGAATTATTGGTGGCTTCTTTTTTATTTGGTATGCGAAAAGTTTTGCAACCGATGTAACGAATGGTTACACTTCGGTTAACAATTTAGATACCTTTTTCAAAGCGATATTAATTTTGGGAAGGGAAACCTTCAGCGTGTTAACTTTTCAGAATAAAGAACTGCTGTTTAGTTTTTATGTTTGGGGAGTTATCATATCAGTTACTTTTTTACTGTTTTCATATCAAAAGCAAACATTTCGGATTTTACGGTCAAGGCAACGTTGGGTGGTATTTTTTACTTTCGATTTTGTTTCTGTATTAGGGGTAATTTTACTTTCTCGCTGGGTTTATTACAATGGAATGGGAAGATGGTATTTTGTTTCGTCTTATATTTCATTTTTCATGATAATTTTGATTTTACTGGACAATCTTGGAGCTCATCCCAAAAAGCAAGTGATTAAGCTGGCTTTATTTTTTACGATTATTACAGGTTCATTAAGTTCTGTTCATTTTATGAATTATATATGGCCAAAAACATTGAAGTCAAAAATTGATGTTAGGGCGGAACTTTTGGCGTTAGGTGAAGTAGGGATTATTGGAGAATTCTGGAACTCCTATATTTCAGCTTGTCCCGATCCTTCGAAAATTATAGCCACGGCACATGACAAAAGTGTGGTTAGAAGCCAGGAGCTGGTTGACGAAGTTTTTGAACAACCCAAACTATATGTAATAAAAGATATGTGGCTAAAGTCTTTCCCTGATACGATGGAACAGTTTGGGTATCTTTTAGTAAAAAAAGGTGATTCGCTGAATATTGCTGATTGCTTTCTGAATGAGTATGTTAAAGTAAAACGAAACCAGGAGATTCCGCTAGCGAAATTTTTGTATAACCCGGGTGTAGTTCCGGGCAATAACAAATTATTGATCTTGCAGGATAGTGTTGGACTAAAGAATAATTATGTAATCTGGGGGCCAAACTTGGATTTGGGAATTGGAAACTTTGTGGTGCGATATAAACTTAATATGAAAAATGTAACTGGGAATAAAGCAATTGCAAAATTTGATGTTACAACTGACTATGGTAGTTCGGTTCTTATAAGTAAAGAACTGAAAAGTGAAGATTGGCCCCAAATTGAAAATGGCTCATTCGATGTTGAATTCAGTTGCAGTAAACGAGTCCGAAATGTTGAATTCAGAATACTCTATTACGGGAATGCAGATCTAATTATAGATAAGTTGGAATTAATTGAAAAGTAAAAAATGGTTTTTCATTCCCGATAATTTCAAGTGTTTTTTATTGGATGATTATTTTTTTGTCCTACTAATTTCCTAACATTGGAAATAATTGTCTGATTTCCTCATCAGAAGGTCTTTTCCCGTATTCACAGATTTCAAAAGCTTCTACATATTTTATTTGTTTCACTTTTTCTTCATCATACCATTTTTTTAGCGATAGTTTTTCCTTTTCTGTCACTACTGGTTTTCTCCATTCTGAAAGCCAATTTAATCGTTCTTTTTCCGTTTTTGGCACCTGGTCGAGAGTCCCGTTAGTCCACGGTAGCCATTCAAAGAATTGCGATTCGTGTGCTGCCATCGCATAAATTTTCTGGTCGAAAACAGGAGTTATATCCACAGTTATGTCAGGCTCAAAAGGAGTGGGTTTCTGAAATCCATCTTCTGTATATAAAAAAACAGGGTTCTTTTTTAATGGAGGAGTATCAGGCGCAACATTCGGAACAATAACCATGTAGGCAGCATCCTGAATTAAAATTCCGGTGTTCCGGTGATCTGGGTGATAATCATTTGGGCGGGGGCCAATAACCACGTCAGCATTCCATTGCCGAATTAACCGGATTACTTCCAACCGAATGTTAAGTGTCGGCATCAGTTCACCATCATGATGATCCAAAACTTTGTAGGTTACACCAAAACGTTTTCCTGCTTCCTGTGCTTCAGCCATTCTGATTTTTGCCAATGCACCTCCTCCTTTTTCCTGATGACCTGCGTCGCCATTGGTGAGTGACACGAAAAGTACGTTGTGCCCCAATTTCGCAAACTGAATGGCAGTACCACCGGCATCGATATCGCAATCGTCGGGGTGAGCACCAATTACCACTACATTAATTTTTTGCTGAGCACTAATTTGAAACGAAATAAAAACAAGGGATAGAAAAAGGAAAACTGCTTTTTTCATTGGTATATTGTTTAGCAATTAAATATAGAGAAAATTTTGTGCTCTTGTATTTTTACCCAAAATAAGTTTTTCGGCTTCTTTGAGATCAACCAGAAGCCAAATTGGCACATTACTTTTTTTCTTGAGGAGCCGCGCAAGTATTATTCTGCACACACAAGTTTTTTTTGATTTTTTACCGGTAATTATATTTGGAAAAGATAGTCATGTAACTATCTCAACAGAAACATTTCATTAAATTATTATAATTCATCATTTTTTCATATTATTACTTAACAACTGACTTTTAGCTAACTAAGAAACAATGAGTCGGATAAAGTTTGAGCATAAAATTACCTTCGCATATTTATTGGTTGGTGGTTTATGGATTCTTTTCTCTGATAATATTCTTGATGGTTTTATAAAGGATAAGAATCTTTTGACTGATTTTCAGACATTTAAAGGGTGGTTTTATGTTCTGATTACTGCAATCCTGTTTTTTCTGTTTTTGAAAAAACATCTGAATAGATTAAGGAATACGGAGAAAGAGTTGGAAAATCATAAAAAAAATCTGGAACAGATGGTAGATGCTAAAACAATGGATTTGGATAAACTCAATCAGGAACTAACAGTGACAAACAGTGCTCTTCATCATAAAAATGAAATTATAATAAGACAAAATTCAGAGTTACAAGAGACGCTTGATGATTTAAGGGATACGCAAGCTCAATTAATTCAGGCAGATAAAATGGCTTCCATTGGGATTCTTACCGCAGGAATTGCACACGAAATAAACAATCCGTTGAATTATATTTTAGGAGGTTGCACGGGTTTAGAGAATCATTTTAATGAAGAACAAGTTCAGGATGAAGATGTTAATTTATATTTGAATAGTATTAAAACAGGTATTGAAAGAGTTAACTCAATCGTTACAGGTATCACAAAGTTTAGCAGGGAAAAAGATGTTTATGATGAAGATTGTGATATTCATGAAATTTTGGAGAATTGCTTAACCATTGTGCATCACGAACTAAAAGGAAGAATAAAAGTTGAAAAAAAATATGCAGAGGAAAGTCCGATTGTTATGGGTAATGTCGGGCAACTGCACCAAGTCTTTATCAACATTTTAATCAATGCAGTTCAAGCAATTGAAAACGCAGGGAAGATAAACATTGAAACTTACATTAAAGAGGAGAAAGTTTTTACCGAAATAACCGACACTGGATGCGGAATTGAAGCACAATACATTTCGCGGGTGACCGATCCGTTTTTTACGACAAAGGAACCCGGCAAAGGAACCGGTCTCGGGCTATCGATATCTTATAATATAATAAGAGAACACAAGGGTGATATATTTTTTATATCAGAATTAAATAAGGGAACTACCGTTAAAGTATTTTTGCCCTTAAAAAAATAGTAAGATGGACAAAGTAAAGATTCTTTACGTTGATGATGAACCTGTTAACTTGAAATTATTTGAGGTAATTTTGCAAAAGAAGTATCATGTTTTAACTGCTTCGGATGGATTTGAAGGTCTTAAGGTTGTGAATCAGAATAATGATATAAAAGTTATTTTAAGCGATATGAAGATGCCAAACATGAGTGGTATTCAATTTATTTATAAGGCGGTTGAACTATCTCCCGATTCGTATTATTATGTACTTACCGGCTTCGATGTCAGTGATGAAATTAGTGATGCTATTAACCGCGGAATCATTAAGAAATACTTTCGTAAGCCATTTAATATTAACGAAATTTCGTTGGAAATTGAATCTGTTTTGAGCAAGAATTGATGTAATCGGCATTGATAGGATTCAGTTCCCCACAATATAACTGGAAAAAAATAAAACTAAAATCCTTAGAAATTGTAACTACTTACCTTTTTCCCATTTTTTCATTAACTCTTCTTTTTCTTTCTGCTGTTTTTCTATCAACTTTTCCCATTCTTCCTGTTGTTTCTTTGATTTAAGTTCAGGATGAACATACCCCTGGTTATTTAGTTCTTCCTGAAGTTGCTTTTCGAAAGCCTGTATATCGGGAAACTCAAAACCCAGCGGATACATGTCTTGAAAATTAAAATGATAACGATGAACAGAATCCTGATTTATATGAAATTCTTTCATGAAAACTGAATCCGGCAAATTCGGATTTTGCTGATTCATAAAATCGCCGAAAGGAAATCCAAAATTCGCCAGTGTTGAATCGGTTGCAAATTGTTGAAGAAAATCTTCCATGTTTCCTCCAAAAGCGAAATTTTCATCAAAAGGAAAATTAAATGTCGAATCAGCTGACCATTGATGTACATATGTTGAATCGAACTGTATCAGGTTGCCGTTTTCATCATATTGTTTATTTACGGTTATTTGTTCGTCGGGGGCATCTTTCTTCGTTTTATCCTGTGCATTTAATTGTAATATTCCTAAAAAGCACAAGATTGAAATAATTACAATTTTTCTCATGGCATTAAATTTTAACACACAAAATTAATAAAACTGAAATTCACTAAATTTTAAAATTTTTTAAAAGCCAGGAGGTTTCTATCAAAAGTTGTTAAAAATAAGGTACAAAAAAGCCGCTTTCATTTGAAGTAAAAGCGGCCTCTATATTCAATTATTTCTATAATTAATCATACTGATGTTCATCCAGATTTGGTCCGCAATCGCAGTCGTGATGCAATCCTTTTTCGTACTGTTGGAGAGCCCGCAAACTCATTCCCATATTCGAGAAACCCCCGTCGTGGAATAAATTCTGCATTGTTACTTTTTTAGTTAAATCTGAAAACAATGTAATACAGTAGTTAGCGCATTCATCAGCTGTTGCATTTCCAAGTGGCGACATTCTTTCTGCAAAATCAAAAAGACGATCGAACCCTTTTACACCGCTTCCTGCTGTTGTTAACGTTGGAGATTGCGAAATCGTGTTTATTCTTACGTTCCGCTCACGACCATAAATGTAACCAAAACTACGTGCAATGGATTCAAGCAAAGCTTTCGCATCTGCCATATCATTATATCCGAAGAATGTTCTTTGAGCTGCAACATACGAAAGCGCTACTACAGAGCCCCATTCGTTAATTGCATCCAGTTTCCTGGCCGTTTGTAAAACTTTATGAAACGAAACTGCTGAAACATCAAGCGTTTTTTCTAAATAGTTATAATCAAGGTCACTGTAATGCCTTTCTTTCCGAACGTTTGGAGACATACCAATTGAATGTAGAACAAAATCTACTTTACCGCCCAAAATTTTCATCGATTCGGTAAAAAGATTGTTTAAGTCTTCAACATTAGTAGCATCGGCACCAATAACCTGTGTGTTTAGTTTTTCGGCCAGTTTTTGCGTTTCACCCATTCGAAGGGCAACCGGGGTGTTGGTCAGAATTATTGTAGCCCCTTCTTCATAGGCTTTTTCTGCAACTTTCCAGGCAATTGAATCCGGGTTTAAAGCCCCAAAAATAATTCCCTTTTTCCCCTTTAATAAGTTATGACTCATGTTTAATTTTTAATGAATTAATTTCGACGTGCAAAGTTAATTGAGTTTAAATAAATTTAAAATTGTAAAGTTGAATTAACTTCGTTTAACAATCTTTTTTAACCTTTATATTCAAATATTGTTCAAAATGGTTCGAAAATTAAATCAGAGAGCATGGTTTTCAAAGAACAATAGTGACTTAATTTGCATATCAGAACTGATTCTGAAGAAAGCAATCAGGCTTAGATATGTTTGTAGTTCGAGTTTTGAATAAATAGGGATTTCTCAAATCATTTTAATCTATTAATTGAATTTATGCTGCAATTTCTTCACATTCCATTTTTCCTGATTTTTGCCACTTTAGTTGCGTCGTCTCAGGAAAATGAAAAAACAATAAAAGCTATTTTTGATAAAGCGCTTACTGATCAAACGGCGTACGATAATTTACACTATTTATGCAAAAACTGTAGTGGGAGAATTGTCGGCTCGCCACAAGCTGCAATGGCAGTTGAATTTACTTACCAGATTATGAGTTCAATGGAGCTCGATCGTGTTGAAAAACAACCGGTACAGGTTCCGCATTGGGTGCGTGGGGAAAAGGAAGAGGCATCAATTCAGTCGGGGCGTTTGGGCTTTAAGCAGGTTCCGGTAACAGCATTGGGCATGTCAGTTGGAACAGGAAAGAATGGGCTTTCTGCATGCATAGTTGAAGTTCAGAATTTTAAAGAGCTGGAAAATTTGGGTAAAGAAAAAGTAGAAGGAAAGATTGTGTTTTTCAATCGGCCAATGGATCCAACGATGATAAACACTTTTGGCGCTTATGGCGAAGCTGCTAATCAGCGGACACAGGGAGCTTCTGAAGCTGCAAGATATGGTGCAGCTGGAGTGATCGTTCGTTCGTTAACAACGTCACAAGACGATTTTCCTCACACCGGAGTCTTGTCATATAAAGACGATATCACGAAAATTCCGGCGGTAGCAATTAGTACAAATGGCGCAAACCTTTTAAGTGATTGGCTCAAAATCGATCCGCAGTTGCTTTTTTATTTCAGAACAACTTGTGAAATAAAACCCGAGGTGATTTCATATAACGTTATTGGCGAAATTAAAGGATCTGAATTTCCAGAGCAGATTATCACGATTGGTGGACATTTAGATGCATGGGATACAGGCGAAGGTGCTCACGACGATGGGGCGGGATGCATTCAAAGTATTGAGGTTTTACGCTTATTTAAGGAGTTGGGAATTCGGCCCAAAAGAACGATTAGGGCAGTGATGTTTATGGATGAGGAAATCTCACAAACCGGCGGAAAAGAATATGCCCGGCAAGCTGAGTTGAAAAATGAAAACCATTATTTTGCGCTGGAAGCCGACCGTGGTGGATTTACTCCAAAAGGATTTGGCGTTTCAGCTCCTGAAGAACGTCTCGAAAAGTTCCTGTCATTAAAAGCTTATTTCGAACCTTACGGAATTACTCAATTTACAAGTGGTGGTGGTGGCGCCGATATTGGACCTCTGAGAAAATTGGGGACAGTGTTGTCATCTTTTGTCCCAGATATGCAACGTTATTTTGATTATCATCATTCGGCAAATGATACATTTGAACAGATTAATATCCGTGAACTTCAAATGGGTAGCGCGGCAATGGCTTCTTTTATTTATTTAGTTGACAAGAATGATCTTTAATTGACCTTTATTGGAAATCGTTAAAAAAGCATCAAATTATTTAAACCCTTTCCAAATAAATTTGTTGTATTGAGCAAACAATTTATATTTGCACAAACAAAATCGATAAGAATGAATTCACGAAATAGAAATACTTCGATAAATGCTTCCGGAAAGTCCGGTTGTAATGGATTCATTTTATCGTCCTATTCTATGTGTATGCGCTAGCCTTCAACCAGTGAAAGAACATGGTTTGAAGGCATATTTTTTCTGAGCGTTTTACAATTTATTCTCAAAATTAATTTATTAGTTTATGTCGAATCGTATTATTCGGTTTGGTGGAAGTAATATAGGTAACACCATTTCGGTTAACAATTTAAGGAATTATTTAAGCAAGTCCGACGCACGAAAATTTGTTGTAGTTTCGGCAATTCCGGAGCTTTTGCAATATATTGAAAATGCCATCGACGGTATTTTTAGCAGGCCTTTAGAAATAGGCGAATTGGGACTTAAACTCGATTTGTTTTATACTGAACGGATAAATGAACCTCCTTCAGAAGAATATTTTGAATTGGCTGAGCAATTAATCAACCTCTTAAAAGGAATTGCTTTGATTGGCGATTATTCCCCGGCGCTGAAAGATCAGGTAATTAGTTTCGGTGAAAAACTGTCGGTGGAAATTTTATATGCACAGTGGCATAAATTGGGGAATGAATGCCGAATTGTGTGGCCCGAAGAAATTCAGTTAAAAACAACTTCCGACTATGGAAATGCTACATTTCTTTCTGTGAATTTGAAAAGAGTCGATGAGCTTCCAAATTTGATTTTATTAATACCCGGTTCCTATGGAAATGATGAAAAAGGTAAAATTGCCCGGGCCGGAAAAACTGCTGCTGATTATACATCTGCTGCATTAACTGCATTCCTTGGCGCTGAAAAACTTGAGTTATGGTCGCTCGACAACGATTTCAGAAAAGCCGATACTGCAATTGTTGAAAACCCTCCGAAAATTGAGCGGTTAACTTATGCCGAAGCAAGTGAATTAGCATATTTCGATCATTATTCATTTCATCCAAGAACAGTAGAGCCGCTGGAACACAAACACATTCCAATTCATATTGTTAATGCAACTACTTCAGAAGGAATTGTTGAAACTACTATCAATACTGAAACATTCATCGATGAAAGAATAGTAAAAAGTGTTGCCTGTTCCGACGATATTTCACTTTTAAAACTTGATGGGCCGGGTGTTGGTTTGAAACCTGGAATTTTAGCAAAAGTGACCACTCAGTTAAACAAAGCTGGTATTAATATTAAATCGGTAATTACGTCGCAAATTTCAATTAATCTGATTCTTGAAAAAAGTACAGGTGAGAAATCGTTGCAACTGATGAAAAATCTTGGTTTTACTTCTGTTAAAGATATCACGTTGGTAAAAGATGTTTCATTAATTGGAATTATCGGACATGGGATGCAACAAAACTATGGAGTTTCAGCACGCATATTTGGTGCGGTAGCCCAACATAAAATCAATGTGGTTTTAAGTGGTTCAGGTGCCTCCGATTTAGTGAGTTATTTGGTTGTAAAAAGCTCAGACAAAGAGAAAAGTGTAAGTGTAATCTACAACGCATTTTTCGCAAAAGAAAATGAAGAAAGTCTCTTATTAACCCAAAAAATAAATTAAAAATGACAACAAAAAAATTAAACTTTGAAACACTGCAATTACATGCGGGACAGCAACCTGACCAAACAACAAATTCGAGGGCAGTGCCTATCTATCAAACTACTTCTTATGTTTTTAATGATGCAGATCATGCCGCTAACTTATTTGCACTGAAAGAGTTTGGGAATATTTATACGCGTATAATGAATCCGACTTCGGATGTGTTTGAACAACGCGTAGCGGCTCTTGAAGGTGGGGTAGCAGCACTTTCTGTTGCTTCCGGACACGCAGCTCAGTTCCTTACTTTTAATACGATTCTGGGATTGGGAGATAATTTCGTCACTTCTCCGTTTCTCTATGGTGGTTCGTATAACCAATTTAAAGTATCGTTCAAAAAACAGGGAATAGAAGCTCGGTTTGCTGAAAATCTTGAACCAGAATCGTTCGAAAAACTGATTGATGAAAATACGAAAGCGATTTACCTGGAAACAATCGGAAATCCCGGATTTAATATTCCCGATTTTGAAGCATTTGGAGCGCTGGCAAAAAAATATGATATTCCGTTTATCGTAGACAATACCTTTGCCGGAGCCGGTTATTTGGTTCGCCCAATCGATTACGGGGCAAATATTGTTGTAGAATCGGCAACCAAATGGATTGGAGGCCACGGAACAAGTATTGGTGGTGTAATTGTTGATGCCGGGAACTTTAACTGGGGAAATGGTAAATTCCCTGGATTTACAGAACCTTCGGAAGGATATCATGGGTTAAAATACTGGGACATTTTTAATTTCGACGGCCCGTTTGGAAATATTGCTTTTATTACAAAGGCAAGAGTAGAAGGGCTTCGGGATTTTGGTCCTGCAATAAGTCCTTTTAACTCGTTTTTACTTTTACAGGGATTAGAAACTTTATCTTTGCGCATGGACAGGCATGTTCAGAATACGCTTGCACTGGCAAAATGGCTGCAAAAACATCCCAAAGTGGAAAGTGTGAATTATCCGGGACTGGAAGGAAATCATTCGTATGAAAATGCGAAAAAGTACTTGCTGAAAGGTGCCGGGGGTATGTTGTCATTCCAGGTGAAAGGTGATAAAGAAACAGCTAACCAGGTGGTAAATAATCTTGAAATGGTAAGTCACCTGGCTAATGTTGGCGATGCAAAAACGTTAATTATTCAGCCTGCCGCAACAACACATCAGCAATTGTCGGAAGAAGCGCAAATTGCTGCAGGAGTTTATCCTACACAACTTAGGGTGAGTGTTGGGCTTGAACACATTGATGATATCATTGCCGATTTTGAACAAGCCTTGGAAAAAGTTGGTTAATTGGATTATAACAATAATTTTAGAGTAGTGAGAGGAATTTGAATTCTGTTCTCACTACTCATTATAAAAATCTAAATATTAGAATAATGCCTGTAAATGTTCCAGATAATCTGCCGGCAGTAAAGTTACTTGAGGAAGAAAATATTTTTGTAATGAACGAAACCCGGGCGACGCATCAGGATATTCGTCCATTAAAAATTATTATTCTGAATTTGATGCCGTTAAAAATAACCACCGAAACAGATTTGTTGCGTTTGTTGTCAAATTCACCGTTACAAATTGAAATCGACTTTTTGAAAATTAAAGGTCACACGCCTAAAAACACACCCTCAAGCCACATGAAAGAGTTCTATCATAATTTTGATAAACTGAAAAATAAGAAATATGATGGCATGATTATAACCGGAGCGCCTGTAGAACAACTACCATTCGAAGAGGTGACCTACTGGGAGGAGATGAAGAAAATTATGGATTGGGCGCAACACAATGTAACGTCAAGCCTATATATTTGCTGGGCAGCTCAGGCAGCATTGTTTCATCATTACGGAATTCCTAAATATCCGCTTGAGAAAAAGATGTTCGGTGTTTTTGCGCATACCAATACAAATGAGAAACTTCCAATCTTCAGGGGATTTGACGATTTGTTTTATATTCCGCACTCACGTCATACCGAAATCAGAGCGAAGGATATTGAAAAAGTAGAAGCATTGGAAATCATAGCTTCATCCGACGATGCCGGTGTAACCATTGTAAAGGCAAAAAACGGAAGACAGCTTTTTATTACCGGGCATTCGGAATACTCAAGACATACGCTCGACAGCGAATATAAACGCGATTTATCTAAAAACTTACCCATTGATATACCTGTGAACTACTATCCGGATAACAACCCTGAGAATATCCCGGTTATGCGGTGGAAATCAACGGCAAACCTGTTTTTCTCCAATTGGCTGAACTATTACGTTTACCAGGAAACGCCATACAATGTGGAAGAAATACATTAGTCAATCCAAATTCTTTTAAAGAATTTTAATAGCTATCTTTTTCGACTTCCCCTGATAAAGATGTAATTTTGACAAAAAAACATTCAGGACCATAAAAATGAAACGACTATTTTTATTCGCAACAAGCAGTTTTATAAATTTCATGGGCGTTTCATCATATGCCTTTAAAAATTATTAAAATCAATGAGATGAAAAAGATAGCTGTAGTTTTAGCAGGAAACGGTGTTTATGATGGAGCCGAAATTCATGAAGCGACATTGACGTTGTTGGCAATTGCGAAACAGGGAGCAAAATATCAGTGCTTCGCACCCGATATCAATCAGGCTCATGTAATAAATCATCTTACTGGTGAGCAAATGCATGAAATAAGAAATGTTTTAGTTGAGGCAGCAAGAATTGCAAGGGGAAATATAAAACCATTGACCGATTATAAAACTTCTGACTATGACGCAATTATCTTTCCAGGAGGATTTGGCGCCGCAAAAAACCTGTGTACGTTTGCCTTCGATGGGATAGATTGTATCGTAATTCCGGAAGTTGAAAAAGCAATAAAAGATACCGTGAAAGCAGGAAAACCGATAGGTGCGCTTTGCATTTCTCCTGTATTGGTTGCGAAAGTTCTGGGCGACGTAAAAGTTACTATTGGTGACGAGGAAGGCCCCTCTGGTGCAATTGAGGCGTTCGGTGGAACACATATTAAAACAACTCATGGTGAAATTGTTTTCGATGAAAAAAACAAAGTAATTACAACACCATGTTATATGCTTGATGCAACTATCGACCAAATTGCAACCGGTGCTGAGAACGTGGTAAAGAAAATTATGGAATTGACATAAAATTATTTGGTCAAATGCATCCGATTCCTTTTATCGATGTACACACGCATTCTGAACGGACAGAGACAGACACGGTTACCGTTCGGAATATTTTCCCAGGTGAAGGATTTGCCGCTTTTTCAGGTCGTAACTTTTATTCGGTTGGATTGCATCCCTGGCATTTAAAAACAGAAGAAGAAAATAACGAATTACTTAATATTGTTGAAGATGCACTTCAGTTTGATCATGTTTGCTTTGTAGGTGAGTGCGGTCTGGATAAAGTAACTCTTTCTGATTTTGAAGAACAGAAAAGAGTTTTTCGTGCACAAGCTTTTATGGCCGAAGAGTTCAGAAAACCGCTGGTAGTTCATTGTGTAAAAGCTTACAATGAGATTTTGGAATTTCATAAAAAGTTACACCCCGAAATGCCCTGGATAATGCATGGATATAATGGGAGTGTTCAATTAACGGAACAACTGGGCGAACGGGGAGTGTTGTTTTCATTTGGCGAAAATTTGTTTAGAGAAAACTCAAAAGCTGTTCAGTCATTTAAAAATCTGCCTTTGGAAAAGATCTTCTTTGAAACCGATGAGTATTTCGGAGATGTTGAAGATATGTATAAAAAAGGTGCAGAGTTAAAAGGTATTTCTATTGAAGCAATGGCTGAAGCAATTTGGAATAATTTTAGCCGCGTTGAACGATTTCTGCTCAGCAGGTTTTGAAAGATTGATTTTCCGTATATGAACCTTAGTGTTAAAGCCTGTTTAATAATTTGATTTTTGAATATTATGGATTGGAGGGAAAGAACAGAATTACTTCTGGGAAAAGAGAAACTGGAAAAGCTGAAGAATTCGCATGTTTTAGTAGTTGGATTAGGTGGAGTAGGGGCTTACGCAGCCGAACAAATCTGCCGCGCCGGCGTTGGGAACATGACGATTGTTGATGGCGATATTGTAGAGCCTTCCAACCGGAACAGGCAGCTTCCAGCGCTTGTTAGTACTACCGGAAAGCCCAAAGCGGAGGTTTTAAAACAACGCTTTCTGGATATTAATCCGGAATTAAATTTAACCGTTCGAAATGATTTTATCCGTGATGAAAAAATTGCTGAATTATTATCCAGTCAACCTTTTGATTATGTAGTAGATGCCATTGATACACTTTCTCCCAAGGTTTATCTGGTTTATCATTCAGTTCAGCGTGGACTAAAGGTTGTAAGTTCAATGGGAGCAGGAGGAAAATCAGATCCTTCCAAAATCCAAATCGCCGATATTTCAAAATCGCACACTTGCCGGTTAGCAAAGGCGATGAGAAAAAGGCTTTCGCGTTTGGGAATTTCAAAAGGTGTTAAAGTTGTTTTCTCATCTGAAGTCGCAGATTCTGACGCCATCCGGCTAGAGGATAGTCAAAATAAAAAATCGACAGTTGGAACCATTTCGTACATGCCACCTATTTTCGGTTGTTTTATCAGTAGTATTGTTATTCGTGATTTAATTTCCTGAACAAATTGGTTTTCAGATTTTTTGTAGATTGTACCAAATACAAAAAAAAGATGATATTGTTTGAATATTGGAATAATAGTTTACCTTTGGGGTGTTAAATAAATGATAGATAGTGATTTTAAAATTTAGTTCTATCTGATTTTTAACAAAATGGTCTTTTTTTTATTGAATTTTTTAAGACGGTCCGGACAGATCTCCTTTCTTGTTTTTCCACGGTTTTTGTTGATATTTCAGGGTTTCCTATTTCGATAAATTCGTAATCCGGGATTAAACTAGCTTGTGATTTAGTTGGCACTTGAGAAATTGGATTTATTAATTTTTAAATAGGAACAAATGAACATTTATGTTGGAAATCTTCCGTTTAATTTAGGCGAGGAAGATTTAAAAGAAATTTTCGAAGAGTATGGTGAAGTTAGTACAGTAAAAATTATTTCTGACAAATTCACCGGGAGAAGCAAAGGTTTTGGTTTTGTTGAAATGGAAAATGACGGCGAAGCTGGAAATGCAATCAAAGAACTTAACAACGCCGAAATTAGCGGTAGAAATATTAAAGTGAACGAATCAAAACCACGTGCAACTGAAAGTCGCGGTGGTGGCGATCGTCGTGGTGGTGGTGGCTATCAACGTAGAGAACGCTACTAATTAAGCATGAAAGGTACCGTAAAATGGTACGATGCAGTAAAAGGATACGGTTTTATACAATCGGAAGAAGACAAAGACCTATTCGTGCATCGGTCAGGAGTAAAAGACAATGTCTTTTCTTTGGAGGCGGGGCAATCTGTTGAGTTTGAAATAAAAGAAAGCGACAAAGGTCCGGTAGCCATTAATGTTGAAGTAGTTTAATAAACGAAATACTAAAAAGGATTCTATTTAAAATAGAATCCTTTTTTTATCCTTTTATTTAATCAACGGCTGAATACTTAATGCAAACTGTTTTCCAAAATCAATGTAACCTGCAGTATCGTAATGCCACTTGTCTGAATAGCCGTAATTGTCCGTTGAAGTAACCAGTGCAGCATGTCCGTCTTGGTTTACATATTTCGCCTGTTGCCACCTAATTATTTTTCCGTAATCCCAAACCAATCCGTCTGAATCGTTATGAGAATCAGAAATGCGTCCGATAACAACCGGCAGGTCGTCAGTGCGAAAGGCTGCACGAATTAAGTTCATCAATCTTTTTAGGTTGCCAAAGTAGGCGTTAGCAATCATTTCGTCATGCCCGTCACTTTCTCCCTGCATCCAAAGAATTCCGGCCGGAATTAATTCGTCCCGTTCGCCATCTTCGTCAATATCATCAGAGGCGCAGGCGTTTTTTACTGTTTCCAGAAAATGGTCATATTGGTTAATTCCGTTTCCTTTGGTGAAATCGGGATCCCAACATCCAAAATCCCCCGCCGCTTTAATATGAATTGAAGTTCCACCTTTGCTGTATTTAATTAGCGCTATGTTTTCATTCGGAAAAAGTCGTTTCATCTCACGTGCAAATGTTAGCTCAATTCCAAATCGGTCGGAAAGTTTGTTGCCTTCGAAAGTAGAACTATGACCTGCCCCGTGACCGGGTTTCAATACCTCCCAAACTCCTTGTCCTCCAACTTCTCCACCATCAGGTGCAGTATTCCCATGAAAAATGTATACATCAGAAATAGGTTGATTTAGTTCTGCCGAAAGCTGATTCACATAGCCATAACCATCCATATTTGACTGACCACCAAGGTAGAAAACCCTATATTTCTTTGCCGACAATCCCAATGAACTTAATACAAGTACTGCTAACATTATTTCGTATTTCATATTTTTAGGTTTATTGAATGTTTTTATTTATTTATCTATTCCATAAGTATTCCGTACCCAAAGTTAAGAGCCATGAGCATTTAGCCGAGAGCCACAAGCTCAAGCGTAATGTCGTAATAACTTTTTAACTCGATAGCTCAGTAACTCAATCCTTCCTGTTCAACAGCCCTTAAATTTTATTGAACTTTGGACTTTGCACATTGAACAACTTCGCTTACTGCCTATTCTTATTTTGAACTTTTGACTTTTATCCTTTTACTTAAGTTTATTCACCTGTCCCCTTTTTGTAATCTCTGAAATTAATACCCATTTTCTCCAGTCTTTTGTTATCAACTTCCAGCCGTTGTGTAAAGTTGTAGTAATCTTTTAAATCCACTTTTGTCCATCCAACTTCAGCTTCAGCTTCTAAACGCGGCAGTAACATGTATTCAGCTTTTTTGGTTGTTGCTACATATTCAGTCCATAAATTGGTTTGAACACCCAAAATATGTTTAGCCTCTTCAGCGGTTAATTCTGCCGGAAGAGGCTCATAACTATAAACTTTTTCCAGCGGTAGAAATCCGCCAATGGCAAGTGGTTCATTTTCTTTGTCTTTCGACTGGTAATAGTCAATGTACATATATGAATTTGGACTCATAACAACATCGTGTCTTTGTTTTGCGGCTTCAATTCCGCCTTTTTCGCCGCGCCAGCTCATAACTGTTGCCTGCGGAGCAACGCCGCCTTCAAGAATTTCGTCCCAGCCAATTAATCTTCTGCCTTTCAAAGTTAAATAGTGATCCATTCGGGTAATAAACCAGCTTTGTAATTCGTGTTCATCTTTTAAATCGTTTTCCTTAATTCGTGCCTGACATTTCGGACACTCTTTCCATGCGTCTTTTGGACACTCATCACCGCCCACGTGAATAAACTGTGATGGGAAAATATCCAAAACTTCATCTAAAACATTTTGCAGAAATTCAAAGGTTTCTTCATTTCCTGCACAATACACATCTTTATGAACCCCCCACGTTTGCTGTACTTTATAAGGACCTCCCGTGCAACCCAAATTTGGATAAGCGGCCAGAGCAGCGCTCGAATGTCCCGGCATTTCAATTTCGGGAACTACGGTAATATATCTTTCTGCAGCATAGCGAACAATTTCCCTGGCCTGGTCTTGCGTGTAAAAACCTCCATAACCGATTCCGTCCATTTCTCCATTATCACGTTGATGCCCGACAATAGTTTCGTCGCGCCAATGCGAAATTTCAGTTAACAGCGGGTATTTTTTTATTTCAAGTCTCCACCCCTGATCTTCGGTAAGATGCCAGTGAAAGGTATTTAATTTGTACATGGCAAGAATATCGATGTACTTCTTAATAAAACTCACCGGGAAGAAATGTCGGCCGCAATCCAGCATATTTCCGCGCCATGCAAAGCGTGGCTGGTCTTTTATGTCGACAGATGGTACCGCCACTGACGAATTTGTTGCTTCTAAGGGAAGAATTTGTTTTAGCGTTTGCATTCCGTAAAACAGACCGGCAGGTTCCGATGCAGTAATTACAATCTCATTCGGATTTATTTTCAGTAAATAGCCTTCTTCTCCAAGATCAAGACGACTGATTAAGATAAACTGAACCGGTTTCCCTTCTCCCTGTAATTTGGCTTTAAATCCATACATCTCCTGAAGGTACTCATTCAGAAATCCGGCTATTCGCGATATTTCAGCGTTGCCTGTATCAAATTTTAATACACAGTCTTTATCCAGAACAAATTGTCCGGCTCCTTTTGAAAGTTCCATTGGTTTCGGAATAATGGCAAATTCCTGTGCTGAAATATTCATTGTAATGAATAAAATTAAAATAATAAGATTTAATTTTTTTCGCATTTTGTATAGTTTTGAAATTTTGTTGGAATAACGAATGTAGTAACTTTTTTAAGGTAAAAGGTAAGAAAATTAAACATCAGTAACCAATTGATTTTGGTTTAATTAATTATGCAAAATATTACCATTTCAAAAGAATTGACTGACAAAATTTCCGGAGTTCAACTTTCGTGTATCGAATGTGATGTTGATGTTGTTTCTTTAAACGCACAACTATGGAAAGAAATAGAACTTGCGGTAATCAATATTTCATCTTCGTTAAAAGTGGAAGAAATCAGCCAAATGCCAGCTGTTTCGGCCTCAAGAAAAGCTTATAAAGCTTGTGGAAAAGACCCTGCCCGTTACCGTTTGTCGGCAGAAGCGCTTTTGCGGCGAGTGGTAAACAGAAACGAAATTTACCAGATTAACAATGTGGTTGACTTGCTGAACCTGGTTTCTATTTCAACCGGATTTTCGATTGGCGGTTATGATGCAGAGAAGATTGAGGGCGATATTGCTTTTGGAATTGGCAAAGAAAATGAACCTTATATAGGAATTGGCAGGGGCGAATTAAATATTGAATCGATGCCGGTTTTTAGAGATGGTAAAGGAGCTTTTGGAACGCCAACAAGCGACTCTGTGCGAACTTCGGTAACTTTGAATACCCAACGGTTTTTAATGGTTATAATTGATTATGGTACATCATCAGGTTTGCTTTATAATGCTACCGAAATGGCAAAAAGACTTCTAGTGGAATTTGCTTCTGCTAAAGATTTGGAAAGTAAAATTATAAGATAAAATGAAGTGGATAAGTAAATTTATACTCCGTCTTTTAGGCTGGAAAAGTATTGGAAATGTTGTCCCCGAAAAAAAATGCATTATTATAGGTGTTCCGCATACGAGTGCCTGGGACTTTGTAATTTCTTACTTTTTTTATACCGGGCTGGGAGGAAAAGCCAATGTGCTAATTAAGAAAGAGTTTTTCTTTTGGCCAGTCGGATATTTTGTGAGAAAAATGGGTGGACTACCCATTGACAGGTCGAAAGGAGCCAATGTTGTTCGCCAGGTTGCTCAGTTATTTAATGAAAACGAAACACTGCATTTGGCATTAACTCCGGAAGGAACAAGAAAACTGAACAAAAACTGGAAAGCCGGCTTTCATTCCATTGCAACGTTGGCAAATGTTCCGGTTTACCTGGGCAGTTTCGATTGGGGAAGAAAAGAAATTGCCATTTGGGAGAAATTTGAACTGACGGATAATCCGAAAGAAGATATCAAACGTATGAAAGACTATTATCGCGAAAAGGGGGTCAAAGGAAAATTTCCGGAGATGTTTACTACGGAATACTAGTTTTCAGCAGCTTCTTCTATTTTAGCTTGTTTTGACCTATAGCTTTTTACCAACTCACTGACTTTCTCCGGCATCTGTTCCGCCAGATTATTAATTTCAGTTGGGTCATTATTCAGGTTATACAACTCCCAGTCTTCACCGTTTAACCTGACAATTTTCCATTCTTTTTGGCGATACATTCTGAAATTATCCGTCCAGCCCGACATGAAGAAATCGGGTTCTGCTCTTTCTTTTCCTTCCAGGATTGGCATTAATGAACTTCCCTGCAAAGGTTGTGGTATAATTTCTCCCAATTTTTCGGGGTACGGAGTATTTGCTGCTTCGAGCAGAGTTGGTGCAATATCAATAATATGACCGGTTTGAAATGTAATGGTTCCGGGTTTTACTTTTTCAGGCCAACGCAAAATAAAATGGGTGTGCGCACCGCCTTCGTGTCCGTATTGTTTAAAATATTTGAAAGGAGTATTTCCTGCATTTGCCCATGCTGCCGACAAAGTTCTGAATCCTTCGGCAACTCCGGGTGGATATTCAAAATCACGATTGCTGTCGTAAGGGCACGAACCATTGTCTGAAAGATAAATTACAATGGTGTTGTCGGCAAGATTATTTTTATCCAGATAATTTAAAATCCGTCCGATATTTTGGTCCATTCTATCCACCATTGCAGCAAAAACAGCCATTTCCAAATCCAGTTCATCTTTCTCTGTTTCATCCAAAGTCTCCCACTGACGGTACAATGGAATTTTTGCCCTACGCTCTTCATCCCCTTTTGGATGCCCGCGAAATTTATTCACATTCGAGCTAGGCGGGCTTAGTAATACTGAATCGGAAAGCAATCCTTTTTCTTTTAAACGAACAAGCCGGTTTTTCCTGATTTTGTCCCAGCCAATTTTATATTTGCCTCTGTATTTTGCAATGTCTTCGGGGCGTGCCTGCAAAGGATAATGTGCTGCTCCGTAACCCATAAATAAAAAGAAAGGCTGGCCTTTTTTTACCGGTTTATCCATCCATTTTATTGCATTGTCAGTAAGTGCATCGGTTTTAAAAAACGGTTCTTGTTCGTGATAAACTCCTTCAATCCCGTTTAATGTGTCACCATTCAAAATAAATGGCTTTGCAAACCGGTGCGATGGTGGCTCGAAAAACTCATTCATTCCCTCAAAAGTTAACGACTCATCAAAAATATTTCTTGCAAAAACATGATCGGGAGCCCATTTCATCCAGTGTTCTTTGCCGGAATGAATAACATAATATCCGCTGTTTTTTAGGACTTGAGCAAAATTTACTGCATTCTTTCCTCCCTCATAAAGACCTGAGAAAAGAGAGGATCTGGAAGGTTCGCATTTTGCCATATTGTAAAAATTTGAAAAACAAATTCCTTCACTTGCCAGTTTGTCGAAATTAGGCGTATGTATTTCCGAACCATAAGGTCCAATGTCGGAATAACCAATATCGTCGCCCAGTATCAGAATAATATTGGGTGGGGTGCTTTGTTCTGCATTTGTATTTGTAGGGAATATGCGAGAATAAATATAGAAAGTCGAGAAAATCGCAATTACGATAAGTGCAAAATAAATCCAAACCTGTTTCATGTTTTTTGTTTAGTTATTACCGGAGCTCTTCTGTTATCAAAGTTGGTGAAAATGTTTGAAAGTTCATTCGATAAACTTTCCATTTAATTTGTTGTTTGAGTTTTCGGTTTAAGAATTGGTAAAGTCTTTTCAGCTTCGATTGCAGAAAGGGACTGAAAATTTAAAGTAAGTTAGAGTTTATGAAGATTTTAAGCTTGGTATTGTCTGTTTTTCTGGCAGCAAATGCATTTGCACAAAAAAATGTTGTAACGGGTTCGGTTAAAGATGGAATAACAAATGAACCACTTGAGTATGCAAATATTGGTATTTACAATGTTGTTGATTCTGCGCTTGTTTCAGGAGGAATTACGAATGAAAACGGGATCTATAAAATTGAAAATCTGAAACAGGGAGACTACTTTCTACGAGCTCACTTTTTAGGTTACGAAACCACGCAGACATCTTCTTTTGTGATTGATGCTGGTGCAACAAAGGAGATGCAGGTTATTCATCTTCAACCGGCAAAACAATTAGTAGAAGAAGTTAATGTAACCGGAACCCGCATTAATGCCATTAATAAACTGGATAAGCAAACCTACCATGCCGAACAATTTGAGTCAGCAAAAGGCGGAACGGCAATCGATGTGCTTCGGAATATGCCTTCGGTGGCGGTTGATGGTGAAGGCGTAATTACCGTGCGGGGTTCGTCAGGATTTTTATTGCTGATAAACGGAAAACCTGTTTTAACGGATGCCAACACGGCGTTGAGCCAACTTCCGGCAAACGTTGTCGAACATGTTGAATTAATTACTTCGCCTTCTGCAAAATATGACCCCGACGGGAAAGCAGGGATTGTAAACATCACTACAAAATCGGGTGCAACAAACGGAACCTCGGTAATTGTAAATACAAGTTACGGCCTGCCCAGTACTACCGATTTTGATAACGAGCGGGTTTCGCAACGTTATGGTGGAGATATTACTTTTAACTATCAGAAAAATAAATGGGATATTTCCATCGGGGGAAATTACACCCGAAACGATTTAAATGGTTACCGGGTCGGCGATGTTCATATCGAAAATGTGGAAAATAATACGATTAATTACATGCCATCGGAAGGGGAACGGAGTTTTTACCGTTACAATTATGCGTTGCGGGCTTCGGTTCAGTTTAAAGCTGATGAGAATAACATCTTCAATTTAGGAATATTTTCCGGGAAGAAATATCAGGAGCGTGATGCCAATCTTTTCTATAAAAATTATCAAACAACACTGGATACAGGTGAGAAAATTTACGATGCGCCTTATTACAATGCCAACGAGCAAATTAAGCAGGGAACATTTACTTTGGGCGATTTTAGTTACACCAGAAAGTTTGACAATAACTCTTCGTTGGCAGCTTCTGTTTTATATGAATATGACGATTTGTATGGAACAACACACAACCATAACCTGACTGAACCCGGCGGTGAAATGCTTCAGTATGTTCAGAATCCATACAAAAAACCAATTGACGGTTATCGGTTAAAGCTGGATTACACAATTGAATTAGGTAATGGAAAACTGGAAAGTGGTTATCAGTTTAGAAGCGATTCACAGGATGGTGTTTTCGATTATATTGTAACGCCTGAAGACTTGAATCAGCCCGATTTAGATATGTTTAGAGGAACAGCACTTTCTATAAATCAAATCAATTCAGTTTATAGCCAATATTCATCAACCGGCGAGAAGCTTGAATATAATGTTGGATTGCGGTATGAATATTCAAAAAGAACAGTGGAGCTCTCTTTTGATCCTGAAACTCATCTTCTGGAGCTGTCAAATCTGTTTCCATCGGCAAGTATTTTGTATTCAATGGAGAAGGGCTTAAAACTGAAAGCCGGTTTTAGCAGGAGAATTCAACGGGCAAGTAATAACCAGTTAAATCCGATTCCTGAACGTGAGCATTCTGAAACACTGGAAATTGGTGATCCGGATTTAAGGCCGGAATTTGTGAGTCTCGCCGAATTAGGGCTGATTAAAAAGTTTAACGATAAAAATTCGGCATTTATAACTGCTTATTTACAGGCGAGTAAAGACCCGATGCAGCGTGTTAACAGCATTTACAACGATTCTATTTTGTACCGGGTTTATACTAATGTGGAGAAAGGACGTTCTGTTGGTTTTGAACTGGGGACCGATCTAAATCCAACGGAATGGTGGGCTTTGTTTTTAGGTGGAAATATTTACAATCAGTCGTACCATGGAAACCTGGAAATATTGGGCGATCCTGCTTTGTATGTCGATAACTCACAGTGGGTTTACTCATTAAATGTTAACACTACTTTTGATTTAACATCGACAATGAGTTTGCAGGCCAATGTAAATTATTTGTCGGGGAGGCCAACGGCACAGGGTGTTGATTCGAGGTACCTGATTCCAAACCTGTCGCTAAAGAAAACCTTTATGGATAAACGACTGGTTGCTGTTATTCAGTGGCAGAATATCGATTTGGGCATGCAGCAATCGCATCGTCAGCGAATTACAACCTGGGGCGATCATTTCTATACCACCACCAACTACATTTATGAACCCGATTTTGTGATGTTGAACCTAAGTTATAATTTCAATTGGAAGAACAACAAGAAACTGCCTTCCAGTGAGTTTGGAGAAAAAGAGTTTTAGAAAGAAAAAAGTCAAAAACCAAAGTCAGAAGTTCTTTTGCTTCCGACTTTGGACATCGAACTTCCATCTTCTACTCGTTATACCAGTTTATTTTTCTTGTAAAATACATTGTTAATGCAAGTACAACGAAAAGGCCAATGCTACCAACCAAAAGCGCCAACGTTTCCAGTTGCATCAATACAAAAATAAATCCGAAAGAGAACGTTAAAATCATGGTTTGAATAAGTGTATGAGTCCATGTTTTCAGGAAGGTTCTTGTATAAAGCATAACCATTAGTATAACTGATATTGCAGAAATCAGGTACGCAAAGTTAAAGCCCAGTTGCTCGGAAATGGATAGTAATAAAAGGTAAAATACCAATACTGCAAATCCTACAAGAATGTATTGAAAAGGATGGACTTTTTGTTTTGTTATCACTTCATTTAAAAAGAAAGAAAGGAAAGTAAACAAGATCACCAAAATGGCATATTTGGCCGATCTCGAACTTTTCTGGTAATGATCGGCAACGGTGACGAGATTTACACCGAAATCGGCATCGGTAACGCGATATTCGTCATTTTTCCATTGTTGCGGAAAATTGCGGTTAAAATTCAAAACCTTCCAATTGGCCGTAAATCCATCGTTTGTAATGTTGTGTTCGGCAGGAAGAAAGTTACCTGCAAATCCCGGATCATTCCATGGTGATTTAAGCGTAACTTCGGTCGTTTCTCCAAGCGGAGCAAAATTTAACGATTCGGAGCCTTTTAAGTTAAGGGCGAACTGAAAATTACCGGGAAAGTCATCGGGCGACAAGTCTGTTAATTGCATCGATATTCCGTTATTCCCAATAAGTTTATTCTCCATTCCGGGTGTAAATGCATACGAAGAATCGTTCCAGGCAAGATTAATTTTATCATTAATTCCGCGTAAGTCGCTGATTGAAACCAAAATTTTTGCTTTTTCCCACAAAACATCATTAGGAGCTATTTTCAGCAGATTAAAATCTGTGATGTCAAAATTACCTGAGAATTTTAGTTTCGATTCATAAACTACAGTTTCGTAAATGCTTCGTTTGCGTTTCTCCGGCGAAATTTCTCCACTTACGACCAGCGATTTTGGTAACAGGTAACATTCGCGTTCCTCTTCGTTTACTTCTTTCCCTGCCGTATCAAAACTTCTTTCGATATAAGGAATGGAAAGAACGGGACCTCTCACAGTTTGGGCATTCGACCAAAGCTGCATCACTTCTTTTGTTGAAAATTCAGCTGTTTTTTGCCGTCCACCAATCAGATCAATAATCATAAATTTGGGAATGAGCAACATAATCGCTATTGCCCCGATAATAAACACTTTAAAAGTAATTTGCCAGTTGATTGATCTTTGTTTGTCCTGAAAAAAATCTTTTGTTTCCATGTTGTTTTTTTTATTTTATTTGACAAAGAACTTTGAATTACAAAGTTTAAGTATAAAAAATTTTAAAGTTGTTTTAATATCTCTTCGAGCGCTTTTAAATGACTTTCAAATGCAGCTGTTCCCGAAGTGGTTATTTCATAATTGGTATTGGGTTTCCGGTTTTTAAAGCTTTTAATAACAGCAATATAACCTGCTCCTTCCAGCGATTTTAAGTGGCTTGCCAAATTTCCGTCAGTAACTTCAAGAACTTCCTTTAAATCATTAAAAGAAGAGCGGGTGTTTACCGAAAGAACAGACATAATCCCCAGCCGGATTTTGTTATCAAAAGCTTTGTTTAAATTTTGAAAACTGTTTTTCACGACTTTATGCGTTTGATTTGTGCTCGTATCTGAAATACATTACAGCGCCATAAATAATATGTAGAACTCCAAAGCCAAGCGCCCAGAAAAAAAGTCCTTTCCCTGGAATAATTGCAGCCAGAATTCCGAGAAATAGTTGAAACAAGCCTAAATAGAAAATTTCCTGGCGGGTAAATTTGGCGGCATTAACCAGCGCTAAACCATAAAAAACAAGAAATGCAGGTGATACAACTTCGTAAATTCCCCGGAAAGAAAAAATTGTAATTAAGATTCCTCCGCTCATTAAGGGAATTGCCAGATTTGTAAGCAGCAGCCGCGAACCGGGATTCCAGATTTTTTTGCCCGTTTTTTTTGTTCTTTTCCAGGTAAGCCAAAGAGTGGTTATTATTGAGAGACCAAGAACTGCAAGTGCAACGGCGGCCAGCTGATAAAAAACATCGCCTGCATAAACTTCCCTGAATTGAAAAGACGATGGAATATAAATGATTTGATAGGCTATAAAAGCACCCGCCAAAGCATAAATTCCGATTAGTATTCCGGAAAGGCCGCTTAACGAAAGAAACCGGTTTGACTGTTCCATCATTTTCCTGATTTCTTTTATCTCTGCCAAATAATTCTCTTTTGTGTTCATTTTTAAAAGTACTTTGAAATACAAAGTAAAAAATAAAATTTGACATTACAAAACTGGAAAAGAGGTTTGTTCCCTTTTCCACAAAACTCGTCGAAATGACAGCAACGAAAAATGTCAATCTCTTATTATACTAAATTTGAAATTGCATGAATATTCGAATTGGGATAATGTCTGCAATATCTCGGCAGTTAATTCACCTTAATAAACTTTCTTAATACCGAATGATTTGAAGAAGAAATTTTAATGAAATAAATTCCGTTTTGTAAACCAGAAATATCAATGGTATTATTTTGAATATTCATTTTTGTAAAATACAGTCGCCCTGTTAAATCATAAATTTGAGCATCAAAATCATCATCGATTCCCAAAACATTAATTTGATTCTTAACCGGGTTTGGATAAATTTTTATTTCATTGAATTTGGCTTCAGCTAAGTTGTCAATAATCCCCGCAGCAATATTGGTTGATACCGTATCACATGCCATATTCTGATTACAGGTTGTAAGCCTTACGTTATAGATTCCTTTCTGATTGTAGGTGTGAGAAGCAATTTCTCCGGTGGCTGAAGAGCCATCACCAAAATCCCAGAAGGAATATGCCGGTTCTGCCGACTCGTCATAAAAAATAAATTCGAGGTTATTCATATAATAGCCAATTACGGCTTCTGGTTTAAACAATTTAAAATAGAACTGACTCATTTTATTCTGAACGGTATCCCAATATTGGTTGGGGCCATCTTCATAAAATTCACCGGTGTCAACCCCGTAAAGCTCGTGTATCCCGCCTTCTACAAAATAGGTTTCATGATAAATATTCCTGTTTGTTAAGGCAGTGTCCACACAGTAACTACCGTAAGTTTCAGGCATAGTAAAACTCAGAACAGGATTTTCGGGAATAATACTGTCCAGCGGAATTCCTTTTTTGAACGGAACTATTGGGTCGGCTGTACCATGAATCAGAAAAACCGGTGTGCTTTCGTTTTCAATGTATTTTGTATCCTGAACTGCACCCCACATGGAAACAACAGCATTTGCTTTTCCACCATAACCTTGTTCCCCGATTGTATCCAACGAACCAAGCGAGGGTTCCGAAAATACTGCTTCTGTAAACTCTTCCGGCTTGTCGTTATACAGATTATATAAACCTAAAATTCCTCCGGCACTGCTTCCTGCAAAATATACTTTGGAGGTGTCAATTCCATATTCTTCAGCATTGTGTTTCAGGTAGCGGATTGCAGCCCGCGCATCCTGTCCCGCACGGTACGCTGCCCTGTAACCGTTACTATATTCTATTTTAATATTAATAGGAATTCCCAGAAATCGTGAAACCGTTGCTCCCATTCCCATTCTGTAGTCGATGGTTGCCGTTACATAGCCCCGCCGGGCAAAAGAGTCACAAAACGCAATCATATCCTCTGCTTTTCTGGAACCAATTAGAAATGCACCACTATGCGCAAAAATAATTGCAGGACGTTTGGTTACCGTGTCGGCATGCGGCATAAAGATATCCATGTAAAGCGGGCGGTTTTCCGTTTTATTTTCTCCATCGTGAATATTATATTCAGCAAGTAACGCGATTTTGTTGTTGAGAAAATCGGCACGTGCATATTCAACATCTTCAAGCGTATCAACCTGGTTGAAGCTGTTGTTAATGTAACGCAGGTTTTGCGAAAAAGAACCTGAACATAAAAATAAACTGAGAAATAGGAACGTAAATTTTTTCATAAGCCAGGAATTCAGGTTGTTCGTTCTGTATCGCTTTTTATATTAAAAACTGGAACAAATCCGGTTTTTCATTCAGGTATTCATATACGAAACCATTTTCATCCATTCGTTTTACCAACCCTAAAAAGTCTTCCTTTTTTTGAACTTCAATTCCGATAACAGCCGGACCTTTTTCCCGGTTGGTTTTTTTCGAATATTCAAAATGTGTAACATCATCATTGGGGCCAAGTACAACATTTACAAAAGTTTTCAATGCACCGGAACGTTGTGGGAACCGTACAATAAAATAATGTTTTAGTCCTTCAAAAAGCAGCGAGCGTTCTTTAATTTCTTCTGTTCGGGTAATGTCGTTGTTGCTACCGCTAACAATACAAACTACATTTTTTCCCTTTATTTTTTCGGAATAAAAATCGAGAGCCGCAATGGAAAGCGCCCCGGCTGGTTCAATAACAATGGCATCGCGGTTATACAATTCCAATATTTTAGTACAAATCCTTCCTTCGGGAACCGAAATAATATCGTCCAGAATTTGCTTGCAGATTTCAAAAGTGATATCGCCAACGCGTTGAACGGCAGCACCGTCAACAAATTTGTCGATATTTTTTAACTCAACTACATGACCTTCATCCAACGATTTTTTCATTGATGGAGCGCCTGCCGGTTCAACCCCGATAATTTTTGTTTGCGGACTCATTTGTTTGAAATAAGCACCAACGCCTGCTGCTAAACCTCCACCTCCAACCGGAATAAACAGGTAATCAATATTTTCTTTTGAATCCTGTATGATTTCAAGGCCCACTGTTGCCTGCCCTTCAATAATCTGCGGATCATCAAACGGGTGAATAAATGCCATTCCTGTTTTTTTGCAGTCTTCGGCTGCGGCAGAATTGGCAGCATCGTAAGTGTCGCCGGTTAAAACAACTTCAACATATTCTTTTCCAAACATTTCCACCTGTCGTATTTTTTGTTTGGGAGTGGTGGTGGGCATGTAAACTTTTCCTTTAATTTTTAATTTCCGGCAGGAAAAAGCAACCCCCTGTGCATGATTTCCTGCACTGGCACAAACAACGCCGTTCTTTAATTCATCGCTGCTTAATTGTACAATTTTATTATAAGCTCCCCTTAATTTGTAGGAACGAACCGTTTGCAGATCTTCTCTTTTTAAAAGAATATTTGCCTGTAATTCTTCCGAAAGATTGAAGTTTCTTTGAAGTGGCGTATGCAGCACTACATCTTTTAAATTGATTTTTGCACGATTAATATTTTGTAGTTGAGGGAAATATGTTTTCTCAGGATTCATTTTACTTTTTGATTTGTACAAATATAACGATAAACCCAGCCGAAAACATAGCTAAAGAGATTACAGATGCAATAATTGGTTGTAATTAACTTAAACTTCAACAGGAAGTAAGCTCAAGTGCGAAGCTGGGATTTCAACCGTGAAAATGCTGTTAATTTGGTTAAACCGAAGGACGAGTTTGTTTTTACCACGTGTCTCAATTAATTCTCCACGAAGACCAATCATTGGACCTGTAATAACTTCTACTTTTTTACCCGGACTAAAATTCTCAAGAGAAACATTCACCTCGAAATCAAACTGTCCTAACATTTGCCGCAGATAATCAATCTGGTTGTCGGGAATTACCGCTGCTTTACCTTCAAATTTAATAAAACAGACTACTCCGTTGGTTTGTAGTACTTTTTCGTATTCCTTTTTTGTGATCCGTACAAAACAATAGCCAGAAATTAAAGGGATTTCAACCCACTTTTTCCTATCTTTCCATTGTCGGAGCTGTTTTTGTAAAGGAAGGAAGCTTTCAATGTTATTGTGTGTTAATTCATCACGTACTTTTTTCTCGGCTCTTGATCGGGTATAGATAACAAACCACGATTTGTCGGACTTATTGCTGCTTTCAGTCATCATTACTCCCCTGTATTAATATCGAATAAGTTCGAGGCAAATGTAATAAATTTGAAACAACCAATAAATTACGTTAAATAAAGATTTATAAATTTGTATTAAAATTGTTTAAATTGCACGTGTGACAGGGGATTATAAAACATACAGAAGATGGGTATGGTGCGGGTTCTTGATATTCTCGTTACTTTTTAGTTCGTGTAAAACGGATGAATTTAAGTTAGGTGAGCTTAAGGTTAAAGACAGTTTCAGGACAAATTTAATAATACCGTTGTTTGCAGGAGAACTTGAATTCAGGGATTTTATAGCCTGGGAGGATGCGGAAAATCCGGATACTAATGATTCAACGGTAATTCTTGAGTTTCCCGAAGGGGTCACACGAAAAATTGCTGCTGAAATTATTTTTAATCAAACAATATTAGTTGACAGCTTTCCATTCGCGGTTCAGGGAAATTACGAACTAGTGACGATAATACTGGAATTCAGAGTAAATAACGGTACTCCTTTCCCGCTAAATTTGGTCATGCGTCATTTTGAAAAAACAGAGCCGACGCAATTGGGCCCTGTGATTCAGCCAGCCAGCTTCGATGCAGGAGAAATATCTGGCGGAACAATTGTGCCTGTTCCATCTGTGCAGCGGGATACTTTGAACGAAGAACAACGTCAAAGTTTTATTGAAAGTAACAGGATCCAATTTACAACATGGTTTGACAAAACCAATTTTATCAATGAAAATGACACCCTAAATTCAAATTATCCGGTTGATATTTCAGTTGTATTAATAGGCGAAGCAAAGGCGGGAAATGAAGATAATTAATTACACACTTTTAAAGTTTCTTCTTGTTTTTGCCTTTTTTAGTGGGGGATTTCATGGTAGTAGGTTACTTGCGCAAAATTCCGGAGCCCTTTTTATGGTGCCCAATAATTTTTATGCTCAAATGTGGAATCCGTCTTTTATGCGCAGCGATGAGGCAACGGAATTTTCTGTTCCGCTTTTGGGGGGATTTTCATTTCATCATTCAGCAAGCTTCAGAATTTCAAGCCTGGTAACTATTGAAGAAACAGGGAATCCGGTAATCGATTTTGAAAATTTTTATAATGCAGAAAACAAACGGAATTTTGTGCGGGAAGATTTAAAAATACCTATGTTTTTTTATAGTAAGCCAATTCGAAACGGAAGGCTGAGTTTTTATTACCGCGAGAATGTTGCTGCTTATACGAAGTTTAATATGAATGCAGTAGAGTTTCTTTTAAATGGAAATATTACTCCTGAATACCAGAGCTTTTATACGGATGAAATAAAGATGTTTGGCACGGGCTACCGCGAGTTTTCTTTCGGCTATGCAAAAAGAAAAAGCAACAAACTGGATATCGGAGGCCATTTTAAAATTCTTTTTGGGAGCGCATTTATTGAACTTAACAATTGGCAATATGGAATTGAAACAGCCTCATCGGGCGAAACGGTACATTTAATCTCAAACGGAAATGGTGATATGTCGATTCCTATGCCAATTGAATTAGGTCCGAATGACAGAATATTAAGAGTTGATGGTGATGGAGCTGCACAAAAGTATTTTACTTCCTTCAGAAACCCCGGAATTGCCGTTGATTTGGGAATGACTTACACGATAAATGAAGCAAATGTTTTTTCAGCATCGCTACTCGACCTGGGTGGAATATGGTTTCGGTACAATACCGTGGACATTATGTATGATGAAAACTACGAATTTACCGGTTTTGATTTAACAAATGCAGTTCGTTATCCCGAGTCGGGGTATGTAAATCCTTTTACATTGTTTTTAGATACCAAGGAAGAAATCCGGGATGTTTTTCGTCCTGTAGCCGACACTGCTAAAAGTTTCAAAAATCTTTCGCCAAAAGCAATTGTTCATTTAACGCATAAAATTAATGATACTTATTGGTTTGGAATGACCAATCAATCGATGTTCAGGAAAAACTTTTTCTGGAATGCACTAACTTTTTCTGCTATGCAGAATTTAGCTAATTTCTCTGTGTTTGAAAGCGTAAATTTATACGGAACGAAAAGCCTTACACTTGGCGGAGGTGTTCAATACGAAGGAAAATCAACACAGGTATTTCTGGCTGCCGACAATATTATTGCTTTTTATCATCCTGCAGCCAACAAAACATTTTCTTTGACTTTAGGAATGTGCTTTTTGCTCCATAATGAAAAGAATGAAAAATCAGCAGATCCGAAAAATGGGAGTGGAGTAAAAAAATCGAAAGGTAAAATATATCCCTGGAGACCATTTTACAGGGAAAAAAATTGAATGTGTTGAGCAATTCCAACTTAGGATTGTTAAAGGGAAACATGAAAATTCTTTTTTACACATAATAAATCATACAATAATGGCAGTTTTAAAATTTGACCAGGTGCCTTATGAAAAGGTAAAAGAAGGTTTGGAACGGAAAATAATTCATACAAAAAACCTGATGACGGTTTTAATCGATTTCAGTAATGGCCCGTGGGAAGAACCAGAACCGCCACATTCGCACCCGCATGAGCAAACCTCGTATGTTGCTGAAGGCGAAATTATTTTTTATTGTGAAGGGGAGCCCGAAAGACACCTTGAAGCTGGTGACATGTTTGCTGTGCCATCGGGTAAAATGCATACCATAAAGTTATTAACTCCTCATGTTCGGTTAGTGGATAGTTTTAACCCGATTCGGGAGGATTTTTTATAGCAGAAACTTGTTGCAGGTTACATATTTCTTCGTCTTTATTCCTGATTCCTGATTCCTGATTCCTGTTAAAAGGTATATACCAGGGTTAATCCTTTTTGGTTCCCTACTTTAAAAGGGAAAATATCGAAGTTGCGGATGTGTTCTTTGTCCCACTTATAAAGGTGAGTTAAATAAATAAATTCGGTCGATAACATTCCAATCCCTGCTCCGGCTGCAATATCAGAAATCCAGTGGGCATTTTTCGCAACACGCAAAATACCAACTGTAGCGGCACACGAATAAGCACCTACACTATACCAAATGCTTTCATCACCAAATTCGTGATGCATAAATTGCGCCAGGGCAAAAGCGACCGATGTATGTCCTGACGGAAATGAGTGAGGCTCACCATTGGGGCGTTCGGAACCCGACCAGCGTTTGAGATTGGAAACTATAAAATCATTTAATAACAAACTTTTTAACGCGAGTGCAGTTCGGTTGCCAAAATTGTTTTTCCCTTCCACTCCAAATAAATTTAACGAGTAAACCGCTACAAGTGGGGCATACTGGATATAATCATCTACATGCCCTGAATAGGTAAAATGATTCTGCATCCAATTCTGAAAGTTTTGTTTTGCATCGGTTGAAAAGTGTAATGCCGTTCCGGTTGTTATGAGCAGTGTGGGAGCAATGTAAGGCTTTAAACCGCGTTTTTGGTCAGCGTAACGAAAATTAAGCTGATGAATAGAATCGTTGTGAAATGGATACCGATAATTATTTTCAATAAAGCTGCCGAAGTTATTTATCCGGTTTTCTGCAACTAGCTTTTTAGTTGGGGTTACACCAAAAAAAATAGAAAGCAGAAGTATTCCTGCTATTAATATTTTTTTGTTTTTGACTGCTTTGTTCATAAAGAGTAAAAGTAGAAAAAACGGTAGAATGTTATTCCTGGATAAGGTCTTTTGAATATTATTCTTTTGAAATGTTTTTCTTTCATTGAATTTTAGCGATTTTCGCATTGTATGAATACCGGTTCGCAAAACATACCCGTTTACAGCCTGCAAAGTTTTAGCTCACCAGAGCGAAAAAGCCAGAAGTTTCAAGTGGAGGTTTTTGATGCCAACCGGCATTTTGCTGTCAAATATCCGCATCGTCATGATTTTTATGAGGTGCTTTATCTTTCCAAAGGTTCGGGTTTTCATGTTATCGATGGAAATAAATATGAGATTCAGCCACCCAGTGTATTTTTTATGTCTCCGGGGCAGGCGCATAAAATCGAGTTTTCAAGCGATATTGAAGGTTATATTTTTATTTTCACGGCCGAGTTTTATCTCATCAACCGAACAAATCAGAACCAGCTAATTGAATTTCCGTTCTTTTTTACTATTCGGCAGGATAATCCTCCACTTCTTTTAGATAAAAAGGATGATGTAGTTTTTCTTGAAAGTCTTTTTAAAAAGGGAATTTCAGAAATTACAGGGAATGAAAAATTTTCAGTAGAATTATTACGATCCATTCTGGATTTGATATTAAATTTCTGTTCATCACAATACAAATCGGAAGAAATTGGCCCGGCAAAAGGGAAAGGGCACATTGTGGTAAAACGGTTTTACCAATTAGTGGAAGAAAATTATCAGTTGAATCTTTCTGTTGCTGAGTATGCCGACAGACTTGCCATCACTCCCAATCATCTTACGCAAACGGTAATGCAACTCACAGGAAAAACTTCAACTCAAATAATAAAATCGAAACAGGTGCTCGAAATAAAGCGATTGTTGGTACACACCAATCAGAGTGTTACCGAAATTGCACTTCGTTTAAATTTCCCGGATCAGTCGTATTTTGCCAAATTCTTTAAGCGGGAAACAGGACTCTCCCCATTACAATATCGTGCGAAGTCATTGTAGTTATATTGAAAAATTACAGTGTTGAAATGTTTTTAATAGTTTGGTTTTAAGTGGCTTTGTTGTGCTGTTGTTGCGTTGGTTGTTTGATTAATCCATGAAAATTACCTAAAATTCCTGTATTTTTGCATCGAAGAATAAATTAAAATTCATTGCTTTGTAATAAGAAACAAAAAAGTATTTAATCATTAAAAATTATAAAATGGCAAATTATTTTAATTCACTTCCGTTACGTCTTCAGTTGGAACAGTTAGGGAAGTGTGATTTTATGGAAGAAACTGAATTTGCTGACGGAGTTAGCAAATTGGCAGGCAAAAAAATTGTTGTATTAGGTTGTGGCGCACAAGGTTTACACCAGGGATTAAACCTGCGCGATAGCGGGTTGGATGTTTCTTATGCATTGCGTCAGGAAGCGATCGATCAAAAGCGGGCTTCTTATCAGAATGCAACAAGTAATAATTTTAAAGTAGGAACTTTTGAAGAATTGATTCCTGATGCCGACCTGGTTTTGAATCTTACACCCGATAAACAGCATACTCCGGTGGTTAGCAAAGTAGTTCCTTTGATGAAAAAAGGAGCATGTTTAGCTTATTCTCACGGGTTTAACATTGTAGAAGAAGGAATGCAGGTGCGAGATGATATTACAGTTATTATGGTTGCCCCAAAATCTCCGGGGTCTGAAGTTCGTGCTGAATATTTGCGCGGTTTTGGTGTTCCAACATTAATCGCTGTACATCGCGAAAATGATCCGAATGGCGACGGTTTGGAAATTGCAAAAGCTTATGCAGCCGGAACTGGTGGACATAAAGCAGGGGTTTTACTTTCTTCGTTTATTGCTGAAGTAAAATCAGATTTAATGGGTGAGCAAACTATTCTTTGTGGATTGTTGCAAACCGGTTCAATCCTTTCATTCGATAAAATGATTGAAAAAGGAATTGATGCAGGTTATGCTTCAAAGTTAGTGCAGTACGGTTGGGAAACCATTACAGAAGCTTTAAAATTGGGTGGTATCACTCACATGATGGATCGGTTGTCGAATCCGGCAAAAATCGAAGCTTTTAAACTTGCTGTCGAGTTAAAGGAAATTATGCGTCCGCTGTTTGAAAAGCATATGGACGATATTATGTCAGGTTCGTTCTCTTCAACCATGATGGAAGACTGGAATAATGATGACAAAAATCTGTTGACATGGCGTGCTGCTACCGGTGAAACAGCATTTGAAAAAACTCCTGCCAGCGATATGGAAATCAAAGAACAGGAATATTTTGATAACGGAACTTTAATGGTTGCTTTTGTAAAAGCAGGTGTTGAACTGGCATTTGAAGTAATGACAGAAAGTGGAATTAAACCGGAATCAGCTTACTACGAATCGTTGCACGAAGTTCCGTTAATTGCCAATACCATTGCGCGGAAAAAGTTGTATGAAATGAATCGCACCATTTCCGATACCGCGGAGTATGGTTGTTATTTATTCGATCATGCATGTAAACCACTTTTAGGTGATTTTATGAAAAAGATCGATGTAAATGTAATTGGAAAGAATTTCAATGATGGAAAAGACGGACACATCGATAACCGTGAATTGATTGAAATTAATGATGAAATCCGTTACCATGATGTTGAAATTGTTGGTGCAGAATTGCGTGAGGCTATGAGCGCGATGAAATCGATTATATAGCAGACAATTTTATATAGATTATTATTCAAAAAAGGGCCTTGCCGTTTGGCAGGGCCTTAGTTTTTATTTCAGGTGTCATATTTTAGAATTTGGGCTCATAAACATGCGCGAAAACTTTTTATCAATAGCGGGTTTGCCAATAATTCATTTTGTCCTAATTCAGATAGTACTGCTTTGCAAAATTCAATAGAATTTGTTTCTTCAAAATTCTTAGAAACTTTTATTGCAGCCTTTTGAATCCCTAAAATGTATGCTCTACTTTTGTCAATAATTTCCGTAATTTCATTTTCGTACCTGGGTTCATCCCATGAAGAATAAAGTACATGTGGATTTAAAACTTTGATTTTGTCTAATGAATTCAGGTAATCTTTTATGTTTTCAAAGATTGGCAACTCGCCAGGTAATAAAATAGAATCGCCACAGAAAAGAACATTTTGTTCTTTAAAGTAAAACGATGTAGAGCCGGCAGAGTGCCCCGGTGTTGAAATTATTTTTACTGAGATATTTTTTTCCAGCTGAATTATCTGTCCATTATTTAAAATATGATTAACGGTAACCGGGCCGGAAACTAAATTATTAAATCCAGGAACAGGCCGTTGCTGAAATTGAAGTTCTGGGTTTATAATCCATTCTATTTCATCTTTCGGAGCATAAACTGAGCAGTGTGATTTTTGCTGAATAAGTTTTGCCGTTCCAATATGATCGGGGTGGGAGTGAGTTAAGAATATGTTCTTTACAGAAGTAATATTTTGATTTATTGTTTTCAAAAAATTTTCAATTTGGATTATTGCTGAGGCAACTCCAGTATCAATAAAATGAATATTAGTTCCTTCAATGACAAAAAGATAAACAAACCGGGGAAGTTTTAATACTGGAGAAACGGCAATTTCAAAGTTAATTTTAAGTGGATGGATTTTAAGTGTTTTCATATTTTATGGAATTTTGAAAATAACATAAAAAAACCTGCCCGGTAGAACCAGACAGGTATATTATTAGGAATAATTTCTTTTAAAGTACTAATCTAGTGCATTGAGGAACGCATCTCTTTCTTTTAAAAACTCAGATAGACGTTCAAATGGTTCGCGTGTGATTGCGACTCGTCCGGAGCGAATGAATTGTAATACTCTGAATTTATTAAGTTCCTCAAACAAAGCCTGCGTTTCTTCTTTATGCCCGGTTTTTTCGATAACCACATATTCTCGTGTTATTTCAAGAATACGTGCACCTGCATTTCTTACCATTTTTTCAACTGAATCGCTTTCATACAAAGCTTCTATTGGTACTTTGTAAAGTGCTATTTCCTGGTAAACCATCTCGTCGTTGGTGTGATAGAATGCCTTTAATACGTCGATTTGTTTTTCAATCTGACTAACAATTTTTTGTGTTTGTTCTTTCGACGACTTAATTACGATGGTGAACTTAAATACCCCTGGTAATGCCGATTCGGAAACCGTTAAACTTTCAATATTAACTTTTCTGCGGGTAAAAACAATGGTAATTCGGGTTAATAACCCAATATGGTTTTCCGAAAAAATGGTGATTATATATTCTTGTTTCATTCTATTACTTTTTTACTTTCTAATTTGATCTCTTTTAACTTCGAACTTACAAACTTCTATGGTTCCAGCATTACATCAGATACAGAAGCGCCGGTTGGTACCATTGGAAATACGTTGTCCTCTTTTTCGATAGTTACTTCAAGCAAGTAAGGACCGGGATGATCAATCATTTTCTGGATTCCATCTTCAAGGCCTTCACGAACATCAACACGATGTCCTGTAATGCCAAAGCCTTTGGCAATGGTGATAAAGTCAGGGTTTTGAAGTTCTGTAAAAGAGTATCTCTTTTCAAAGAATAACTGTTGCCACTGGCGCACCATTCCAAGAAAATGATTATTCAGCACAATAATTTTTACAGGAAGTTTGTTTTGTGCAATAGTTCCTAATTCCTGTATGGTCATTTGAAAACCTCCGTCGCCAATTACAGCAATAACAGTACGGTCTGGCTGCCCTAATTGTGCACCCATACTTGCAGGAAGTGCAAATCCCATAGTTCCTAAACCACCCGAAGTAACATTGCTTTTCGATTTTCGAAATTTGAAATAGCGTGAAGCAATCATTTGATGCTGACCAACATCGGAAACTAAAATTGCTTCATGATTGGTTTTATCGCCGGTTATGCGAATTACTTCACCCATGGTTAACCCTGGTTTTTCAGGGAATAATTCATTGTGAATAATTTTTTGATTTTCAATTTCGTAGCATTCATGGAAACGATTTAACCATTCTGTGTGGCTGTTTTCTTTTACATTATCGGTAAGCATTTTCAACGATTTCTTGGAGTTCCCCAGAACCGGAACCGTTGCTTTCTTTATTTTATCAATTTCAGCCGGATCGATTTCAAGATGAATGATTTTTGCTTCCGGTGCATAAACACTTACTTTTCCTGTCACACGGTCGTCGAAACGCATACCAACCGCAATAATCACGTCTGCTTCGTTGGTTAGCAAATTTGGCCCGTAATTTCCGTGCATTCCCAACATTCCAACATTTAACGGATGATCGGAGGGTAATGCAGAAAGGCCAAGCAAAGTCCATGCGGCAGGAATTCCTGTTTTTTCAACAAAGGCTTTTAGTTCTTCTTCGGCATTGCCAATTAAAACTCCTTGTCCGAATAAAATCATCGGGCGTTTGGCATTGTCGATAATTTCTGCGGCCTCTTTAATCTTAAACGGATCTACGGGCATTTCAGGAACATAACTCCTGATTTTCGTACATTTTTTATATTCAAAATCAAGTTCGCTAACTTGAGCATCTTTTGTAATATCAATAAGTACAGGTCCTGGACGCCCTGATTGCGCAATGTAAAAAGCTTGTGCAATTACTTCCGGAATTTCTTCGGGGTGAGTAATCTGATAATTCCATTTTGTTACAGGCATTGAGATGCTAATAACATCTGATTCCTGAAAAGCATCGGTTCCTAGTAACGGGGATGCGACCTGGCCTGTGATGCAGACCAATGGTGTTGAGTCGATCATTGCATCGGCAATACCGGTAATAAGGTTGGTAGCACCAGGACCCGATGTTGCAAAACAGATACCTGCTTTCCCTGTGACCCTTGCATAACCTTCGGCTGCATGGACAGCTCCCTGTTCATGACGGGTTAAAATGTGTTTTACATTTTTGTCGTGATCGTACAATGCATCATAAATTGGCATAATTGCGCCTCCCGGGTACCCAAAAATGGTATCAACTCCCTCTTCCAGTAACGAAAGGATTACTGCCTGAGAACCGGTAACTTTTTGTGTAGTCATAGTTTTAAATTTTGCTTTAGCTTCGAACCCGTTTGTCGGGTGTTGTATTTAAAAATTATATTCTCTTTTATTTATTAGTCAATTAATCGGATTGCACCTCTATCGGCCGAAGAAACAAAGCTCGCATAAGCTTTCAATGCTCTTGAGACATACCTGTTTCTTTCGGTTGGTGTAAATGCATCCTTTCCTTTGGCTTCTTCTTCCATTCTTCTCCTGGAAAGTTCTTCGTTGGAAATCATCAGATTAATAGAACGTTGTGTAATATCAATTTCAATAATGTCATTATTTTGAATAAGCGCAATTGCACCGCCTCCGGCTGCTTCCGGTGAAACATGCCCGATGGATAAACCCGATGTTCCACCTGAAAAACGTCCATCAGTAATTAATGCACAATATTTATCCAACTGCATCGATTTCAGGTATGAAGTAGGGTAGAGCATTTCCTGCATTCCCGGTCCTCCTTTTGGCCCTTCGTAACGAATCACAATTACATCTCCTTTTTGAACGGTGTCTCCCAGAATCCCGTTTACAGCGTCATCTTGCGAATCGAAAACTTTTGCCGTTCCTCTGAATTTAAAAATAGAAGGATCAACACCTGCGGTTTTAACAATGCAACCTTTTTCGGCGATATTTCCATAAAGAACCGCTAGCCCGCCATCTTTGTTGTAAGCATGTTCATAATCGCGGATGCAACCTTTCTTACGGTCGAGGTCCAATTCTTTATAATAACTGTCCTGTGAACCGAGAACAAGGTTTCTGCCTCCCCCGGGTGCCGATTTGAACCTTCTTAAGGCATCTTCCGAAACAGTTTCCCGCATAACATCATAATCGGCAAGCGCTTCTTTTAGCGTTTTGCCATCCATGCGGTTAACTGAAGTATCTATTAATTCCGCTCTGTCGAGTTCTCCCAAAATGGAAAGAATTCCTCCTGCACGGTTTACATCCTGAATATGATAGTGCGAACTTGGCGCTACTTTGCAAAGATTGGGAGTTTCTCTTGACAGTTTATCAATATCTTCCATTGTAAAATCAACTCCGGCTTCATGTGCAATTGCCAAAAGATGCAAAACCGTATTGGTTGAACCACCCATGGCAATGTCGAGTTTCATCGCATTTAAAAATGACTGACGTGTTGCAATATTTCTTGGTAAAAAGGAATCGTTACCTTCAAAATAATATGCTTTTGTTGCAGCGATGATTTTATCAACTGCCTCTTCGAATAATTTTTTTCGGTTGGCGTGAGTTGCAACAATCGTCCCATTTCCGGGGAGGGCCATTCCAATTGCTTCTGCAAGACAGTTCATGGAGTTTGCTGTAAACATTCCGGAACAAGATCCACAAGTAGGGCAGGCATTTTGTTCGATAACTGCAAGCTGCTGGTCCGAAATCGATTTATCAGCCGCCATCACCATTGCATCCACCAAATCATAATATTTGTTATCAACTTCGCCTGCTTCCATTGGCCCGCCTGAAACAAAAATTGCAGGAATATTTAAGCGCATGGCACCCATCAACATTCCGGGCGTAATTTTGTCGCAGTTGGAGATACAAACCATTGCATCTACTTTGTGGCCGTTGCACATGTATTCAACACTGTCGGCAATTACATCGCGAGAAGGCAGGGAATACAACATTCCGTCGTGCCCCATGGCAATTCCGTCATCAATGGCAATGGTGTTAAACTCAGCAGCAAAAAATCCCTGCTTTTCTATTAATCCTTTTATGTACTGCCCAATGTCATGCAGATGTGCATGACCGGGAACAAACTGTGTAAACGAATTTACAATGGCAATAACCGGTTTCCCGAAATGTTCTTCTTTCATTCCGTTTGCACGCCATAAACTTCGTGCACCTGCCATTCTGCGGCCCTGTGTTGTGGTATTGCTTCTTAATGGTATTTGCATACTTCCAACTCTTTTATTTAATTTTTATCATTAAAAAAGCCTTTCCTGTTTTAAGGAAAGGCTTGTAAATATTTTTAACCTACAATAATAGTCTAGCCTCTCCCTGAAAACTCAAGAATGACAACGACTAGGACCAGAACAATTGTAGATAATAATTTCATTTTTTCTAAATATGGAAGCAAATGTAAAAAAACAATTCTAAAACCAAAACAAATTAAAAGTAATATTCAGTTTTTTGTAAGAAAATTATACTTAAAGTTCATTTTTGGTTATGAATATTGAAAGAAAAGCTAATCATTTCTTATTGCTACTTCAGAGTTGTTTTCGTATAAAGTAATATTAATCATATAGTTTCCGTTTAACTCAGTTATATCTGATTTAAATCTCCGGGTACATTTTACAGCTGGTTTCCCATATTTTTTGGGCCAGCGAATATTTTGTGTTCCTTGTTCTGAAATATATACCAGAATTTTATCATCTCTCCACTCCAGATTCGAGATAGGAGCAGTTGATGAGGTTACCGTGATTCCTTTGTGAATATTTTTATTTGGAAGAATAAAAGCAGCGACAGAGGATTCGCTTTCATCAAATTTCAAGGGTATTTGAATTCCACCGGATTCTACATTGAACGAATTGTTGATTACACCCAAAAGATTTTCTGTATCCAATTTAACAAAGTGATTTTGTTGAACCGGTTTTTCTGAGAATGCGATGACTTTTCCTGCAGCTTTTTCTGAATTTACAATGGTATAAACTTCGGGGGAGTCACCAACTTTCCCTGATACTTCAGGTTTTACATCGACCAAATATGGTAAAAGACTTTTCGAAACCTGAACTTGTTGGTTAATCCATTTTCTGTCCTCTGTCGATGTTAACTGTAAATTTCCCCAAAATCCATGTCCTGCCAAAACTGAGTTATATACATTATATTTCATTGCACCTGCTTCGTTTTGTGGATAATTAGCGTAAGTGAAAAGTTCCAGCGGAATAATTCCCTGAAATTCATTGGCAATAGTTCGCATCGATTTGGTTCTGTAGGTTGAATAGTCGTTATACCAGCTTGCTCCGTTATTCATCCAGAATAGTTTTCCCTGGCTCAGAGGAGCTAAACCTACCATAACCCGTCGAGCTTCTGTTAAATCAATTTCAATTACCAGTTCGGGTTCGTAATCGGTTAAGATTTCCATTGCACGAACAACATAAATCGGGAGCAGATATTCATATCTTGCCCTGAGTTCACTTTCCGGATATTTGTCAGAACCATGTTGTAGATTCGGAAGACTGCTGTAAAATGTATTAATCGCATCCCATTTCATAAACCGGCAACCTTCGTCAATCATCGCTTTGCAGTCGTTAATAAAAACGTCAAAAAAGCCACTGACAAAATCAAATGCTGGGTGATCCCATTGTGCCTTGATTGGTTTGCCTTCCGAGTCTTTAATTATCCATTCTGGATGTTGTTTATATCGCTGCGAGGCAGAGTCAATTCCCATAGGAGAATACCAAAGTCCCATTTTAATTCCTTTCTCATCGAGGCGTTTTTTTATTGGAGCCAGTCCTTCCGGAAATCGTTCTTTGTTGTGGAACCATTCTCCCATAGCATTCTCCCAACCATCATCCAATACAAATATATCGACACCCATTTCTGCCGCATACTCTATTTCTTCGAAAATTCTGTCGTAGGTTAAAATTCCTCGGAGTGGTTTGTTTTTATCCTGACGCTGCATTCCCCATGTATTATAATAGTAATCAGGAATACGGGATGCAGGTTTTTCGCAAATCTGGTTAAATAAATAATTTCGTATTATCGTTTTCCCCGTTTCCAGATTTTCGTCGCCATAAAATCCGGTTGCAGTCCATACTGTAGAGTAGGGATTTTTCTGGTCAATCTTTTCTCCGTCAAGATAACCTCCTCTTAAAATATCCACTGAAATATTAGTTTGAGCATTTTCTTTTTCGGCGGAGATACCAATAAATTTAAAATCATCCTCGGAAATAGGGAAATTAAAAATACCCTTTGTTCCCTGCATGGCATCGTTTATTAAATTGCCAGTGCCCTGTAATTGTCTGTCTAAAAGACCATTCAGGTTATCCTGCGAGGCATGTTCATATGCTGTGATCCAGCTAATTTCATGATTAGAAACAATAGAAATCGGACCTTTTACTTGGGGCCGATTATTTGTTATTTCGTAGTTGATGATGTCAGGATAAAACATGTGATTTTGTTTCTTCTGATCGCCAAAAGTTATCGGTTCTTTTTCCCAGGTAGCAATCCTAATTTCGGTCAAATCGACATTTGTGTTTTCCGTATTTAAAACAGAATAAACCGGAAATTTGAAATGAAGTTTCCCTTCGGATTTATTTAACTCAAAAGAATTATTTTGAGTTTGAAGCACTAGTTTTTCGCGCATCAATGTTGAATTCGGGAAGATTTGCTGATAAATAACAACCTGCATTTCTTTAACCGGACTTTTCTGCCCTTCAAAAACCAGCTGGTATTCGGTGCCCCCATTTTGCATTTGTCTTGAGGTTTTTTGACTGAACACCCAAACCGGATCATTTGCTGTAACCGTTTTGTTATTGATTACAAATTCAAAATACGGAACGGGAGATTCTGATGTCAGCTTTTTGTTGTCTGATTTTGAAAATAGAAGTACCTCAATTTTATCCGGTTTTTCAGACTCATAAGAAAATGTTTTCGAAAAAAGACTGTTTTCGAGTGTGATTTTCTGTGTTTGTTCTGCATTAGAAATTGAGTGAAAAATGACGCTTATAAGTAAAACGGGGAAAAACAAAAATTTAAGACTCATGTTATTTTGCTGATTTGATTGATTCTTTTTTTTATTATTGTTGGAAAGGTAGTTTTGGTTACAGGCTCAATTGGGCGCCGATTTCCTGCATAGCCTGAAGAGAAAGTTCTGCAAATTCACTTAGCGGAATTCCTATTTTTTCACATTCAAGAATATTTTCTCTTTTTACGGAGGCCGCAAAAGCTTTTTGATTCATTCTTTTGATTATTGATTTGGCTTTCACGCTTGCAATTTTTTTATCGGGATAAACTAACGTTGTTGCGGTGATTAATCCTGTAATTGTTTCACCGGCAGCCAATGCATGTTGAAATTCACTAAAGCGGTCTTTCCCGGTTGCCATTTCATTGTGCATTGCAATTGCGTCGAGCATTTCATCCGTAATTTTGCCTTTTAATATTTTTTCAGCGTAAGGTCCGTGAACATGCGGATCTGCTTTCGTAATCTCCACGTCAACATCATGAAGTAGTCCGGCAATTCCCCATTCATCTTCATTTTTACCTAATTTTTTTGCAATTGCCCGCAAAACAGCTTCCGATGCATAACAGTGTTTAAGCATATTTTCTGCTGTTATATTCTCTTTTAAAATATCAATGGCTTCGTCTCGTGAAATCATCCTTGCAAGTTTTTTCGATTTATATTTGGCTGTTAATTTAATAATTAAATTTGGCATAATTTGTGAAGTGTTTTACTCACTCAATTAAAGTATAATGCAGGAGATAGAACGGAAGTTTCTTATAGAAAAGGAGCTGTGGAACCCAAAAAGCAAAGGAAAATCAATTAAGCAGGGATATTTATCTGTAACCCAGAAAAGTGTAGTACGGGTAAGAACTGCAGACGAAAAGGCATTTTTAACGATTAAAGGTGTCCGAACAGGAATTAGCCGCACTGAGTTGGAATATGAGATTCCAAAGAAGGAAGCAGAAATTTTGTTAGAGATGTGTTTAGATTCGGTAGTTGAAAAAGACAGATATGTTGAATCGATTGGTGGATTAACCTGGGAAATTGATGTTTTTAAAGGAGAAAATAGCGGGTTAATAATTGCCGAGGTTGAACTTGAAACAGAAGAACAGGAAATTGACTTACCTGATTGGATTGATATTGAAGTTAGTTTTGATTATCGCTATTATAATTCATGGTTGTCAAAAAATCCTTATTCTAAATGGTAAGCTCCATTTAACATTTTACAATCGTTAAATTTCTTTGTAAAGTCAAATATTTTCAGTCGAAAATAACATAAATATTAAATTTGCGTTTTGAACAAAAAGCTATAAAAACATTAAGCATGAAATTCGGAAAAGTAAGATCAGTTTTACTCCTTTTCTTAATTGTGTTTTACCCCATCTTTGTATTTTCTCAAAATCATAATGATTCGGAAAATGAAACACTGAGAAAAAGTCTGGAAATTTTAAAGCGTTATTTCTATAAAGAAAATCAATGGTATGTAACCAGTCCGTCAGTTGCTGCTGATGTTAAGGGACTGATTAATTTTATTGAAGATGAACCTGTTGACAGTGTTGTTGCGCATTTGAATAATACATTGGAAGACAGTACAACATATGTTTTTCGATTACCTGAGAATGTTTCAGACAGTTTAAAGGTTCCGGGTTATTATCCGATGAATGAGAAACAAAAAAGTATCGAGAAGATAGGCATTCAACTTCAAAAAGATTTTCAGCGTGATAAAATAAAAGTTCCGGAATCGTTGACTGCTGATGCAGATAGAAAAGTGAAGAAGATTCCCGAGGGAAAGGGAATGAAGCTATTTAAAGATTCTATTTATGTTATGCCGAAAAGGTTGAATATTCCCGAAGTTATTCCGGATTCGATATTAAATTCTCCTGAAAAATTTAAACAGCTTATTCGGATTGACAGTGCCCGAAATGCCTACATTGAGCAAAAACGGATAGTATATAATGATTCAATTACTTCAGCTTATATCGATTCGGTTAATAGTGCCTACATAAAGCAGAAATTTAATGAAGAACTGAATTATAGAATTATGCGACTAAATGATTCAGTAAAAGTCAATAACTACAATGTTTTGAGAGCTTATAATGAGGATGTAGTAAAATCGGTGAATGATTCAATTTTGGTTGTACTTAAAACATTGACGGATTATGCTAATTTTATTGATTCAACTCAGATTTCAATTGTAAATCTTACCGGCAAATCATCAGATATTTTATTGAAAAATGGGAATGAGCGTTTTGCGCGTGTATGGTTAAAAAACATCCAGCAGGATTCGTTAAGTGTGATGGTAAAAAGCATCGATAAACGATCGATTTACATGCTTATTGACGATGGTGTTACTTTCTCGAGATATAAACCGAAAGAAACTAAAGATTTTGATTTTAAATCGCTCGAGAAGAATATTTCCTCATTAACGAAACTTGGGAAAAGTTATGACATACAAACGCCTTGGGTTATTGGAGGTGAAGGGCATGTTGGATTTTCGCAGATTTATCTTGAAAACTGGAAAAAAGGAGGACAGAGTGCAATTTCGTCGCTGGTGGTTTTAAAGGGGTTTGCGAATTATTCACGGTCCGATGGTTTGGTTAAATGGGTAAATTCAGCAGAAATAAGAAATGGCTGGATTCAGCAGGGAGGAGAAGGAGAAGGAGTGCAAAAAAATGACGACAAGTTTGAGTTAACTTCCAGATATAGTGTAAGTGCTTATAAAAAATGGTTTTACAGTGCTGAATTAAACTATGAAACTCAGTTTTTTAGAGGATACACTTATCCTAAAAAGAGTGGAGATAAACCAATTTCTGCATTTATGGCCCCGGCTAGAACTTTTTTCAAATTCGGGATGGAGTACAAACCCTCCAAAGAATTTTCAATGTTGCTTTCCCCACTCACCATTAAAAATGTTTATGTGAGAGATACCTCGTTAATCGATCAAACTAAATTTAGTATTGCATCGGATAAAAAAAGTTTTTGGGAACCGGGTTTAAACACCGATATTAGCTGGAATACAAAGCTTACTGACGATATCTCTTATGCCACGAAATATAAAATGTTTATCAATTATAAAGAGCCATTTAGCAAATACGATATCAACTGGGAAAACCAAATCGATTTCCAGTTAAACAATTATATCAATATGCGGTTTCTGGTACATTTTATTTACGATGATGATGTTTTGTTTCCGATTTATGATGCCAATGATGTTCAGATTGGAGAAAAGGCAAAACTGCAAATGAAGGAATTCTTTAGTATCGGTTTTACTTATAAGATCAACCATAAAGTAATGAAGTCGAAACGAATTCGATAGCAAGTGTTTTTAATTTCATTTTCATTTTGACGTTAATTTATTACATGTAGTATGGAATTTTGGGTTTCTTCGAATTTCCAAACTTTATTTCATTTAAATTTGGATAAATTTGAAAAATGAAGGAAATAAAAAGGTATTATACATTAAATGCAGACCCCCAAGATGTATATAATGCATTAACCAACAAAAATATGCTTGAAATATGGACAGGCGAACCTGTTGAAATGGAATTGGAACCGGGTTCTCAATTTTCCCTTTGGAATGGAAGTATTTCGGGCATTAATATAGAATTTGTCGAGAATGAAAAGATTGTTCAACAGTGGTTTTTTGGAGATGAAAAGGAAGACTCAATTGTAACCATAAAATTGCATCCACACAAAAAAGGCACAAGCGTTGAATTACATCATACTAATATTCCTGATGAAGCTTTTGAGAATATTTCAGAAGGGTGGGATGAAGATTATTTTAATGCATTAAAAGAACTATTTATTTAAACATGCTCTGTTTATTTAGAAGGATGTTAAGAGCTAATTGAAAATTATTGGTTCGGGTTTCATGGGTTCAAAACTGTAGAATCTTCCTTTTGATTGCTCGTCTAAAACAAAACCGACAAAATCCATATCTCCCGGATGGAAGGGATAAAAGGCCAAACGCAACTGAAAGGTTTTAAAAACCAGGTTTTCATTATGTAAACGCAGTCCAAGGCCAATCCCTGAATAGTAATTTTGAGCTAAAATAAATTTTTTGTTTGTTCCTATTACACCAATGTCGGCAAAACTAAAAAGTGCGATGTTAAAATTATACAGCTCTTTTCTTAAAAATAATACATGCTCTAAATTCAATGTCAGACGTTGTTTCCCTACAGCCTCTCGACTTGAAAATCCGCGGATGCTATGCTGTAAATTCAGTACTTCTATATCATATCGTTTTAATCCTACTGTGTAATCTACTTTGGTAAAAAGCCTGAAGCGTTTTCTTCCTGCATTAAATTGTCTAGAAATAAAATTTACCTTGGCATTAATTTGCCCCTGTTGATACCCTAATCGGTTAAAATAGCCCCCAATGTTGCCTTCCATATAGAGATATCCTTTTTGGTTAATTAATAAATTTCCATTCGATAATAGTAAATGAAAATAATGTCTGTTCCCAAATTCATTAATATCATATCCATAAACAATTTCGTTTTTAAAACCTTCGGGAATATCTTCTGTAATCCCGTAACTGTAAATTAATTGATCCTTCACAAAACGCCGTTGGGTAAAAGTTATCCCGCCCAGCAGAAATGTGTTATTGGCAAAATACTGATGATTTTCAAAGTCGGGCTGAGGACGCTCAAAGAATCGAACTGAATTGATAGCTCCGGATATGACAATTTGTGCATTTTCTGGTTGTTCTTTTTTTATTTGAAAACTTCTTCCTCCCCAACCTTCATAATAAAATAGATTAAGTGGAAGTTCCGTAATAATCGGGTTTTCGTCGAATATCTGATTGGTACGGTACATCCTTAGAGCTGTAGCGCCATATCCCCATTTCACAGAAGGAGTTATAAATGGTTTATTAAAATCGAATTGAAATCCTTCGCTTTTGTAGGCGTTCAGATAGCCTAAAGTCATATCTATAAATTTCCCTTTAATGTTTTTGATTTTGTAATAGGTTTCAAGTCCGAGGTAGGGTTGTTTATTTACATGTCCTAAAAAACTAAGCGAGATTTCATGCCCGATACCAAACATGTTTTGATTATATACCCCCAGTGCAGCTGATTTAATGCCATCAACTTCACCGGTAGCCCCAAATGAAAACCTATCTTTTGTTAATACTGTAACATTTACAAGACCTTCGTAAATCGAATCTTGTTCAAGAATAAAGCGAATCTCCTTGATATAAGGAAGAGAACGAATTAAACGTTCATTTTCATAAATGAGTTCTGAATCAACTGTATCACCAACTTTAAAGAGTAATAATTTTTGAATTGATTTTAAATTTGATTTTGTATGAATTGCATTCGCCGTTTTTTCTAACCAACTGGAAGCTGTTCTTGCAGTGTCTTCAAATGTTGGCCCAAAAACATCTAAAGGCTTAATGTGGATCTCCGAGATTATTTTCCCCTCCAAATGACTGTAATAATCAGCAGTAATCACTTTTTTATCTACATACGATGGTGGCGATGATATAAGAAAATCATACATTATTCGCGTTAATTTTCGCTGATTTGCCTTGTATTTAAGACTGTCATAAAAATGTTCCTGCTTTTTTGAAATCGTTTTCTCAAGAGCTATGGTGTCTGTTACTGTTTCTTGCGCAAAGGTTGTGCTAACTCCAACAAAAGTTAAAATTATAATGGTGAAAAATAATATTTTATAAAAACTCTTCATTGGTTAATAAAACCTACGCTCAGTGGGATTCGGATTTTACTTTTTGAAATAAATATGTTGAATTTTATTGATTTTGGAAGTAGAGAATAAATAAAGTGTTTGTTAAAATACGTTAAAGGTAAAATATTAATATGTATTAGATATGAATGAGTGAAAAACGAAAACCAGGGCTAAACATTAATTAGGACTTAATTTTATATTTTTACCGCGTGAGCAGATTATATAAAATATATCGAAGAAATATTTACGGAGTTATAGGAACTTTAGTATTTCACATCTTACTCGTTTTATCATTTTTACTCGCCGGGATTGATATGAAGGGGAATTTGAAAGAAAAGGAAATAATAGTTGAATTTTCTGATAACTTGCCGGAGCCGGAAGAAGTTGTTGAAGAAAAAGAGACTTCCAGTCAGGACAATCAAATAAAATCATCTACGTCAACCGAACGAATTACCAATATTGCCTCCAACAGATTAGCAACGCAGAATACCACAAAATCGGCTAACGAATTTTTTAATGACGATTATTTAAAAGAAGTAGAAGCTGCCCAAAAGTTGGTAAAAGATGTTAATAATCAATTATCGAAAGAAATTACAGATTTAAATGATATAAAAATGCCGGTAGAAACTACCGAAGGTATGAATCCTGATTCAATTAAAAACAAGAATTATAGCGGAGAAAGCAATGTTGTATATTATTTGGAGAACAGATATCATTTGAGTTTGCCAATACCTGTGTATTTAGCTCAGTCGGGTGGGAAAGTAGTTGTTGATATCATTGTTAACCAACAGGGAGTTGTAATTAAGGCAACACCACGGATTGAAAAAAAGATTCGTGATGAGAACATTTATTTATATGCAAAAGCTGCTGCCTTACGTACTGTTTTCAATGCTGATACTAATGCTCCCTCAGAGCAAAAAGGAACAATAGATTACACCTTTATTCAGCAGTAATTTTAATGTTAATTTTGTTTTACCTTTAACATGATTTAACAAAAAGAAGTTGCAGGAGCCATTTCCCTCAATTATCTTTGAGCTACGTTTATTTTCATAAGTTTAGGTTTAGTTAGGTTAGTTAGTTTAATGAGAAAAGGATGGGTTGTTGAGCCCGTCCTTTTTGTTTTTAATCCCAATGAGCATATCCCAAAATCATTTATTTTTGCTTTTTTTCTTTTTACGAATTTTACTTTTTATATTTACGCGTAATTAGTTGTCAGTAAGCTACAATTTGAAATTTTTTAAGACGTTTTATAAAATTTTTAAAGAATAATTCTAAACAGAGGGTTACCTTTTTTGAGATAATCGAATAATACTATAGGACATGATTGGATACAGTGATGAACAAATCCTGAAAGGAATATTAAGACATGATAATTTAATTTTACAGTACATATATAAGCAGTACTACTATAACATAAATTATTTTATCAAGAAAAACCAAGGAAGTGAAGATGATGCCAGTGATATTTTTCAGGAAGCGATTATCATAATTTATCGTAAGATTAAGGAAAACGACTTAATTTTCGAGAAAAGTTCTTTTAAAAATTATTTATTTTCTGTTTGTAGGCTATTGTGGCTTAAGCAATTAGAAAAAAAACGAGTTGAAAAAGAGAAGTTAAACGATTCATTACCATTTCAGGAAGATTTATATGATGATAACCTGAACGAAATAATCGAAAAGAACGAAAGATATGGTTTATATCAAAAACATTTCAGCACGTTAAGTACAGATTGCCAAAAGCTTTTGCAGCTATTTTTTGAAAAGGTTCCTTTAAGAGAAATTGCAAAAGTAATGGGGTATAAAAGTGAAAAATACGCAAAAAAGAGAAAATATAAATGTAAAGAATTACTGATTAGTAGAATTAAACAGGACGCTGAATTTAAAAAAATACTTGAAGATGATACATAATACAGAATTTTTTGAAATGATCGAGAACTATTTTCTTGATCAGTTAAGTGAAAAACTTAAAAGTGAATTCGAAGCTGAGCTAGCACAAAACCCGGAGCTCAGAAAAGAATTCGAGCTTCATAAAGAAATTAACGAAGCAATATTTGAAAAGGATGTTTTAACCCTCAGAGGAAGACTTGAAAAAGTTGCTCAAAACGATCACCAAAACAAGGTTAGTGAAAGTTCGTTCGAACTTTTTGATGAACTTTCAGATATTCAGGAAATAAATGAAGTTTTTACTTCTGAGGAACTTATTAATTTCTTCGATTCGTTACCCAAAGTCCATGCATATCACCACGAGGTAACATCGAATGAGAACATTCATCATTTCTATAAAGATCAGCAAAAGAAATCATATTTAGAAGGTCAGGAAGAAGATTGGAATGACCTGGATTTGGAAATGGAATTTGAAGGAATTGGAGAGGCCATACTTGAGAAAGATGTTTTGAATCTTAGACAAACATTGAAGCAGGTGGCAAGATCCGTAGAGCCTCAGTTTACAGTAGAGGAGATTGATGATTTTATTAATGGAGAATTATCTGGTGACGAATTAGTTGCGTTCGAAAAAGATTTTTTGCAAAATAGTTCTTTGCAAGAAGAAGTTCAATTACATAAAAGCCTTGAAAGTGCAGTAACTGAATACGATGTTATGGAATTAAGAAACCAAATGTCGAATATTATGCAGGCTGAGACTTCCTGGAATGTAAGCGAAAGGAATATAGAAGATTTTATTGATGGGGTACTGGAAGGAGATGAACTGAGTGAGTTTCGTGCAGAGTTGCAAGATAATAGTGATTTAAGAGCTGAAGTTAAATTGCGTCAGCAGATAAATGAACTTTTAGGAGAAACAGATATTTCTGACTTAAGAAATGAATTAACCTTAGCGAAAGAAAAGGCAGAAGTTAAGAAAGTTAAAATGCTTATTCCTGAAACGAAAGTTGAGTATGTACGTTTCTGGAGAAATAGCGTTGCCATAATAATAGTTTTAATAGGACTTGTTGGATTATTAGGAAATAGTTTTGAGTCATCAGATCGAATATATAGCAGTTTTTATGAATCTCCGGAATGGGCACCTGAACGTACCGCTACAGAAGAGATAGATTACTTACAGAAAGCAAATTTATCATATGTAAAGGGTGAATACAATGATGTAGTTAGTATGGGGAATATTTTGCCAGAAAACCTGGCTAATAGCCCTGTATTTCAATTTTATGAAGGCGCCAGCTTACAGAATCTTGGAAGATATTCGGAAGCTATACCAAAATATACTATGATAATTAAGAACGGAGATAACTTATACATAGAAGAAGCAGAATGGTATCGAAGTTTATGTTATGTGAAGTTAGGTAATAAAGTTGAAGCTAAACAACAGTTACTTGCTGTTATTGAGAGAAAAGGCCATTATGAGAATGAAGCAAAAGCAATCATACGAAGGTTAAAGTATTCGATGAAATAAATAAATTATTTGTAAAACTTATTAATGGCACACATTCAACACATTCATAAGTAAAAATAAATTAGTTCGATTAATATACACGACATTCATACATTCAAAATAAAAGATAGACTAATTCGATTAATACACACACATTCATACATTCAAAATAAAGAATAAATTAATTCGATTTACGCACACACATTCATATATTTACGAATTGACTTAGTTTAAAATATATTTATAAAGCCCGTTTCTTGCGGGCTTTTTTTATTCTAATAAGTTGATCAATTCCAATACCTAAGAGAGCCAGAATCAGGATAATGAAGAAATAATAGTCATAACTCATAAAAAGAGGTGTATTGTCACCTATATTTACAAAACCGAGCCAATAATGAGGGTGGGCCCTTCTTGAGTTAGCTGATTTTAAATACTCAAGTTTTGCGGCGCGTAAAGCTTCATCTTTTTTCTTGCCCTTTTTTAGATTTTTATAGAATAAACTCATGATTTCTGTTCCACTGGCATCCTCCACTTCCCATAATGACATAACAATTGATGGGCAACCGGCATAAAGAAACCCTCTGGCCAAACTCATAATTCCTTCCCCTTTAAGGAGTGTTCCTATTCCTGTATTACAGGCACTTAGTACAGTGAGCCTGGCATTCAGTTTTAAGTTATAGATATCAGCTGTATTTAATATCCCATCTTGTTTTGAATCGGATGAATTTGTTAATGTAAAAGCCATGCTTGATAATGCAGGCACAGAATCATTTATAAATGCATGCATTGCTAAGTGCAAAATATCACAGTTTTCTGCATTTTCCCTAAAATTATTTTCTGTTGCTTCTTCATCAATAAATAGTTTTGTTTTAACAATATCTGAAATTTGCTTTACTTCTTCTTTTACTCCCGGTAACTGTATGAGTTTTAGTGATTTGTTTGCAACTGTAATTTCTTCATTTTCTTTATATTCCGGGGCAAAAGCAAGCGCTTTAATGCTTGGTTTATCATGAATTTTAGCTTTTTTGTAGAGAAGGTTTGACGAAATTGAATAATTAATACAAATATCACGGATGAGATAATTCAGCTTATTAAATTCTATCATGCGAGTTGTATCTGGTAAAGAAGAAATCAAAGCATCAAACGGAATATAACTAAGTTTTCCATCGGGAATAATTATAAGATTTTTGTTCTTTACAATATCCTTGATTGGTTCAATGAGTTCATTATAAAGGTGGTATGATGATGTGCAGAATCTTTTTGAATCTTCATTCTTTGTGAACATAAATTCTGTATTTGAAATGAAGCCAAACATATTCTCGAGAGAGTTCATAAAATCAGGCTTGATTATTTTTTTCTTTAGCATTGCCTCCTTATTGGAAATTACAAATGAATATAATTCTGTTAATGAGTCAGTTTCATTAAAAACGTATTCCAGTAGTACTTCATCACCTGATAAATTATTTTGAATATCATTGATTGAAAGCATTGAATAGGAGTACTTTAAATTGTAGTAATCACTGTAATCGTTTTCGAGTGTCCTGTTCAATCTTTCTCTTTCTTCTGTAGCATTAAATATTTGATTGTTGTATTCGGCAATTAGTACACTATCGGGTTCAGGCTTACTATTTTCTTCATATAGTTTTCCATTAAAGATAGATATGGCACTATTAAGTTTCTTTTCTTGTTCTAGTAAACTGTCTGGTACTAAGCTATTTTCCAATGCAAATTGGTCTGATATTTTATCAAAAAGTGCACTTCCTTTAATTTTCTCGGCACTTTGAAAAGCGATTTCCATATACTGATTATCGTTTGTAACAGCATAGGCATTAAAAGCAGAATGTATTAATTTAGTGAATGTTGTGTACTCCAAAGATGTTAGTTGTATCTTGCTTTCATCGCTTGAAATTTCTTTTCTTGCCTGTTGAATAAGTGAGCCTACGACTTGATAGGATTCAATTGCTTTTGACAAAGAATCTGAAATAATTTTTTCTTTTTCATTTGTAATTTCAGATAGTTCCAAATAATTGTCTCCCAATCTTTTTAGAATCCTAATGCATCCCATTAATGACAATGGTTTCTCGTTAGTGTGAAGTGTTTGAGAGGAATATTCCTTGGGAAATCGTAAAGCAGTAAGTGCTTTTTTGTAAAAAATAATCGATTCAGCAATATTATTTCTTTTTTGTCTTTTAAATGCCTCAACTTCCTTTGATTCAATTGTTTGATTTAAGGCAAGATCTCCTTTAAAGATATAATAGTTGGACAATATCTCCCCAAATTCAGGCTGTGTCTTTTTTATGATTACATACGCATTTTCAAGTATTTTCTCTGCTTCATCAAATTGATTGTTTGTAATTAGAAAGTTTGCGTAATTTAAATATTCCAAGGCCACATTTAGGCTCTCGTCTCCATATCCTGAAATAGTCAAGTCAATGGCTTTTAGATAATTATTACTTGCTTCGTGTAAATTCCCTTCCAGTTGGTTAATGAAAGAGCGTAGCTCATAATAGTATATTTGATCCCACCAATTAGCATTATTAATATTATCATTAATTATTTTTGAGGCTTTTACTAAATCATTTGTAACATAATATATTTCTGCAATGTTATAGTTAACACCGGCAATGTCTGCGAGAGATGGTTCTTGATCTTTATTAAAAAAGATTATGGATTGTTCAAAATACTGTAATGCCTTTTGATAGTCTAACTTCTCCCTATAAATATTACCGATGTTAATATACAAAACTGCAACTTGTGCGTTATTTATAAATTCTCTATTCAAATATGTTTTTTCCGCTTTTTCGTAGTATTTAAGTGATTGATCCAGTTGACCCATAGCACGATAAGTAATACCTAATCCTAAATAAGTTGGAGCTAATTGATAGCTATCTTTTCCATATAATTTTTCTCTAAGCTCAAGAGAAGCCATAAAAGTATCCAAAGCTTGAGTATGCATACCCTGTCTTCCTAAAATATTTGCACTAATATTTAATTCTCTGGCCTTAATACTATCTGAAAAAAAAGTAGGATTTTGACAAAAAATCTGATTTGGGATTAACATTATGATAATGAGTAGTATAGTGTTGCAGTGTTTTGACATTTATATTCTTTTTAAGAATGCCAAATTAAATGAATTTAATTTTTTTTCCAATTGAGGGGGTTACCTTTTTTACTATTTAAGAATATAATAGTGAATGTGTGTTTATTAAGTTTTACGAATTAATTTATTTATCATGAAAAATTTATTTGGCTTCAACAAATCAAGAGAAAATAATAATGTAGCAGGTTTTGAATTATTAAGTGAAAACGAAATGCTTATCGTTCGTGGTGGTACTGAGCCAACAAAACCTATTTCAAGACCAAGAGACGTCTACGATTTCGAAGAAGAATAAATCTTAATTATATCTTGTTAATAATTTGCCGAGAAGAGAGTTTTTAAAGGGAAGATAATAGGATTTTATTCTTGGTAGTTGTTTATTACATCTTTACGTTTTCCAGAAAATAGTTTGTAATTATTGTAGCGGCATTTTAGAGCTCCGTTGAATAATTCATATTTGTTAGTTGGCTTTAACCCAATGAATTTCAGGTGGTTTAATGATGAGGTTAAAATCCACGCATTATTGTTCGTAAAGTTATGTTTAAGTGACGTGCCAATCATTTCGTATAAATCATTTAAATTTTCTTCTTTCAGACGTTCTCCGTATGGCGGATTAATTATAATAGTTGCATTTGCAATCGTAATTTTTAGATCCCTAAAATCTGATTTTTGAAATTGAATTTTATTAAAAACCAGCGCTCTTCTTGCATTAGTCTGAGCATTTAGCAAATTGCTTCCAGAAATATCTGAAGCAAATATTTTATGGTTGAATTCCTTTTTTGTAGTTGATCGTTTGACTTCATCAAATAATATCTGGTCGAAATCTGGCCAGTTTTCAAAAGCATAATTTTTTCTGAATTTTCCTGCCGGCATATTTTGAGCTATCATCGCTGCTTCAATGGGTAGTGTTCCTGAACCACACATTGGATCCAAAAAATCACTTTGTCCTGTCCACCCTGATAACAGTATCATTCCGGCAGCCAGAACTTCACTTAGAGGTGCTTCACCTTGTTTTACCCTATAACCTCTTTTATGCAGAGACTCACCTGAGCTGTCAAGAGAAAGTGTACAATGATCTTTATGAATATGAACATTGATGATAATATCCGGATTTTCAACATCAACATTTGGACGTTTGCCAAAATTATCCCGAAAATAATCGGCAATTGCATCTTTAACCTTTAATGATGCAAACATCGAGTTTCTAAAATCATTTGAATTAACAACTGTGCTGTTGATTACAAAATTCTGATTAATATCGAAATAATTAGCCCAGTTAACGCTTTTGCAGCGTAAATAGAATTGTTCAACATTTCGGAATTGAAAAAACTCGATTTCTTTTAATATTCTCAAAGCTGTTCTCAAAAGGTAATTTGATTTGTAAATCATTTCTAAATTACCTTCGTAAAAAACAGCTCTTTGTCCTAACTTAATGTTTTTTGCACCGATTTTTCTTAATTCATCAGCAAGAACAGACTCGAGGCCTGAAAAGGTTTTCGCGGTTAGTTTAAAATCTTTCAAAATATGAATGTTTAAAATTAAATACCTGCGCCATCAGAAAAAGTTGATTCTTTGGCTCTTTTTTGAACTATTTTAGAGTAGGGTGGGAGGTCGGTTGTAATCCACACATTACCGCCAATTACCGAACCTTTGCCAATTGTAACACGGCCGAGAATTGTTGCTCCGGCGTATATTACAACGTCATCTTCAACAATCGGATGCCTTGGTATGCCTTTTATCGGATTTCCATTTTCATCCAGCGGGAAGCTTTTTGCACCCAGGGTAACGCCCTGGTATATTTTCACATTCTTTCCAATTATGGATGTAGAACCTATTACGACTCCGGTTCCGTGGTCAATGGTGAATTGCTCTCCAATCTGTGCTTTTGGATGAATATCGATACCGGTTTCGCTATGCGCCATTTCTGAAATAAAACGTGGAATTAACGGAACCTCCAGGTTCAAAAGTTTGTGGGCCACCCTGTAATTTGTAATTGCCCGTATTGCCGGATAACAAAAAATTACTTCGCCATGGTTTCTTGCTGCAGGGTCATTTAAAAAAGTAGCTTCAACATCAGTGACGAGTTGCCTCCGAATTTCCGGTAGAAAGGTAATGAAAGTCATTGCAGCCTCGTTAGCCTTTTGTTGATGTTTCTCAACTTTGTCAACTTTTTCATCCTCACATTCAAAGCACATTCCGGCTAAGATTTCTCCACTTAGAAGTTCATAAAGTTCATCAACATAAACACCCATATAATGCTGGGTTGTATTCACTCTCAATGAAGTGTTTCCGAAATACCCGGGGAAAAGAATTTCCCGCACCAAGTCGATAATTCTTTTCAGTTTTGTAATTGATGGCAGAGGTTCGCCTAATTTATGCTGGTGACAAACTACCCGGTATGAATCGGGATTACTTAGTTTGGTAATTGTTTCTTTAAAATTATTGTCGAAATCAGATATTGTCATGTTTTCCGTGTATTGTGCAAATTTAGTAGTATAAAATAACTTCAAGATAAAAAACAGTTAAAAGCCGTAGTTGTTGATTTTATTTTAGCATGTCAATAGCCATTATGGCATTTTTAATTCTTTCTTCGTTTTGACCTGATATAATTTCATAAGGGAAATCGAATTCTTTTATTGTTTTCATATATTCTTTATGCAACCAGATTCTTCTTTCTCCACCATTTTCACGAACGGGATCGGCAATCCACGGAATATCTGTATCACAAACTAAAAATAAATCAACTTTCGTATTTTTTATTTCTTCATTGAGCCAGGAAGGTTCTTTTTTAAAAACAACATCAAACCAGATTTTTGTTACTATTAACCATGTATCTAAGAAAATGTATGAAGATTCTTCTTTTCTGAATTTACATAACTCATCAACCTGAATTTTTGCAATAGTTTCTACATCTTCATAATTGTACCTGCGATTTAGCTTTTCAATATACTCCCTGGCTATTTCAGGAATAAAAGGAGCATGAAAATGAGTGCCCAGGTTCTTTGTTAGCGTACTCTTTCCCGTTGATTCAGCACCGGTTATTACAATAATTTTTGAATTCTTTTTCAATGTTGAGTCTTTAAATCTTTTTGCCATTCTCTGTAGCCAAGCCATGCCATAACTGAATAAACAAGGAATAAAATTACAGTTGGCCACAAGTTCTTATAAATATATAAACCGGATGAAAATAAATCGACGAATATCCATATTAGCCAATGCTCAATGTATTTTCTTGCCAACATCCAAGTTGCCGTAATACTTAACGCAGTTGTCATTGAATCCATATACGGAACAGTAGAATTCGTGAAATTCAGAAGAATAAAAAGAATGATGAAAAATAGGATTACAGTAATAATTAAAATTTTTATCCAGAGTCTAATATTTGCACTTCTTACCGGTATTTTTAGCCTGCTGGAGGGCTTTTCTCCTTTTATCCAATAATACCAGCCATAAATGCTTATAATAACGTAATAGACCTGTAAACCCATGTCGGCATAAAATCCGGACTGATAAAAAATTATTATATAGAAAACGGAAGTCAATAGACCCGTAGGCCAGGTTAAAATACTTTGGCGTATGGAAAGAAAAATATAAATTAAACCAAGAATGGCTCCCAGCAACTCAATCATATTTGCTGAAAGCCATTCTAATAAAATATCAATCATAAGATTATTCTACATTCGAGACTAAAAGGTTGTTATACTCTTTTTGATTTTTTATAACTTTTAAAGCTTCCAATATTGCTTCGTCGTTTCTATAATATATTTTATAGAAGGCATTTCGCGAATATAAATCACGGGCAATAATAGCTTTCATTTCTGTTTTCATATCATCTTTGGTAAACGACAAACTTTCTTCATCTTTTTCAATGCCTTCCTTTTCTCCATTCGCAACAACATCGGCAATCAAATCATCGGATATTTCATATTCCTTTTCAAATTTTTCGAAGTTTGGATACTTCTTTTTTATTTCTTCGCGATGATTGTCCATATAATCAAGTGTAAAATTATAGATTACACTGTTTCTTCTCAAACGATTAATATATCTGTAATGAGATGAAGTATCCATCGGAACAAAAATATCGGGCATAATTCCACCACCTCCAAAAACATCTCGCCCGTTTAGGAGTGTTTTATATTTTAGCGAATCAGCAAAAACAATGCTGTCAGCCGTGTAAAGTTCACCATGTTCAAGCCTGTTTTGAAAATCTTTTCGATAATCAGAAATACCTTCGTTATATGGTTTCTGAATACATCTTCCACTTGGTGTGTAATAGTGGGCTGTAGTCAGGCGGACCATTGAACCATCTGTTAAAAAGTAAGGTTTTTGCACCAACCCTTTTCCAAAAGAACGCCGTCCAATAATAATTCCCCGATCCCAGTCCTGAACAGCTCCCGAAACAATTTCACTTGCAGAAGCTGAATTCTCATCAACCAATACAACAAGATTTCCTTTTTCAAACTCGCCGTTTATTGATGCTGAGTATTCTCTTTTCGATTCATGTAAACCACTGGTGTAAACAATTAGCTCGTTGTTTTTTAAGAACTGATCTGCAATTTCTATAGCTGTTTTTAAATAGCCGCCACCATTTCCGCGAAGGTCAAGGACAAGGTTTTTTAGGTTGTCCTTCCCCAGTTCTTTTATGGCATCAGTGAACTCGTCGGTTGTGGTTGCCGAGAATTTATTGAGTTTAATGTAGCCCGTGCTTTCATCCAACATGTACGAAGCATCAAGGCTGTTAATCGGTATTTTGTCGCGAATGATATTAAAATCAAGGAAATCGGTAACATTTCTGCGAAGAACTTTTATCTCAACTTTTGTTCCTCTATCACCACGAAGCAAGTCATAAACATCGGAATTTTTTAGTCCAATTCCAGCAATATTTTTTTCGTCAACTTCAACAATCCGGTCACCTGCACGAACTCCTACTTTTTCTGATGGTCCATCGGGAATTGTTGAAAGCACAAGCAATGTATCTTTCAGTATGTTAAATGAAATTCCGATTCCTTCAAAATTACCTTTTAAAGGTTCGTTCATTTTTTCAACTTCTTCTTTCGAAATATAAACCGAATGCGGATCAAGTTCGCTCAATACATGTATAATAGCTTTTTCTGTTAATTCATCAACATTTACTGAATCAACATAATAACCATCGAGTAGCCGCAGTAATCTTCCGAATTTCAGTTGATCCTGTTGAACATCTCCCTGTGCAAAAACTATCGATGTTGGGGCAATAATAAACAGAGAAACCAGGAAAACAATTCCCTTGCCTATAATTTTTGCTAACCTTGATTTATCCATAACTGAATGTTTTTCAATTTAAAAATAACGCCCCAACTTTAATTATATTACTCTATAAAATGTTGAGATTAATTTTGTAACAACTACTCCCATTCTATTGTTGAAGGCGGCTTGGAACTGATGTCGTAAACAACACGATTGATTCCGCGCACTTTATTAATAATTTCGTTCGACATTTTTGCCAGAAAATCATAAGGCAGGTGAACCCAATCGGCAGTCATTCCATCGGTAGAAGTTACCGCACGTAGTGCAGCGGTAAATTCATAAGTGCGTTCATCTCCCATTACTCCAACCGATTGAACGGGCAGCAAAATTACAGCAGCCTGCCATACTTTGTCATAGAGCCCCCAACTTTTAAGGCCTTTAATAAAAATAGAATCTGCTTCCTGCAACATTGCTATTTTTTCGGGAGTGACCTCTCCCAGAACTCTGATTCCTAACCCGGGGCCAGGAAACGGATGACGCCCGATAAGTTCTTTTTTTATGTTCAGTGCATTTCCAACCCGGCGAACCTCGTCTTTAAATAGGAGCCTTAACGGTTCTACTACTTTAAGGTTCATCTTTTCGGGAAGTCCGCCCACATTATGATGGGATTTTATTGTAGCTGATGGTCCGTTTACTGAAATCGATTCAATTACATCGGGATAAATGGTTCCTTGTGCAAGCCATTTTACATCCTGTATTTTATGTGCTTCGGCATCAAAAACTTCAATAAAATTGCGGCCTATCGATTTTCTTTTTTGTTCCGGATCTGTAATCCCCTGCAAATCGTCCCAGAATTTTTGTTTTGCGTCAACTCCAATCACATTCAGTCCCATGTCTTTATACGAAAACAAAACGTCTTCGAATTCATTTTTACGAAGCAATCCGTTATCAACAAAGATACAGGTGAGGTTTTTACCAATGGCTTTGTTTAATAACACTGCGGCAACAGAGGAATCAACTCCCCCTGATAACCCAAGCACAACTTTATCATTTCCAAGTTTCTGTTGGAGTTCTGCAACGGTTGATTCGATAAAAGAATCAGGTGTCCAGTTTTGTTGGCAATTGCAAATTTCAACAACAAAATTTTCGAGTAGCTGCTTACCTTCCGTTGTATGGTAAACTTCAGGATGAAACTGAATTCCCCAGCTTTGCTCGTCGTCAACTTTAAACGCAGCATAATTAACATCCTCGGTAGATGCAATTACTTTATAATTTTTTGGTAAACGAACAATGGTATCGCCATGCGACATCCAAACCTGGGTATGTAAGTTAATATGGTTGAATAACGTACAGTTTTGCTCAATAAATCCAAGATTTGCACGTCCGTATTCTCTTGTATTTGAAGGTGCTACTTCGCCTCCATAAAAATGGGCCATATATTGTGCACCGTAACAAACGCCGAGCATCGGGATTTTCCCCTTTATTTTTGATAGATCTGGTATTGGAGCATCGGTATCCCGCACCGAATAAGGACTTCCTGAAAGCACAACTCCTTTAACCGTTTCATCGATTTCAGGGAAATGATTGTAAGGATGAATTTCGCAATACACATTTAACTCACGTATCTTTCTGCCAATCAGTTGCGTATATTGCGAACCAAAATCAAGAATCAATATTTTTTCCTGCATGAAAATTTAATTTTTGGAAATGAATTCTGTTTCAATGGCAAATGTAAAAATTACATTATAAAAGTAATTCCATTGTTTATGAAAAACGTGCCGTTGTTAACAAGAACTAAAAAAATGAAAGATTTTGTTCTTCATAAAAGTAAAATTAAACTCAAATAAAATCGTTAAAAAACAAGGAGTGGTCTTTTATTGTTATTTTTGAGCAAATTTTTAAAATTGATGTTATAAATGAAGGTATTCCAAATATCGGTAATTTTTATTTTGCTTACCGCTTTTTCTTTTACCTCGGGTGCCCAGCAATTAAAAGAAAACGAAATTGTTGTAATTCATGGTGTAAAATATGTTCTTCACCAGGTTCGTACAGGCGAAACTATTTTTTCAATTTCGCGCGATTTTAAAATTGATCGTTCCAAATTAATTGAAGAAAATCCGGATATTGAACAGGGATTGGATATTGGACAAATTTTAAAAATACCTTTTAGTGAAGAGGTCGATCCGTTGAATATTCCTGTCTCTCAAAAAGGAGATCCTACCCGTTATATTTCTCATGTTATCGAATCGAGGAATGAAACACCTTACTTTATTGCGAAAAAGTATGGAATTACGGTAGAGGAAATTTATGCTTATAATCCTGAAATAAGGCGGTTTCGAAAAGGAACGGAGATAAGAATTCCTGTTTGGGAGCAAGAATCACAAAAAGAAGAGACTGTTCAAAAAATTGATGATGTTCCTCCGGTTGAAAATTCTACTTCTGAATTAACCGAACATGTTGTTGTTGCAGGAGAAACTCTTTATTCAATTGCAAAGAAATACCAGGTGGCTGAAAGTGAAATTTTGTTTCTTAACCCTGAAGCCAAAAATTTAAAAACAGGATCAAAAATTTATTTGCCGGTAAAACAAAGCGAAGTTATTGTTAAAGATAATGGGTCGGATAAAACATTTAACGGGAATTATTTTGAACATGTTATTGAATCGGGGGAAACCTTGTGGGGAGTAGCGCATAAATTTAATGTTTCAGGGGAGGAGTTAATTTCGTTAAACCCGTTTTTAAAAGATGGTTTTCCGGCTGGCGCAGTTATTAAAATTCCTTTGGAAAAATCTCAAACAACAAAGGTAACCGCAATTAATGAAGATGCTTTTACAGAACATTTTGTGCAAAAGGGTGAAACTTTATATGGTTTGGCACAAAAATACAATGTTTCTATTCCTGAAATAAAGGAATACAATCCTTTACTGACGAACCGGAACCCCGTTGAAGGAGAAATGATTTTAATTCCAAAAAAGCAGGTTGAACCCCAAACTACAAATACGGAGACTATTGCTGAAACCCAGGAGAGTGCAACTGAAATTCCCAAATCATTTTATAAAGTGGATGTTGCCGTTGAAGTACCGGAAACATGTATGCCAAAAACTCCTGGAATTTTTGATAGCCCAACATACAATGTCGCTCTTTTCCTTCCTCTTTTCCTGGAGGCTAATGATACGCTTAACAGGCAAGTTATGATGCCCGACACACTGAATGTATTGAGTGATGAAATGCTTGCTGACACATTAATAGAACAAGAAGAACCCAAAGAATTGTTTAAACAGTTTTATGGAAATAGCGAGAACTTTCTCCAGTTTTACGAAGGGGTGCTGGTAGCGGTAGATTCAATGCAAAAGGCAGGAATGAATATATATTTACATGTTTTTGATACGCAAAATAATGTTGATTCGGTTCGAAAAATTATTTATTCTGGCGATATTCAGAATGCTGATTTGATTATTGGACCGGTGTACCAAAACCTTCAGGAGGAAGTAGGCCGTTTTGCTCAAAACAATCATATTCCTATGGTTTCACCATTTGCCTCCCGCTCGGATATTACTAGCAATAATTCATCTTTTTTTCAACTAAATCCAAGCAGGGGGTATATTTTAAAGAAAACAGCAGAAATGGTGGCCGACGAATATTATAACAGCAATTTTATTGTTGTTAAAACTTCGGATTTTGAGCGTACTCCAGAAGGAGAGTTGGTAAATCTTATTCGGGAAAAGTTGTATAATTCGGGGTATATGAACAGGGGGGAAGGCGCCCGGTTTACAGTTTATAATTTCAAAAATGAAGGAACTGCTGGATTACGCCGAATTATGATGGAGGATAAGGAAAACGTTGTGCTTATTCCTACTTCTGACGAAGGTGAATTAAGTGTTGCTATTTCGAATATTAATAATCTCACAAACGATTATTCCGTTACATTAATAGGAACGAATAATTATCAGCAGCGATATCCCAGTATCGATATTGCTCAATTTCATAATCTGAAACTGAAATATATTTATCCTTTCTGGACCGATTATGATGATCCGGCAACTATTCAATTCATAAAAAAGTTTAGAGGTAATTTCAGAACTGAACCCAATAGTTTCAGCATACAGGGATTTGATGCCGCCTATTTTTTCCTGAATGCGTTATATTATTACGGAAAAGATTTTCAAGGGTGTTTACCGTATATTCATGCAAACCTGGTTCAGGGCAATTACCATTTCGAAAAAATATCGGAAAGTGGTGGATATATGAATAAAGGAGTTTCTGTTATTTCCTATACCCGCGACTATGAAGTGAAGCGAGAGAGAGTAATAGGACAACCGCGGTTGGTACTAACGAATTAATAAAAAGAGCTGTTCAAATAAAAATGAACAGCTCTTCTTTTTTTTGACTAGATTCCTATTTCGTTAAATGTCTTTTTAATAATTCCGATAGCTTCCATTAACTGGGCTTCAGTAATTACCAGTGGCGGTGTAAAGCGAATAATATGTTCATGCGTTGGCTTGGCAATCAACCCATTTTCTTTGAGGTGAAGGCAAACGTCCCAGGCGGTTTTCCCGTTGGTCGGTTTTATTACAACAGCATTTAATAATCCTTTTCCACGAACGATTTCAATCATTTCTGAATTGATTGCTTTCATTTCTTTTCTGAATATTTCGCCCAGCCGATTTGAGTTTTCCACAAGATTTTCTTCCAGAATAACATCGATGGCAGCCATCGCAACTTTCCCTGCGACCGGGTTTCCACCATAGGTGCTGCCATGTTCACCGGGTTTTATGGTTAGCATGATTTCGTCGTCAGCCAAAACGCATGATACGGGATACAAACCACCTGAAACAGCTTTTCCCAGAATCAGAATATCCGGTCGGACTTCTTCATGATCGCAAGCCAGCATTTTTCCTGTTCTTGCCAATCCGGTCTGAACTTCGTCGGCCACAAAAAGTACATTGTGTTTTTTACAGAGAGCAGCAGCTTTTCTTAGATAGCCGTCTTCCGGAACATAAACACCTGCTTCGGCCTGAATAGGTTCAACAAGAAATCCTGCAACATTCGGATTTTTTAATTCTTTTTCCAACCGTTCCAAATCGTTATAAGGAATATTAATAAATCCCGGAGTGTATGGGCCGTAATGATTATAAGCATCCGGATCCGATGACATTGAAATGATTGTTATCGTTCTTCCATGAAAATTACCGTCGCATACAATAATTTTTGCATCGTTGGCGGGAATCCCCTTTACTTTATATGCCCATTTCCGTATCAATTTCAGAGCAGTTTCATCGGCTTCGGCACCCGAGTTCATCGGAAGCATTTTATCGTAACCAAACAATTTGGTCATGTATTCTTCCCATTCACCTAAAACATTGTTGTAAAAAGCTCGCGATGTTAATGCCAGAACCTGAGTTTGTTCGATAAGTGCCCTGGTTATTTTAGGATGGCAGTGCCCCTGATTCACTGCAGAATAAGCGGCGAGAAAATCGAAATATTTATTTCCTTCAACATCCCATACAAAAACACCTTCGCCTCTTGCCAATACAACAGGTAGCGGATGATAATTATGTGCGCCAAATTTGTCTTCTTTGGCCATGTAATCTTTTGAAGTAAGTGCTGTCATTTTTTTGCGTTTTAATTTGTTACAGAATTACAATTTTAACCACGAAAATCAAAAAAATGTTCCGTGTTAAAAAGCACTGAAAAACGTCATGATTTTGATGGCAATAAAAGAGAATTTGCAGAATGTATATTAACAAACATTATTAAATAAACAAGGTGATCGTTTTTTGCTTAATTTGTTGATTAATTGACCAAATTCTGTTGATTTGAGTTTTACCTGGTATAAACAAAATCTTTTTCGTTTTTCAGTTCGAATGTAATATTGTTTAGACTAAATTTAACCTTTCTAAAACTGGCACCCTTTAATTAGGTGCTCCAATAAAAACTGAGATTAACCATAGCGTAACCGAAAAGCTAAAGAGTAGGGAATTATTTAATTATTAATCATGAAAAACCTAAGATTTCTGGCCTTATTATGTGCCATTTTTATCACAAGTTTTTTAAATGCACAAAATGTTGATTCCATTCAGGTTGTTACCATCGATAAAACATCTTTGGGTCTTGGGATTGGGATGGATCATGGTGGATTTGGAGCAAATTTTATGTATTGTCCGACCCAAAGTGTTGGACTGTTTGCTGGTGCCGGTTATGCAATTGCTGGTTTAGGTATCAATGCGGGTGTGAAGGTTCGATTTATATCCAAATCACCAAGTGCAAAAGCTTCCGCCTTTGGATTATTGATGTATGGATACAATGCCGCCATTGGTGTTTCAAATGCAAGAGAATATAATAAACTTTTTTATGGCCCAACGTTAGGAGTAGGAATGGATCTTCGTTCACCTAAAAATAAAAAAGGATATTGGTCGGTTGCCTTACTTTTACCGATCAGGAGTTCTGATGTAAATGATTATATGGACGATTTAGAATCGTACCACGGTGTAGAATTTAAAACAGGTTTAGTACCCGTTGGGATTTCTGTAGGGTATAGGTTCATTATTAACTAATAATCTAAATACGTGTTTATACAAATCGCAATATGAAATAGTTAAAACCTGCATTATTTGGCGGGTTTTTTATTTCCCGAAGCTGAACAGAAGTGATGAAGTTCAATTCTAATTTTAATTTCACCGAAGTATTGCTCGTATAGCATGTTTCGGGGAAGTTTTTTTCTTTTTGTAAAGTAACCCCAATTCCCAATTTTTTTTAGTGAAGCCCGAAGATACCTTGGAAGATTCGAAAAGAAGAAATATCCCTGATTATTACAAATAAATTAGCGTTCATAGTCCTTTTGCAAATGTGTGTAAGTACTTATTAATTCATTTAAGGTTATAAATCTTCAATAATCTAAGTATTATTCTCTGTAGTTTTTGAAAAAGTAAAAGACATTTTTATCTTTATCATAAATTTATTTACAAACACCTTGGACGTAAAATACAAAGAACTTGACTTTCAGTTTATAATTGAAGCATTACCCGTTGCCCTTGTGCTGGTAGACAATTTGGGGAAAATCGTTTACTTAAACAGTTTCACGGAGCATGTTTTTTCCTATAAAAAAAATGAATTAGTAGGAGAAGATGTTGAAAAGCTTATATCAACTCGTTTTAGATCAGATTATTCAATTTTTATGAATGAGTATCTTGTTCTTAGCGAAAAGCAACAATGGGGTGAAAAGTTTGAATTATTTGCATTAAAGAAAAATGGGGAAGAATTTCCGGTTGAAATTGGATTGAATTCCATCGTTACAAGCGATGATCATTATATTTTGGTTTCATTTATAGATATTGCCGAAAGACGGAAAGCAAGTGAGCAATTTCGGATGGTTGTTGAATCGTCTCCAAGTTCAATCATTCTGGTCGATTATAAGGGGCATATAATAATGATTAACAAACAAACCGAAACACTTTTCGGATATACCCGAAGTGAGCTCCTGGGGGAAAGAATGGAAATTTTAGTTCCTGAAAGATTAAAAGCACATCATCCTGAATTAAGAGAAAAATTTCTCATGAGTCCTGAATCACGCCCGATGGGAGCAGGTCGTGATTTGTTTGCAGTTAGGAAAGATGGCATAGAAGTACCAGTTGAGATTGGTTTAAGTCCACTCGAAAAAGATGGTAAAAATTATGTTTTAGCATCTATAATTGATATAACCGAGCGTAAGAAAAATGAAGAAGCCGTAAGTCTTTATACAAAACGACTGGAGGATAAAAACAAGGAACTTGAGCAATTTACTTACATTGCATCTCACGATTTGAGGGAGCCTCTGAATTCAATATCCAGTTTAGTTGATTTAATACTGCAATATGATTTGGATAAGCTAGACGAATCTATTCTAAAAAAGTTTCATTTCATAGCAAAATCATCAACCAGAATGAAGGATCTTGTTAAGGGGTTACTTGATTATGGCCGATTAGGAAGAAATGCTGAATTCAAAAAGATCGACATTAATTACATTTTAGATGAGGTTTTAAGCGATTTGGAACAGTTAATAAACAACTCTGAAATTGAAATAATTGTTCATGAGCTGCCTGAACTATACGTGCTTGAAATGGAAATAAGGTTACTATTTCAGAATTTAATTAGTAACGCAATAAAATATAGAAGTAAAGAACGAAGAGCCAGAATAGAAATTTCTGCACAAAAAGTTAAAAAGGGTTGGGAGTTCGCAATTGCTGATAATGGTATTGGGATTCCTAAAGATCAATTCGATAAAGTATTCGTGTTATTTCAGCGCTTGCATGGAAGAGATGAATATGACGGCATTGGAATAGGACTTGCCCATTGCCGAAAAATAGTTGAGCTGCACGATGGTAAAATATGGGTTGAATCTGAATTGGGAAAGGGGAGTACATTTAATTTTTTTATACCTCAGAATAATATAAAATGAAGAAGTTAAAAGGACTGGATTGTATTTTACTTGTTGATGATGATGAAGTTAGTAATTACCTGAACACTATTTTAATTGAAAAAACCGGAATAGATGTTCAGATTGAAATTACGCTGAATGGATTAATGGCTTTGGAATATCTTACCTGTTCCGGAAGATATAAAGATAAGCCAGGGTATCCAAGGCCCGGGTTGGTTCTGTTGGACATAAACATGCCGGGAATGAATGGCTGGGAGTTTCTTAATGCTTATAATAGTCTGGATGAAAATCAGAAGGGGAATGTAACTATTGCAATGCTTACTTCAAGCAATAATATTGATGATGTAAATAATGCTATGCATAATTATGGAATACCTGACTATATATATAAGCCGTTAACTTTGCCTAAAATTCAGGAGGTTATATATAAACATTTTCCGGGTGAAGAATAGTATTAATGGCAAAATTTTTTAGTGGATTTTTTTAGTGTTGCCTAAATTTAATTGCTGTTTTAAATATTCTGTTTTGTAATTTGAAATTGATACATTTAATTTTGTTATCAGAATTGATTCAGATATAAATTATATGCAAACCAAAACATCGCAACACATTTTAAATGCTTCTGCTAACTTGCTGGGATTTTGTCTTTTTGTAATCACTTCGTTACATATTGCTGATGCTACCCGTAATCATTTTGTTGACGAACTTACTTCTATTGTAGCTGTTTTGTTAAGTGTTTCATGTATTTTTTCTTTCATGTCCATTCGAACCAGTAACTCAAAAATTGAAAAGCGCGATGAAATGATTGCTGATTATTTTTTCTTTGCTGCGTTGGTCGGAATTTTACTGATTATTTTGTTGATTACATTTAATTTTATTGATTAGTGTATTATTTTATTCCAGAATTTGAATTAATCCGACTTTTGATTATCGTATAATTGTAAAAACTGAAGTTATGTTAATAGTAATATCGCCAGCAAAAACCCTCGACTTTGAAAGCAACCCGGTTACATCTGTTTATACTATGCCCGAAATGTTGGAAAGCTCCGAAAAACTTGTCGGAAGGCTCAAAAAGTTATCGCCAAAACAGCTTTCAAAGCTGATGAGTATTTCTAATGATTTAGGAGAATTAAACTTTCAACGATATCAATCGTGGTGTATGCCTTTTACTAAGGAAAATGCTAAACAGGCAATTCTTGCATTTAACGGCGATGTTTATGTGGGGCTGAATGCCGAAACTCTTTCTGAAGAAAAACTGGAACTGGCCCAAACCCGTCTTCGAATTCTGTCAGGCTTGTATGGTGTATTAAAACCACTGGACTTGATTCAGCCTTATCGACTTGAAATGGGAACAAAACTGAAATATTACAAATCGGAAAATTTATATCAGTTCTGGGATCCTGAACTCACAAAGAAAATTAACGAAGCAGTTTCCGAATCGGGTAGTGAAGTGCTGGTTAATCTGGCTTCTAACGAGTACTTTAAGAGCATTAATAAGAAAAAGCTGAAAGCAGAAATTGTTACTCCCGATTTTAAAGACTTACACAATGGGGAGTACAAAATGATTTCATTTTTTGCGAAAAAAGCCCGTGGATTAATGACCCGTTTTATTCTCGATAATAACATCACAGATGTTTCCGATATAAAAGCATTCGATTATGATGGTTATCATTACAATCCACGGTTATCGAAACCCGAAAATCCGGTATTCACCAGAGAAAACGAATAACACAATGATTTGAAGCCAATTCAAAACTGGTTTCATGTAAACGGGGTTTCTTCGTTATTTATATCCGGCTAAGGTTATAAAAAGAATTTAAAAGGGTAAATCATTTGCTGTGTCGTCGTCCGGTTCAGGCGGAATATCACTAATTGAGAATTCGGGAGGCAGGTCTGGAAGATTTTCGGCAGAAGCTTTATCTATTTTCCATGCATTAATATTATGAAACCACTTTCCATTGTACTCACGCGATTCAATATTGAAAGAAACTTCAACTTCTTCTCCAACTCCTAACGAACTGATTAATGAAGTTTTGTCGCCAAATAAGGTAAAGCACACTTTCTTCGGAAATTGTTCTTCTGTTTCAATTACAAATTCCTGTTTTGTCCATTCTTTCCCTGCACGACTTACGCCCGATTCAGGTTTTATAATTCGCTCAATCTTTCCTTTTACACTTAATGCCATACTTACTTGGTTTTGTCGAATATTAATTTTATTAATCGATTTTTGAATTTCGGTTAAAAGTAAAAAAGAAACCCTTCGTAAGAAAACTTACAAAGGGTTTTTTATCAATAAATATTAACGATTTCTATTTTACAATTTCCAGTAATTCAACTTCGAAAATTAAAGCTGAATTAGGACCAATGTCTTGCCCTGCACCACGTTCGCCATATGCAATGCCTGCAGGAAGATAGATTTTCCATTTCGAGCCTACCGGCATTAATTGCAGTGCTTCAGTCCAACCCGGAATAACCTGACCAACACCAAAAACTGCTGGTTCGCCGCGTTCAACCGAGCTGTCGAATACGGTTCCGTCGATTAAAGTACCGTGATAATGTACGCGAACCCGATCTTCTGCAGTTGGCTTAGGTCCGGTTCCTTCAGTTAGCACTTCATATTGTAATCCACTTTCGGTAGTAGTAATACCCGGGCGTTTTGCATTTTCTTCAAGGAAAGCATTGCCTTTTTCAAGGTTTTCCTGCGCTTCTTTTTTGCCTTGAGCCTGGAAGAAATTCTGTACCACAGACTGTGCATCTTCTTCGGTCATCATTGTTTCTCCTTCTGCAGATGCAGTGGTAAAAGCAGCAGCCATAATATCTTTATTAAGTTCATCGCTACCGGGAGCATTTTTTAATTGTTGCAAGTTGTTTGCACCAACCAAAATTCCAATAGCGTAACTTACTGAGTCAATATTTGACTCCAGTTTTACACTTTTCGTACCACCTTGCTGGCAAGATGTTGCGGCAACTACAAATGCAATTGCCAAAAAATAAATAATACCTTTTTTCATTTTTTTTGTTATTTAAATAATTTCCAACAATTCCACATCAAAAATAAGTGTTGAGTTAGGTTCAATTGCACCACCGGCGCCGCGCTCACCATAGGCAAGATTGGATGGTATAAAAAGTCTCCATTTTGAACCTTCCGACATTAACTGAAGTGCTTCCACCCAACCTTTTATAACGCCGTTTACCGGAAATACTGCAGGTTGTCCGCGTTGAACCGAACTGTCAAATACGGTTCCGTCAATTAATGTTCCGTGGTAATGACATTTTACCTGGTCTGTTTCCGTTGGGATATTTCCATCTCCCTCTGCCAGAACTTTATATTGTAATCCGCTGGGAAGCTCAACTACCCCCTGGTTTTTTCTATTCTGTGTCAAAAATTTCAATCCTTCTTCCAGATTTTTTTGGCCTTGTCCTTGATTTGCCTTATTAATAAAGTCTTCCAGGATTTGATTTGCTTCAGCCGGGTTTATTTTAGGCATTTCTCCCTGAAATGAATCTGTTAGTCCTTCAAGAAAAGACTCAGGGCTAATTGTTTTAACCCCCGATTGAATAAGATTTCCGGCAATGCTCATCCCCAATGCATAACTAAACCTTTCAAGTTCGCCGGTTAATTTTCTACCTTCCATTTTTATTTTTTTTTCTGGATTTAAAGGGTGCGAATATAATGTAATTTTTTGGCAATTAACTGTTTGTTACCCGTTTTATTCCCCGCAGCATTTGTTTTTTTCCGGGGGGACCAGGCAGCCTTTCCATAGTAAAACCGCAAGCTTCCAATTTACGCCGAACTTCGCCTTTGGCACTGTAAGTTACAATTATACCATTGTCTGAAGTTTGATCATAAATTTTCTGAAAGATATCTGTAATCCACATTTCCGGTTGCTTGTCGGGACCAAATGCATCGAAATAAATAATATTAAAATTTTCAAAAGAATCTAAATCCACAGTTGTAAGGTCAGCCTTGATTTTTCTTAAGTAAAAGTTTTCTGATACTTTTACTGTTTCGTCCCACTCGCATTCATGTATCGTTTGAAAAATGTGTTCTGCCCTTTTTGAAATTATTTTTCCATAATTTAGCTGCTGAACAATTTGGTGCTCAAGAGGATACTTTTCGATAGTGTAGTAGGTTACAATTTTATTATTTTTTTTGGCTTCCAGGGCTGTAAGCATACAATTTAACCCGGTTCCGAATCCAATTTCGAATACTACCGCGTTTGAACTTTCATAAAAGCTGAACCCTTTTTCAATGTAAACATGCATTGATTCTGTTATTGCACCATTAACTGAATGGTATTGTTCATCCATTTCAGGGAGGTAAATCGTATGTGAGCCATCCCCCGTATTTATCAGTTCCATTTTCATTTAAAAACAAATTTTTACGTTGAATTCAGATCGAAAAAACTATTTTTATACGGCAAAAGTAAAAAATTAATGTTGGTAAAATTATTTAATGAGAATCCGAATCCCCGTGATATCCGTAAAGTGGTTGAAGTTTTGCGGGATGGTGGCTTAATTATTTATCCTACAGATACGGTTTATGGTTTAGGGTGTGATATAACAAATTCGAAAGCGGTGGAAAAGGTGTCGCGAATTAAAGGCGTGAAAGTTGAAAAAAGTAATTTTTCATTTATTTGCAGCGATTTTAGTCATCTTTCAGTATATACGAAACCGATTCCGAACCCGATATTTAAACTTATTAAAAAGAATTTGCCTGGTCCCTTTACCTTTATTCTGGAAGCCAGTAATAATGTTCCTAAATATTTTAAGGGGAAAAAGAAAACCGTTGGAATTCGAATACCCGATAACAATATTATTCGTGAAATTGTAGCTGAATTGGGTAACCCGATTTTATCTACATCTATTCATGATGAAGACGAGATACTTGAATACACTACCGATCCGGAATTGATTTATGAAAAATACCAGGATATTGCTGATGTAGTTATTGATGGTGGCCCCGGAGAATTGATACCTTCAACTATTGTTGACTGTTCTGAAGATGAAATTAAAATTGTGAGGGAAGGAAAAGGGATTCTCGAATATTGATTTTTCTAAATTATTGTTTCCAGAATGAAGGTGAGAACAATACCAGAACAGTAAATAATTCTAACCTGCCCAGTAACATTAGAAAAGATAAGAACCATTTACCAATAGGTTTTATATGGGCAAAATTGTCAGCAGGCCCAACACTTCCTAATCCCGGACCAATATTGCCCAAACTTGTGGCAACTGCTCCCATCGCAGTTTCCATGCTAGGTTCAATTAGTGTAAATATTACGGTACTCAAACCGAATATTAAAAAATAAAGCATAAAAAAGGCCAGTACATTGGTAATAATTCTGGGCTCGACAGAATGTTTGTTAAACTTTACCGGAATAATGGCATTTGGGTGTACCATTCGACGAAGTTCGTAATAGCTATTTTTGAAAAGCAAAACAATACGCATTATTTTTATTCCACCTCCTGTTGATCCTGCCGAACCTCCAAAAAAGAAAAGTGAGAAGATTAGCATTGCAAGAATAGGCACCCAGGTTAAATAATCTGCAGTGGCGTAACCTGTTGTTGTTATAATTGAAACGACTTGAAACAATGAATCACGAAACGCCTGTTCAACTCCCAACGCAGTTGTTAAAAGGAGCCCGATAAAAACAAGAATTGTAAAACCTATAGTGATAATGCTATAATATTTAAATTCTTCATCTTTTAAAATTGATCTGAAATTTCCCCGCAATGCCAGATAGGAAAGCGTAAAATTGGTTCCGGCCAAAAACATAAATATTGTAACTACATACTGAATAAATGGTGATGACCAATAAGCGATACTTGCCTGTTTTGTTGAGAATCCACCTGTTGCCATGGTTGTGAATGAATGACAAACAGCATCGAACAGGGTCATTCCTCCAATCCACAATAGAAGGGTTTCGGTAACGGTAAATCCCAAATAGATTATCCAGAGCGTTTTTGCGGTTTGTCTGATTCTCGGACTTATTTTATCAGGAGTTGGCCCCGGAACTTCCGCAACAAATAACTGCATTCCACCAATTCCAAAAACAGGGAGAATTGCCAGCGATAGAACAATAATTCCCATTCCACCCAGCCACTGAATAATACTTCTCCAAAATAATATTCCGGGAGGCAGGGCTTCAATATCGTTCAATATTGATGAGCCTGTTGTTGTAAATCCGGATATGGTTTCAAAAAATGCATCGGTGAAATTTGGGATAGAACCGCTTAAAATAAAAGGTAAACATCCAAAAAAAGAAAATACAATCCATACCAACGAAACGATAATAAACCCCTCTCTTTTACCAATATCTTTGTTGGCATTTGATGTGGAAAAAACAAACAAGCTACCAACCCCTAAATTTATAGCAGCAGAAAACACAAACGCCAAAACATCGTGTTCATTATAAATTAATGAAACCAGAAGGGCGAGTATCATCGCAATTCCTTCTACTAACAGTAAAAATCCGAGAACTCTGAATATTATTTTAAGATTCATGGAATGGAATTGTCACAATTCTTACTTGAAGAACTTTTCTATTTTTTTTATCCCTGACGGAAGTGTGAATACAACTACTTTGTCTCCTTCCTGAATGTGAGTATACCCGTGAGCAACGTATCCTGTATTGCCACGAACAATTCCTCCAATTTTTGCCTCATCCGGAAAATCAAGGTCTTTAATTGGTTTTTCTGTAATTTTTGCATTTTGTTTGGCAACAAACTCAAAAACTTCGGCATCTGAAGCCGTTAAGCATTTAACTTTTGAAATTTCTGCGTTTAATGTAAATCTATAAATATAACTGGCAGCATTTAGCTTTTTATTAATAATGCTTCCGATATCCATTTTTTCGGCAAGGCCCATAAATGCCAGGTTTTCGACTTCGGCAACGGTTCTCCTGACGCCAATTGATTTTGCGAGGTGACAGCTCAAAATGTTGGTTTCTGAGTTACCGGTTGTTGCTACAAATGCATCCATTTTTTCAATGCCTTCTTCTTTTAAAAGGTTGATGTTTCTTCCATCGCCATAGATTACCAAAACATTACCGTACTGGTCGGCTATTTTTTCGCATCTCTCCCGGTTATTTTCAATTACTTTTATACGATATTGGTCTCCCAGTTTTTCTATTGCCTTTTGTGCAATCCGGCTACCACCAAGAAACATAATATTTTTTACACCAAATATTTTTTTCCCGGTTAAATCGAAAACCTGTTGTTGTTCGGCCCGAGTGGTTACAAAAAATACAATGTCTTCCGCTTGAACAAAATCGTCACCTTTTGGAATTATAGTTTTATTGTCACGATTAATAGCAACAACCAAAATCGAATTATTTTCATGAGCAAGCTCTTCAAAGGTTTTGTTAAGGATGGCAGCATTTTCACGTACTTTAATGCCCATTAATAGCAGTTTTCCGTTCGAAAACTCAATCAATTGACGGGTTCCTGTTTGTTTTACAGAGGCTACTATTTCTTTGGCAGCCAAGCTTTCGGGATAAATTAACTCGTTTATCCCCATGTTGTTTAGCTTTGTTCTATAATTCTCCTGCAGATATTCTGAATTATTGATTCTGGCAATTGTTCTTCCAACTCCCAAGTAAGAAGCCATTGAACAGGCAAGTACATTTCTTTCTTCAAAAGGAGTAACCGCAATAAACAAATCTGCTTTTGACAGTTCTGTTTTTTTTAAATCGTTAAATGAGTGAGCCGAACCTGCTACAGTCATTAAATCGACTTCACTGCTTATTTTTGATAATTTTTCAGGAGAATCATCAAGCAATACAATGTCATGATTTTCTTCAGTTAACATACGTGCCAAATGTGTGCCGACTTCACCGGCACCTGCAATTACAACTTTCATCTGTAGCTTCTAAAATTTACGACGACAAAATAAACCATTAACTTTCGAAATACAATACATATGAATTTTAAATTGTTCAAATATATATTGAATTAAAATAGAAAGTTACCACTTTTTTCGAAATGCACCGTTTAAAAAAGTATGGTGTATTGCGAGTTTATGTTCTGATAAATTTTTACTTAGTTTTATGTTTGTTACAATAAATTGAGTTTTGGCCTGAATTTCTGTTGAATCTTTTATTGTGGCAGGATTAACATAAAAATCAGGTTTGAAGTTTTGATTGAGACTTTCAGAAAATCTTTCCCAGACAATGGTTTTACCTTCGAAAAATATAAGTCCATTTTTTAGGAACAGATTCGAATTTGTTACCGTGTCATTTCGGGTTAAATAAATCGACGGGTGTAGGTGTAACTTAGTATTAGTATTCAATATTTCCCTAATAATATAATCGTCAGGAGAAATTTTATTTTTAGAAATAATATAATTCGTATTGCCATGTATGAGTTGAATTACAGCGTTTTTTGAAGAATTGTACACTATAAATTCGTTAGTGATATTGCGTTGATAAAAATTCAGGGATGTAAAAATGAAAAGTAATAAAACTGAAATTAAAGTGAATTTTAAATAAACAGCTCTATGGTTTTTTAGGAAAAGTAGTACGAAAACCAGGATTGATATTATAAAAATAAATTGAGTTTGATTGATAGAAAACTGAAGCGTGGAATTGGGAAGTTGTTCAATATGAGAAAGAAAGTAATATGTAGTTTTTGTGAGAAAATTCAGAACAGAGGAGACCAGAAGAGCAATAAAATGAATTTTTGAAAAGGCCAGCAAAAATATTCCCATTGGAATTAAAATCATAACTGCCGGAATAATTACAATATTGGTGAGCCAAAAATAAGTTGGAAACTGACTGAAATAGTAGATTGTTATGGGAAATGTAGCAATTTGGGCAGCCACTGAAACTATAAGTAAATCCCAGAAAAATTTTAAAATCCGGTTTTCAACTTTAATTAGACCACTAATTTGGGGTTGCAGAAAAACAATTCCGAAAACGGCACTGTAAGAAAGTTGAAACCCAATTTCAAAGAGACAGTTTGGATTGAAGAGGAGCAGGATCAATGCTGAGGCGGCCAACGAATTATAAATGTTCGCTTTTCGGTTTATATTTTCTCCAATAATAAAAATGGAAAACATCGTGGCTGCTCGTAAAACTGAAGATGAAAATCCGGTAATAAAGGCAAATGACCAAAGCAAAATAATTGAGATTATTACAAATAAAACTCTTCCACTTTTATTCTTTCTTAAAAACCCCAGTAAAAGTGATATTACCCAAAATAGAATTCCAACATGCAGTCCCGAAACAGCTAAAACATGCATTGCTCCTGCAGATGAGAAGATGCGTTTTATTTCAGGATCTAATGTGCGTTTGTCGCCAAGTGTCAGGGCCGAGAGTATTTCAAGCTCAGTTTCGCCGATGGATTGATTTTTATAAATAGCGAGTAGCTTTTCACGTATTTGTTCAGCATAGGAATTTAAAGAAGGTGTGGTTTTATTTGTTTTTTTCCAGTGTTCACGGGTTAAATACACCTGGCGGTAAATCCGTTTTCGTGCCAAATATTTTTTATAATCAAATTCAAATGGATTACCGTTATTTCTAATTTGTTGAGGAGGCTGGTTAAATAAAATTACGTTGCCCGGACTCAGGGTTTTCAAATTGTTATCCTTTTCAAAATAAGCTATTATTTGTTCTTTGGTGTTTGAAACAGAATCGCCGTTTATAACTGCACTGATTTTTAAAAGTGATTTGCAGGAATTGGATTTTTCCTGTGGAATTTCCAATACAGTTGCAACAAAAGTACCTTGTTTTGCTAATGGAGGCATTTTGTTGTATTGTAGGTAAACAATTATTCCTGTTAATACAAATAAGATTTGGATTCCACTTCCAAATAAATGGTTAAATCGGAAGGTGTAGTTTCGGTGAATAATAATTAATAGTGTGAAGAGGATAGGTATGATTGCAAAAAGATAAATTGGAGGAATGGCAAGTTTACTTGCTAGAATAACCCCAATGCTGAAAGCAATAGTAATTCGTAAGAAGGGTATTTTTTGAAAAGTTTCTCCCAATTTTTTCGTTTGAAGGATTTTTGTTTCCAAACGAAAAAACAAAAAAGAAGGTTACATTTATTTCGCGGGAACTTTTATACGATAATGCGGTTGTACTTTGCCAAGTGCAATATTGGTGAGTTTCCCTTTTAATAATCGTTTTCGCAGAGGTGACAAATAGTCAATAAATAGTTTTCCTTCCAGATGATCGTATTCGTGCTGGATTACCCTACCTGCAAATCCCTTAAAAGTTTCTTCGTGTTCTGCAAAATTCTCGTCCATGTATCTAATCCGAACCTCATCCGGGCGTATAACATCTTCCCTGATTTCGGGTAAACTTAAACAGCCTTCGTTAAATACCCATTCTTCACCTTGTAATCCAATGATTTCAGGATTAATAAATACCTTTTTGAAATTAGCCAATTCAGGTTCTTCATCGGCTCCAGAACTTGCATCAACAAGAAATAATCGGATTGGCAGTCCAACCTGTGGTGCGGCGAGTCCTACACCATCAGAATAATACATGGTTTCCCACATATTCTCAATAATTTCCTCTAATCCTTCTGTATCTTTGCTAATTTCCTTTGCTCTTTTCCTTAAAATCGGATCTCCGTAAACAGTAACTGGGTACTTCATTGTAAATTCAATTAAATTCTGTCAGGTTAATTAACCTGTTCGTTCTTCTTTTGTTCAAGATAACTTTGAAGGATAATGGTTGCACTAATTGCATCAACCATACCTTTATCCTGTCTTTTTTGTTTTTTTAAACCTCCGTCAATCATAGTTTGAAAGGCGATCTTCGAAGTAAATCTTTCATCATGCAACTCCAGCTGTATTTTCGGATATTTTTGCTGAAATTTTCGGATAAAAGGATTAATATAATTAACAGCTTCCGAAGCTTCGTTGTTCATTTGCCGCGGATAGCCAACAACAACTGTCTCAACCTTTTCTTTCTGAAAATACTCTTCCAGAAATTTCCAAATGGTATGAGTTGAAATGGTTGTTAACCGATTTGCAATAATTTGCAACGGATCGGTAACTGCAACTCCAATTCTTTTTTTTCCATAATCAATTGCCAGTATTCTTGCCATCTGTAATTGTTAAAACTCTGCAAAAATAGATAGAAAAAACAGAAAAAAAAAGCAGGGAAAGTTCAGGTTTTACAGGGCTTTTAATGTCGACATAAAATCAATTTAAATTATTTGGCACAGGCTTTGTTTATTTTTCAATCAGATATCAGTTTTTAAGTGAAGGTGCCTAAATTATAAAAAACAGATTTGTTAATTTATAACATAAGAATCATGAAAACAACTAAAATCAAACTGCTTGCAATGATGATTACTCTTGCTGCAGTAACAACAATAGCCAATCCTGTAAATGCGCAGCGAAGAACAACAAGCGAAAAAAGCATTGAAACAAAACGTGAATCACAAGAAAAAAGTAAAAAAAGCTCGGTTCAGAATAAAAATTTAACTCAGAACCACGATAACCGTCAACCTTCAAAAGAGAAACCCAAAGTAGATCGGTCTCGCGAAGTAAAACGTTATACACCTTCAAGTGCCGAAAACCGGAATAAAAACGCTTCTTCGCAACGAAATGAAAACAAAAGCTCCAATAGTGAGAATCATTCGAAACCTGCCAAATCGAATAATGAGTACCGAAAAACAACAGAACCACAAAAGAATCAGTCGAATCAGTATTCAAAGAAACCTGCGACAACAGATTATTCTGATAAAAGAAGAGAAACTTCAGTACGACAGGCTCCCTCAAGAAAGGAAAATCGGGTTGAAACAAATTCACGGCGTAACGAAAGTGAGAGCTATTCAAATCGTGGAACGCATCCAAATGAAAATAAAGACAGGAGACCGTACACCCGTATTGATGAAAGCGATAAAAGATATTCTCCAACCCGGGAATATCGCGGGAGCAATAATTATTGGTCGGGGAATGATCGTCCGTCGGACATGAATTACAACCGCAACGATCGCAATTTTAACCGGAATTACAATTACAACAAATACAATCATTGGGACAGGAGATGGGAAAACTACCGTTGGAATGTAACCAGTTGGAGGGATTATTACTGGGGCTACAATCCATATTCTTTCAAGTACAGCAGGTACTATTACCATCATCACCGCTACGGACACGTAGTAAGGAAGTTTATCTATCCGCCTGTTGTTTTTGTTCACAATCATCATAACTACTACTGTTACGATGGGCATTTCTTTAGATATCACCGCGGGGTTGGTTATGTTTTGGTTGACATTCCTTTTGGGTTTACGTTCGACTATTTGCCGGGTGATTATGACAGGGTATATATAAACGGATACCCTTATTTCAGAATTGGAAACCTCTTCTTTGAATCTAGCGATTTCGGTTTCCGCCTGATACATTACCCGGAACGTTATATTGCTATTAATGTTGAATTAGAACTTAATGAATATTATTAAAAATTAACGCCAAAATTCAATTAAATTGAAGTAAAGATTAGATGTCAAAATAAGTTAACTTGCAGTAATAGAGTTGTAACATTACAGCTCTATTATTTTTTTTTGTTTATATAGTGATATGTATTTTGAACATTGTTTTTTTTCAAAGAATTCGATTATTTTTACATTTTAATAATCACCAAAAATAAAGAAGGGCATGAGTTCAAAACTTAAGAGAGACCAAATACCAGCTAACCAGGCCAAAAACTGGCGAAAAAGTTTTAAAGACGAAAAGGGAAAAACATTTAATTTAAGCGTCTCGAAAATTATTCTTGAAAAAGAAACTTATTTAAAACTGGCAGGGGATAGTGAAAATAGGGTCCGGATATATCTTGGGCTGGAAGCTGATAAAAAAGAAGAAAAATATGAATTATGCGCTTTTGCTGTGTCTGCATTTTTAATGGGAAGTGGTGATGTTTATGCCGATTATGAAACTCCTGTTTTTAAATTAGGGAAGAAAAACGAAAATTATTCAGATAAAACAAAGGAAGTAATTGAGAGTATCAGAAGATACCGCAAATGGAGATCGGGTGAGTTAAATCCGGACGATGAATCGGCGGATGAACGGCAGTATATTTATCCCACTGCTTACCTGATGACCAAATTTGAACTTCACGAAATTTTTATCTCACAAAATAAGCAAGCCGCAGAAATTGATTTTGGTGTTTCCAAAACCATGAATGTGATGATATATAGTAACGTTGCTGAAACTCGGGTTGAAGACTACTCATCCGAGGTGTTCGATTTTGGACAACCGTGCCCACCAGCGTGTGACGAAAGAAGCATTTACAATTCATAGAATATTCTTAAAATGTTTAACTTGTGATTGTTAAACTTGTTGAATATGTTCTGCCTCCTCTGATTGTAGTCCTGATTGGTCTATATAGGTTTAGGTATATAAGATCACAATATCTGCTAATTTTTATTTTTGTTTCTTTTTCTTGTTTTACGGAGATTTTTTCAAGAATAGCAATTTCTTGGTTTAAAGTAACAACCCTTCCAGCCTTGCATTTTTATATCATTATAGAATTTTTGCTGCTTTCTCTTTTCTATTGGAAAATGTTGGCAGGATTCATTAATAAAATCTTTTTTTGGTCGGTTTTTGTTTTGTTTGAATCATATGCGATAATAAATCCATTTTTTATTCAGGAGTTATTTGTTTATCCTAATTTTGTCAGGGCAATCGGTTCATTAATCATACTGTTTTTTGCCATACTGTTTTTTATGAAGATAATGACAGAAGCAAAAGTTTTAAGGCTGGCTAATGAACCGGCGGTTTGGATTAATATGGCTTTTATTCTCTATCTTACACCCTTCTTTTTTTATAATATACTGTTTAATGCTTTGTTGGAAAATAACAGAACATTGTTAACCCAAATTGTTAATATGAACGGATTATTTCTTGTCATTGAGAATTGTCTGATTGCTGTAGGGTTTTGGAAGGCTTGGAGGCCAGAGATGAGTACTTTGAAAGGATAAGATTAGATTTCATAGTTATTAAAAAAAAATCAAAATAAGATTGTTTTAATCTTTCAATTGCTGTAGTTTTTAATTTTCAAAAAATTTTATCCAAAACGCGTTTAGAGATATCTTCCGTTAAAATAAATTCAAATGGAAATCTGAATTTAGCACTTTGGTTAACAATTCATAAATAGTTTGTATTTTTATAACGACAGGTAATTATTCTTTGAACGTATAGTTTTTGTGTTGTGGAATCAGGAGGCTCTGAAATTGTAATGGTATATTTTGTCGGCACAGTAGGGATGATTCTGCTGGCAGGTGCAATTTTCTTCTTTTTTGTTGTTTATCAGAAAAAGTTGTTAAAAAAACAACTGGAATTGAATCTGGTTAAATCAAATCAGCAGGAGGAAATTCTTCGGAATACTATTTCTTCTCAAGAAAAAGAACGAAAACGGATTGCACAGGATTTGCACGACGAAGTAGGCGCTATGCTGTCGGTTGTAAAACTCAATGTAGGACGTATTGAAAGAAAATCAAATGAACAATTGGCTAAAGAGCTTGCCGGTGAAACCAAAAATTATCTTGATGATGTTATTACACAGGTTCGACGGATTTCGAGGGGACTTTTACCTCCTTCACTCGAAAAATTAGGATTATTTTATGCGTTGGAGGAGCTTGTAAACTGGGTTAATAAATCGGACCAGCTTGATATTGGATGCTGGAAAGGTGGCGATCAATTTCGGTTTGAGCCCTCCAAAGAGTTAGCTTTATTTCGCATTTTACAGGAACTCTTAAACAATGCAATAAAACACTCAGGTGCAGATAAAATTCTTATAAAAGCCAGATTCAGTGAAAAATATTTGGCACTGTCGATTACGGATAACGGAAGAGGATTTAATGTGGAGGATAAAATGCACACCGGACTGGGGCTAAAAAACCTTGAAAGCCGGTCGCAAATTGTTGGAGCGAGATTTAAAATGAAATCGAAACCTGGAAGTGGGACAATCGCAATTATTTGCCTGAAGCTTGTTAATGACGAAACGAAATAGAGTAGGGGTATGGTTGAAAAAATAGACATTGTAATAACCGATGATCACAAGTTGTTTAGAAAAGGAATTTTCGCCCTACTTTCTGATTTTGAATTTGTTGGCGAAATATATGAGGCTGGAAACGGAATTGAACTTTTAAAACTGCTTAGTTCACTAAAAGCGCTTCCCAAAATTATTTTACTTGATCTTAATATGCCTGAGATGGATGGCATGGAGGCACAGAAGAAAATTAGAGAACTCTATCCTGAAATTAAGATTATTATCCTCACCATGGAGGATGATGAGCAATATATCCTTCATTTGATTAATGAAGGAGTAAATGGTTATCTTTTGAAAAATGCTGATCCCGATGAAGTGGAAATTGCATTGAAAAAAGTATTGGTCCAGGAGTTTTATTTTCCTGAAAACATTTCCAGAATGATTCTGCGAAACCTGGTAAATAAGGAACAACCAAAGTCCAGACCAGAACACGAAATTACAGATCGCGAGTTGCATATATTACAACTTATTTGTGAAGAAAAAACAGCTACAGAAATTGCAGAAGAGTTGGCACTTTCGGCCCGAACGGTAGAAGGTTACAAACGAAAACTGTTTGAAAAAACGGGTACAAAAAATATGGCAGGTCTGGTTTTATTTGCTGTGAAGAATAATCTGATATCCATTTAATAAAAAAGAAAAGGAATCCCGGTGGGATTCCTTGACGGCTGTTGTTCCGTTTGCCTCTGTTTATTTACTTCCGTGAAGAGACATTCTTAGGTTGGACAGGTTTCGGAAAATAAATAACGCTTACCGAGGCTGTACTGTGTTAAAGAGAGCATACTCATGTGAGATTGGGAAAATGTGTTTATTTTTTGTTCACTCATTAATTTAGTACCCTAGCCTTTAAAGTACATCAAAGTTCTAAAATCAAAAAGTAATATAAAAGCGTATTTTTACGCAAAATGCATGCGTATTTCTACGTAAAATGCATGCGTATTTTTACGTAAGATGCATACGTATTTCTACGCAAAGTCACACGCTTATAGGAGGTGTGTATTATTTTGTTCTGTGTAGTGTGTTGAAAGACATGGTTTTAGCTCATTTTGTTGGTTTTGCTGAAGCTCTGTTTTTGAAAAGTTTGAGATGTCTGTCGGTTAACGTAGTAACCATTTTTAAACATGAAAGATTATCAAATATTAAAAAATAGAAAAGCCGTCCGGTATCCCGAACGGCTTTTGGTATAATAATATTTGAATGATTACTTGATGTTTGCCTGAGCAGCAGCTACGCGTGCAATTGGTACACGGTAAGGAGAACAACTTACATAGTCCATCCCAACGCTATCGCAGAACATTACAGATGAAGGTTCGCCACCATGTTCACCGCAAATACCTACTTTTAGATTAGGTTTTGTACTCCGGCCTTTTTCAACACCCATGCGAACAACTTGTCCAACACCTTCCTGGTCAAGAACTTGGAATGGATCGTTTTTCAGGATGCCTTTTTCAATATATACGGGTAAAAATTTACCGGCATCGTCACGCGAATAACCAAAGGTCATCTGAGTAAGATCGTTGGTGCCAAATGAGAAAAATTCTGCAACTTCTGCAACTTTATCAGCAGTTACTGCCGCGCGTGGAATTTCAATCATTGTTCCAACCATATAGTCAACGGTAGCTCCCTTTTCTTCGAATACTTTTTTCGCAGTAGCGTGAATTATGTCTGATTGCATTTTGAGCTCTTTTACTGTTCCAATTAAAGGAACCATAATTTCAGGCCGTGCATCAACTCCTTTCTGTTTCAGATTGACTGCAGCTTCAATAATTGCGCGAGCTTGCATCTCTGTAATTTCAGGATAAGTGTTTCCTAAACGGCAACCACGGTGACCTAACATAGGGTTAAACTCGTGCAAATCTTCAACCAATGCTTTTACTTCTTCGACAGAAATTCCCATTTCGTTAGCCATTTCTTTTTGATTGGCTTCTTCATGAGGAACAAATTCATGCAATGGTGGATCCAGTAAACGAATCGTTACTCCGTAGCCTTCCATAGCCTCCAAAATTCCTTCGAAGTCTTCACGCTGATAGGGTAATAACTTGTCTAATGCTTTACGACGGGCTGGTTCTGTTTTAGCAAGAATCATTTCGCGCATAGCTTTAATTCTTTCTCCTTCAAAAAACATGTGCTCTGTACGGCAAAGGCCAATTCCTTGTGCACCAAATTCGCGGGCAACTTTAGCATCATTAGGAGTATCTGCGTTTGTACGAACTTTCATGCGGGTGAATTTATTGGCCAAATCCATAACTTTACCGAAGTCACCACTTAAATCAGGATCCATTGTAGCGACTTTTCCTTCGTAAACTTCACCGGTTGAGCCATTCAATGAAACCCAGTCACCTTCACGGAATTCTTTTCCGTCAATGGTCATTACACGGGTTTTATAATTAATTTTTACTGAACCTGCGCCCGAAACACAACATTTACCCATACCACGTGCAACAACAGCTGCGTGAGAAGTCATACCTCCACGGGCAGTTAAAATACCTTTGGCAATGTGCATACCTTCTAAATCTTCAGGAGAAGTTTCAACACGAATTAAAATTGATTCAGGATATTTAGATGCTTCATCGGCAAAGAAAACTACCTGGCCGGTTGCTGCTCCTGGAGATGCAGGTAACCCTTTTGCCAAAACTGTAGCTGATTTCATTGCAGCTGTATCAAATACTGGGTGAAGTAACTCATCCAGTTTTGCTGCATCAACGCGTTTCAGTGCAGTTTTTTCATCAATACGGCCCTCTTCAAGCATGTCAACAGCAATTTTTACCATTGCCGCACCGGTGCGTTTTCCGTTACGGGTTTGCAATAACCACAATTTGCCTTCCTGAATTGTGAACTCAAGATCCTGCATGTCGCTATAATGATCTTCAAGTTTTTGTTGAGTTTCATTCAATTGTTTGTAAAGTTCTGGCATCGCTTCTTCCAGTGAAGGATATTTTGAAGCCCGGTCTTCTTCACTTACTCCCTGAAGGATTGCCCAGTTTCTTGAGCCTTCCAGTGTAATTTGTTGAGGAGTGCGGATCCCGGCAACAACATCTTCGCCTTGAGCATTAATTAGATATTCGCCATTAAATACGTCTTCGCCCGTAGCTGCATCACGAGTGAAGGCAACACCCGTTGCAGAAGTTTCGCCCATGTTCCCGAATACCATAGCCTGAACGTTTACTGCTGTTCCCCATTCATCAGGAATTTGTTCTAAACGGCGGTAAAGGATTGCGCGTGGATTATTCCAGCTATTGAAAACAGCTGCCACAGCACCCCAAAGTTGTTCCCATGGATCAGTTGGGAAGTCTTTACCGGTAACTTTTTTAACCGCTGCTTTAAAACGGCTAACCAATTCTTTTAAATCGTCGGTTGAGAATTCAGTATCAAGTGTAATACCTTTTTCTTCTTTTAGTCCTTCAATAATTTCTTCAAATGGGTCAATTTCCTCTTTGCTTGCCGGTTTCATTTCCATAACAACGTCACCGTACATTTGAACAAAACGACGGTATGAATCCCATGCGAAACGTGAGTTGCCTGATTTTTGAGAAATGGCTTCTACGGCAACCTCGTTCATGCCCAGGTTAAGAACAGTATCCATCATACCTGGCATTGATGCTCTTGCACCTGAACGTACAGAAACTAAACATGGATTTACATCATCTCCGAATTTAGTATCAGTGAGCTTTTCTACCAAAGCAACTGCTGCTTCAACTTCGGGCTTAATTAAATCGAAAGTAACATTCTGCCCTTTTTCGTTGTACATTGTACAAACTTCAGTGGTAATTGTAAATCCGGGAGGAACTGGTACCCCAATCAGGTTCATTTCTGCAAGGTTCGCTCCCTTACCTCCAAGGAGGTTTTTCATGTCTGCTTTACCTTCTGCCTGACCGGCCCCAAAGGTATATACATGTTTTGCCATAAAAATTTATTTTTATTAGTTATTTGAATTAGAAAATTTTCAAAATTTTTCGGGCTGCTAAAGTAGCTTTAATTTTTCTATATTTAAAACGTTAAGTCATTATATTATTGAAATTAAACACCTAAAATTTCTCCTTTTAATTTCAGAAATCTTTCTTTAATTATCTCATATTTCAATAATATATTTATCTATTTGGAACCCAAAAAACACTGTCCAAAATTCAAGTTTTATAGGCAAAGTGTAGTAAAAGTAGTACCTGTTGAGGAGAAACAAAGTTAAAGGTTTGGTAAAGTTGATAAATTTTGTATTTTGTTTATCTAGTTGAAAATGAAGTATTAACATTATTTAACTTTGATTGGGACCTGTTAACTAAATTCTGCCGTATTTTTGTATCAGCGTTTTAAAACAAAAAGTGTTTTTTCATAGAAAATAGATTGGGTTAGGTTAAAGAAAGCAAGAACGGACAGCCGTTCTTGTTTTTTTTATATGCCGTTCTCTGTCAGAATTTCATTCATTGCTTCCATAAATAAGATAATTTTTCATGAAATTATAAATCTTTATGACATGTTGTCTTTCAGTGTGTTATGGCTCGTATTTTGATTTGTGGTTACTCTGGAATTTAAAATATAAGCACCATGAATTTGAACAATTTTACAATAAAATCACAGGAAGCAATTCAGCATGCATTTCAAATAGCCCAGGGAAATAACCAACAGGCAATTGAAACAGGACATATCTTTAAAGGTTTGTTTTATGCTGCTGAGAATGTAACCAATTTTCTTCTTAAAAAGATGGGAGTTGAAGTGAATATCTTCCAGCAAGCCATTGATAAAATCATTGAATCTTATCCCAAAGTAACAGGCGGAGAGCAATACTTATCTTCTTCCGCAAACCGTGTTTTGCAGAAATCGTTGGGGTTGTCCCAGGAAATGGGAGACCAGTTTGTTTCGGTTGAACATATTTTGTTGAGTATGTTAGATGCAAATGACTCTGTAAGTCGTTTAATGAAAGACAATGGCGTAACAAAGGACACATTGAAAAAGGCCATTGAAGAACTTCGAAAAGGTTCGAAAGTTGACAGTCAGACTGCCGAGGATAAGTTTAACTCATTGAATCGGTTTGCACTGAATTTGAATGAACGCGCGCGCTCCGGAAAACTGGATCCGGTGATTGGTCGTGATGATGAGATTAGACGAATTCTGCAGATTCTTTCCCGAAGGACAAAAAATAACCCGATTCTAATTGGAGAACCTGGAACCGGCAAAACGGCTATTGCTGAAGGTTTAGCTCATCGAATTGTTCGTGGCGATGTTCCTGAAAATCTGAAATCTAAACAGGTTTTTTCGCTTGATATGGGAGCATTAATCGCCGGAGCAAAGTATAAAGGCGAATTTGAAGAGCGTTTGAAGGCAGTTGTTAACGAAGTTATTCAATCGAATGACGAAATTATATTGTTTATCGATGAAATTCATACGTTGGTTGGAGCAGGTAAAAGCGAAGGAGCAATGGATGCTGCCAATATTTTAAAACCTGCTTTGGCGCGTGGCGAACTTCGTGCTATCGGTGCAACAACCTATAGTGAGTATCAAAAATATTTTGAAAAAGATAAGGCCTTGGAGCGACGTTTTCAGGTAGTTCAGGTAGATGAACCAGATAGGTTAAGTGCCATTTCAATCCTTCGGGGAATAAAAGAGCGTTATGAAAATCATCATAAAGTTAGAATTAAAGATGATGCAATTATCGCATCTGTAGAACTTTCACAAAGGTATATTTCCGATCGGTTTTTGCCTGATAAAGCCATCGACTTGATGGATGAGGCTGCAGCAAAACTTCGTTTGGAAATGGATTCAGTGCCGGAAGAACTGGATGAGATTGAACGCCGTGTTAAACAGCTTGAGATTGAAAGAGAGGCAATTAAACGAGAAAAAGACGATAAAAAGCTGGCTGTTTTGAATGAGGAGATTTCAAACCTGAAAGAGGAGCAATCAAGACTTCGGGCTAAATGGCAATCAGAAAAATCAGTGATTGATGCTATTCAGAAGAAAAAACTGGAGATGGAGGATTACAAGTTTGAAGCTGAAGAAGCAGAGCGCCAGGGAAATTACGAGCGAGTTGCTGAATTGCGGTACGGACGTGTAAAAGAAGCGGAAAAAGAAATTGACAGGTTGCAGCAGGAACTCCAGAAGATGAAAGGAGGGGAGAGCCTCATAAAAGAAGAGGTAGATGCTGAAGATATTGCCGAAATTGTTGCCCGATGGACAGGGATTCCGGTTTCAAAAATGCTGCAAAGCGAGCGTGAAAAACTACTTCATATGGAAGACGAACTTCATAAAAGAGTAGTTGGGCAGGATGAAGCGATTGTAGCAGTTTCTGATGCAGTGCGCAGGAGTCGGGCAGGATTGCAGGATGCCAACCGGCCAATCGGTTCATTTATCTTTTTAGGTTCAACCGGAGTAGGAAAAACAGAATTGGCAAAAGCGCTGGCAGAATACCTGTTTGATGACGAGAACATGATTACGCGTATTGATATGTCAGAGTATCAGGAAAAATTCTCGGTAACCCGTTTAATCGGCAGCCCTCCCGGATATGTTGGTTATGATGAAGGCGGCCAGCTTACGGAGGCAGTTCGTCATAAACCATATTCTGTCGTTCTTTTCGACGAAATTGAAAAGGCACATCCTGACGTGTTTAATGTTCTTTTGCAAGTACTCGATGATGGACGTTTAACTGATAATAAAGGGCGTACTGTAAACTTTAAAAACACGATTATTATCATGACTTCAAACCTGGGATCGCACATTATTCAGGAGAGTTTTGGTAAATCAGGTTCAGCAAATGGTGTCTTTAATATCGAAGAGGTTCGCGAAAAGCTTTTTGAAATGTTGAGGCAGACTATCCGGCCCGAGTTTTTAAACCGTATCGACGAGATTATTGTATTTACTCCGTTAACCAGAGAAAATATTAATGAGATTGTGAAGATGCAGTTTCAACAGGTATTAAAACGGCTTTCGGGAAGCGACTTGAAAATTGAAATTACACCGGAAGCCATTAATTGGTTGGCTGCAGTAGGGTACGAACCCCATTTTGGTGCACGTCCTGTAAAAAGAATTCTTCAGAAATATGTGTTGAATGAGTTGTCGAAAAGGATACTTGCAGGAAAAGTAGAAAAAGAAAAGCCAATTTTAATCGATGAAAATGATGGAGAATTAATTTTCAGGAATTAGGGGCTTTATATTTTTGAGGATAAAAGTATTTGGCATAGATCAGGAAGCAGGCCATTGCTGTATTTGCCACATAATTAAAATAAAGTGGAAAATGCAGTAATCCTGTTTCCATGTCGCCAACTAAAATATAAACGAAGGTCAGTAATTCGCCAGCAAACCAAAACCATAAAAACAACGAACTTAAATCTTTAACACTTTTTGAACGGTAGGTTTTTATAACCTGGGGAATACCGCAAATAGCAAATAAAATGTTCCCAATCCACCCAATGGTTTCATTTATCATTACAAAATATTAAAGATTCTGGGTTATTTCATCCAACTGGTGTGAGGCAACAATTAAATCCGCTTCAACCTGCTTCAATGGTTGTTGTAATTCATTTGTCTTATTTTGTTCAGCCAGTAATTGAATGTCTTTCAGTAAGTTTCCTGTACTTTGCATCCCAAAAATTAACACCGATGATTTTGCTGTGTGTGCCTCCCTTGCCAGGCTTTCCAGATTTCCATTCTGAAAAAAAGATTTCATATTACTGATAAACTCGGGTATCTGGCACTGAAAAATCGAGATTAATTCTTTTTTTAAACTGGGGTCTGTCGCTGTGATTTCTTCTATCTGGCTAAGATCAAGAAGCTGACTGGTTTTACTCATTCTGTCCATATAAACTTGGTGCAAATTAATAAAATATTTTAGAATTTTAGCGAATTCTAATTTCTGATATTTTTCATGTAAAGAAATTAAATGAATGCATAGTTTTGTAAATTAAAAAAAAATAGAATGAAGACAACAGCTTTTAACAGCATACATAGGAATTTAGGAGCGAGAATGGTTGAATTTGCCGGGTTTGAAATGCCAATTGAATATTCTGGAATAAAAGATGAACACATGACGGTTCGCGAATCCGTTGGTGTTTTTGATGTTTCCCACATGGGGGAATTTTGGGTAAAAGGCGAGCGGGCACTCGACCTGGTAAAAAAAGTTTCTTCAAACGATCCTACAGTTTTGGCTCCGGGACAGGCCCAATACAGTTGTTTCCCTAACGGAAAGGGAGGGATTGTTGACGACCTTTTGATTTATTGCTATGAGCCTGAAAAATATATGTTGGTTGTTAATGCTGCCAATATTGAAAAAGACTGGAATTGGGTGGTTAGCCAGAACGACGTTGATGCCGAACTGGAAAATGCTTCCGATAGAATTAGCCAGCTGGCAATTCAGGGGCCAAAAGCCACTGCAACACTGCAAAAACTTACTGAAATCAACCTCGCTGAAATAAAATACTACACATTTGTTACCGGAAAAATTGCTGGTATCGATGATGTTATTATTTCGGCAACCGGATATACAGGTTCAGGCGGCTTTGAACTTTACTTTAGAAACGAGGTGGCGGAAGAAATGTGGAATGCCATTTTTGAAGCTGGTGAAGAATTTGGGATCAAACCAATTGGCCTCGCAGCCCGTGATACACTAAGACTCGAAATGGGATATTGCCTTTATGGAAATGATATTGACGATACAACTTCACCCATAGAAGCGGGGTTAGGTTGGGTAACAAAGTTTAATAACGGACGCAGGTATATCGATCGTGATTTTTTAATGATGCAACAAAATGAAGGTGTTACAAGACGTTTGCGTGGCTTTGTTTTGGAGGAGAGGGGTATTCCCCGACACGGTTACGAATTGGTTAATGAAGACGATTCCGTAATTGGGCATGTAACATCAGGAACCATGTCGCCAGTACTGAATAAAGGGATTGGGATGGGCTACGTTGCAAAAGAATACTCGGCTTTCGGAACAAAAATCTTTGTCAAAATAAGAAACAAAAATGTTCCGGCTGAAATTGTTAAGTTGCCGTTTATCTAAAAGAAAAAAGAAAACATGTTATACAAAATACCGTTCGGTTTAGGATGGTATTTTTTTTGCCATTTTGTTTTTGTTTATCAGGCGTTTACGACGGGTTTGGCTTTGATTTCAAAAAAAGATCATTTGGTTAATTTATTTTAAAAATGAATAGGAGAATGATTTTTGTCATTTATCTTTGAGGCTGGTTAATGTTTAATAACTCAATTTTTTAAATGATATATTGACTTTTCTCATCTGCAAACCATCAACTAATCACTTATTTTGAATTGGAGTTTGCAACGAAACTGGTATTAGTAATTCACCTTTAATTGTTGTAATAATGAAGAAACACAATTTTTATGCAGGGCCTTCAATTTTGCCCGAATTTACAAAAGAAAAAACAGCCGAAGCAGTATTGAATTTTGCCGGAACAGGCCTTTCTGTTATGGAAGTTTCGCATCGCAGCAAAGAGTTCGTTGCTGTTATGGATGAAGCGATAGCTTTAGTAAAAGAATTGCTGAATGTTCCTGAAGGATATTCCGTTCTGTTTTTACAGGGTGGTGCCAGTCTTCAGTTCTTAATGGCACCATATAATTTACTGAATAAAAAGGCTGCTTATCTGAACACGGGAGCATGGTCGAAAAAAGCGATAAAAGAAGCCAAATTTCTTGGCGAAGTAGCTGTTGTGGCTTCTTCAGAGGATAAAAACTTCAATTATATTCCGAAAAATTTTGAAGTACCGGCTGATGCTGAATATCTTCACATTACAACTAATAATACCATTTTTGGAACTGAAATCTTATCTGATTTGGATGTACCGGTACCGATGGTTGCCGATATGTCGTCTGATATTTTTAGCCGCCCTATGGATGTTTCTAAATACGATTTGATTTATGCAGGGGCTCAAAAAAATCTTGGACCGTCAGGAGCAACACTTGTTATTGTAAAAAACAGTGCATTGGGTAAAGTAGAACGCCAAATCCCAACCATGTTAAGTTATCAGATTCATATTGATAATGAATCCATGTTTAATACTCCGGCCACACTTCCGGTTTATGCAAGTTTAATGACTTTGCGTTGGTTAAAAGAAAACGGAGGATTAGCGGCTATGGAGAAAACGAACATCGAAAAGGCCAAAGTTTTATACGATGAAATTGACAGGAACAAATTATTTGTTTCCACTGTCCCCAATCCGGAAGATCGTTCAAGAATGAACGTAACTTTTGTTATGGCTCCGGGCTACGAGGCGTTGGAAAAAGAATTTAATGATTTTGCAACTTCAAAGGGAATGATTGGTATTAAAGGCCACCGTTCAGTTGGCGGTTTCAGGGCTTCCATTTACAATGCAATGCCAAAGGAAAGTGTACAGGCGTTGGTAGATGCAATGAAGGAGTTTGAAAGTATGAAATAGAAATATTCTATTCGTCAAAAACATAAGAAATGCAGGGTGGGAATCCTGCATTTTTTCTAAACTAAAAATTGAGTTATGAGAAAAGTATTAATTGCCACCGAAAAGCCATTTGCCGAGGCTGCAACAACTAAAATCGCAAAAATCTTAAAAAAGGAAGGTTATAACTTGAAATTTCTGGAGAATTATTCTTCAAAACAGGAATTGAAAGATGCAATCATTGATGCAGAAGCTGTAATTATAAGGAGTGACGTCATTGACGAGGAGGTAATTAATAATGCCTCTCATTTGAAGATTATTGTTCGGGCTGGTGCTGGTTACGACAATGTTGATTTAAAGGCAGCGACCAAACGCAATATAGTAGTAATGAATACCCCCGGACAAAACGCAAATGCGGTTGCCGAGCTTGCCATCGGTTTGGCAATTTTTGGAATTCGCGAATTGTTTAGTGGAAAATCGGGAGGCGAATTACGTGGACGAACATTAGGATTGCACGGATTTGGTTTTGTAGCCCGGAATGTTTTTCGAATTGCCCGTGCCATGGGAATGAAAGTAATTGTTTATACGCGCTATAGTAAAGCCGCCGCTGCAGCTATCGGATTGAAAGTTACCAGTTCGCTGGAGCAGTTATATGAAAAAAGCGATGTGGTTTCAATTCATGTTCCGGCTCGTGGGGAACATATAAAATCGGTAAGTTACGATGTTTTAAAGTACCTGAAAGATGGAAGTATTATTGTAAATACGGCTCGTAAAGAAGTAATTAATGAGCCCGATTTGGTCCGCATTATGGAAGAAAAAACAGGTATAAAATACATGGCGGATGTAACGCCTGATTGTGCCGCTGAATTTGCCGAAAAATTTAAAGGGAGATATTTCTTTACGCCCAAAAAAGCCGGCGCTCAAACAGCCGAAGCCAATTTAAATGCAGGTGTGGCTGCTGCAAATCAAATTGTTGATTTTTTTGAAAAGGGCGATGTTACGTTTCAGGTGAATAAATAGTGAAGAGAATATATAAAATACGATAATACATGAGTAACTGATTTGCTTTCGCTGCAATTAGAATAACAAAATTGTTACTTTTGGCGTCTTGCAATCATGAATTGTCTAAAATCAAAAAATCGTTCAGATGGCTAAAATAAAACCATTCAAAGGGCTGCGGCCACCAAAAGAAATTATTGAAGAACTGGCTTGTCTTCCTTACGACGTTATGAACTCGGAAGAAGCAGCAAAAATGGCTGAGGGAAAAGAAAAATCACTGCTTCGGATTACTAAAGCCGAGATTGAATGCCCCGGTGTGGAGGACATTCATTCAGAAGTGGTGTATAATAAATCAGTGGAGAATTATCAACTTTTTCAGGAAAAGGGTTGGCTGGTTCAGGACGATTTACCGCGTTACTACATTTATGCACAAACCATGAATGGTAAAACACAATACGGAATTGTAGGTGCGGCTGCCTGTGCAGATTATGAAAACGGAATTATTAAAAAGCACGAGTTAACCCGGCCTGAAAAGGAAGACGACCGCATGGTTTTAACCCGTTATTTAAATGCAAATATCGAACCTGTATTCTTTGCTTACAGAGCGGTTCCTGAAATCGATGAAATCGTGGAGGGTATCGTAAAAAGCACAAGTCCGGTTTATGATTTTACTGCAGAAGACGGTTTCGGTCATCATTTCTGGACGATTGATTCGCCGGAAACCAACAAAAAAATAGAACAACTTTTTGCTGAAAAAGTACCATTTACTTATGTAGCCGATGGTCATCACCGGACTGCAGCCGCAGCGCGTATCGGATTGGAAAAAACAGCGCTGAATCCAAATCATACCGGCGATGAGGAGTACAACTATTTTATGGCGGTGCATTTCCCCGATGACCAGTTGCAGATTATTGATTATAACCGTGTGGTTACAGATTTGAACAGCCTTTCAGATATCGATTTTCTAACCCGATTGTCGGACGGATTTGAAGTAGAGAACATGGGAACAGAAATTTACAAACCTTCAAAATTGCACGAGTTTGCATTGTATCTTTCCGGAAGCTGGTATAAGTTAACCGCAAAAACCGGGACTTTTGATGATGCCGATCCGATTGGTGTTTTAGACGTAACCATTTTGTCGAAACAAGTACTCGACCCAATTTTAGATATTAAAGATTTAAGGACTTCAAACCGGATTGATTTTGTAGGTGGAATTCGTGGTTTAGGCGAATTAAAAAAGCGGGTTGATTCCGGAAAAATGAAGGCGGCTTTTGCTTTGTTCCCGGTTTCGATGCAGCAACTCATAAACATTGCCGACAGCGGAAACATTATGCCGCCAAAAACTACCTGGTTCGAACCGAAATTGCGTTCAGGGCTGGTTATTCATAAGTTGGATTAATAAAACAAAAAATAAGCAAGAATCCCGGAGAGAAATCTTCGGGATTCTTTTTATGAAAAACTAAAACTGCTATCTATCCTGTCACTTCAGCCAAATTTTGGCTAAATTCATCGTTTTAAACCAATAAACATGGATCTCGAAAATATTACACTGGCAAATCTTTATAAACGCCGAAAAACCGATCGCGATATTTTTCAGGAATTAATGCCAACCAAGGTCAAGGAAGTACTTTTGGTTGCCACGCTTTACGATTCCTATTCCATCGTTCGGGAAGGGCAGTTCAGCGATAAAATTTTTGGCGAATATTTACAACTGAATTTGTATGCCGCCCCGCGTTTCACCAGTGTAAATTCGAAAGAAGAAGCCTTGATGGTTTTAAAACATAAGGACTTCGATATCGTAATTGTAATGGCCGGTGTTGATAAAAATGCATCAATCATTACTGCGCGCCAGATTCGTAAATTAAGGCCGCATATTCCGCTGCTTTTGCTCGTTAATAATAATGCAGATTTGCCTTATTTCCAGGCCGAAGGTAGAAAGCTCGATTTTATTGACCGGATTTTTGTTTGGAACGGAAACTCGAATGTGTTCCTCGCCATGATTAAATATATTGAGGATAAGAAGAATGTAGCCCTCGATACGCAAAACGGGAATGTCCGCGTGATTCTGTTGATTGAAGACAGCATACAATATTATTCAAGGTATCTGCCGATGCTTTATACTACTGTGATGACGCAGACTCAAATTCTGGTAAAAGAGGATGCAGTGGATGAACTTCACAAAATTCTTAAAATGCGAGCCCGGCCAAAAGTTTTGCTGGTAAGTACTTACGAAGAGGCTGTGCATATTATTAATGCTTATCGACGGTATATTTTGTGCGTGATTTCCGATGTGAAATTTGAACGGGAAGGTGTTGATGATATCGATGCAGGAATTGAACTGTTGAAATATGCAAAGGAAACTTTTAAGTTTGCGATTCCACTTTTGCTTCAGTCGCACGATATTACCAATGCAAGACGTGCAAAAGAAGTTGGTGCCGATTTTATCAATAAAAACTCGGAAAGCCTATCAATGGATATTCTGAATTTTTTATATCGTCGCCTGGGATTTGGAAATTTTATTTTTAAAGGTCAGGATGGAAAGCCGCTGGGAGAGGCACAAAACCTGGATAAATTTCAGAAGATGTTTCGGGAAATTCCTGCCGATGCACTTTTGTACCATGGAAGCCGAAACTCGTTTTCAACCTGGTTAATGGCACGTGGTGAAATTAATATGGCTGAAAGACTCAGGCCTCTTCAAACCCAGGATTTTCAGTCAGCTGAAGAACTAAGGGATTTTTGCTTAAGTGTTTTCCGTGATGTTCGTTTTGAAAAGCTAAAAGGTACGATTGTTAATTTTAACACTGCCCTGGTTCATTCCAATCAAATGGTGGTTCGAATGGCAAAAGGATCGTTGGGAGGGAAGGGCCGCGGAATTGCTTTTATTTGTCATATAATCGAGAACATTGATTTCAAGAAAATAATTCAGGGACTAAATATCCGGATTCCGGCAACAGCTGTTTTAGGTGCACTTGAGTTTGATAAATTTGTTGAAATCAATAATTTGTATGATGATGTGTATTCGCTGAATAATTTTGAATCAATTCAATCCCATTTTCTCGAATCGGAACTGGATGAAAAAACAAAACGGCGATTACACGAATATTTAAAAGAAGTAAATAAACCTTTGGCAGTTCGTTCTTCGGGGCTATTTGAAGATTCGCTGCTGCAGCCTTTTTCCGGTGTTTATGCTACCTATTTAATTCCAAACAACCACGAAGATATTTCTGTAAGACAAAATCAATTGGAAACAGCAATAAAATTAGTTTATGCAAGCATTTTTACGGAATCTGCACAGGCTTATTTCGAAGCTGTTGATTATAAAATAGAAGAAGAAAAAATGGCAGTTGTAATTCAGGAACTTATTGGGCACAACTATGATAATAAATATTATCCAAGTGTTTCCGGAGTTGCACAATCGTATAACTACTATCCGGTTTCGTATATGAAACCCGAAGATGGATTTTCGGTTGCCGCGGTAGGGCTTGGAATGTATGTAGTTGGTGGTGAAAATTCGTTCCGGTTTTGCCCTCAGTATCCAAATATCAATCCAACAACTATTGCTGACCAGGTTCGGGATTCCCAGAAATTTTTCTACGCACTCGACTTAACAAATTCAGAGCCTGATTTAATTTCGAATGGTGAAAAATCTGCTATAAAAAGGTACAGGATTAAAGATGCATTGGCTGACGGGACTTTAGAGCATTCGGTTTCAACCTACAATATGGAGAATGATGATTTAGTTCCCGGGATTCATGGAAAAGGTCCACTTGTTGTTAATTTTGCCAATATATTAAAATACAATCAGTTACCGCTTGCTGATACGTTGCAGGTACTTTTAAAGCTTTTTAAGGAAGCAATGGGATCTCCGGTAGAAATTGAATATGCAGTTGATTTTGAGCCAGGAGAGAATGGATTGCCAACATTTTACTTGCTGCAGATTAAACCATTGATTCGCATCGAGGAGCAGATTGAAGTTGATTTGGAGTCTGTTAATCCAGACAAGGTTTTTATGTATGCCGAATCGGGAATGGGAAATGGTAAAGTTGCGAATATCAGGGATGTAGTTTATGTTGACTCCGAAAAGTTTGATAAGATGAAGACCCGCCAGATTGCGCAGGAAATAGCAGAGTTTAACAGAGAATTCGAGGAAGAAAACAAAGAGTATATTTTAATAGGACCTGGTCGATGGGGATCGAGAGATCCCTATACCGGAATTCCTGTTTTGTGGGCAAATATTTCAAAGGCTCGCATTATTGTTGAGGTTGGATTGCCTGATTTTCCGCTTGACGGCTCATTGGGCTCGCATTTTTTTCATAATGTAACATCAATGAACGTTGGGTATTTTTCGTTACATCACAATTCCGATAAATCGTTGTTAAAGATAGAGGCACTGAAACAACAAAAAGTTAAAAGGGAAACCGAATTTATCAAACACGTTGAATTTGACAAACCATTGACCGTTTTAATGAATGGGAGGGTACGGAAGGCATTAATTCATTGTTGAGCGATGTAATATAAGGTTTGTCCATTCCAATTTGAGCATCTTGCGGTGGCATTTCGTTTACGATAAAAACATTTTGTACCCGGCAGTTTCAATTGCCCGATTCAGGCTACTTGCGTCTTCAACTAGGGCCTGTTTTGCCGGGGTAAGCGTTGCTATTCAAAATGGTAAATATTTGATTCTACAAACTTACTTATTTGGGTATTCGGGTTATTTTCTCAACACGACGGCGTAAATAAATGCTGTTCAACTGGTTGGTGCGATGGAGTAACAAGGTCAAAATTTCAGATTTCAAAATTTCAGACTTCAACAAATTGTACTGCACTGTTTTGCGTTAATCGTTCCTTGTAAAGGTATATATTGTTTGATCCGAATCAGAAAGAGAATGAAGAAATATAAAGGAACTCTTTATAAAGAGTATATAATTTTCAGAATTATTGGTCATTATTCTCTCCAAATTCTTAGGTGAATCAACTATTAAACTCTTGGACAAATGTTATTTTATGGCTAAAAATTGAAAGGCCGATTAGTGAGATGAAGAGGACAGTTTTATTTTTCATAATGACAAAAGTTTGAAAAAATAACTTGTAACTAAAATTGTATAAAAGATTACAATCTAAATATTTAAAGATGGTTTTGTCGTTAATTTTTGTGCTAAATTATCGTTGAGATTGTTAATTTATTTTCAATCTGTTTTCAAATAGTTTTTCAGTATATTGGCTTCTCGTTTTAAAAATTATCTTTGTCTGTTGGGAAAAATTTTCTATTTTAAAGAAAAACCAAACGAGTTTTTAGCATAAAAATTTAAAAAATCTAAACCGTAACGTTGAGTTACACAAAAATTAACATCTTATGAGTAACATTTTCTTATTAGTTCCATTAGCCTCTGTATTGGCTTTGGTCTTTGCTTGGGTCTTCTTCAAATCGATGATGAAGAATTCGGAAGGTACTGACAGGATGAAGGAAATTGCACAGTATGTTCGTGAAGGTGCAATGGCTTATCTGAAACGTCAGTACAAAGTTGTGGGTATGGTATTTATAATACTCGTTGTATTGTTGACAATTATGGCTTATTTCGGAGTGCAGAATCCATTCGTTCCCGTTGCATTCCTTACAGGTGGTTTGTTTTCAGGGTTATGTGGTTTCCTTGGAATGAAAACTGCCACAAATGCTTCGGCACGTACAGCTTACGGGGCATCACAATCGTTAAATAAAGGCTTACAGGTTGCTTTCAGGAGTGGCGCTGTAATGGGATTGGTTGTTGTCGGCTTTGCACTCCTTGATATTGCTGCCTGGTTCTCACTTTTAAATTGGGTGATTTTTACACCCGAACACATGCAGAACGGAGCTCACTTTCTTGGGCTGACTTTTGTTCACGGAAGTCCTGACTATGTTGCAAATGGTGTTCTTACTGAACTTGGACAAAAATCAAAATTGATTGAAATAACCACAACCATGCTTACCTTCGGAATGGGTGCATCCACTCAGGCATTGTTTGCTCGTGTTGGTGGTGGTATTTACACTAAAGCTGCCGACGTTGGCGCTGATTTGGTTGGTAAAGTTGAAGCTGGTATTCCTGAAGACGACCCGCGGAACCCTGCAACTATTGCAGACAACGTAGGTGATAACGTAGGCGATGTTGCCGGTATGGGAGCCGACCTTTATGAAAGTTATGCGGGCTCAATTCTTGCTACTTCTGCGTTGGGAGCTGCTCTTCCCGCGGTTGCACTGCATGAAGCAGGTCTCGATATAGTTAAAGCTGTAATTGCGCCTATGATTGTTGCAGCCATCGGAATTATTCTTTCTATTCTCGGTATTTACATGGTTCGCACAAAAGAATCTGCTACTCAGAAAAACTTATTAAATGCACTTTTATTAGGAACAGGTGGAAGTTCAGTCCTTATTTTAATTGCTATGGTGGTGCTTGCCATGACAGGCTGGGTAACCTGGGGCGTTTTTGGTGCAGTTGTAATTGGTTTGGCTGCCGGTGTAATTATTGGTCAGGCAACTGAATATTTTACTTCCGATGAATATAAACCAACAAAAGGGATTGCAAAACAGGCTTTACAAGGTCCGGCAACAACTATTATTGATGGTATTGCTGTTGGTATGTATTCTACATGGATTCCGGTGGTAACAATTGTACTCGGTATTATTGGTGCATTCTGGAGTGCCGGTGGTTACAGAGACTTTGCCCTTGGAGTTTACGGTATTGGTTTCGCTGCTGTAGGTATGCTTTCAACATTAGGTATAACATTAGCTACTGATGCTTTTGGACCGATTGCCGATAATGCAGGAGGAAACGCTGAAATGGCTGAACTTCCTCACGAAGTTCGCGAACGGACCGATGCTTTGGATATGTTGGGTAATACAACGGCTGCTACTGGTAAAGGGTTTGCTATTGGTTCTGCTGCATTAACAGCGATGGCCCTTATTTCTGCTTATATGGAAGAGGTGCGGTTGTGGTTTGGTAAAATTGCTAGCGCTGGCGAAGGTTTTGTTGCAAAAGGACAATATGTTTTCTATAAAGACGTAGCTCCTGCTGTTCAGGACGGAGTTCAGGCTGTTAAAATATCTGCAGCTTCAGTAAAAGATTTTTCCGCAGCATACGATATTACGCTTTTCAACCCGATGTTCCTCGGTGGTATTTTCATCGGTTCAATGATGGCCTTTGTTTTCAGTGCAATGACCATGAAAGCCGTTGGACGCGCTGCCGGTGCAATGGTAGAAGAAGTACGTCGTCAGTTCCGCGAAATTAAAGGTATTCTTGATGGAACAGGTACTCCTGAGTATGCAAAATGTGTTGAAATCTCTACAAAAGGTGCACAACAGGAAATGTTATTGCCATCATTATTGGCAATTATTGTTCCAGTTGTTATTGGAGCGCTTATGGGCGTTGCAGGTGTAGTGGGTCTGTTGGCCGGTGGTTTAACGGCTGGTTTTACACTAGCAGTATTCTTAAATAACTCGGGCGGTGCTTGGGACAATGCAAAGAAATTTATTGAAAAAGGAAATCATGGTGGTAAAGGAAGTCAGGCTCACAAAGCTGGTGTTGTTGGTGACACCGTTGGTGATCCGTTTAAAGATACTTCAGGACCTTCATTAAATATTCTTATTAAACTGATGACGATGGTTTCGGTTGTAATGGCCGGTTTAACCGTTACGCTAAGTTTATTGTAAAACATATTATACTTAATCATATAAAAAACCATCTGCAAAATCGGATGGTTTTTTTTGTTATATTAGTTGATAATAAGCACTTTAAAATTATCATAACAATTAAATTTTTGAATAATTATTTTATATCAATAGAATTTAGATTTGTTCTTGAACAAAATCCTTTTAATTTTAGTTTCTCTTTCAAAGAATAAATCAATAAAAAAAATATTATGGCAGATCTATCAACAACCTACATGGGCATCAAATTAAAAAATCCCCTCATTCTTGGAGCAAGTAATTTAGTATCGAAACCAGAGACCATAAAGCAAATTGCAGAAGCCGGAATTGGGGCCATCGTTTATCGTTCGCTATTTGAAGAGCAGATTCAACTTGAGAGTTTGCAAATGGATGAGGATTTAGCTGAGTATGAGGATCGGAATGCAGAAATGACTACTATTTTTCCGGGATTGGAACATGCCGGACCCAAGGAGCATTTATATAATCTTGAAAAACTCAAAAATAGTGTTGATATTCCTGTAATTGCAAGTTTGAATGCTATGTATGAACCTTCATGGGTGGAATACGCCAAAGAATTGGAAAAGACAGGTGTTGATGGTTTAGAAATCAACTTATATGCTGTTCCTGGTTATTTCGAGGTTTCAGGTCAGTCGATAGAAGAAAAACAAGTTCAAATTGTAAAAGCTGTGAAGAAAGCAGTTCGAATTCCGGTAAGCGTAAAAATGAGTATGTTTTATACCAATCCTTTAAATTTTATTAAGAAAATTGATGAGGCCGGAGCGGATGCTTATGTTTTGTTTAACCGCTTTTTTCAGCCCGAAATCGATATTGAAAAAGAAGAATTCTTTTATCCCTGGGAACTTAGTAATCCCAAAGACCATATGGTAAGTTTGCGGTTTGCAGGTTTACTTTATGGAAATCTGGATGGAAGTATATGTGCCAGCCGTGGAATTTATGATGCAAACGATGTAATTAAAATGATACTGGCAGGTGCAGATGTAGTGCAAATGGTTAGTACAATTTACAGAAATCAACCTCACGTGGTTTCCGATATTCTGATGGACATTAATCGATGGATGGATGAAAAAGGTTACAAAACATTAAATGATTTTCGTGGTAACCTTTCGCGTAAGAAATTGAAAGATCCATACACGTATCAGCGTGCACAATATGTTGACATCCTGATGAAATCGGAATCGATATTTAAGAAATATCCGATGGTGTAATAAGAATATAGAAATATGAAAAAAGAGACCGTCTCAAAACAAGTTTTTTGGGACGGTTTTTTATTTTTTTTTAATCTGCTAATCATTTTAATTAAATCGTTTAAAACACCTATTA
>JAWKKP010000021.1:0-122168 GCA_041393215.1 Draconibacterium sp.
CACGCCCTGGTTATCTGCAAAAGATGCATCTCCCGTAGAAGAAATATTAGAAAGATCAATCGTAAATGTTTCTGTCGGCTCAGCAATATCCCCCGTCAAAATTGGGACGGATACCGTATGAGTTGTGGTTCCGGTGGAACTTCCATCATAAGTCAACGTTCCGTTAACAGTTGTATAATCGCTTCCGGCAATGGCTGACACATCATTCGTGGCATAATCTACCGTTAAGTCATCCTGAATGTCACCCGTAAGGGTCACCGTAAAGGTTGCAGTACCGTCGTTTTCATTAATGGTCACATTATCTACCGAAATTGTTACTTCATCATTGTCAATAATTTCACCAATTGCTTCAGATGTTGAACCTCCTCCGTTTAATGTGATATCCTGGCTGTTTGGAACAAGATTCAGAATACGGCCAATTAATTCTTCTGTAGGTTCAACCCAGTTGTCATCATTGATAGTAACTGAAACCATTTGTGAGGTTGGATTTGTATCTCCAAAATTTAAGGTCGTTGTGGCAATTGCAGTATAGTCGAGACCACTTCCTGCCAGTGCAGTGTTATCCGCTGTTTCAAAATCAACGGTAAATGCATTTTGTACTGAGTGATCCAGTGAAACCGTAAAATCAGCAGTTCCCGTGCTCTCGTTAACTGAAAAACCAGAAATAGATATAATAGTAGCATCGTTATCATTGATTGTTGCAGTCGCTTCATCTGTACCAACAGTAATATTCTGCCCGTTAGTATTGACCAATGTAATTCTCCCGGTAAAACTTTCCTGAGGTTCATTTACCAAATCCCCAATTACGACAACCGGAATATCAACACTTTTTTGGCCGGCGAGGATAGTATATTGTTCGGCAGATTGTCCTGTAAAGTCGGATCCATCCAAAGCTGTTCCTTCGGTTGTGGTGAAGCTGATAATAATATTTTCCTGCGCCTCAATATCCATGCTTGCCACGAAATTCTGCGGAACATTTGCGTCTGTTTCCGACTCGGTAAAACCAGTGAGGTTAATGGCGGTAACCGGATCGTTATCAGTAATAGTGCCAAGACCCACAGCATTACTTATGGTTGCAGAGCCCGTTGACGAGATATTGGAAAGGTCAACTGTGTAGGTTTCCGTTACCGGTTCCGAAATTTCATCATTAATAATTGGCACGCTTATTTGCTGTATTGAACCGGATAAAGAACCAGCGGTAAAAGTGACCGTTCCTGTTTGTTCTGTATAATCAGAAGGATCGGTGGCAGTATTGTCATTTGTGGTGAAATCAACTGTTAATACATCCTGAATATTTCCGGTTAAAGTAACTGTAAATATTGCAGGCCCATCTGCTTCTCCAAGTGAAACACTGTCGATTGCAACAGAAGCTGCATCGTTGTCATTAATAGTACTTATGGCGGTTGGAGTAGGGATTGTTACAGCCTGGTCATTAGCTGCAAGGTTACTTAATGTACCAAGTAGTGTTTCTGACGGTTCTACCCAACTATCGTCGACAATGGTTACCGGAACGGTCTGAACAAGATCGTTATTACTTCCAAAAGTTAATGTTGTTGAAACTCCTGTATAATCAGATCCTGCAACAGCCTCATCTGTAATATCTGAGGTAGTAAAATCAACAGTAAACGTATTCTGAACATCCCGACTCAATGTTATGGTGAAATTGGCTGTTCCTGCATCTTCATCAACCTCGAAACCAGATATGGCAAGGGTTGCCGGGTCATTATCATTGATCGTGTACTCTGCATTTCCATCAGAAATACTAACCTGTTGAGAATTATCGTCGGTTATGCTAATTGTTCCAAAAAATGATTCCTGTGGTTCAGTAATCAAATCTCCCAAAACATCAACCGGAATGTTTACACTGGTGGTAAGCGCAGGAATTATTATTTCCGTCGCTGATTGACTTAAATAGTCATTCCCGTCGACCGCTGTCCCATCTGAAGTTGAGAAACTCAGCGTTACAGCTTCCTGTGCCGAAATATTGGTGCTAACAACGTAATTAATACTTTGATTCTCATCCGTTTCAGTAACCATTTTATCCTCCAACGTGATTTGCATCTCGTCATCATCGTAGATGGTTGACGTAACAGTTTCCGTGCTGATTACAATTTGCTGTCCGTTTGTTTCGTCTATGCTGATTGTTCCATCGAATGTTTCTGTAGGTTCAGCAATATCATCGCCCATTATAGTAACAGGAATGTCGGTATTGTCTGTCGAAGAAGCGGATAATAGTACCGATGTATTTGTTTGAGCCGTAAAATCACCACTTGCTATTGCAGTTCCTTCTGTTGTTGAGAACAACAAAGTAACTGTTGATTGAGAAGCAATATCCCGTGAAACATAAAAATTAGCTGTTTGAGTCCCATCCGTTTCCGTAATCGCGAAATTGTTTAAAACCAAATGAACGGTATCGTTATCCGTGATGGTTCCAAGCCCCTGATTATCAAAAATACTAACACCGCTTTGGTTTGCATCATACAATACTGAAAGATTGACGTAGTATGTTTCTGTAGCTTCTGCAATGTTGTTTTCCAGTATCGGTACATCAATCGATATTTGTGTTCCGTCATTTGATTCATCTTCAAAAATTATTGTTCCACTTGTTGATGTATAGTCACTGCCTGAATTTGCGGTATTGTCGGCAGTTGTATAATAAAATGAGATTGAATCCTGAATATTTCCGCTCAGGGTAAAAGTAAAGGTTGCTTTTCCATCGGCTTCATTTACTGGAACATCATCTATCGCAATAGTTGCATAATCGTTATCCGTAATTGTTCCTGTAGCTTGTGCAGACGAACCTCCTCCGCTAAATGCTATGTTCTGGCCCTTAGGATCAATTAGGTTGCTTATTGTTCCATAAAGCGTTTCGGTAGGTTCAGCAATATCACCATCCAGAATAGTAACAGAAACAGTTTGTTCCAAATCATTCGGACCTCCGAAAGTTAATGTCGTGGTTGAAACAGCATTGTAATCTGTTCCGGCTAAAGCAGTATTATCAGATGTTTCGAAGTCAATGGTAAATTCATCCTGAACTTCCTTGTTTAATGTAATTGTAAAGTTTGCTGTTCCAATACTTTCATTTACAGTAAATCCCGTGATTGACAACACGGCATTATCATCATTGGTAATTGTTCCGACCCCTGTATCATCGGCAAATGAAATTGTACTTTCCGGTGCACTTACAGGTACAATATTGCTAAGGTTAACCTGGAAATTTTCATCTAATTCAACAATTTCGTCACCATTTATGGTAATCCCAATTTGATGCGTTTCACCGCCGGTGCCGGAAAAAGTAACTGTTCCGGTTTTTGCACCATAATCTGAATTTGCAGTAGTGGCCGTTCCATCGGCAGTTGCGTAATTTATTGTTAGGCCATCTTCCACATCCACATCCAGAGTAACGGTAAAGTTAAGGATTGTAGTCCCAGCATTACCTTCCGCTATCGAGACATCGTTGATTGAAAGTGTTGCATTGTCATCGTTGGTTATTGTTCCGGTAGCTGTTTTTTCAGCTGCATCAATCGTTATGTTTTTGCCCGGAGCGATAACTGAATTGAGAACGACACTGAATGTTTCATTACGTTCTACCATCTCATCTCCGTTAACAGATATGGTTATGGTTTGTGTTTCTCCAATGGCTCCGGTTGTGAAATTAATTGTACCACCTGCTCCTGTAAAGTCAGTCGGTGCTTTTGCCGTACCATTCTGAGTATAGTATGTTACACTATAACCTCCATCTACTTCGGAACCTGCATGGGTTACTGTGAATACGAAATCTGTTGTTCCGCTATTGGTTTCCAGCTGAGTAACATCTGCAATTGAGAGTGTAGCCGAGTCATCATCTGTATTACTCACTGAAACGTCAGAAGGATCAAGTGACTGGTAGCCGGAATCAGTAGTACTCCCACTATTTACTGTATTGTTAACAAGGTAGGTAATTTTACCATCAACAATATTGTCATCTACTCCGGTAACCGTTATTGCTTGCGGAGAATCCCAATTGGAAGCTGTAAATGTCAACTGTGACGGAGAAATTGTACCTTCTGTTTCATCCGAACTGGCAATATCAACAACTACTACGTAATCCTCTGAATCTGTCGCAGGTTTACTTGTCAGTACAATTGTATATGTAGCTGTGGTTCCTGTTTCAGAAGTTGTAAGAGAAACCGGTGTTACAGTAAATCCAGCTGTATCGTTATCATTATTTACAACATCGACCTGGGTGGCAAACAAGCCACTGTATTTCGGATCGGTTGACGTTGCATTACTAATATCAATCTGGTAGCTGAAATCACCGTCATCAATAACATCATCAACTCCGGTAACTGTTACTGTTTGAGGGGTGTTCCAATTTGAAGGTGTAAATGTAATTGTACCGGCGCTGGTAACTGTACCTTCAGTTGCGTCACTGGTTGTAAGGTCGAAAGATACATCTGCAAGAGGTTCAGTATTAAGACGAATGGTAAATGTAGCCGTTTGACCGGCTTCAGTTGTATGTCGACTGATTGAAGAAACCGTAATTCCGGCTTCATCATTATCAATATTCACAGCATCGATTACAACAGAACTTGCATTTTCATAACCAGACAGATCATCTGTTGATGCCTGATCTATTGCCAGGTTTACATGATAAGATATATCATCATCATCGACATCATCGTTTACTCCTGTAACGGTAATTGTTTGTGGGGTATCCCAATTTGAACTATTGAATGTTACCTGCGACACGGAAGCTGTTCCTTCTGTTGTATCGTCACTGCTAACAGCTATAACCACCGTGCCGGTTGGCGCAGACCCCAACTCTACAGTAAAACTATCAGAATCCAGATCTTCTGTTGTTTCAAGTGAAGTTTTGCTTACGATAATGGCTCCGTCCTGGGCATTAATTGTTATGGTGAAAGTGCAGGTTTCGAAGTTATTTGCGTCATCGTATGCGGTATAGGTTACAGTCGTTGTTCCAACATTAAAAACATAGCTGGTAAAAGTGTTTATTACTGATTCCTGTTCTGACTGAGTGGTTGCCCCTGAGAAGGAATAGGTAAGTTTTGTAACGCTACAATTATCATCGTATTCAGGTAATGGAATACTGCTTACAGTGGCGCTTGTTGCACCAGATGAAGCGACGACCTGTGTGATATCATCCGGACAAGATGTAAATTCGGGATTTTGTTCATCCGTAACGACTACATTAATAGTTGTTTCAGCCGAATTCCCTGAATCATCGGTAGCTGTCCAGGTTACAGTTGTTATCCCTTTTTCAAATACTTGCCCGTCAAGGGTAGTATTCGGTAAAGTAATGGTTGACGTTGCTCCGCTTAAGGTATATGTTTTTGAAGAAACTGTTCCGCAATTGTCTGTTGGATCCCAATCGGTTCCGCTAAAAGTGTATGTACATTCACCTTCATCGGTAATTTCTTCACGGTCTGAAAGATCGTCAAGGGTGGGAGCTTGTTTATCTTCAACGGTTATTGTAGTTGAGCAAAAATCCGTATTTCCTGCTTCGTCCGTAACTCGCAAATATGCCGTTGGCGTACCAATTTCAGTGCAGGAGTAAGTTATCGAAGAAGAATAAGTTAAATTATCTTTTGAAATTTCGTAAAGTGTGATTCCACAATTGTCATCCGAACCATTGTTAATGTCCGACGGAAAAACTTCAATCTCACCGTTCCTGTTAAGCTGGGCTGTGAAAGATTGACAAACAGCAGTCGGGTCTTGTTCATCGTTTACAGTAACAATAAACGTACAAGTATTTGTATTTCCCGATTGATCGGTTGCCAACCAGGTAACGGTGGTTTCGCCTTTATTAAATACCTGCCCGTTAAGTGAAGTATTTTCACCCGTTATGGCTGTTGTTTCACCCGAAAGCGAATATGTTAATGAGCTTAAAGTACAGTTGTCGGTGGCTATAGCATCCCACGCAGTACTACCGTGTGTAAAAATACATTGATCATTATCTGTTGTTACAGTTTGATCTACAGGACAGAAACTGTAGGTTGGTTTTACAGTATCTTCAACAGTAACCGTTGCATTACATGTAGCATCATTACTATTATTATCTGTTACTGTTAAGGTAACTGTATTTAGGCCAAGATCAGAGCAGGTAAATGTTATCTTACTTGCAGACAGATCAGCTATTCCACAGGCATCGTATGAACCATTATCTATTTGGCTCGCAGAAATAGATGCATTGCCGGAAGCATCCAACTGTACAGTTATATTTTTACATTCGGGAGTTGGATCAACTTCATCAAGAACCGTTACATAAGCCGTACAGGTATTGCTATTGCCAGCCGGATCTGTTACGGTTAAAGTTACTTCAACCGGGGAACCAATATCAGAACAACTAAATGCATCAGGAGAAACGGATTTGTTTGCAATACTACAATTATCAGTTGAACCATTATCGATATCTTCGCCGGTTATTGTTACTACTCCTGAGGCATCTAAATAAACCGTAATATCTTTACAGGCAGCAACAGGATTAATATTATCTTCTACTGTTACATTAGCTGTTGCTGTGGCAATATTATTATTCGTATCAGTTACCGTTAAAGTGACTTCGTTTTCACCTAAATTACCACAATTAAAAGAAGATGGATTAACCTCAATACTTTGAATTCCACAGGCATCGTTTGAGCCGTTACTAACATCGGTTCCGGTTATAGTAACGTTTCCACTGGCATCGAGCTCAACGGTAATATTTTTGGTAATTGCATTTGGATTCTGATTGTCGGTTACAGTTACAGTGAATGAACAGGATGAATCGTTTCCACTTACGTCAACAGCTTTCCATGTTACGGTTGTAACTCCTTTATTGAATGTAGCTCCGTTTAATGTTGTATTTCCCGGAGCATCATCAACTGTTGTTGCACCCGACAAAGCATAAGTCAGGCTTGAAACCGTGTTACAGGCATCAGTAGCAGATGCATCCCAATTTGTATCATGGTGAGTATAAGAACAAAGATCATCGTCAGTATTTACATCCTGATTTTCATTTACGGCACAGGTAACAACCGGAGCGATAGGATCCTCAACTGTTACAAGAGAAGTACAGGTTGACTCATTTCCATTTACATCAGTTACCGTTAATGTAACAGTATTGATTGCCGGGTCTGCTCCCAGGTTACTACAATCAAAAGATGTTTTATCGATGGCCAGTGTTACTTCACCACATTCATCATTTGAGCCGTTATCGATTTGTGAAACAGTAATCTCAGCATCACCATTTTCATCAAGTTGAACCGTAATATCCTGACAAACTGCTTCTGGAGGATTATTGTCAACTACTGTTATTGTGGTTGTACACTCATCATAATTTCCGTCTCCATCAGTTACTCGAAGTGTTACCGTATTTTCGCCTACAGCGTTACAATCAAACGTATTTGGAGTAACCGTATTGGTAAGGCTACAGTTATCAGTAGACCCTAATGAAATCCCATCTATATCAGTGCTGGTTAGCGCATAATTTCCTGTTTCATCCAGATAAACCGTCAATGGATTACAAACAGCAGATGGACTAATGTTGTCTTCAACAGTTACTACGGCTGTACATGTATTTGTATTACCATTATTATCAGTTACTGTGAGAGTAACATTATTATCACCAATATTTGAACAGCTAAATGTGGTAGTGCTGGCCGATATACTTTGTATGCCACATGCGTCCGATGAACCTCCGTCAAGCTGACTAGCCAGAATTGTTACCTGTCCGAGCACATCAAGTTGTACAGTAGTGTTCTGGCAAACCACTGTTGGGAGCGTTATATCTTCTACTGTTACTATAGCTTCGCAGGTCGATTTATTCCCATATATATCAGTAACTGTAAGGATAACCGAATTGTCGCCAACATCAGTACAATTAAAGGATGACGGACTGACTTCACTGGAAGCAATTCCACTGGGATCTTCTGCTCCCAAAGCAATGGCATCAATATCATCTTCTGACAACGTATAGTTTCCGATGGCATCCAATTGAACTGTAACATCATTACAAACAACCGCAGGAGCTTCATCATCAATAACAGTAACCAGATAACTGCCTGTATTGCTGTTCCCGTAAATGTCTGTTGCCATCCATACTACACTATGTGTTCCAACTTCAAAAACTTCACCTGCAATCGTTGTTGTTGCATCGGTTCCAACAATGTCACCCCCATCAATCTGGTACGTAATTGTTTCAATAGTACAGTTGTCCGTCACTTCAGGATCCCAGCTATCTGTCTCCTTTACCGTATAATCTGATTCTCCGGTATCTGTACTTTTAACCTGGTTTGAAGTGGTTGTAACCATCGGGGCCTCGCTATCTGTTATTGTATATTCTGTCGCACAGATTATACTGGAGTTTCCGCTGAAGTCGTAAACTCTCCAGACAACAATTGTAGTTGGTTTTGATGTAGTTCCAACAGGAATGGCAACACCACCCAATGTTGTATTCATATCCGTTCCTACCTCTGGTTCAGAATCAATTTGGTATGTCAGTTTTGCCAGTCCGTTATTATCAGAAAAGCCATAGGGATCATATTCTGCACCCGGAATGATAAACGCACACTCGCCCGGATCAGCAAATGCAGTTAAAGTAGCATCAGGACAATTCTGAATAACGGGTGGCTCATTATCTTCAACCGTTACTTTAATCTGGCATGATACAGAATTATTGCTGTCATCAGTAACTGTCCAGGTAATGGTTGTTGTTCCTACCGGTAATGTTGCCCCGGCGAGTGAACTACTATTGTTAAAATTATTGGTTACAGCAACATCACAATTGTCACTATAAGTTGGGTCGAACTCATTTCCCTGCGCCGTATAGTAGCCCTTGTCTTCATCAACAATACGAGAAAATGGAGAACCAGACGGACAAGTAATTGTCGGATCTTCATCATCAATTACAGTAATGGTAATCGGGTATGAAAGGGTATTTCCACTGGAGTCAACCACCATATAAGTCACTTCTGTCTCTCCCACTGGAAAAGTACTTCCCGGGGGTACAGTAACAGGGCTTATTGTAATCGTTAATGGGGTTACAATTGTTCCATAATCTATAAACTGGGGCTCTGTATAATTTACAACTGCTTCACAGGAACCTGAAGTATATGCAGTTATGTTAGCTTCAGGATTGTAAACAACAGGAGGTTCATTATCAATTACGGTAACATAAAAACTTTCTGTACTCGTGTTCCCATGATCGTCTACAGCATACCAGTCTATAGAGTTCAGACCGACTTTTAAATGTAAGCCATCCAAAGTTTCAGCTTGAAACTCGTTTTCCAATTTGGTGACAATTCCACAGTTATCAGTTGCTGTAACATCGTCGAATTCGCCTCCCTGTATTGTATAATAGCCTTTATCTGCATCAACATAGCGAGTTTGGTTTCCGGGAACAACGATAACAGGAGCTTCATCATCTACAATCGTCAAATCAAAAGAACATTGTGTCTCGTTTCCATTATGGTCGGTTGCTGTCCATGTAATTGTTGTTATTCCGGGATCGTCTCCACGTGGAATGGTAACACCTGAAAGAGTTTTATTTCCTGTTCTTATTTCATGAGTTTCAGCGTCTTCAAAACTCCATGTAATTGACGCAATACTACAATTATCAGAATAAGAATCCGGATCAAGCTCATTGCCAAGAACGAGGTATGAACATAATCCTGAATTTGTATTTCTTGTTTGGTTTCCAATGCAGTTTATCGTTGGTTCTTCATCCGTAACAATCACATTAAAAGTACATGTTGACACATTATCTTTATAATCAATAGCAGTGTAAGTAACCTGAGTTGTTCCAAAGTCAAACAAGGTTCCGGGGCCATGTGTTGATGTAAAACTTTTCACACCACTGCATTCATCGGTTGCAATAAGAGCGGGCCACGAAACAATTGCCTGACAGTTACTGCCGGAAGCCAATTCTGTTATGTCTGAAGCAGGACAATTGGAGATTACAGGACCTTCGTTGTCGAGAACAATTACTTTTTGAACATACACTGTACTATTTCCACTTCCATCGGTAAAGATCCAGCGGACATTATTTGTTCCTAATAAAAACGGATCAGGGGCATTATTTGTAATCGAAATATTGGCTAATTCAGAACAGTTATCTTCAACTGTCGGTTCGTCCAGTGTCATTGTTTTAGTGCACACTCCGGGATCAATATATACGGTAATTGTATCATTTGTGGAAGTAACAACAGGGGCCACATTATCAACAATTGTAATAGTAGTACTGCATGTGTTTGTGTATTCTACCCCACCAATTGTTTGACGGGCAGTCCAGTTTATAACAGTATTTCCTTTAGGAAGCTCAGCTCCATCTAATGTTTCATTTGACGGTGCCGAAGCATAATCGTGTATTAACGTACGCCCAGGGATTACTGTTGATGAAGTAAAGACAGCGTCAAGATCAGTTCCCGAAACAATATAACTGCATGAAGAAGATGATGTGAATTCAGTTGTATTCTCAGGACAAGATATCTCGGGGATAAATGTCTCTACCACAACTACATTAACATCACAATGGTCAGTATTACTACTGGCATCGGTGGCCGTCCATCTTATGGTATGATCTCCTAACGGAAGCCTGTAACTATTCAGGTATGAACTATTGTTTTCATTATTAATATAAGATGTTAATGTACAGTTGTCAGAAACAGAAGGCTTAAACTCATTTCCTATAATTGTGTAATATTCAACGTATTTATTATCAAACTCCCGATAGTATGTTTCAGAAGGACAATTAATTACTGGTGGAATATCATCAATTACCGTTACCGTTTGTGTATGGGTAACTGTATTGCCCCGTGTATCATGAGCCTGCCAATATATATTGGTTGTTCCAATTGCGAAAGTGGTGCCAGATGGATAGCGATAGTAATTAATCGCAGTAGGCTCATCGCAATTATCTGTTGCAGTAGGTGCTCCCAAATCAACGTCGGTAGCAGTACAACTACCTTCATCAACATAAACTGTTACATCTTCCGGCCATGTAACAACGGGATCCTGGTTGTCAATCACATAAACTGTAAAGGAACAACATTCATTGGTATTTCCTGCACCATCATCTGCAACCCAGGAGATATAGTTGGTTCCTTTACTTAAAAGAATTCCCGCCAAAGAAGACCCACTGGCGTCGGTGGCACCGGTAACAGTATAGGTAAGTGTTGGCGACGATGAAGTTGAAGTAACATCGAACTCAGTCCCCTGAACCGTATAGTAACATTCACCATCGTCAGTATATTTTGTTGCATTACCGCGGCAGGTAACCGAGGGTGGATCATCGTTATTAATTGTAATTACACTTGTACAGGTAGTTACATTTTGCGTTGGGGTAGCATTATCCGTAATTGTCCAGGTAATTGTATTTTCCCCTACCGAGAGTTGTTCTCCACTTAAAGTATTTAACCCATTATAACTATTTGTTACACTTGATATTCCTGAACAATCCCAATATCCATAGGGATCAAATTCGTGCCCATTTACGGTGTAGTAACTTTGGCCCTCATCTTCTTGCCGGCAAAAATTGCCAGGGCAGGAAACACTAGGAGAATCATCATCAACCACTGTCACTGTTTGTACTGTAGTTGATGTATTTCCATGAATATCTTCAATCCACCAGGTTACATTGGTTGTTCCAATAGAATAACTTGATGGTGCATTATTTGAATACGTATATACGCCGCAATTATCATCAACAGTAGGTGTTCCTAAGCTAACCGATGTTGCATAACAGCCGGAATTTGTTGTGGTATTTATATTTGCAGCTGGAGTTATAACAGGATCTTCGTTGTCATAAACAAAAACAAAAAAGCTGCAGGAATTGGAATAAAGCGTTCCGGCTACTGTTTGAGAAGCAGTCCATGTTACCAAAGTTGTACCCACAGGGAAGGCTGCTCCTGCAAGTGAAGCTGAATTATTAAAATCGTTGATTAAAGTTGCTCCTGCAGTAGTTGATGAAGCGTCGAATTCTGTACCGGAAACCGTATAATCACAATTGTCTGAATCATTATATACCGATTGATCCCCCAAACAAGTTACTGAAGGATAGAGATCTGTAACAATATTTACTGTTACTGTACAGTCTGTTGAATTACCCGCTGCATCCACTGCAGTCCACACAATGCTGTGCTGCCCGGCGGTTAACTTAATGCCATTTAATGAAGATGTTCCATTAATGCTGTTTGTATAGCTGGTTAAAGCACAGTTATCAGTGGCAACAGGTTTAAATTCATTCAATCCTACCGTGTAATAATTTTCTCCCTGATCAACGACGCGGGTGTAACTTGAAGCAGAACAATTAATGGTTGGTAAAACATTATCGGTAACCGTAATTTCAGTTGTTTGGATTTCTTCATTTCCATAATAATCAGTTACTGTCCAGGTAACTATCGTCGTTCCAACCGGGAATTGCTCGTAAGCCAGCGATTTATAGTCGTTGTAATCATTGGTAATATTATAGTTGGCAGAAGTACAGTTGTCTATAACGTTTTGAGGATCGAATTCATTTCCGGAAACAGTATAGTAACAACCGTTTGCATCCGTGTTTTTTGAAACCGTTTCAGGTATATCGTATGATGGAGGGGTAACATCTTTTATATCAACCTGATATTGCATAGTTACAACATTTCCTGATGCATCCTTTGCTGTCCAAACAACGACAGTAATGCCTACAGGAAAATCAAAACCTGCAAGTGTGCTTGTATTGTTTTGATTATTAGTAAGCATTACGGAAGGGCAGTTATCTGAAACAATCGGGTCAAATTCATTTCCAACAGCAGTATAATAACAATCACTGGCAGGTGCGTCACGTTCTTGATCAGCAATAGTTGAGATCGTTGGGAAAACCGGATCATAAACATAAATTTTGAAGGTACATGTTGCAGCATTACCTGCAAGGTCAGTGATAGTCCATATAACGATATGTGTTCCCCCGCTCAATTCAGTCCCCGCTAAACTTGTTCCCGTTCCTTCGCTCCCGTCTAATGTATAAGAAATAGTAAGGTCATCAACGATGTCACAGTTATCAGTCAGACCCGTTGGATCGAATTCAGTACCGTTAATTATATATGAACATTCATCAGAAGGGATTGTACGTGATTCGTTACCATAGCAGACAAAACTTGGAGCCTGGTTGTCGGTTACCAGAATTGTAAAAGGATCGGCTATTACTGTGTTCCCATTTACATCAGATAGAGTCCATGTTACGGTATATGCATTTTCAGCATCCTTCGGAAATTGTAATCCTGCAAGGGTATTTGAACCGGTAAAGACTGTTGAGCCATTTTTTGTTACAACATAAGTTGGAACATCTGTGCTACAATTATCACTAATACTGCTTAAATCAAGTCCAGTTCCAGGAACAGTGTAATAACATTTTCCAGGGTCAGTGTACTTGTTATAAGTATAACTCCCGGTTGTTTCTCCTTTAGGCTGGTTAAATGTTGGATCTTGTGTGTCGTGTACCTGTACATAAATTGTACATGTTGAAAGATTTCCTGCATTATCGGCTGCAGTCCAGATAATGGTATGATTACCAACCGGTAACTGTTTTCCAGCCAAAGAAGAGCCATTATCAAATGAATTTGTCAAAGTAAATGTGCAACCATCAGTTACAACCGGATCAAATTCATCACCATCAACGGTATAAAAACAGAAACCAATGTCGGCATCCCGCTCAAATGGTGTTTCATTCGTACTTCCTGAAGGGCATATAATTTCGGGTGCAGTTTCATCTCTAATAGTAACCGTAAAACTCATTTCTGAAATGTTACCTGCAGTGTCGGTGGCTTTATACTTAACTACTGTCGTTCCAACAGGGAAGGCACTGCCGCTTACCGGGCCAAGAATTTGGCTAAATGAGGCTAAGGTACAATTGTCGCTGGCTGTTGGTTCTGTCCAGGCTACAACTGCAGTACATAAGTTGTCATCTACATTTTGAGTAATATTATCGATGGATGAGATTGTTGGCCCGTCATCGTCAGTAACCGTCAATTTAAATGAACGGCTACTGGTATTTGTTCCATCTGAAGCTTTCCAAACAATAGAGTTTATACCTGTGGAAAAAACAACACCTTCCAAAGTTGTAGCTTCAACAGATGGGCCACCGTTGATTGTATATGAAAGCACAGGTATTCCACAGTTATCTGTTGCCGCAATATCAAATTCATTTCCAACAGCAGTATATCCACAGCCGGTATCAGTATTACGGGTTTGATTCGCTTTGGTACCAATTACAGGTGCCTGATTATCTGCAACTGTTTTTGTAAAAGTAATTGGAGTTGAAGTTTGATTGGAACTTCCATCTGTTGCTAACCAGCTAATAGTATTTTCGCCTGTATTTAAATGAATTCCTGCCAGCGATCCTGTTCCTGCTAGTTCTGTCGCTCCTGTTATAGTATAAGAAAGCATGGTACTACTGCAATTATCGGTTACAATAGGATCGAACTCAGAACCATTAATTATATAATAGCAATAACCATAACTCGCATTGATCGAAGATGTCACTGTTCCGGCCGTAGCTGTAAGTGTCGGGGCGGTATTGTCAATTACAGTTACTGTTGTTGTACATGTATTTTGATTTCCTGCTCCATCTTTTACTGTTAAAGTGACCTGGTTGTTACCAACATCGGCACAGTTAAAACTGGTCTTATCAAGCGTAAGAATCAGATTTCCCGCTTCGGTGCAATTATCATAAGAACCATTATTTATGTCGGCGACTGTAAGCGTTGCAATCCCTGAAGCATTTAGATAAATTGTTGCCGGACTGCAATTTACGACAGGAGCTATATCGTCTGTAACCGTTACTTTAAATGTGCAAGGAGTACTAATATTATTACTGGCATCTTTTACTGTATAAGTTACAATGGTTGTTCCAACTGTAAACAAATCACCAGGCAAATGTGACTTCGTCCAGATCAACCCGGTTTCATCCGTACAGTTATCGGATACAGTAGGTTCAGCCCAACTAACGTACGCACCGCATTCTCCGGCATCGGTACTTACTGAAATATCAGATGGACAATGGCTTATAACAGGTTTCTGATCGTCGGTAACTGTAACTGTAAAACTACAAACCTCACTAACGTTACCGGCTTCGTCTTCAACCGAATAAGTTACGGTTGTTTCTCCTGATGGGAAAGTTGATCCTGGAGTATGTGATTTATGCCAAATAAGATTCCCTGCTGTTGTACAGTTATCACTCGCCGTCGGTTCAGTCCATGAAACAACTGCTGTACACAGGCCTGCACTACTTGTTCTGCTAATATTTGAAGGACAGCCACTAATAACAGGCTTCTGTGTGTCATTAACAGTAACAGTAAAAGAACATGCTGCACTTTGATTATTTGATTCATCAACAGCAATATAAGTTACTGTTGTTTCTCCCACAGGAAAACTTTCACCAGGTTCATGAGACTTAATCCAGATTATATCTCCGGAAGCTGTCTGGTTATCTGTCGCAGTTGGTTCTTCCCATGTGATAACTGCAGCACATGCGCCAGCATCATTGGACTGTTCTATATTCCCGGGGCAATCTGCAATAACAGGGCCTTCTCCGTCGCTAACGGTTACCGTAAAACTACATGTATCTTTATTGCCGGAGGCATCAACAACGACAAATTCATTTAATGTTACTCCCACTGGAAAATCAGAACCACTTGGCAGACCTTCTGTCTGTGTTGTCACGGCCCCGGAACAAATATCTGTTCCAACCGGAGTTGTATAAGAAACCACCGCGAATGATTCTCCTGTATCAGCTGATACAGCTATATCTCCCGGGCACGTAATTTCGGGTAATTCAATATCGTTTACCGTTACAGTAAAACTGCCATCTGATGTATTTCCCTTTGCGTCTGTTGCACGATAAGTAACGATTGTAGTCCCAACCGGAAATGTTTCACCATTTGAGATTCCGGCAATTTGGCCAATACTATGCCCCGTACAGTTATCATCTGAGATTGGTTCTGTCCAGGTGACTACGGCCCCGCAGGTTCCGGGATCGTTATCCACAGTTATATCCGAAGGTAAATCAACAATGGTTGGCTTTTCATCATCGGTAACTGTCACTGTAAAACTATATGTATCTTTTAACCCAGCAGCATCGGTTACTTCAAAAGTATTGGTAGTTGTCCCGATTGGGAAAAAAGAACCTGATGACAAACCTGCTGTTTGTGAGGTTATCGCGCCAGAGCAATTATCAGTACCAACTGGTGTGGAATAGGTTACAGCTGCCCCGCAATCTCCCAGATCAGTTCCAATTGAAATATTGGCCGGGCCTGTAATGGTTGGATCTTCAGTGTCAGTGACCGTCACTGTAAAGCTACATGTACTACTAATATTACCTGCCTGATCTTCTGCAGTATAGGTAACAGTTGTTGTTCCGACAGGAAAATAAGTATCCGGGGTATGTGATTTGTTCCAGACAAGATTTCCTGAAGAAGTACAATTGTCCGTAGCAGTTGGTTCTGTCCAGGTCACAATTGCTCCACAGTCACCTGTATCACTATCAGCAGAAATACCTGAAGGACAACCATTAACGGTAGGTCCCTCAGCGTCTATTACTGTAACAGTGAAACTATAGTCATTTGAGTTGTTGGCTTGGTCTGTCGCCGTAATAGTTACTGTTTGTACCGTATTATGTCCACTTAAAACCGTGTTCGGAGCCGGACTTTGCGACAAACTAATATTTGCAACAGAAGAACAATTATCATTTACAGTTACCATTCCTGTGTAATCAGGCAATATCGCATCACAAGTACCAACCGCCGTATTAATGGTTTGTGCTCCAGTACCGCTGATTGTTGGAGGCGTACTTTCTAATTCTATAGAAAGTGATTCTGTAATTGAACATCCTTCACTACTGATTGCCTTCACTGTGTAATTGGTGGCAACGGAGATTGATGTTGTATATGGTAAGTCGCTAATTTTGGTATTATACAACTCATCCCATAATTCATATACGGAGCCATTTATTGCCGATGCTGAAATTGTAAAATCGACACCGGGACAAACTGGTGACGCCGGATTTATAGTTACTACCAGATTTGTTGGTAACGGATTAACAGTTATTGTTAATGAAGTTGAACTTACGGGCAAGGAAGTTCCGTAGTAATCATATACATAAGAAAGTGTGTATGAAGTTGGAGCGGTAGGTGATATTGATATTGGATCACCTCCATATGATGAACTCTCCGGATCACCTACACTATTATAGTTATTAACTGTAAAATCATTCGTCCCGTCAGAATAAATCACGGTGTATGGACCTACACTCGCGTTTATTATCACTTGGATCGTCGTACTTTCACCTTCACAGATTGTTGTTGCGCCTAAACTTTGTAACTCAGATTGGGCAATTGCATAATTGGAAGAAAAAAGAATCAATGTGAGTAGTGGCAGAATCCATACTAACAATTTAAAATTCGCACTTTGGTTTGAGTAGCGAGGTAAAGGTAAAATCATATGTTTGATTTAATGGTTTTGTTTCTAAATTATTTAACGTCAATTATGCTAAACATAATTATTGTCAATACAAGATTAAGACTATTATAACATGAATTTTGCCATAAATAACTCAATATTATATTAAACACGAGTACAATCAACACGAAATGTCGATTAACAAATAACACTCTATCACGGAGTGGTCAAAATAAAATTACAACGTTCAAATTTGGTCTTAATGTAAGGTTATTAATTAACATTATGATCATTCATAGATTGTACCTAATAGTTTTATCACTCGTAATCAGAACAATAACAAATACAGTGCTGTCCACTTAAAATAAGCTGAGGGACAGCTGTTTATAATTTAGTTCTTTGACATTTTTGTAATCTATATTTGTAAGCAGTTCATTTATAGGTGTTTTGTCCAGTAGTGATATTCCTAAAATCTGTAATATTTCGTAGGTTGAGCGTTCAATTTTTAACTCTTTACCTACAATGGCAACTAAGCAGTAAGCTATAATCGCTGAATAAATTTGTATCCTGACTGCGTTTTCTGACGTACCCCAGAATGCTTTAATCTTCAGGTGTTGTTTTATCCATTTAAAGAATAATTCAACCTGCCATCTGTTTTTGTATAGAAGCACAATCTCTTCGGCTGTCAATTCCATGTTGTTTGTCAAGTAAACGAAGTAACGGTTACTTTCAGCATCAAAGAATTTGATTCTCCGTAATTTATCAGGATAATCTTTTGAGACATAGAAACCAGACAATTTCCCAATCTGATCGCAAATCAGACCTGATTGTCTGTCGACTTTATTCGAATACATCCTGTTAAACTTCAGGTTTGCTTTTGCCCTTACTACAAAAAACGCAGAAAGTGTTGTTATCCGATAAAGGCGTTCAAAGTCAACATACCCACGGTCGAAAATGTAATATGCTCCTGTTTCGTATGGAATAACATCCATTACATTGACATCGTGAACCGAAGCTGCCGTAATGTGTATAAAAGCTGGTATTTGCGTGGTAATATCGTAAAGCGTATGGAGCTTTATTCCTCCTTTTGTTTTACGAAAACTAGCCCACCAGAAAACGCTTAAACACAAATCGATGGTTGAAGAATCAAAAGCATAAATCTTTCCTTTGATTTCAAAATCATCGTTAGCAAGCTTTTTTCTGGCCAAGTCAATCATGTAATAAGCAAAATCTTCAAAGATTCTGTAATTGCGCTTTTCGTTAGCTTTGGCCAGGTTGCTCCTTGTTACTGATTTCCCAAAACCAAGATGATAAGCTTTGCTTCGGTGAGCGTCAATAATGACTGTCAAATCACGCAAACTATCACGATTGGTCAGTTGGCCGAAGATCATACCAAGCAACTGGTTCCAGCAGGTAAAATGCCTTACATACTTGTTGCCCGAATACTTGGTAACAAATTTATCGAATACCCTTTGTGGTAAAAAACCTATTAGTTGAGCGAAAACGTATTTTCCGGTGTTCATGTGATAATTAAAATCCACGAACTTAACTGATTCAAATCGTCACGCTCAAAAAAGCCGCGTAAAGTATAGATTTACAATTGTTTCAATGAACGTTATTTAATTTTTAGTGGACACTAATGTAACAAATATATTTATCAAAGCATTATGTTAATGGTAAAATAAAGCCAACATACCAACAAAAAATTGTTAATTAACCTTAAACAAATAATTGTATCATCTTTTATGGTTAATTATTATATGTTAAATATTAATGCAAAAGCAAACCTGGTTACACTTTAAGGATTTTCTTTTTGCAACAAATGTAATGATTTACGAAAGATGCCATTTTCTTACTGTAAATAGGAAAAGTTTTGTAGGCTTTTGAATAAGTATGAAATCTCACACATTACCTATGTTTAAAGGTTTTTTGAAAATAGTAGGACACAGATTAAAAGGAGCGGACTCAATACTTTCTTTCTTCTTTAAATTGGAAACTGATAATTATTGCCAACTCTTTTAAGAATGGCTATCGTCTTAATTGTTTGATTTGAATTAACCCGTAGTTTTGTACTCCTTCAACGTTAGATTGTGTTTAAGAAAAACACATATATGTCTGTTTCTTTCAGTATATCAACAGGTATCAGTTTAAAAGTGTGTTAAATGTCCTAACTGCGATCATCAGGCTAAATAGATTAATTGCAGTAAGCAATTCATGTAATTTTTTTGACAACAACCTACTTTGCTTTATTAAGATGTTCTCGAATTGATTAAGTTAAACGGCACAAATCAGAATTTATTCTGAGTTGACTTACTTAACCGATAGTACAATGATGGAAAAAATTCAACATTGGTTTTTCTTATAAAAAACTTTAGGGTTTCATGTTTCACTTTTTGAGAATTGCTTCCCCAAATACAAATTATATTAAATTTCAATGTCGGAAAGTTCACAGAGGCATCTTTCCTATAAAATTAGTTGGATTATTTTGTATTGCTGCCTACCTGCGTAAAATTGCACTAATGTTGATTTATAACAAATTGAATGCTTTATCCTTTAAATATCAACCTGATTTACAATAAGCTAACGAAACAAATTCATCCTATACAAACAGCTATTAAATAAGCTAAAGTTGTGTTCATGAAGCTTGTTTATTATGTTCTTCGGAAAATTTGTTTATTCAGCAAATACAAATCCGTATTGGTTTGTTTATAACGGAAAGATGCAACAATTCAATCTTCTGATAACAGGGTAAATGGATTTACAGAATTCCGAAGATAACAAGTGCATACAAAATAAAACGTGTGTAGCGAAACAGCGCCCACAGCAAATAATTTCTGAAATTATAATTGATCAGGCCGGATGCCATACTCACAACAGAGTGTGGAACAGGTGTTACTGCACCGATAAAAACAAAAACCCCACCCCATTTCCGCAAATTGGCAATGTGCTTTTGTATTTTATTCTCAATATAATTTTTAACAGAAGGAATCAAAAATAAACGGGTACCTAAAAAGTATGCAATTACTCCCCCTGCATATGATAAAGTAGCCAAAATAAACAATGCAAGCCATGGAGTTTCTAATTTGGATGCCCAGGCAATAAACATTTCAGGAGGCACAAGACCTAAAAAGGTTTCAGATAATAAAAAAAATGAATAAATTATTTTAGAAGAATAAAGTTCTACCAGGTTATTAAGGAGTACATTAAAGTCTAAGAAGAATACTTCAAGACTTACCAAAAGTGCAACGAATATAGCAGTAACTGTACCTCCCTTTATAGCCGTCTTTTTGAGAAAAGTATAAAACTGAGTAATCCGGTAATATCTATTCAATATCGCCAATCTTCTGGGAGAAAGGCTAAAAATCAGATTTTTTATCATTATAGTGTATTAATTAGCACTGAAACATTAAAACAGAATTCCTATAACAAGATTCCTTTTTGAAATGTTTCGCTACAAGAAACAAAAATTAAAAATGAGCTACATTAGGGAAATAATATGCTTAATGCAAAATTCTATTTCCAATAAAACTGTTTATGCAAGGAAATTAAATACGGCTTTTTCATTGGCATTTTTATGTTGCATCAGAAGTTTAAGAAATCCTATGAATATGTAAATCAGAATGTTTATATTAGAAAAACAAAAAATACTTTCTGAAATTCCAACTTATCTTAAACAGATGCCTGAGATGTGAATAGAATAAATTATGTTATTTCGAATAATTAAAATTGATTTTTGCAGCACTTTTTTTATCGATGAAATTTTTCAGGATGAATAAAAAACCTGTAAATAGTATAAAGGATTTAATACCGGCAGATCTTACTATCCGTTTTCGTAATGCTGATGTAAAGAATTTTAAGCTTATTTTTTTTGCAATCATTGTGGGATTACTTGCCGGTTTTGCAGGGTCGGCTTTTCGTTTGATACTTTCTTATATCGAAGGCTTCAGTAATAACCTCTATGAAAATGCTGGTAATTCCGGTTGGCTTAGCGGGATACTTCCCGTTGTTGTTTCAATAGCAGGCATCGGAATCGCTGTTTGGCTGGTGAGATCCTTTGCTGCGGAAGCATCGGGTAGTGGCGTACAGGAAATTGAAGGAGCCCTGGATGAGTTAAGAGTTTTGCGCTGGAAGAAAGTGATTCCGGTTAAGTTTATTGGCTCTCTGTTATCGTTAGGTAGTGGATTATTGTTAGGCCGCGAAGGACCAACAATTCAGATTGGGGCCAGCCTGGGAAAAATGATAAAAGATATTTTCAAAAAGGCTGATTTAGAAAGTAATTCACTTATATCTGCGGGTGCAGCAGCTGGTTTGGCAAGTGCTTTTAATGCTCCGTTTTCAGGTATCATTTTCGTAGTTGAGGAAATGTATGGCCATTTTAAATACACATTTTTTTCTGTGGCAGCCATTATGGTTGCTTCGGCAACGGCTGATTATGTAAGCAGAATGCTCATTGGCGCCAGCCCGGTAATTAAAATGATAGTATTCCCGAATCCTCCGTTAAATTCTTTTTGGATGTTTATTGTGTTAGGGGTGCTCTTAAGTTTTATCGGACTTATTTTTAACAGGCTTCTAATTAAAGTTTCAGACTTTTTTTCAGGTATGAAAAAACCAGTGCTTGTTGTCACACTGGTCGGTGTTGGTTTAATCATTGCTGTTATAGGAATTTTGAACCCTTTAATGATTGGCGGTGGTTATAACACCATCCGTGCCGTACTTGATGAATCGCACACAATACAGTTTTTACTTATGCTTTTTGCAGGGAGAATGTTACTCACGGTACTAAGTTATGGCACGGGTGCACCAGGTGGTATTTTTGCGCCGTTAATTGCAATTGGGGTTGTAATTGGAATGCTGTTCGGAAGTATTATGCAACATTATTTTCCGGAATTTGTAATTCATCCCGGCATTTTTGCTGTTGCAGGCATGGCAGGTATTTTTGCTTCAACGGTTCGGGCCCCTTTAACCGGGGTAATTCTCGCAGTAGAAATGACATCAAATTTTGAATTAATTTTGCCCTTGATTTTTACTACACTTACTGCTTCTCTGGTAACAACCCAATTGGGCAATCAACCCATTTATACCACCTTGTTAAAAAGAACACTAAAACGATAAAGGTGAAGTTATTTGAGATTAGCTTTAAGAAAATTATTGAATAACAAATACCTCAGATTGTTTATTATTTCAGGAAAAGCGATCCGGAATTTCACGAATAAAACTGGAACCACCATTGAATGATGAATCAACTATCCCCTACCACTTATTCCGGGATTTTAAGAACTATTATTTCTATTTAAATTTCTATATATGGTAATTTGAACCCTCATGTTATTTTCAAAAAGGCAGAAAAAAAACGAGGCTTGATGAAGCCTCGTTAAAGTTAACACAATGGGGATTAACCTGCATTTGACATTACTTGTTTGGTTTATAAATTATCCGTTCGGTAAATGCATCATTTCCAAGAATAAGTCTGTAAATGAACGTTCCCGACATTATATCTTCCGGGCTGTATTCCAGATAAACTGTTTCGTTTTGCTTTATGTTTCCACTATAGAGTGTTTTAATTTTTGCTCCTCTTATATCGAATATTTCAAGCAAAGCATGCGTATTTTTAGAAGATACGAACCTGAATTTCAACTTATCGGTAAATGGATTTGGCCACGCATTGCATCCGTGGTTATTAGTATGACTAGAATATTCTTTATAACTCTTTCCATTTCCATTTGCCGGTTTATGAATGATAATTGAACCTCCGCTGATTACTGTTGCAGGCTCTGCATTTTCATCGGGTTGTTCTATGTTGTTATCATAAACAATCGCTCCGTTATTATCTAAATCCCAGATTTTTATCCTGAATCTATCCTTATCCGTATTTCCTGCTAATTGTCCATCCAGAACAGAAATCATAAAGCCGTAATTTCCTGAACCGTTAATTGTTCCGACTCCTTTAAACTGAGCTTTCGAACCTGAAATTATCAATCGCATCGCATCATAAGAAGAACTGTTGAAATTCAGTTTTCCTGCACGGAAATGGAATTCAGTATGACCTTCCGGAGTATTACTTCCTTTTCTGTATTTGGCAACAAAACCAAAATTTGCTTTGCCTTCGAGTGTTAAATCAGCTAAATAAGCGCCTGCCGGAGACCAAATCCATCCTCCGCCGGTAACAAATCCACCATCAGGATCATAAATAGGAATGTAATTAGAAATCAATGTATCAGCATTTCCACATGTATCGGAAACAATCAGTTCGATTCTGTAAACACCAGCCTCGGTATATCTATGAGAAGCAACTAATACTTCAGCGTTTGCAGTATGGCTTGTAGATGAACCATCGCCCCAATTCCATATTACTTCTGACACTATTTCGTTAACTTCGGCAGTGACTTCAATAAGGGTATTCACCGGATTAGGATCGATTGGAGTGGTAATGGAAAGGATAGAAATTGAATCAGGACAATCTCCCGAGTCATCATCACAAACATCACCAATATTATCTCCATCGGAATCCAATTGATCCGGATTATAGGTATCCGGACAGTTATCTCCGGCAATTGCTACATATCCTTCCGGCTGGCTGCATGAAACTGAATCAGTTTCTAATGTACCGTATCCATCTCCGTCAACATCGGCATACCATGTAAAAGTTTGAATGTCTTCGTCGATTTCACCATCGCAGTCGTTGTCAATCCCATCGCAAAGTTCAGGAGCTCCGGGATAAACCGTTGCATCTGAATCATCACAATCGGTATTATCTGAAATATATCCTGAAGGTTGGTCACATGATATCAAGAATATATTTACATCACCATAACCATCCTGATCTAAATCTGCATACCAAACGGAGCCTACACCTTCGTCTATTTGTCCGTCGCAGTTGTTATCGATTCCATCGCAAACTTCTTCAGCATTTCGGTTAATTGAGGAATCATTGTCATCACAATCCAAATCATTATCTACATAACCGTCCGGTTGGCTGCATGAAACTGAATCAGTTCCAAATGTTCCAAAACCATCTCCGTCAACATCGGCATACCAGGTAGTTGTTTGAATATCTTCATCGATTTCTCCATCACAGTCGTTGTCGATACCATCACAAAGTTCAGCGGCTCCCGGATAAACCGTTGCATCTGAATCATCACAATCGGTATTATCTGAAATATATCCTGAAGGTTGGTCACATGATATCAAGAATATATTTACATCACCAAAACCATCCTGATCTAAATCTGCATACCAAACAGAACCTACGCCTTCGTCAACTTGTCCGTCGCAGTTGTTATCGATTCCATCACAAACCTCTGTTGCATCCGGATTAATATTGAAATCATTGTCATCACAATCCAAAGCATTATCTACATAACCATCCGGTTGGTTGCATGAAACGGAATCAACAGAAGCATCGCCAAAACCATCGCCGTCAATGTCTGCAAACCAGGTAGTTGCTTGAACGTCTTCATCAATTTCTCCGTCGCAGTCGTTGTCAATCCCATCACAAAGTTCAGTGGCTCCCGGATAAACCGTTGCATCTGAATCATCGCAATCGGTATTATTGGAAACATAACCCGAAGGTTGGTTGCAAGACGTTAAACTACTATTTGAGTCTCCAAAACCATCCTGGTCTAAATCTGCATACCAAACGGAGCCTACACCTTCGTCTATTTGTCCGTCGCAGTTATTGTCGATGCCGTCGCAAACTTCCACATTTCCCAGGAAAATAGTGGGGTCGAAATCATCGCAATCGCCATCACATGAACTTACCCCGTCGTTATCAAAATCGGCAGGATTCATTGTAGCATCTGAATCATTGCAATCCAAATCATTATCTACATAACCATCCGGTCGACTACACGAAACGGAATCAACAGAAGCATCGCCAAAACCATCGCCGTCCATGTCTGCAAACCATGTGGTTGTTTGAATGTCTTCATCAATTTCTCCGTCGCAGTCGTTGTCAATCCCATCACAAAGTTCAGGAGCCCCTGGATAAACCGTTGCATTTGAGTCGTTGCAGTCGGTATTATCGGAAACATATCCAGAAGGTTGGTCACACGATATCTGGCTTACATTGGCATCACCATAACCATCCTGGTCTAAATCTGCATACCAGGTTTGTTCGCCAATTAAAATCACAACTTCCTGTTTCTGAGAAGTACTGTTTCCTGAAGCATCGGTATATGTCCAGGTTATAAATGTGTCCTGTGAAATTGGCAATGCAATATCCGGAACCCCGGCAATCTGTCCTATACAATTATCAGTTGCAGTAGGAATTGTCCAATCTGTAATCTCACAATCCGCAGAAAGAGCGTCCAGCGTTAATAAATCCGGAGTTGGTTTTTCTGCATCAGTAACGGTTACTTTAAACGAATCAATTTGGATATTTCCGTGGATATCTTCTGCGGTGTAAATTACAGTAGTTGTTCCAACATCGAATGTTGCACCTGAAGAAATATTGCTTGTGAAACTCAAAATACCGCAATTGTCGGTTGCCTCTGGTTCCGTCCAGCTTACAACGGCTGAACACAAACCAGCATCGTTTGCTACTAGAATATCGTTAGGCAGCCCGGAAATAACGGGTTTTATTGTGTCAGTAACTGTAACTTTTTGTGTTACCGTATCAGCTTTATTTCCCGAGTTGTCTTCAGCTGTCCAAAATATAAATGTTTCTCCAACGGGATAATTTGACTCCAAAGGAAGGTTGTCGCTCCTTGTTCCAACAGGAGTAATTTCATCCCGGTTATCAGAAACCGAAGGAACAACAATGTTTATTACAGCGCTACACATGTCCTTGTCATTGTACACAAGAATATCGCTTATCGAGCTAATTACGGGAGGTATTGTATCCTCAAGAACTTTAACAGAAAAGTAACTGGTATCAGATAAAGCAGAAGGATTGGTCCCGTTGTCAGTTGCAATTGCCATTACATTAAATGTAATTCCCTTTTGCAGGTTAGTTGGTGTCCAGCTAAATTCACCTGTAACCGGATTTACCGACATCCCCTCATTGATTGATTGCTGGTCGATTGAAAAAGTAATTGTCTGTTCAGGAATGTCAGAATCAGTTGCAGAAAATGAAAGAGTTAATGTTGAATCATAGTCGATAGATTGATTCTCAAAAGATGATATCAGAGGTGGAGAATTTACTTCTGCCACAGTAATTGAAAATGAAACTGTATCGCTTAATAAATCAGGATTATTCCCGTTATCGGTAACAATTATCTCAACCGGATATGCAGTACCACCCTGCAATTCACTTGGGGTCCAGCTAAAATAACCGGTATAAGTGTCAATAGTCATGCCCTGTGTAATAGAAGAAGCATCAAGATGATAGGTTAACTGCTGCGAAGGAAAATCATCGTCCGTTGCTATAGCTGTAAAAGTAAGCTCTTCCAGTTCATTAACCGACTGGTTATCTATATTCGACAAAACAGGAGGAGTGTTATCGGGCTCTGTTGTTGCCTGGCCGTTGGCAGTAGTAGGAACAAGGTAGTTTACTATTGTTCCTCCGTTAAAAGCATTGTATTCAAAAACTGAAAAATAATAAGTTGTGTTGGCTTTTAATCCGGTAACGATAATATTATCATCTTCTCCGTTATAAACTACAAAGTTCCCGGCTCCCAACTCATCGCCAGCCCCAAAATAACTGTTGTCTAAATAATTGACGTTGTCTGCAGGGTTGGCATCAACCGGAGCTCCTTCGCGCATAACGATAATACGCCGTTGTCCGCTACCAGGTATAAAATTAATTTGAAATGAATTTTTGGTGAGCAGTGTAACATCTAAAACCTGAGCATTTTCCTGCGGTGGGCCCAAAGTTGTGAATTGCCCGCTTAACCCCGGTCTCAAAATCATCGGGCCGGTATTTCCGTTGAATTCGTACACGGAAACATGGTACGTTGTTCCACCCTGTAATTGCATGAGGGTAAAATAGTTGGCTACTTCTTTATAAACTACGTAGTTCCCATCTCCTAAATGGCTTCCTCTCCCAAAATACTGGTTCCAGATATAACTAGTGGTATCTTTCGGGTCAACGTTCACCGGATTTCCTTTCTTAGCCACGGCTATTCGTCTCTGACCGTTGCCGTTAGTCCAGGATACAGTACCAGTTTCAGGGGTTATTGCGCTAAAAGAAAGATTTGATGCCTGTATTGTTGGCGCCGTGTATGTTTTGCCTGAAGTAGAATCGCAAACCGTCGTTAAATAATCGATATCCGCGTTGGTACCTCCATACTCAAATATTTTGAAATAGTATTCTGTATCAGGATTCAGACCTTCAGCATCAGTAAAATACCCGGAGCTATTATAAATTACTCGCTGTCCGGGAGCCACTTCGGGCGCCAGCCTGAAATCCTTATTTGCTACATAACTGACGCCATCCTGAGGAACAACATCAACCGGCTGGCCTTCGCGGGCAATAATTACACGGTTGTCGCCTCCGCCAACGGTCCAGTATAAATGTAAAAGATTACCTTCAGTGCCGTTAATTTTAAAACCTGTAGCCGGACTGGGTGGTTCATAGGTAATTTTGAATGAAGAAATAGCAGGATCGACCTGTTTATATACCGGGCCACTAACACCGTTATATTCAAAAATTGAAAAATAATACGTGTTCCCGGGTTCCATACGGGTAATATCCGTATATACAGTATCAAGCTTATTGTCACCATATCTGCCTGAGTAGGTATAATTGAAAACCACGCAACTTTCGCCGCTTGGCCCGATTTTACTTCCGTATCCAAAATAGGTTGATGCGCTATATGTTTTCAGGTTTTCCGGAATGCCGTCAACCGGAGCATTTTTGCGTCCCAGTATAATTCGTCGCGAACCATTACCAATCTTCCAGTATATTCTGAGCTTGTCGAGACTCAAAAGTTCAAAATTAATTTGTGAAGATGAGATGGATGGTGCAGTAAGTGTTGAATTGGCACCTCTTAGAACGTCGTTGAATAAGTAGCTGGTTATTTCACCGGTTCCATTATATTCCACAACCATAAAATAATACATTGAGCCAATTTCAAGACTATCAACATAAGTTGAATTTCCTGTCCCGTCGTAGATAACCTTATCGCCCGGAGCAATTTCAGGTGCCAGGTTAAATGCTTTATTGGCAACATATTGCACCCCGTTTTGCGGGAAGGATGAAACCGGCCCACCTTTACGGGCAATCAAAACCCTCCTCTCTCCATCTCCTTTTGTCCAGTAAACCCGCATGGAATTTCCTTCAACGCTTTGATAAGCCATAGCTTTCGATGGAACTGTTGGGGCCGGGGGTAACTTTGTTTTGAATGAAAAAGTATCAACACCGGAAGTATTATAAACCGGATAATTCTTGCCATTATACTCGTAGGCGGTAACATAATATTTTGTGTTAGGCTGCAAGTTCACATTAACTGCAGAACCGGTTCCGTTATAAACAACATAATTCCCATTTCCTACGCTTCCGTAGGTTGAGCCAAAAGTTGTATTGTAATTGTATTTAACGTAGTTATTGGGAACAAAATCTACTGATGTATCTTTCTTCATTACAATAATTCTTCCGGCACCGTTTCCGGGAGTGAAAGAAAGACTGGCGCTATATGCAGCCAAAAAACTGGTATCGATATTTGATACATTGACAGTAGGAATTATTTGTGTGCTTTCGCTTAAAGTCGGGTATTCACTTGTAAGATAACCAACATTTGTTCCGGAGCCGCTGTATTCAAACACCGCGAAGTAATAAGTGGTATTGTTGTTCAGGTGATTGATGTTGCAATTACCTGCTGCTCCGTCATAAATTACTTTATGACCGGGGGCAATTTCAGGTGCAACGTCAAAATAGGTTGAATAGTCATAATCAATATCATTTTGAGGGAGAGCCTCAATTGGCGCTCCTTCACGGGCAACAACAATTCTTCGCGTTCCGTTCCCGTTTGTCCATTGTAAACTCATCCGGTCACCCTCAACATCTTTGGAAACCAAATTGGTTGCCGCAACAGTTGGGTTAGGCAGAGTTCTGGCAAATCCCCTCAATGGATTGGTAACCAGGTAAACCGGACCGGTGCTTCCGTTATATTCAAAAATGGCAAAGTGATAAGTTGTGTCAGGATTTAGTTCTGTAACCGTAAAACCCGTACCTGTTCCTTTATACAATACGCGGTTACCATCGCCGATAGTGGCAGGCTGATTGATTCCATAGTAACCCATTCTGTTATTGGCGAAATAAGAAACCAGTTCAACCGGATTGGCATTAACCGGCGCACCTTCTTTGCAAAGAACAATACAGGCATCGCCATCACCACGGCTCCAGGAAATATCCATATTATTCCCTGTAATATTGCTTGCCGAAAATGAAGTAGGCTGAACTGTTGGCGCAAACAAAGTGAAAACGCTTCCCGATAAATAGGAACTTGTTAAATATTCAGAAGTTAAACCCGAACCATTATACTCGAACACCGCAATAAAATACTCGGTTTCAGGCGTTAGGTTGGTGATTTGAAACGACTGGGCAGAACTACCAGAATTATATACAACAAATTCGCCCGGCGCCAGTTGCTGACCGTTGCCAAAAGTACTGCTTGTTAAATAGCTGTTCCCATTTTGAGGTATTGCTGTTACAGGAGACCCCATTTTAAGAATTGCTATTCGCGCAGTTCCATCCCCTTTTGTAAAATTTACTGTCATTGCATTTCCCTGTACATTCGATGTAGTGAGGTTACTTGCAGGAGTGATTGGTTCTGTGGCAAAAGCGCTTAATTCGGCAAAAAACGCAAAGAGTAAGAAGTAAAATTTTCTCATATTAAAATAAATTTGAAGACAACAGGTAACCTGTTTTTCCCCAAGACCCATATTTCTTGAACCCACAGATTATTTGTGCCTTATGTTAACTTTCAGGTCCAATTTAATACCTAAAGGTTCTTTATTCAAAATGAGAATGAGTAAACGGGGGAATAGCTAGGGTAAAAAGTTATTTTGAATGAGTTTAAGTAATTCATCACGTTGGGTTCTGGATACAGGAATGGTTTTACCCTGAGTAACCATAATAACCCCACCATCTCGTTTTAAATATTTTTTAATATGATTTGCGTTAACAAGATATGATTTGTGAACCCTTCTAAAAATATTGGCTGGCAGTAGCTCTTCGAAATATTTCAGCGTTTTACTTGCTACAATTTTTCTATTCCCTGTAATTATAATTTCCGAATAATTATTATCGGATTTACAATAAATAATTTCATCAAAATCAAGAATTTCGAATCCATCAAAAACGGGAATACTTATTTTACCTGCTGAAAGTAAAGTTGTTTTGGATGCCGATATCTCACTCAGCTGCTTTTCAACAATAGCTTTAAGTTGCTCGGGTTGTACAGGTTTCAGCAAATAGGCAATGGCGTTTGTTCCATAAGCTTTTACCGCATATTCTTCGTGGGCAGTAGTAATCACCACGTTTATATCTAAATCGTCAATAAGGCTTAAAACATCAAGTCCCGAAAGCCGCGGCATGTCCATGTCAAGAAAAAGCAAATCGGGCATTCTCTCTCTAATATTTTTAATTCCTTCAATAGGATTATTGGAACTGAAAATAATTTCTACAGCATTTTCAAAATGCTCATTTAAATCGTAACTCAGGGTTTGAATAGCATGTATTTCGTCGTCGATTATTCCAATTTTTAGTGTCATTTGTGTTTCGTTTTGTGCAATAATGTTAACCGTATAATTACTTCGGTCCCCGCCGGAATTCCATTTTCCATTAAATCGTTAACAATAATATTTTCTTCTGATGAATATAATTTTTCAGTTAAATGAATTCGTCTTTGCGTTAATTCCATGGCTATCGACTTATGCTCCATACGGTTGGCAATATTTCTTTGATGAAATTGCCTGCCAACTCCATTATCTTTGATTCTGAATTCAATAATAGCATCCCGTTTGGTAATTGTAAGATAAATGTTTTTTTCACCTTCTTTGGGTGCGAGTCCGTGCCGAATGGCATTTTCTATATAAGGTTGTAAAATAAGTGGTGGAAGTAAAACATCCTCAGTATCCAATTCATCATCAACGGTTACCTTAAATCCGAACCCTTCTCTAAACCTTAATTCTTCCAGCTGTACATAAAGCTGCAACGCTTCAATCTCTTCTTTAAGTTTTATATTCTCTTTTGAAGAGTAATGAAGCATTAGACGTATTAATTTCGAAAACTTAGTAATGTAATCGGATGCTTTTTTTGTTTCGTTTGCAATTACATAAGCCCGTATCGAATTTAATGAATTGAATATGAAATGCGGATTCATTTGCGCCTTTAAGGCCGAAAGTTCAACTTTTACAATTTCATTTTCAATCTGCTTTTTTTCATCTTCAATTTTCTTCATTCGATAACCTAACCCAATTGAAAACATAAACAATTCTAAACCTGCACCTATAATCATGTACACTATATTGTTAAGTAAGAATGCCATTCCTGCACCTATAATAAAACTAAATCCACCAGCTACAAAAAACAGTACCTGCTTTTTCTTATAAATCATCAGTAAAGTGAACAACGATCCCAAACTAAAAATGAGCATATAATATCGTTCAACAACTAATATTCTTTCCTCCCAACCAGAAATTGGGTTAACCAGAAACAGAACAACCTGAATAATACCAACAACATAAAGGAAATATAATGTAGCTCTGAATATTTTATGGAGAACCGGATATTCTGCTTTTGAATTAAGAAACCGTATGCTAAAACTCAGGTATAAAATATTGACAATTATCTGTATAACCGAGTTGTAAAAAAAGAAATAATGTGGAGCAAAATCCCGGATTACCTGACTAACAACCGGTGCTTTTGCTCCAATATAAAGCAACAAAGAGAATAAATAGCCCGAATAAATAATATACAGCCGGTCGCGATATAGAAAATAAATTCCAATAAAATAAAAGAACAAAATAGTTGCCCCTCCAATAAAAAGATAGTATTTAATTTGCCATTTTGCTTCAGTTACATGAATGTGATTTTTGTAGAAATTCAGGGAGAACTGATTTTGCAAGGCAACATCGTTAATGAAATAACGATTATTATAGTTTTTGACTTTTGCATACAGATAGCGACCATTAAATAATTGTGTTTTCTGAAATGGTATATCCGAATAGTCTTTCACAGAAGAATCCCTGACAGTTCGTAATCCCGCTCTAACAGAATCAATTTTTCCGTTTCCCCGTAAATAAAGGACTATTTCATCGTAGTAAGTAAAACTCAGATACCATTGATCTGTGACTTCTAAATCGATTGTATCCAGATCGATAACATACCAATAAGTTGGCTCTGGTTTTAAATAAACATTTTCGGGAATCTCACTAAAGTTTCCAAGAAAATCGGCAGAAGATATGGTCTGAATCGTAAGGGTCTCGTCTGTGGTTGAAAATACTTTCGCATGCAAAAACCCAACCTGATTTAATAAGCTGTAATCATTATTGGCTGAAACCACAGCAGCATATAACAGAAAAAAAGCAATCAGTAATTTCAAGGATACAATATCTTAATTTATTTAATTCATAAATATGTTAAACAATAATTCTTTGTTTTTTGTTGAAAAATCAAAAAAACCTACCCCTCAATACCTCCTAACAGACAGCAAATTATAATCCCCGATGAGTTCAAAAACCGATAAAACATTACTTACTCACCGTTTCCTCATTTTTTGCGTCAGAACTTAATAACTCCTTTCAAATTTCAATTAAAAACCCAGAGCTGAGCACGCTATAAAAATGAAAACTGTTTTAGATTATATTCAGAGAATAAAGGTTTTTGGTAAACTTTAAGCATTATATATAAGGAATTCTATTAATTTTTCAGATATTGAAAATCCTTAAATTAAACTTGCTATGAAATATAAACTTTTGCTTTTTATCCTGCTAACCTTCTCACTTAATATTACAAACGGACAACCCGGCACACAACATGAAAATGTGGTTATAACCTCTGAAAATGGAGAGACAAAGGTTAGAACCAACGAGAAAGGGGAATTACTGATAAATGTTTCGCCAAAGGATACCCAAAAGTTTATAAAAAGAGGAATGGTACATTACGGTGATTTCGGTGCCAAAGGCGATGGAAAGACCGATGACGTTAATGCCATTGCTGCCGCGCATGCATTTGCCAATCAAAACAACCTTTTGGTGAAAGCAGATAAAAAAGCTACTTATTTTATTAGCGGAAAAGAACGCACTGTGGTTATACAAACCGATACTGATTTTGGTACAGCTAATTTTATTATTGACGATACTGACGTTGAAAACCGGAGCGCTCCTGTTTTTTTAGTTAGCTCAAATCTTCAGCCATTTAAACCGGAAGGAATTACCACCTTAAAAAGAAATCAGGAAAAAATTAACATCTCCTTTCCGGGGACTTGCCTGATTACAGTTACCGACTCAAACGTAAAACGCTATATCCGTTTTGGCCCGAACCAAAATAATGGTTCTTCGCAAACAGATATTTTTATTGTTGACAAAAACGGGACAGTAGATATGAATGCCCCAATTATCTGGGATTTCGATCAAATTACCGATATTTCGGCCCTTCCCATCGACGAAAAATTATTGACAATTACCGGCGGGCACTTCACTACAATTGCCAACAAAGCCGAATCGAAATATACATACTACAGCAGATGCATTTCAATCAAACGTTCCAATGTAGTGGTTGACAAGTTGGAGCATAAAATTACCGGAGAAGGTGACCACGGAGCGCCTTACGGAGGTTTTATAAATGTTAGTGAATGTGCTTATGTTACCGTTAAGAATTCTATTCTAACCGGCCACAAAACCTACCGGACAATTGGTTCAGCAGGGGTTCCGGTTTCCATGGGAACCTATGATATTTCGCTGAACAGGGCGCTTAACGTATCTTTTGTGAATTGCCGCCAGACGAATGATATTAATGATAACACTTACTGGGGAATTATGGGATCCAATTACTGTAAAAATCTCCTTTTCGATAATTGCGTGTTTTCACGCTTCGATGCACACATGGGTGTTGCCAATGCTACAGTCCGCAACTCGGTTATGGGACACATGAGTATCAATGCAATCGGAAGTGGAGTTTTCATTGTAGAAAATACCACGGTTCGTGGACGAAGTTTTATCAACCTGCGAAGCGATTACGGTAGTACCTGGCAGGGAGAGTTTATTATACGCGATTGCGTATTTGTTCCTTCCAACGGCAAACAAGCAAGTGCCAGTCTGATAGGCGGTTCTAATTCCGGACAACATGATTTTGGATACACTTGCTATATGCCGGAAAGAATCACAATCGAAAACCTTCGTATCGATGATTCAAATCACCCGGAAGATTACCAGGGACCCGCCATTTTTGGAAATTTTAATTCGGATTTCACCAGTGATTCCTATGTGGAGAAATATCCCTACATAAAAACCAAAGAAGTAGTTCTTAAAAATGTTACAACTGCCAGCGGTAAAGAATTAAGAATTAGCGATAATCCTTACATGTTTGAAAATGTAAAGATTGTTAACGATTAACAGGCGTTTTTGAGAGTAGTATTATTTTATGAATGAAATATAGTGTCTTTTGTTCGTGTTTAATAAAATTCAGATTTTATACTTCAGTTAGCGACCGGAAGGAACTTTTTCATAATGAAGAAACTTGTTTGCCCATGGAATAAAATATTCAAAGTTTGGACCGTCAGTATGACCTCCATCGTGCTGTCGACATGCAAGTTATCCATCAGGCAAACCAGTCAAAACCGGTGGCATTTCCTTGTTTAAATAATCATTGGAAACACCTAAATCTTTTGCTCCGGGAAGATTGAATACACTGCCTGCAGCAACGGTTGCCATGTAACTTCCTTTCTGATCGAGCCATTTCGCATCATCTTTTTCAGGAATTCCGTAACTAACGTGAGTTTCTGCTAGTCCTGTGTTTCAAAAGGTGAAGCCGGCAAACCTTCTTTATTGTATAAATTTGCATCGCGCGGATTATCGCACCAGGCGTAGCGAACTTTTACAGGGTGTTCAATTTCATCACTCCACACCTCAACTTTATCTCCAACAATTTTAGCGCTTGCCCAAATGAACTTTCCATCACTCCCTGCAATTTCAAATCGCCGCAACTCTTCCCCATCGTTAGTTATCATGCCAGAACCGGTTTGTTTAAACGAAACCACAATTTTATTTCCCTCGGTTTTTGAAGATTCAAAAATTGGCCCTGAATAAGTAATGTCTTCATGATACGCCAATTTTAATGCTCCCAAAGCCAACCGTTCGCCAACATCTTTTTTATTCAAAGGATGAATATCGTTCCACTCGCCCAAATCAACTGCAACAGTCATGGCAGTGTTTGGTAGTTCCAAAGCCTTAAACTGCGCAAACCGTAATTCCGCCCAGTTGCTTTCTGTTGGCAAATAATCAACATCCATAAAATTAGCAAGCTGAACGTATAAAAAAGGCAAAGAATCATCGTTCCACTTTGTTCTCCAATCGTTAATTAAAGCTTTCAGATAACCTTCATATGGTTTTGGGTTTCCAGCATTTGATTCTCCCTGGTACCATAAAAACCCTTTAATTTTTTGATGGATTAGCGGATCAATCATTGCATTATATAATGAAGAAGGTTGGTTTTGAGCAGAAAATAAAGGGCCGCCAAAACCTTTTGGTTCGAATACCTCGCCCACTTTATATTGCCAGGTTCCCTTCAGGTCAATCTCCTGATTATTAGCTGTTATAAAATATGGTTTATCTGGAACAAAACCACCCTTTCCTTCATTGTTAGTAACCTGAACTACAATCAGGTTTTTTCCTGATTTTAAAACTCCCGCAGGAATCTCATATCTTCTTGGTGGATACTGATACGTGATGTTTCCTACTTTTTGCCCGTTTACATAAACAATGTCTGAATCTACAATTCGCCCCATAAATAATTTAACCGGAATGCCAGTCATCGATGCAGGTACGTCAATTTCCCGGCGGTACCATACCACGCCGTTCAAATTTCGAACTCCCTGATCTTCCCAATACCCCGGAATGTTGATGTTATACCAACCTTTAGGTACATACTCCAATTCGTACCATTTGGGAGTTTCCAGCAGCCCTTTGTCTTTTGATTTAGGTTGCTGGAATGATTCAGCCTGTTTCCTTAAAGAAGCAGCAACATATGAAGTATCTTTGTTCTTTTCAATCGTTTGTAAAATTTCAGGGAACTTGGTATACCCCTGCTCACTAATCCAGGCCTCAATAGGAGTGCCACCTACACTCGAGTTAATCAGCCCAATCGGAATATGATTTTCGGCGTAAATTTTCTGTGCAAAAAAATAAGCAACTGCCCCAAAAGTTAAAATATCCTGTGGATTTGCCTCTTTCCACGAACTTCGTGGCAAATCTTTAGATGGGCTGTTCAGATTCGTTTTCGTTGGCACAAAAAAGTTCCTGATTTCGGGATTATTAGCATTTTTGATTTCATTGGGGTACCGCTCTTTTACTCGTTCCATGGGCAAAACCATATTCGACTGACCCGAACAAATCCATACATCGCCAAACAAAATGTTACTGACTTTAATTTCGTTTTTACCTTTAAAAATCATCTCAAACGGACCACCTGCTTTTTGCGCCGGAAGTTCAAATATCCAATCGCCATTTTTATTGGCTTTCGTATTGTACCTTCTTCCATTAAAATTTAATGATACTTTTTCGTTTGGAGATGCCCATCCATTGATGGTAAACTCCTTATCGCGCTGTAAAACAACTCCATCGCTATAAATTACCGGCAATTTGATTTCGCCAAAAACAGAATGAACAAAAAACAGGAGAAGTACTAAAATTGGAAATCGATTCATATTAAGGTTTGAATTTATTGTTGTTAGAATTAGTTTGACTTTGCAAGTTAAGATTCTTTTCTAAAGTTTGCTCGTTCTAAATAAGCACTTGTTTATGCTTTTTTAGGGTTAATTTAATTATTGTAGAAGTTAAAATCTGTAGTCTGATAAAAACACTTTTACAACATAGTTCTTCGAAGAAAAAAAATGAAAATTTTTTTCTACATTTAAAAGAAAAAAATAAATGTAAATTACCAACTAACTTTCATATATGCAGCCTATTTAATGCACCTATTTCAGGCATAATTTCAAAATTATTTCAATGTAATGACTGACAAATGTTCTCAATAATGCATAATTCATTGAAAAACTATGAAAATCAATTTTAAACCTGACAACATATTAATCTATGGGGAAAAGGTAATTTACGGCGTAATTGTGCTTTTTCTTTTCTCCGGGGCTTTCCTGTTAGTTTTCGATGAAATAAAGACCATTTTACACTTTTCAGGAGAAGAAAACCGAATTAAAATTATCATCGAAATTATTTCAAAGACTCTTCTATTGCTAATGATTATTGAGATTTTATCAACCGTACGAATTTCAATAAAAGAACATATTGTTTGTGCCGAACCCTTCTTTATTGTTGGGCTCATTGCCTCTATTCGAAGAATCCTCATTATTAGTGTGGAAACAGCTTATATGCCGGAACATTTCAATAATTACATGATTGAAATCGGTGTTCTGGTTGGGCTCTCTCTGGCTTTTGTGATATCAATTATTATGTTACGAAAATCAAAAATCAAATAAATTTCAGAATTATGGATTATCAATCACTTATCCCTACAGCGGATACAATTCCTGCACCTTCATGGGTGTTCATAGTTCTTGAACAACTTCTGTTTTTGCTTCACATTATCCTGGTAAATGCAGTTTTGGGTGGGGCATTAATCATTTTGTTCAAGCGAATTTCGGGGAAGGACGATGAAAACGTAAAAAACTGGCACCTGCCAGTTGCGAAGAAATTACCAGTAATGGTAGCGCTTGGAATAAATCTTGGAATACCGCCTTTGCTGTTTTTGCAAGTGGTATTCGGAAATCTTTTCTACACCAGCTCTGTTTTAATGGCCGTTTATTGGATCATCATCATTCCCCTGTTGATTCTGGCTTATTATGGCATGTACATCCACATCGGAAAATTTGGCAAATCACCCTGGTTCTCCAAATTGTCGCTGCTAACGGCAGTCCTGATTATCTTATACATCGGTTTTATGTTGGTTACCAATAATTCGCTGATGGAACAGCCTGAAAAATGGACGGCTTATTTCGAGAACCGCGGCGGAACAATCCTGAATCTCTCCAACCCGGCTTTTTTTCCAAGGTATCTCCACTTTGTTGCGGCTTCAGTTGCCATCGGGGGATTGTTGTATTCAGTGATTTATTACTTTAAAAAAGATGAACCTGAACTAAAAGATAAAAAGATAAAAGGAGCATTACAGATTTTTGCTGTTGGTACTTCAGTTCAAATTGTTGTTGGATTCTGGTTTCTGCTTTCCATCCCACAGGATTTTATTCCACAATTTATGGGGCAAAATCTGGTGGCAACACTTTTCTTAATGTTGGGAATTTTAGCCGGAATAGGCGCATTGGTTACCGGATTTATGGGAAAATTTAAACCTACTGTTATCCAGTTATCGATTACATTGATTGCCATGATAATTACACGATATAATTTACGGATGATGTATCTCGCCGATAATTTTCAACTTAGCGAGTTGAAATTAGCGCCGCAATATGGAATTCTGATACTATTTCTGGTAGTTCTATTGGTTGGCCTTGGAGCCATCGCTTACATGCTAAAAGCAGGTTTTTCCAATAAAGAAAGGAGGGCTGTATAATGAATTATCCGATTTGGGAATTATACAATATGAATAGTGGCACTTTGGTTGCCCTTATTTCTACCATACACGCTTATGTGGCTCATCTTGCCGTTGGCGGAGGTTTGTTTTTGTGGTTAACCGATTTAAAGGCGGTTCGTGAAAAGAATCCGTTAATTAGCGCTTATGTAAAAAAACACACCTGGTTCTTCCTGTTGCTGACCATGGTTTTTGGCGGTGTTTCGGGTGTTGGTATCTGGTTTATCATTGCGTTGGCAAACCCGGCAGCCACTTCTACGCTCATTCATAGCTTTGTATTTGGCTGGGCTATTGAGTGGGTTTTCTTTATCGGTGAAATTACAGCACTGCTGATTTACCATTACCGCCACGACCAGATGAAAGAAAAAGACAGGCTCATGATTGCATTCCTGTATTTTCTGTTTGCATGGCTGAGTATGGTCATCATCAACGGAATTCTTTCGTTTATGCTTACTCCGGGGAAATGGCTCGAAAGTTACGGGTTCTGGGCCGGATTTTTCAATCCAACCTATTTCTCATCACTATTCTTCCGTACCGCTGCATCTGCAATGATTGCCGGCTTATTTGGCTATGTTACTGTTGTTTTTTCCAACGATGCCGAACTACGGAAACAAATGCTGAAGTATTGTACCAAATGGTTGCTTTATCCGGTTCCGTTAATTGCACTGGGAGCAATCTGGTATTACTATTCAGTACCCGAAAGCGTAAGGTTCACAACCTTCGAACTGAATGCACAAACACAGTTTATTGTTACTGCATTTTTTGTCACCTCTGCTTTAATTTTCGTATTCGGAGTTTTCTTTTCTCTCCGTACCACCCCAATAATTCAACGAATACTGATTTTTGTGTTCATTTTAATCGGATTGGGCTGGTACAGCAGCTTTGAATACATCCGCGAATATGCCCGAAAACCTTTTATCATTCACAATTACATGTATTCCACTTCCATTATCGATAAAGATGTTGACACATTGAATAAGGACGGATTGCTGAAACATGCCAAATGGACAACGGTAAAAGAAATAACCGATGACAATGAAATCCAGGCCGGACGCGAGTTATTTAATATTCAATGTCTGGCTTGTCATACCATCGGCGGCGTTAAAAACGATATTATCGAGAAAACCAAAAACCTGACCTACATGGGAATAATTTCACAATTGCATGGGCAGGGAAAAACACTTGATTACATGCCAAAGTTTGTGGGAACACAAAGGGAAATGGAAGCATTATCGGCATTTATTACCACCGAATTAAGTGGGAAAGAAAAAGTGACCAAACTTTCGCAGTTCGAACCCAAGCCGGTTGATAATGAGATTCCCCCGTTTGATATGAAAAACGATGAATATGTTCTGCTGGCCTGGAACGACCTTGGGATGCATTGCATTTCTGATTGCGATCCCTGGTTTATTCTTCTACCCCCGGCAAATACACTTGAGGCTCAGTTAATAAAACGCGGGGCAACACCCCAGTTAATCAGCGAAGGTGTTGAAATCAGGTACCATGTTCAGGAAGGATTTGAAAACTCGGCGGCTCATGTTGAATTCTGGAATTACACCGAATCGTATTTTGGTGTTAAATTGGAAAAAAACGTGGGACTTGCTGGAAATGGCTTAACCGGAACATTCAAATGGAATGAGGACAGAAACGGTTTTATTGCCGAAATGTTGCCGGTTGTACCTTACAAGGACGACGGCTCATTCAATCCGTATCCACAATTTTATGTTGAGGCAGTGGACAAGGAAACTGGTAAAGTTCTGATATCGACAAAAACGGTAGCGCCGGTATCAACCGAAATGGGATGTCGGAATTGTCACGGTGGTGGCTGGCGTGTAAATGGCGTTTCCGGTGTTGCCGATGAAACAGCCATAAATATTTTGAAGGTTCATGACCGGCTCAACAAAACGAACCTGTATGAGTTAGCAGCTGGTGGCAAACCTACTCTTTGCCAGAGTTGCCATGCCGACCCGGCATTGGGAGCCAAAGGTCAGGAAGGACATAATAACTTCTCTTCAGCAGTGCATGGCTGGCATGCCAACTACATGTATGTTCAGGGTGGACAGGCATGTGTAATGTGCCATCCCGCCTCTGGCAAAGGAAATACCCGATGCAATCGCGGTGTTCATCCACAGGCTGGTTTAAACTGTGTAAATTGTCACGGAACCTTAAGCGACCATGCTTCCGGGTTGCTCAATGCACAAAAAGAAAATCCGAGCAGCAAACGTCTTCTGAAAAATCTGCAAACGACCATTCCTGAAGTAAATCCAAGGCTGCCCTGGATTCAGGAGCCCGATTGCCTGGGTTGCCATCGAAATTTTGAAGCACCAAAAGAAGGTGCAACGTCATTGAATAAATGGGTAGCCGGATTTACCGATTTATACCGTATCAGAACAGACAATGCCGGCGTGCGTTGCGAAGCTTGTCATAATTCTGCACACTCGGAATACCCGGCAGTTAATGCATTCGGAAAAAACTGGGATAATACGCAACCCATGCAGTATTCAGGATCTCCTCTGCCAATTGGTTCGAACATCAACTGCGAAGTTTGTCACTTAAAGAAGATGGAATTCCCGGTTCATCACCCCAATATGGTTAGGGAATTCCGGAATGTTGAACTTATAAAGAAATAGCTCATAGTTACCGAATTCATCTCTTTAAACAAAAGCACTTACTTATGAACATCTCTATATAATTAGCTTTACATCTGGTGAATAAAACTGATATCATCAAACTTCCTGCTAACAGGTAAGAATTGTAAAGATAAATAAGCAAGCGGTAAATTTCTTCGTTAAAATGGTCTTTTATATGTTTACCTACATATAAAAGACCATTTTAATTTATTCCCCGCATAAACTTTATTTTCAAACATGTGTTAAGAACTAAAGTGCAAAGCACACTCAATCAAAATATTATCAACGGAGCGACCTGATATTAAATAAGCAAATGGAGAAATCAAACACATTAGATAAAACAGTCGCGGTACTTCCTTTTATAAATATGAGTAGTAGCGAAGAAATGGAATACTTCAGTGACGGGATAACCGAAGAAATCATTAATGCCCTGGCCCGGATTGAACAACTGAAAGTTACTTCCCGAACCTCTTCCTTTTATTTTAAAAACAAAAATATTCCGATAAAACAAATTGCTAATGAATTAAATGTAAAAGCCATTCTGGAAGGCAGTGTAAGAGTAGCAGCCCAAACTGTTCGAATAACAGCTCAGTTAATTCATGCCGAAGAAGATTTTCATTTTTGGTCGGAAACCTGGGACCGAAAGCTGGAAAATATTTTTGAAATTCAGGATGAAGTGAGTTTACTGATTGCTGAAAAACTGCGCGAGCAATACGGACATTTCGAAATTCAGGAACATTTGGTTGAAAAGAAAACGAAGAGCATTGATGCTTATGAATTTTATTTGAAAGGGCGCTATCATTTCAATAAATGGAACCCTGTAGATGCAAAAACAGCAATTGAATGGTATAAAAAAGCTTTGGCTATTGACCCCAGTCACACCGATTCGCATATTGGGCTGGCCGATGCCTATAGCTTTTTTGCAGTAACCGAACTGATGCCGATGAAAGAAGCCTGGCAAAAGTCGCGGGAATCGATGGATAAAGCGTCGGTTCTTGATTCGGAAAATGCAGGTGTGCATTATTTACTGGCCAATTATTCATTTTTCTACAAAGCCGATTTTCAGGAAGCATTTAAACACGCACTTCAATCGATAGCGTTAAAACCAAATTATCCGGAAGGGCAACAGTTTGTGTCGATGTTATACATGATTTTAGGGGAAACAGAAAAAGCGAAAAACCATTTGGAATTTGCGCACAGCATCGATCCGCTTTCGCAGGAGACACTATTTTACCGGGCATATTTTCATTATCGTTTTGAAAATTACCCCGAAGCCTTAAAACTATATGACGAATGTTTGGCAAAAAATCCTCATAATATTCCGGCCTATATTGTTCGGAGCTATTGTTTACTGAAAATGGGACAGAGCAACAAGGTAATTTCTTTTCTTGAAAAAATGCCAAAGGAAATTGTGGTAGAAGATGAGCGGCTCGGAATCCTGTGTCTGGCCAACATTCTTAAACAAAACGAGCAAGAAACGAAAAAATATTTCACCGAGTTGCAACAGAAAGCAGAGAACCCCTCTGCATTTCAGGCACATTCTTACCTTTACCTTGCTTATGCCAACATGAGAAAAGCCGACGAGGCTTTTGCCTGGCTCAATAAGGCGATTCAATTAAAATCGTCGGTACTGTTGTTAAGTTATACAGACCCGTTGGCAAGCAATTTGAAAAACGACCCACGTTATGAGGCATATAAAATAAAATTATACCAGCAGCCAACAGATACGGAGAAATCGGAACAGCAAAAACCCCCGCTTTTAGATACTGCAACAGCCGATGTTTACTTAGAAAACCTGCTTCGTTTTATCGATGAAGAAGAACCATTCCTTATTCCCAACCTTTCGCTTCGTTCGCTTGCCGGGCAGGTGGAAATTCATCCGAATAAGCTTTCATGGCTGCTCAACGAACGTTTACAAAAAAACTTTAACGAGTTTATCAATCATTACCGCATAGAATATTTTAAGAAATTGGCTCTTGACCCTGGAAACAGTCATATTTCGCTTATTGGGTTGGCGTACGAAAGCGGATTCAACTCCAAAACAGTTTTTAACACCTATTTCAAAAGAGAAACAGGTATAACACCAAAGGAGTTTTTAAGACAGAATACTTCCACATAAAATCAGACTTTTTGGTTCGTTATTATAATTCAGAACAGCTATTTATAGCATTACCTCTAAGTTTGTAATCGGTTTTCACTGAAATTCGAATTTTAAGAAATAAGATAAATGCAGAAAGGAGTTACTATGAAAAAGAAAATAAGAACACAAATACTCAGAATCATACTACTTGTCGGAACCATAACCTCCATGTTTTTCGTACCGTGGATTTTGGTAAAGGTGTTGCTAACGCCCCTGCCCAAAACCATTCAGGAACAACTTAATGATGGAATTAAATACGGATTTGACGGAATGATTGTATATATCGATCAGGTGGGCAAATCGCCGGCTTTTTATGCTGCCGGGTGGAAAAACAGGGAAAACAAAATTCCGGCTGATCCGAATTCACTATTTAAGATTGCCAGCGTTGGCAAGTTATATGATGCTGTAGCAATTACCAAACTGGTAAGTGAAGGGCGTTTGTCGCTTGATAAAACGCTGGCTGATTATTTTCCAGAACTGGTTGGCAGAATTGAAAATGCAGATAAAATCACCTTGCGAATGATGGTGCAACATCGAAGTGGTATTCCCAATTTTACGAACACTCCAAATTTTTGGATAAATCCGCCCAAAAACAGACAGGAAACACTTGAAAGGATATTTGATTTGCCGGCCAGCTTTAAACCCGGTAGAGACTATGAATATTCAAACACCAATTATTTGTTGATTTCCATGCTCATTGAAAAAGTTACGGGAGATCGCAAATTCCAATACATTAAAAAAGAAATTCTGGATCCCCTCGGACTAAAAAACACATTTGGTTCGATTCATGATGTGGATATTGATCGTTTAATGAGCGGTTATTACGTTGGCGTACAGGAGGATATCAAGACAACCTATTATGGGTCAATGGTTGCTACAGCCGAAGATGTGGGAATATTCCTTCGGGCATTAAACGATGGTTCGTTGTTAAATGAAAATGAGCAGGAAATTTATTCTTCAATATACAGGTATGGACATACAGGTTTAATTCCCGGCTACCAGACTATTGCAAAATATCACAAAGACATCGACACGGTTGTCATTCAATTTGTGAACACAACCAATTTCGATGGCTACACCTGGAATTTATCGGAAATCGTATATAAACGAATTATTAGAGTTATTAGAAGAACTCATTAAAGTAGCTAAAGAAATGGTGCTCCTGGTTAACAGTAAAAACTTTAAAATCAGAAGAAAATGAAGAAGAAAATTAAAATAATCCTGTTAACCCCACTGGCGATTATACTATTATTTCTGGTTGGACTCTCTGTAAAATATTCTCCAACCTATGTTTACCGCCTGATTACCCAAAATGTAGCCGATGTTAACGATTATAAAAAATATGAAAACAGGGTGATTGAAGGCTCAAAAGATACTTTTGAATTTGCAAAAAAACTGGATGAAAATTATGTGAAATCGTTGTTTCAGGACAGAGTGGAACGTTCCGGTTTTAAGAACTTTGATGAGTGGGCGGAAAAGTCGCAAACCACAGCCTTGATTTTTATACGAAAAGACACCATTTTTTATGAGAAGTATTTTAACGGTTTTTCAAGAGACTCATATTTCCACTCTCAGTCAATGGCAAAATCGTTTATTTCGTTTTTAATCGGCACGGCGATCGACGACGGCTTGATCGGCGGAGTCGATGACCCAATGACAAAATACATTCCCGAATTGAAGGAACGCAATCCTGATTTCGAAAAAATTACCATTCAAAATTTATTGGAAATGCGTTCGGGGTTGAAATATTTTACCGGCTATTTTCCGGGTACCTACATTCACCTTCCCTGGCACGACGAAGCAATTGGTTATTACCATCCAAATGTGCGGAAACTATTGCTGAAAAAGGTTGACATTGCTTCGGAGCCGGGAAAAATTTTTCAGTACAACAACTATAACACAAGCTATTTAGGGTTGATCATTGAGCGGGTAACACACAAAACCGTATCGGAATATTTACAGGAAAAGTTGTGGTCACAAGTTATGGAATTCAATGCGTTGTTTTCCATCGATAGCAAAAAATCGGGTTTTGAATACATGCCCAGCCGTTTAATTGCCCGTGCCATTGATTATGCCCGGTTTGGACGGCTATTTTTAAAAGAAGGAGACTGGAACGGCCTTCAAATTATTTCAAAAGATTGGGTATTAAATTCAATTCGTGAAAACAAAAATATTTCACGAGATATTTACCCTGCCTGGTTTGGTAGCGACAATTGCAAACATGTGTACTACAATTATCAGTGGTGGGGTCATGCAAATTGCGATTCAACTTTTCAATTTGCTGCTTCCGGAAATCTGGGTCAAACCATCTATATCATCCCCGACAAAGAAATTATTATCGTGCATTGTGGCAATTCGCTGGAACATTATAGCGACAACGATTTATGGCATGTAGCAGCACAGATTCGGGGTTTCAAATAATTTACTTCAGGATAAAAAAGGCGACATAAAAACTTATATCGCCTTAACCTATCTATCATCCATTCTCTGATTAACTCAGAATTTCTTCCAACGTGATATATTCGCCAACTTTTCCCGTCATTTTTTCCATATCGGTATTTACCGGAAGCGTTTTCTTACCGGGTCTCCAACCGGCAGGGCAAACCTCTCCGGTTTTACTTGCATGTTGCCAAGCCATAACTTGTCTCAGAAATTCTTTAACATTCCGGCCAACAGAATCAGCCTGAACTTCCTGTGCTACACAAACGCCGTCAGGATTAAACAGGAACCTTCCTCTTAAAGCAACACCTTCCTCTTCAATCAACACGCCAAACGCACGGCTTACTTCCTGATTGGAATCCGCTCCCATCGTTAACTTCAAACCTTTTAAAATGGGTTCGGTTTCGGCGAATCTTTTATGAGAGAATTTCGAATCTACCGATACTGCCAGGATTTCTACACCCAGTTCCTGGAATTCATCGTAATGAGCATTCATTGCGGCAATTTCTGTTGGACACACAAACGTGAAATCGGCCGGATAAAAACATACTACTGCCCATTTATCTTTGTAATCGCTACTGGAAACTGTTTTGAAATGACCTGTTTTTGCATCATACGCATCCATTTCAAACTCCGGCATTTGCTGCCTTACCATTGTTGTACTCATTTTTTTCTCCTCCAATTTTAAATTTTCAACTAAATTTTCTTTTATCTTCTTCTTTTTAAGTGGTTTTACACCATTTACACATGCCATAACTATTTATTTTTTACGGTTTTATTGCGTTTCTCTTTTTCAAAATTCTCTGGGCATTTTATCATGATTTACCAATAATAAAATTCATTCTAAATCTTATTTCAAAAATAACAATAATAAACATTTGTGCAAAATAAATTTTGCATACAATTTCATTAGATCGCTATTAATATTATAGTTTCGTGAATTTATTGCACAAATATTATCACTAAAAATTCAATTACCCCTTTTGAGAAAAAGAAGAAACCCGCTATGAAATGATGCTGAAAAGACTTCATTAAAAAAATAGGAAAGCAGCAATCTGAAAAAACACTTTTTAGTCCACAATTATAATTCCGAACGTTTTTAACTTTTTCCTGAACGTCTGCCTTTTTTGCATGCCGTACATTTGCTTTATGATTTCATTGAAAAACAAAACAAAAAAATAATTACCATGAAAAAAATGAAAGCAATTGTTGCAACGGGTTATGGAGCACCGGATGTATTAAAAATAAAAGAAGTAGAAAAGCCACAACCAAGAGAAAACGAAGTTCTGGTAAAAGTACATGCAACATCGGCTACCACTGCCGATGGAATGATGCGAACCGGGAAACCATATTTTGGCCGTTTAATGACCGGCCTCACCAAACCCAAACACCCAATTCCGGGAACCGGTTTTGCAGGTACTATTGTTGCCACCGGTAAAAACATCAGGAGATTTAATCTTGGAACCCGTGTGTTTGGAGAAACTACGTTGGGATTCAGTACCAATGCAGAATATGTAGCTGTACCTGAGAACGGAGTAATTCTGCCAATGCCCGAAAATATGAGTTATGCAGAAGCAGCTACTTTTGGCGACGGACATGTAACTTCATTTAATTTTTTAAAAGAAATTGCGAATATCAAACCTGGTCAAAAAGTATTAATTAACGGAGCATCAGGCAGTCTGGGAACAGCCGCTGTACAAATTGCAAAATATATGGGGGCAGAAGTTACCGCAGTTACCAGTACAAGAAATGTTGGCCTGGTAAAATCGCTGGGTGCTAACCATGTAATTGACTACACCAAAAAAGATTTTACAAATTCCAATAAAACTTACGATGTGGTTTTTGATACCATTGGAAAAAGTTCTTTCTCAAAAAGTAAAAACATTCTTTCTGAAAAAGGCACTTATGTTTCTCCTGTACTTAAGCTTTCCCTGCTTTTCCAAATGATGTGGACTTCAGCTTTCAGTAAAAAGAAAGCCAAATTTGCTGCAACCGGACTTCGGAAAGATGATGAATTGCGCGACATGTTTTCCGATTTGGTTGAAATCTTTAAAGAAGGTCGTTTGAAAACCATTATCGACCGCCAGTACCCGCTTGAAAAAGTTGCCGAAGCCCACACCTACATCGCCTCGGGCCATAAAAAAGGAAACGTCGTAATTATTGTTCAACCAGAAAATTACTAGAAAAATGACAACAACAAGAAAACCAGCACTAATTGCAGGAATCAGCCTGATGGTTATGGCCATTGCTGCCGGGTTATCTTTCGGATATATACACAGTTCGTTAGTGATTCCAACCGACGCGGAAGTCACTGTCAATAATCTAAAAGAATCGAAAGCACTTTTTCGGATAGAAGTTTTTGGATGGATACTCATTTTAGTTTGTGATATCGCAGTTGCTTTGGCGCTCTATTTTTTCTTTAAAAATGAAAATCGGGAATTGTCATTCTTCACTGCTGCAGCCAGACTTGTTTATTCTGCCATTTTAGGTTTCGCCATATTCTTTCTTGTTCAAATCTTGAATTTGCTTGGAGGAACTGCAGACATAACCGGCGCAGTGATGTCGAAACTCAACGCCTTTAAAACTGCCTGGTCGTATGGATTGATCATTTTTGGGATTCACCTGGTTTTACTAGGATTACTGGTTTTACAGTCAAAATTAATTCATAACTTCTGGGGAATTCTTTTGATTTTTGCAGGGATTTCCTACAGTTTTATTCATGTTTCAAATTATCTTTTCCTTGATTTTGAAACCCAGATAAAAACGATCGAAGCAATTCTTAGCTTACCAATGGCAGTTGCCGAAATTGGTTTTGCCTTCTGGCTAATCATCCGTGGTGGAAAACCAAGAACTTTATTTCAGAAAACCATTTAATAATCTACAAATTTAAAAGCCATGAAAACAAATGCACGCACAGCCGGAATTTTATATTTAATCATTATTATTTCGGGCTTATTCAGCGAAATGTTTGTACGGTCAGCAATTATTGTTCCGGGCGATGCCACCGCAACGGCAGGCAATATTGCAGCCAATTCTTTTTTATTCCGAATCGGTTTTATCAGCGATTTGGTAATGGTAATGAGTGATGTTGGCGTTGCATTGTTATTTTACCTTCTGCTAAAACCTGTCAATCCAGGGCTTTCCATGTTGGCCGCCTTTTTTCGTTTAGCTCAGGCAACTGTAATCGGAATTAATCTTCTGAATTATTATATGCCGCTTTTAATTTTGGGCGAGGGAAACTATCTTAACGGCTTTTCTCCGGAACAAACTAATTCGCTGGTTTTACTTTTCCTCAATGCACATTCCTACGGTTACCTTATTAGCGGCGTTTTCTTCGGAATAAGTTGCATAATTTTGGGCTACCTGTTTTATAAAGCAGATTACTTTCCAAAATGGTTAGGTGTTTTGGTAGTTAGTGCGGGCGTCAGTTATCTAATCGACTGTCTAGCGAATTTCCTGTTTCCTGAATTTGCCGGCTCAAGTGAAATATTAGTGATAACAATTGCTGTAGCTGCTGAATTGTCGCTCTGTATTTATTTGTTGATTAAGGGAGTTAAGCAAAATGAGATGAACAAAGTTTTGATTTGAACTAAAAGTCATTTCAGTCATTTTGTGATTCAATTTCTTTTATTCTATTTTACAGCAACTTTCAGCAAAATCGGGCTTAAAATATGGGACACAAATGTATAATTTTTGATTGCGATGGTGTTTTGGTGGATAGTGAACGAATATCGGCCAACGTTTTCCAAACCATGATGCGAGAGCTGGATGTTGTTCTGGATTTTGATGTTGTTCTGGAGCAAATAACCGGTACTTCAATGAAAGAGAATCTGAAGTTTTTCTCAAAGCACTTGGGGAAAAATTTACCTGAAAATTTTGAGCAAGAATTCAGAAAAAGAAGTTACCAGGCATTTAAAAACGACCTAAAACCGATAAAAGGTGTTCGCGAAATACTGGATAAAATAAAAATACCAATTGGCGTCGCTTCCAGTGGGCCGGTTGAAAAGATTAAACAAAACCTGCAAACAACCAGTCTTAACCACTATTTTGGTGAAAATATTTTTAGTTCTTACCAAATCGGAAGTTGGAAACCCGAGCCGGAAATCTATTTACATGCCGCAAAAAGTATGCAATTCAAACCCGAAGAGTGTGCAGTTATAGAAGATAGCCTAGTGGGAGTTCAGGCTGCAAAGGCAGGTGGATTTCAAGTTTTTGCACTTTCCAATAAAAAACACGATGAAGCTTTTAAAGCTTTTGGCGCTTCAGTTTTTTCAGAAATGAGGGAATTAGGGAATTTGCTGAATTTAGATTAATTTGGCGTTCACTTTAAATGAAAAGTGATGATTCCTTTTTCCGCCTGAGATGAAAAAATCGCGCACTACAATTACGGAAATTGCCCGGGAACTAAACGTCTCTCCATCAACAGTTTCCAGAGCATTAAACAACCATCCTGCTATTAGTTCCGCAACACGTGAAGCAGTAATTGAACTGGCTCGGAAGTTAAATTACCAACCCAATTTACTGGCTTTAAATCTGCTTCGAAAAAAAACAAATACCATCGGAGTAATTGTGCCAGAAATAACCAGTTACTTTTTTTCGTCTGTGATAAACGGGATACAGGATTTGTTGAGTCCATTGGGTGTGAATATGATCATCGGTCAGTCCAATGAGTCTTTCGAAGAAGAGAAATCGATTATTCGCTCATTTGCCTCTATCCGTGTAGATGGATTTCTGATTTCACCCTCTTCTGAAACCAACAATTTCGACCATCTTCAATCGTTAATTGACAATAATATTCCACTGGTAATTTTTGATCGTGATTGCGAGGGAATTGATGTCGATAAAGTTTTTGTAGATGAATACAGCGGTGCTTTTCAGGCAGTCGATCACTTGATAAAAACAGGATGTAAAAGGATTGCACACATCGCGGGATCTTCCACACTTTCTACCTCGCGACACCGGTTGAATGCCTATAAAAATGCGCTAAAAACCAACAATATTCCCGTTAAAGAAGAATATATTGTGGAGAGCAGTGGGTTTATGCCTGAGCATGGAATTGAACCTACCCAAAAATTACTTAATTTGTCTGAACCTCCGGATGCTATTTTCGCCATAAACGATGGGGTTGCCATGGGAGCCATGTTTGTAATTAAAAATGCCGGTCTTGTAATTCCGGATCAGATTTCAATTATTGGTTTCGACGATGACCCGCATTCAGCCTATTTTCGACCATCACTGTCAACCGTTTGGCAACCAACCTACGAATTGGGAATGCTCTCAGCCAGGTTATTAATGAAACGGGTAAATTCTGATAATAACTCAATAAAAATCAGGGTCGAAAAGCTTTTCCCCGAGCTAATCGTCAGAGGTTCATCAAGATAATTCGCCCGCCTTTTCACAAAAACTTTTGTACTTGTAACCCATGTTTATGCAAAGGTTTGCATAAACATTTTGGCCCCATTATTTGGATTCGATATAAATAATCGCTTAACTTTCGGTTTAATGCACACACTAACTAACTGTATCAAAAGATGATAGTTTCGACTAATAGAATATTCAATCATTGTTACGGACACTATGGAATTGCTGCAATTAACGTGTGGTGCATGGAACAAATTCACGCTTTATTTTGTGCAGCACAAAAAGCAAATGCTCCTTTTATTGTACAAACAACTCCTGTCGCCCGCAACTATGCAAATGCTGAGATGTTGTTGTCCATGATTTCGGCTGCTTCAAAAATTTATCCTGACACCGTATTTGCCATTCACCTCGACCATGGAAATGTGGAACATGCAATTCAATGCATAGAATCCGGCGGATACAACTCCATAATGATTGATGCTTCCCATGAAGCTTTTGAAACAAATATTTCGATTACAAAGCAAATTGTCGAAAAAGCTCATAAAAAGAATGTTACAGTTGAAGCCGAACTGGGTGTATTGAGTGGAATTGAAGATGATTTGGAAGTTGATGAAAAATTGAAAAAATATACCCAGCCTTCGCAAGTGGAAGAATTTGTAAAACAAACCGGTTGCGACAGCCTAGCAGTTGCGGTTGGCACAAGTCATGGAGCATATAAATTTACAGGGAAGCAAGGTCTTCAATTCGAAATTCTGAAAGAAATTCAAAACCGGCTTCCCGGATTTCCATTGGTTTTACACGGAGGTTCGGCAGTAAATCAGGAGGAAATTCAACGAATAAATGCCGCTGGCGGACAACTGGGTTCCGATGCCAAGGGAGTTTCAGATGAAGAGTTGGTAAAAGCAATTGAATATGGCGTTTGCAAAATAAATATTGCTACCGATGCACGCTTAATATGGACCCGCGTACACCGCGAATTCTTCAAATTATCACCCGCCCAGTTTGAACCTATTGTTCCCGGCAAAAGCTACATAAATGAGTTGGAGAAATTCAATCTTGAAAAGTTTGAGTTGTTGAAAGCAGTTGGCAAAGCCTCAAAAATTAAATAGAAAGTTATGATAAAAGACAAAAAATATCCGCTTCTCGCCAAATCGACTCCGGGATTTGGGATTTATCAAAGCGTACTAAAAGAGGAAACCGGTTGGCAGTTCCTTAATTTTCAGGCCCGGTTAATGAAAAAAGGAGAAAAATGGACTGGAAACACCGAAGGAAATGAATATGCAATTATTCTTTTAGGTGGAAATTATTCAGTGAAAACCGACAAAGGCAGTTGGGAAACAGTTAACGGCAGAAAAGATGTTTTCAGTGGGATTGCCCATTCGTTGTATCTACCCAGAAATACAAGTTTTGAACTTACAGCAGAAAGTGAAACGCTTGATATTGCCTACGGTTGGTGCGAAACCGATGAAGATCACCCAGCATATTTTAAACGGCCGGAAGAAGCCGCCATTGAAATTCGTGGGGGCGATAATGCAACCCGACAAATCAACAGCCTGCTTCAGCCCGGATTTGATTGCCATCGCCTGGTTTCGGTTGAAGTGTACACGCCATCGGGAAACTGGAGTTCTTTTCCTGCACACAAACACGACAAGCGGAAAGTAAATGAAGACGGGAAAGTGATTGAAGCCTGTTTGGAGGAAACCTATTTCTACAAAGTTGACAAGCCACAAGGTTACGCCATTCAGCAAATTTATAATGACGACCGTAGTCTTGATGAAATTGCGGTTGCACGGAATAACGATGTGGTTTTGGTTCCCGAAGGTTATCACCCGGTTGTTGCGGGACACGGATACAACGTGTATTATCTCAACTTTTTAACAGGGAGTGATCAATCGCTGGCAAACACGGATGATCCGGATCACAAATGGATTTACAATTCGTGGAAAGGCAAAGATCCCCGCATTCCATTGGTTACTGCAGAAATGAACAATAAATAATAGAACAAACTAATATGACTAATCCTGAAAAACTTTATGATGTAATTACTTATGGGAGATCGTCTATCGATTTGTATTCGCAGGAAGTAGGTGCGCCTTTCGAAGACATTCCCGGATTTCATGCTTTTGTTGGCGGTTCTCCGTTAAATATTGCGGTTGGTTGCAGCCGGCTTGGACTGAATGCTTCACTGCTCTCGGGTGTGGGAAAAGATAAAGTGGGCGATTTCATTTTAAAGTTTCTAAAAAATGAAAATGTGCGGACTGAAAATGTGCGGGTAATTGAAGGGACACGAAGTTCTGCCGTTTTGCTCGGAATAGAGCCGCCTGACCGTTTTCCGCTGGTTTATTACCGCGATAATTGCGCCGATTCACAAATCAACATCGACCAGGTTTTAAATGCAGGCATTGAAAAAGCAAAAATGCTGGAAGTTTCAGGAACTGCGCTAAATATGGAACCTACGCGAAGTGCGGCCTTTTTGGCTGCTGAAATTGCCGGGAAAAACAACATTCCGGTGATGCTCGATCTCGATTTTCGTGCCGACCAGTGGCATGACATCCGCGCTTTTGGTGTTACAGCCCGGGCTTTTATGCGAAATACAAATATCGTTCTGGGAACTGAAGAAGAGATTCTGGCGGCTTATCTTTCTGATAAATCGCAGTTAAATATCAGTCATCAGCAAATTTCGGCTCCTGAAATAAAAGGAAACATCGAAGAGGCGATTCAGGGAATTCTGAAACTGGGTGTTGAGGCACTAATTGTGAAAACAGGTTCTCGAGGTGCCGTTATTTATTTGCCCGATGGCTCCATTCAAAAAGTTCCCGGTTTTCCGGTGGAAGTAGTAAATATTTTAGGAGCTGGAGATGCATTTGCTGCCGGATTTATTTACGGTTACCTGAAAGGTTGGGATTTGTACAAATGCTGCCGAATGGGGAATGCCTGTGGGGCGCATGTAGTAACTCAACTCGGGTGTGCAAACTTTACTCCTTACGAAGAAAATATTCTTGAATTTATTGAATCAAAAGGTGGATTCTAAAATGAAAACAAAACGACTTACGGTTGCGCAGGCAACCATCGAATTTTTAAAGAACCAGTATTCTGAAAGAGACGGTGTTGAACACCAGTTCTTTGCCGGGTGCTTTGGAATTTTTGGCCATGGAAACCTTGCCGGTTTTGGCCAGGCTTTGCAGCAAAATCCCGATTTCAGATATTTTTTGGTGCGTAACGAACAAGCCGCAGTTCATACGGCAGTAGGTTATGCAAAAATGAAAAACAGGCTTTCCACTTTTGCCTGTACATCGTCTATTGGTCCGGGGGCTACAAACATGATTACTGCCGCAGCCGGAGCAACCATCAACCGGATTCCCGTGTTATTAATGCCCGGCGACATTTTTGCTACCAGGCAGGTTGCACCGGTTTTACAGCAGTTGGAATCGGCTGTTTCACAGGACTTTTCCGTAAATGATTGCCTTAAACCTGTTTCAAAATACTGGGATCGAATCAATCGCCCTGAACAGTTAATAACCTCGCTTCCTGAAGTGATGCGGGTTCTTACTTCGCCGGCTGATACTGGCGCTGTAACGCTTTGCATTCCGCAGGATGTCCAGGCCGAAGCTTTTGATTTTCCGGTTGACCTTTTCAATAAAAGAGTGTGGCATATTTCACGTCCCCGCCCGGATGTAAATGCTTTGAAAAGAGCGATTGAATGGATTAAATCTGCAAAAAAACCGATAATAATTGCCGGTGGCGGTGTGATTTATAGTGAAGCCGAAGACGCGCTAAAATCGCTGGTTCATCAAACTGGTATTCCCGTAGCAGAAACTTTTGCCGGAAAAGGTTCGTTGCAATATGACGATCCGCATATTTTAGGTGCCGGCGGTGCAACCGGAACCGAAGGGGCAAATGCAATCAGCCGTGAAGCCGATTTGGTTATCGGAATCGGAACTCGCTACAGTGATTTTACCACCGCTTCGAAAACCGCTTTTCAGAATGAGAATGTAAAATTCATCAACATAAATATTACTGAATTTGATGCACATAAACACAGCGCTTTGGCTTTAACCGGCGATGCAAAAGTAATTCTGGAAGAGCTTTTGGAAAAACTGGATTCGTATAAAGTAGATGAAGCTTACCGTAAAAAGGTAGCCAATTTTAACAAAAGCTGGGATGAAAAAGTCGCTATGGCTTATCAGGCTGATGATAAAGCAATTCCAAGTCAGGCAGAAGTTATTGGCGCCGTAAACACATTTTCGAATCCTGAAGATGTGGTTTTGTGTGCCTCTGGAAGCGCTCCCGGCGATTTACATAAACTTTGGAGAACCCGCAACTCGAAGGGATTTCACCTTGAATATGGTTATTCCTGTATGGGATATGAAATTTCCGGAGGATTAGGAGCCAAAATGGCTTGCCCGGATCGGGAAATCTATGTGATTCTTGGTGACGGCGGTTACCTGATGATGCCTTCCGAAATTATTACCTCCATGCAGGAAGGCTACAAAATTACCGTCATTTTAATAGACAATAACGGATTTGCCAGTATTGGCGGCCTTTCAAAATCAATTGGAAGCGAAGGATTTGGGACGAAATATCAATTTAGGGACCAGAAAACCGGCTACCTCGAAGGCGAAAGACTTCCGGTAGATTTGGCGATGAACGCAGAAAGTCTGGGGGCCAAAGTTTACAAGGCAACAAATATTGCATCATTCAACGAAGCGCTGAAAAATGCAAAAAAGGAAGAGAAAACCACTGTAATTTATATTGAAACAGTTCCTGAACGAAAAATGGCAGGATACGGATATGCGTGGTGGGATGTGCCCATTGCAGCGGTTTCCGAATCTGAATCGGTTCAAAAGGCATTTGAAAACTATTCAGAACAAAAGAAAAAACAACGCTGGTTTTTGTGACAAACTGACAAACGAATAAAACTTAATTGAAAATAAACGAAACTAAACATGCTTACTGTAATCACTTTTGTGGGATTTACCGCATTTGTAGCTCTTTTTACCTGGTATAAACTCCGGAAAGACAAAATGGATTCCTCCGATGGTTATTTTCTTGGAGGGCGAAGTCTTACCGGAATAATCATTGCCGGGTCTATGCTGCTGACCAATATTTCAACCGAGCACCTCATCGGGATGAACGGTTCTTCATATAAAAACGGGTTCATTATTATTGGCTGGGAAGTTACATCTGCCCTGGCTTTGGTAGTAGCAGCCGTTATTTTTATTCCAAAATATCTACGCCTCGGTTTAACCACCATTCCTGAATATCTCGAAAAACGATTTGATGGAACAACACGAAGCTTAGTAGCCCTATTTCTGGTTATTTCCTTTGTTGTTACACTTTTACCCATTGTTTTATATACGGGTGCCATCAATCTCGAAAGTATTTTCGAAGTATCTGAAGTTTTAGGTATTTCAAGGTCGGAAGGATTGTGGTTGACCGTAGTTTGCATCGGTGTAATTGGTTCGGTTTACGCCATTTTTGGCGGATTAAAAGCCGTGGCATTTTCCGATTCAATTAACGGAATCGGACTCCTGATTGGCGGTATTCTTGTTCCGATATTTGCCTTGGTTAGTATTGGGAATGGCCATCTTTTCGAAGGTCTTGCAAAAGTTTATGACAATGCCCCGGAAAAATTTAATGTTATCGGGGCAAAAGATTCGGTGATGCCTTTTGGAGTTCTGTTCACCGGATTAATCATTAACCAGCTTTATTTCTGGGGGATGAACCAAACCATCATTCAACGTGCATTGGGTGCAAAAAATCTGAAAGAAGCACAAAAAGGGTTGTTGTTTACCGGCGTTCTGAAGATTTTAATTCCATTAATTATTGTTCTGCCGGGAGTTATCGGATTTTATTATTTCGGAGATTCCATGTATGATAATCAGGATTTAATTTATCCGGCTTTAATCAAAAAAGTGTTGCCGGTTTATCTCACCGGATTTTTTGCAGCAGTGGTAATGGGAGCCGTTTTAAGTACGTTTAACAGTGTGCTGAACAGTGCAGCAACCATTTTCAGCGTGGATGTTTATAAACGGATGATTAACAAAAACGCCACAGAAAAACGGCTGGTATGGATTGGCCGGGCACTTTCATCCATTTTAGCCATTACAGCAATTCTTGCCGCACCGATGGTTGCCAAAGCGCCTGAAGGGTTGTATCAGCTTCTTCAGCAATTGAATGGTATATTTTTTATTCCGATTGCATCGATAATGCTGGCCGGCTTTTTCATGGAGCATGTTTCTGCAAAAGCGGCGAAAGCGGCCCTTATTTTTGGATTGATTTACTACATCGTAACCACATTTATTTTAAAAGTAAACATTCATTTTATTCATAACTGGGGAATCGAATTTGTTCTGAATGTGATAATTATGTATTCAGTATCTTATTTCTACCCCCGCAAAAACTTTAGTATTCGTACTGCGCCAATTAAAATTGAAATGGTGCCATGGAAATATACCCGGCTCATGTCAATTATTCTGGTTACTGTAACGATAATGATTTATATCCTACTCGGACAAAGTTGAAATTAACATAAAACTCATTTAAATATGGAAATACTTAAAAATTATATTCACGGAAAATGGACTGAAAGTTACGCGCAGGAAACTACGAATGTGGTAAATCCCGCTAATCAGGAAATTCTTGCCAAAGTTCCTTACGGAGAGAAAACCGAAAAGGATGTTGGTTTAGCAGTCGCCGCTGCTGCAAAAGCATTGGCAGAATGGCGCGAAACACCTGTGATGAGACGCGTTCAACCTCTTTACAAGCTTAAATTTTTACTGGAAGAAAACATCGATGAGATTGCAAAACTAATCACGCTTGAATGTGGAAAAAGCTTTGCAGAATCGAAAGCTGAAATGCAGCGCGCCATCGAAAATGTGGAAACAGCTTGCGGCACACCCATGTTGATTCAAAGTGAATTTTCGGAAAATGTAGCAACCGGGATCGATGAATTTATGATTCGTCAACCCGTTGGAGTGTGTGCAATAATTTCTCCGTTTAATTTTCCGGGTATGATTCCCTTTTGGTTCCTGCCGTATGCCATTGCCTGTGGCAACAGTGTTGTAGTAAAACCTTCGGAGAAAGTACCGTTAACCATGATGAAGGTATTTGAACTTATTGACACGCTTGATATTCCAAAAGGCCTGATTAACCTGGTTCATGGCGGCAAGGAAAGCGTTGACGCACTTTTGGATCACACGGATGTAAAAGCAGTTAGTTTTGTGGGCTCAACAAAGGTTGCACAGTACATTTACCAGCGTGCCGCAGCCAACGGAAAACGGGTGCAGGCTCAGGGTGGCGCAAAAAATCCGGTAATTGTTATGCCCGATGCCGATATTGAAATGGCTGCAAAAATTGTTGCCGACAGTGTTTATGGTTGCGCAGGACAGCGTTGTCTCGCTGCTTCGAACATCATTACCATTGGAGATAAAAACGGAAATATAAGAGATGCCCTGGTTGATGCAGCAAAAGGAAAAACTACCGGATTTGGATTGGAAGAAGGAATTGAAATGGGCCCCGTAATTACTCCGGAAAGTAAATCAAGAATTGAATATTTAATCGATAAAGGAGTTCGTGAAGGTGCCAATCTTCTGCTTGATGGAAGAAATCCGGATATCAAAGGTTTTGAAACCGGAAACTTCATAAAACCAACCATTCTCGAAAATGTGGCGTTGGATGGAGAAGTTATCAAGACTGAAATTTTTGGCCCGGTAATGAGCCTCTTGCACATGAACACTATTGATGATGCCATCAATTTTGTAAACAGCAATAATTATGGAAACATGGCTTGTTTATTTACCTCCAGCGGATTAAATGCCCGTACATTCCGTAACCGCGCAAATGCCGGAAATATTGGAATTAACATTGGCGTTGCTGCACCTATGGCACAATTCCCTTTCAGTGGCTGGAACAATAGCTTTTTTGGCGATTTACACGGACAGGGCAGACATGGAATTGAATTTTTTACGCAAACAAAAGTGGTTATCGAACGATGGCCAAAAGAATGGACACGAAAATTTTAACACGACATAAAAGTATGATAAGCATAGCAAACGCACCCTGTTCGTGGGGTGCACTCGAATTTGAACTCGAAGGAAAATCACTGGGATACAAGCAGGTTCTTTCCGAAATGGTGGAAACCGGTTACGCGGGCACCGAATTGGGAGACTGGGGTTTTATGCCTTCCAATCCCGATGAGTTAAGAAAAGTACTCGATGAAAAGAAACTTCAATTGCTCGGAGCTTTTGTTCCCGTTGCCCTCTCAAAACATGAAGCGCATGAAGCCGGAATAGAACTGGCATTAAAAACGGCAGGTTTAATGTACGATGCCGGTTACAAAAATGCATTTATTGTTCTGGCTGATGAAAACGGGACAGTTGACATACGCACAAAGAATGCTGGAAGAATAACTTCTGAAATGGGCTTAACTGAAGAACAATGGAAAACTTTTGCAGAAGGAGCAGAAAAAGTTGCCAAAGCCGTTAAAGACAAATATGGGATGCGAACCGTTTTTCATCATCACTGTGCCGGCTTTGTTGAAACGCCTGCAGAAGTGGAAAAATTGTTGAGTTTAACCGATCCTTCTTTGCTTGGTTTATGCCTTGACATGGGACATTTTGCCTTTGGTGGCGGAGATCCGGTTGCTGCCCTGAAAAAATACTACGATAGAATCTGGCATGTTCACTTTAAAGATTTTGACCCGAAAGTTGGGCAGGCGGCACGCGAGAATAATTACGACTATTTCAAGAGTGTGGAGGAAGGCGTTTTTTGTGAGTTGGGAAAAGGCAGCGTCGATTTTCAATCTATTGTCAAAATTCTTGAAGAGAAAAGATATGACGGCTGGATTGTGGTAGAACAGGATGTTTTACCGGGGATGGGCTCACCAAAAAAATGCGCTGCCAATAACCGTCAGTATATAAAATCACTTGGACTTTAACCGAATAAATTATACCCAAAAATGAAAAAAATAAATGTTGCTGTTGCCGGGTTAGGCCGAATTGGTAAAATTCATCTCAAAAACCTGTGTCGCAACTTCCCTGAAATAAAGGTGGTTGCAGTTATGGATGTTATGGAAGAATCTAAATCCATTGCAAACGAGTTTAACATTCCGCACTTTGTACAAAATTTCGATGATTTGCTTGCTACTCCCAACCTGGACGCGGTAGTAATTTGTTCACCTACCGACACTCATGCCGATTATGTGGTAAAAGCAGCGCAGGCCGGAAAGCAGATTTTTTGTGAAAAGCCATTGGATCTTTCGCTCGAAAGGGTGAAAGAAGTTTTAAAAATTGTGGAAGAATCGGGTGTAAAAATAATGCTCGGCTTTAACCGTCGTTTCGATCCGGAATTCAAAAAAATCAGGCAACTGGTGTTAAATGATACAGTCGGCGATGTTCAAATTGTAAAAATCACCAGTCGCGATCCCGGACCACCACCGGTTTCATATGTAAAAGTTTCAGGCGGCATGTTTCTCGATATGACCATTCACGATTTTGATATGGCCCGCTACATATCAGGGAAACAGGTAACCGAAGTTTTCGCCAAAGGAGCTGTTATGGTGGATCCGGAAATTGGTAAAGCCGGAGATATCGACACGGCAATAATTACACTCATCTTTGAAGATCATTCGATGGCAGTAATCGACAATTGCCGGAAAGCGGTTTATGGTTACGACCAGCGCCTTGAAGTTTTCGGAAGCAAAGGAATGGCGCAGGCTGAAAATAATTTCCCAAACAACCATAAGTTGTATACTGAGAAAGGTGTTTCCGGAGACTTACCGCTTCACTTCTTTTTGGAAAGATATGATGCATCTTACAACCAGGAAATCAGGGAGTTTATTGATGCGCTGGTAAACAATACAGCAATGCCCGTAGATGGCAACGATGGACTAATGTCAATAGCAATTGGCCTGGCAGCAAAAAAATCGGTTGTTGAAAATCGTCCTGTTGGAATCGATGAAATACTGTATGGATAAAATTGAAAATCCATTAACCCAAGTCAATTTTGGGCTCACCTGACTAAGCATGTAAATTGAAAATTTTAGGTTAATTATTAATTCTAAGATAAATATGAAAAAATGGAAATGCAACGCAGTTTACTGATTAGGTTTTACTTTAAAAAAGTAGAATCTTAACTTGTTAACTCATTCTAAATGAGTCTTGACAAAATGAATAGGTGTTCTTAATTAACTTTAATTTTACAAATCACATGAAAAAATTAGTTCTAAAAAATTTCTTATTTAGAAAAGTTTATTACTCAGCTCTTCATAAAATATATTTAACGGTTGTACTTTCAATCGTTATTATATCTGGAGCCTGGGCAAATTTAAACTCAACTGATTCCGGTGAATCGTCTGAAATATTTAACACGGCTGATGTTCAGCAGCAAAAAAAGCAGATTTCAGGTACAGTTGTTGGACGAGATGGCAATCCAATCCCTGGTGTTTCTGTGGTAGTACTGGGCACAACAACGGGAGTGACTACCAACATGGATGGAGAATTTAAACTGGAAATTCCTGCTGATGCACAAACTCTTGTATTTTCTTTTGTAGGAATGAAAACATTGGAAGTACCTGTTGCAGGCAAAACTGTATTTGCGGTAACAATGCAGGAAGAATCGATTGGCCTGGAAGAAGTTGTAGCAATTGGCTACGGAACCCAAAGAAAAGCCGATTTAACCGGTGCAGTTTCAACAGTTGCTCCTGAAAATCTTAAACAAGGTATCAACCAATCTGTTAGCCATGCCTTGCAGGGTCGTGTTGCCGGGGTAACTGCAATCCAAAACTCCGGAGAACCGGGTGGTGGAGTTGAAATCAGAATCAGAGGAGCCGGGTCAATTAATGATAACAGCCCATTATATGTTGTTGATGGAATTATTGGAAGTATTGCCAATTTGAATCCTGTAGATATTGAAAGCATGACTGTGCTGAAAGATGCTGCTTCAGCCGCTATTTATGGTTCCCGCGGTGCAAACGGTGTTGTTATTGTTACGACTAAAAAAGGAAAAAAAGGACAAAAGACCTCAGTTTCGTTTAATACAAGCCATGGTGTTCAGCAAGCCTGGAAAATGCCAACTTCGCTGACTGCCGAAGAAAGAAATTTGATTCACAAAGAAGCACTTACCAACGATAATACTCCACTTTCTGAATCAATATGGAATTATTATAACGATCCTACGAATGCGGTTACAAGAACAGACTGGTTTTCGGAAATACTAAAACCTGCCTACATTTCAAACAGCGATTTAAGTTTTCAGGGAGGTTCTGAAAATTCAAACTTTCTGTTTAGTCTGGGTTACCTCGATAACAATGGTATTGTTACTGGCACTAATTACAAAAAATATAATATTCGCTTTAATAGTCAGCATGAAATTGTTAAAAACCTAACCTTTGGTGAAAATATTTCTGTTGTTGTAACCGACCAGCAAATTGCAGACACACGTGGAAGCTACGATGGTGTTTTAAGTGCAGCACTTTTTAATATGCGCAATACACCGGTGTGGGAAGATAAAGCCAATCAGATTTACGGAGCACCAACCGGTGATTTTCCAAATCCGGTTGCTTCACTGAACAGCAGGGATATTACCCAAAAAAACAATGGTTTTTCAGGAAATTTATATTTGGAATATAAGTTTCTGGAAATGTTCACGTTAAAGACCGACTTTGGTTATACTTTAAATAATGGGAAAAACAAAAACTTCAAATCAATTGCTATAAATGGTGGTCGTGGACTTGACCAAAACGGTTTAAGCGAGAATTACGCATCGAATAAAACATGGATTTGGAACAACACCTTAAATTTTGACAAAAGAATTGAAAGTCATCACATTGCAGCCCTCGCCGGTATGTCAATGGAATCAGGGCTTTACGAATGGTTATCATCGGGTACAGCCAAACAATTTAGTAACCAGGACCCGGCTTTGCGCTATTTTAACAACGCAGGAGCTTTCCCCGAACATGTTTCGGGTAGTGCCGATGATTACGCCTTGCAAAGTTATTTTGGCCGTGTTTCTTACGAATATGCCGATAAATATTTATTCGCGGCCAATATTCGTGCTGATGGTTCTTCAAAATTCCCTTCTGATAAAAGATGGGGTGTATTCCCTTCGTTTTCAGCAGGCTGGAGAATTTCGAACGAAGCATTTTTCAGCAGTTTAACCCATGTAGTATCCGACCTTAAACTTCGCGGAAGCTGGGGACAATTAGGTAACGATAAAATCCCGAATTACCAGTATTACAGTACCGTTAGTACGGTTGGTTCTCCAACTTTGAACGGAAATCAGTTTACAGCAGTTGCCCAAAACCGATTTGCAAATACAAATATTCAATGGGAGGTTACTACCCAGACAGATATTGGTATTGACGCCGGATTTCTGGATAACAGACTTCAGTTGACAGCGGATTACTACGATAAAGAAACAACTGATATTTTGGTTCAGGTGCCACTTGTATCTTCATTGGGAGTTGGAATTGCTCCATTCCGTAATGCAGGAAAAGTCTCAAACAAGGGTTTTGATTTGGGAGTTAGCTACAGAAACCGTGATAATGAGTTTAAATATGAAATATCAGCCAATGCAGCATCAGTAAAAAATAAACTTGAAACACTTGGCGTTGCCGGTGCCAAGGAAATTTTCACTTCAGACTATAAAAATGTGCTTGTTGGAAGAATTGCTGAAGGTGAGCCCTTGGGACATTTTTATGTTCTTAATGCTTTGGGTATATTCCAAAATACCGATGAAATTAATAGTTACACAAATGCTGAGGGTGGTAAAATTCAACCCAATGCAGTGCCTGGTGATGTAAAATTTGAAGACAGAAATAAAGATGGAGTAATTAGCGCCGATGACAGGTTTAATGCAGGTAACAGCTTTCCGACTTTTACCTATTCTCTTACATTTAATGGTGAGTACAAAGGATGGGACGTTAACATGCTGTGGATTGGTAGCCAGGGAAATGAAATCTTTAACGGCTTAAAACTTGGAGGAACATTTATGCAGGGAACAAGTTACAACAACAGTCCTGATATTCTGGACCGTTGGACTCCGGACTCAAAAAGTAACAGTGTTCCAAGAGTTACTGTAAAAGATTTAAACAATAATAAAATGTACAGTACTCTTTACATTGAAGATGGAAGTTTCGCACGCATGAAATACCTCACATTTGGTTATACTTTTAAAGAAAGTCTTTTGGGAAACAGCATTAGCAAACTTAGATTATACATGACTTTCCAAAACTTAATTACTATAACCAAATATTCCGGCTACGACCCTGAAATAGGTGCTGAAGGAGGATTTAGCAATAATATGTATGGCGTTGACAAAGGGGTTTACCCGCAGGCAAAAGCATACATATTTGGATTAAACATTAATTTCTAATTTTATTAATTATGAAGATTATGAAAAATTATATTATCTCAATATCATTGATTTTCATGCTGTTGTCATGCGGAGAAGATTTTCTTGATAAACAACCACATGAATTTACTGACGCAGTATTCTGGAAAACTGCCGATCAGGCAGAGTCAGCTTTGGCAGGAGTGTACAGTCCACTTCAGGACGAAGAAGCCCTTGGTGGAGAAGAGTGGTGTGGCATGGAATGTTTTAGCGATAACGCATATATGAATGACCCGTATGCCGATTTTGTGGCAATGTCAGAATTCAGGGCAATCCAAAACACGGAAGGCGACCTCAGCTTAAACAGCTATAAATCATACTATAAAACAATTAAACGCGCAAGCGATGTTTTATACAATGTTCCTAACATTGATATGGATGCTTCGCAACAAAAAAGAATTCTGGGTGAAGCAAACTTTCTTCTCGCCTTTGCCTATTTTCAACTTACAATTCGTTATGGAGGACTACCAATTTATAATCCCGAAGATGCTCAGGCTTCTCTTACCAGGGCAAGCGAAGCTGAAACATGGGAGAAAATAGAAGCCAGCCTTAAAACTGCCACAGAACAGCTGTCATGGGAACATCAGGAAGGCCGTCCCGGATTGGGAGCTGCATGGGGTTTACTTGCAAAAGTTTATGCCTATCAGAAAAAGTGGAATGAAGCTAAAACTGCAAGTGAAACCGTTATTGGTTCGGGCAAGCACAATATTTCACTTCCTTATAAAGATTTATTTACGATTGAACATGAAAACGACAGTGAAATCCTGTGGGGATTAGGTGCCCGTTTAGACGAATATCCAATTACCCCGGTTTTATTATTGCCCAATAATGTTTGGGATGGGACTCATGATGAACCTATGGGAGAAGGATGGAGATTGGTAAGTCCAACACAGTACTTTTACGATTTGTATAAAACCGGTGACTTACGAAAAGCAGCTACCGTTGCGAAACGTGGTGTTGACGTGATTACTTACAACGGTTCAACTGATATACTTCAGGCACCAAACAACCAGTCGCCTGTGGTTTGTATTAAATATATGTCTCCTTATGCCGACAATTATGTTGGTTGGGCAGCAGGGTTAAACGTTCCGGCTTTGAGATATGCAGACGTATTATTAATACACGCCGAAGCAATTATGAACCTTGGTGGTGGTGGACCATCAAACCGTACAGTAGGTGTTGCTGCTGCTGCTGCATCCTTTAACATTGTTCACCAGCGCGCCGGTTTAGAACCAATTGCGGCTCCAACATTCAACGACCTGATGTATGAAAGACAAATGGAGCTTGCTTTCGAAGGTGGAGACCGTCATTTTGATCTTGTACGCTGGGGGCTTGCCGAAGAAGTTTACAACGCACTGCCTGCCGAAGGAACTTATAAACCCAAACGTGTTTTTATTCCGGCAACGCATCGTTTGTTACCATTTCCTCAAAGAGAAATTGACAACAGCAATGGCACAATTACCCAAAATTTCGGGTATGCTGGTATCTAAATCAACTTAAATATGAAATAACCAGGGAAAGTATAATACTTTCCCTGGTTATAAATTGAAATAAAATCCATTATCTGTTTTGGAAATTCAGGTGAAATACTATCAGTTTTCAATATGAAAAGATGAACATCTCGAAATCATCCATATTAACATTATTTGTTTTGTTCTTTACTTTTTCAATAAAAGCAAATGATAACCTGAAATATGTAAATCCATTTATTGGAACTGCACCTTCAGCTAATAATTCCAACTGGGACGGACATGGCCGCACTTACCCAGGAGCAGTTGCACCTTTTGGGTTTATTCAAATAACACCCGAAACGCGCATTACTTCAGCAAAAGGATATGATTATCGCGATAATGAAATCTACTTTTTTAGTTACTTCAACCATTTAAGCGGATATCCAAATGGTTCATCTGGCCGTGGTAAAATAATGCCGGTTGAAAACAGCAAATCTTTTGAAATTAACAGTACCAAAAGGACTTTTTCACATAAAAACGAAACGGCTGAACCCGGATATTATAAAGTAAAGCTCGATGATAACGGAACCACCATTGAAGCAACCTCCTCAATTCGTTCCGGAATGTTTCGATTTGATTTTAACAAAAATACCAATCCGAAGATTTTTATCGGAGATATTGGTGAAATCGTTTTGGAGAATCCCTCAGTTAAAGGCTCAAAACGAAATACATGGATTGAGTTTGAAACACCATGGCAAAGTGCTGAAAAATCGGGCGATGGCTATATTTTTACTTTTGACAAAACGATTGAAAATATATTGCTGTTGAAATTAAGTACCTCTTCGGTAGGTTTTCAGAATGCAAAAACAAACCTGGATACCGAAATTCCGGACTGGGATTTTAATGTCCTTAAAAGCAAAATACAAAATGACTGGGAAAAAGAGCTTTCAGTTATTGAAGTCCGGGATAGCTCAATTAAAAACAAAACAAAATTCTATACCGCACTTTATCACTCATTGTTAATTCCCTGGATAATTTCAGATACAGATGGAACTTATTTGGGACTTGATGGCAAAATACAAGAATCAAAGGGAGAAAATCAATATGGCACTTTTTCACCCTGGGATACTTTTCGGTCTTTGCATCCACTTTTATGTATTATTGCACCGAAGCGACAAAATGATATGATTATTTCCATGCTCGATATTTACGAGCAAAGCGGGCAATTACCTGTTGAACCCATGACAGGTTTTCATTCAATTCCAATAATTGTTGATTCGTATTTAAAAGGAATTACCGGATTCGATAAAGCACTGGCGTACAAAGCCATGAAAAATCTCCTTTTATCCAAAGAAATAAAAAAAGCAGATTTGGAATCGTATATTCTGCAAGGTTATGTATCTTCAGATTATCCGGAATCGGTTACCCGAACAGTTGAATATGCTTATGACGACTGGGTTTTATCGCAGTTTGCCCAAGAAGTAATGACTCAAAAAGATGATCATTCACATTTGCTGAAAAGAAGTTTGAATTATCGTAATTTATTTGACCCGTCTCAATTGTTTTTAGTTCCACGAAATGATACAGATTTTGTGCATTCGATCGATAATTTTGGTTATAAAGAGGGCGATAAATGGAATTATTCTCTTTTCGTTCCCCACAATATCAGGGATATAATTAATTTGAAAGGCGGCAACCACGAGTTCAGCAACCAATTGGACAGTACCTTAAACAATCGATTAATTTTATTCGACAACGAACCCAATTTCCATATTCCTTACCTATTTAATTATTCAAAACAACCCTTTAAAACACAGGAGTGGGTTTCAAAAATCAGGGAAACACAATTTACTGCAAATGCCGGCGGACTTCCCGGTAACGACGATTTGGGGTCCATGTCAAGCTGGTTTGTTTTTAATGCATTGGGATTTCTCCCCGTTTGCCCGGGAGTTCCGCAATACAATATTGGAACTCCGTTATTCGAAAAAGTAATTATTCATATCGATAATGGAAATAAATTTGTAATCAACAGATTAAACTCTTCTCCGAACAATATTTTTATTCAGAAAGCAACTTTAAACAAAGGTGATTTTAATCAATCATGGTTTGATCATTCCGAGATTTTAAACGGTAGTGAAATTACTTTTTCATTAGGACCAAATCCTTCCGATTGGGCTGTTAATGCAAGCTCTGAACCTTATTCAGTTACAAAAAACGAAGCTGTAATTTTATTCGATTCTATCTGGGTACCAAAATCTAATGTTGACCCAAATGAGCTTTTCAAGGTAAATTTTAATCTGAAAAACACCGGAAGTACAGGAGTTAAAATTGCACGACTGCTAACGGAAGGGAAAGAAGTTACACGAAGAAACATTTATATTGAGGAAGGAAAAACGATTTCGGATTCGCTATTCTGCAAATTATATAAACCGGGAATTTCAAAACTGAATATTGATGGAAGCAACAAAACAGTAAATATTAAAGTAAACAAATCAAATGTTCATCAGTTTCAATTTTCAAATTTATCATTTGTACCCCTTTTAAAAGCAGGCGAGACACAACACTTTGGTTTTACAGTGAAAAACACAGGAGGTTCTTTTGATTCCACAGTTGTTCAGATTTATTACAACAACAAATTATTTAAATCGGTAAACATCGCGCTTGAACCAGGTGAAACAGAAATAAAGAATTACAAAATAAACGATTGTAAGACTGGTATAAACTCATTGAAAGTTGATAATTTATCTGCCAGCTTTAAAGTTTACAATGACAATAAAAACACAACTCTGGTTGATTTGCATTTTGAACCAGATTCAAATGGATTTTTGCCGGATAAATCGGGTTTTTCAAACCATGGAATTGTAAAAACAACAAATTCAGATAAAACTTATTTTTCAGGATTTAACGAAAATTCATATATCGAAATAAAAAATAGTCAAAGCTTTTCAGTTCTAAAAAATGAAATCACAATGATGGCCTGGGTAAAATTTTCGGAAACAAAAAACTATCCGGTTTCTATTATTACACAGGGCGACCATAATGTAATTCAATTTAACAAAAATGAAATTGAGTTTTTTGCCGGAGGTTGGGGCCGGGGAACCTGCAATGTAAAACTACCCGATAATGCGCTTACCGGATGGCATCATTTTGCCGGTGTTGCCGATAGTTTGTCTCTTCGGTTTTATATTGATGGAAAACTGATGCAAACCGCAATACTTGACAATTCGGCTTCATTGGTTTCGCGCACAAACTGGAATTTGGGCCGAAACGAAGAGTTTCCGGGAAAAAGGATTTTTTATGGTGAAATGGACGGGGTAAAGATTTTTGCAGCAGCATTGTCGCAGGAGGAAATAAATGAATTGGTAAACAATGAAAATAAGAAATAAAATCATGGTAATTTATGAAAAGGTAAAATTTGAGCTTCACAGTGATTTTGTATTAAATTATCAAAATGGTATGAAATAGAATTTCATTTAAAAACACAGCACAAGTAAAAGTCTGCTTAACAATACATTATCACGGCAAATTAGAGAAAATTAAACTACCATAAAAAGAAAATATTTGTCGAAACCAGAAACCATAATAAATGAATCAATTTAAAATAACAATATTAATTTTTTTTAGCTCTTTTCTGTTTGCTTCTTTTAACCTAAAAGCTCAGAATGACAATAATAAAGAGAACAAATTAATTTTTACCGCAGAAAAACCTTATCAAACGGTTAAAGTGAATCAGGTAAAAGGTAAAAATGTAAAAAATGTAATTTTAATGATTGGCGATGGAATGGGACTGAACCAAATTTCAATGGCCTGGGTTGCCAATCATGGAAAACTGAATCTCGACAATTTTAAACAAACAGGTTTATCCAGAACGTATGCAGCCAATAAACTAATTACCGATTCAGGTGCTGCCGGCACCGCGATGGCAACCGGTCAAAAAACAAATTATCATGCAATAGGTGTTGACGTAAATGGCAAACCACTGCCCTCAATTACTGATTTGGCACATGCAAAAGGACTTTCAACTGCGATTGTGGTAACTTGTGGATTAACCGATGCAACACCTGCAACTTTTTGTGCCAGTAATACCGACCGCAATTTGGAAGAAGAAATTGCAGCTGATTTCCTTGAGTGCAATGTTGATTATCTTTTTGGTGGTGGGCGCAACAAGTTCACACAACGAAAAGATGGCCGCAACTTAATGGATGAAATGCAACGAAAAGGGTACAAATCAACAAGAACCTGGGACGAAACAAAATCCATTTTATCAGGAAAAGTTTTTGCAGTTGTTGAAAACGGACAACTGGCTAAAGCTGCTGAAAGAGGAGATATTTGGCAACGGGCTTCAATGCAGGCGATTAATCTTGTTAGCAAAAATAAAAAAGGCTTTTTTGCAATGCTCGAAGGTTCACGAATTGATGATTTTGGGCATTGGAATGACATTCCCGGTTTAATGGGCGAAATTTTTGATTTTGACAGAACAATTGGGAAAGTGCTTGAATGGGCAGAAAAAGATGGGCAAACCCTGGTTATTGTTCTAGCCGATCATGAAACCGGAGGCCTTACATTTTTAAATGGTGATATACAAAAAGGGGAAGTGCAGGGGTACTACTCAACCGATGGACATTCCGGGATAATGATTCCCGTTTTCGCCTATGGACCACAGTCAGAAAAATTTGTTGGTGTTTATGAAAATACCGAAGTCTTCTCTAAAATTGTGGAGATCTTAAAACTATAAATTCAGGAAAAGAAAATCATGAAAAGAAAGTACAACATTCTTCTGATAAACATATTCTCCTTAACATTTATGTTGTTAATGGTTTTTTCCATTGAGGCACAGGAATCGGTTGAATTAAAGTTTAAAAAAGACAAAACATTCAAAATCGCACAGTTTACCGATATTCACTGGGAAAACAACTCCGGAAATTGCCCCAAAACAATTGAAACAATTGAATTTGTATTGAATACTGAAAAACCTGATTTGGCAATATTAACGGGAGATATTGTAACCAATGTTCCTGCAATCGAAGGTTGGAAATCGGTTGCAAAGCCCTTTATTAAAGCAAAAATTCCCTGGGCAGTTACCCTTGGAAACCACGATGCAGAACCTGGAATTTCACGCGATGAGATTTTTGAGTTGCTTCAGACAATGCCATATTTTGTTGGCAGAAAGGGTCTTGATTTAACCGGCTGTGGAAATTATGTTCTACCGGTAAAAGCTTCAGAAAATAATAAAACTGCTACCAATTTATATTGTTTCGATTCAAATTCATATTCAGTCAACAAAAAAGTGAGTGACTACGACTGGATCCATTTTGATCAGATTCACTGGTATCGTGATGAAAGCATAAAAACAACTTCATTAAATCAAAATAGACCATTGCCGTCTCTGGCTTTTTTCCACATACCACTTATTGAATACAACCAGGTTGTTGGCAAGGAAACAACCATTGGTGAAAAGCTGGAGGGTGTTGCATCAGCTGATATAAACCCTGGTCTTTTTAGTTCTTTCATCGAAATGAAGGATGTAATGGGTGTATTTGTTGGACATGACCACAACAACAATTACATAGGAATATATAAAGATATTGCCCTTGCGTTTGGACAAGTTACGGGTGCAGATGCTTACGGCGATTTAGAACGTGGAAGCCGCATTATTGAGCTAAAAGAAGGTGAATACAGTTTCGATACTTGGATTCGCACAAAGAAAGGAGTAAATTATAAATACAACTATCCTTCAGGCTTGCTTTATGATGATAAATCGGTGGAATATAGTCCATCTGCTGAAATTAACGGATTAACACAGGGTGTTGCATTTAAGTATTTTGAAGGTGATTTTAATTCAACTGGCGAAATTGCAGGTTCACCAATTGTAAAAAGTGGCATTCAAAAAAATATCTCACTCGCCCCCGCCAAAGTTGACGACTATTTTGCCTTTGAATTTAATGCATACCTGAAAATAGAAAAAAACGGAGTTTATCGGTTTTACAGTTATAGCGATGATGGCTCAAAAATTTTCATTGATAACAAATTAATTGTTGACAACGAAGGCTCGCACAGCGCCCGCCGAAAAGACGGAATGATTGCTTTGGAAGAGGGTTTCCACACAATAAAAGTACTGTATTTCGAAAGTTATATGGGCAATGAACTTGAAGTGGGAATATCGGGATTAAATATTAGGGAAACAAAAATTCCTGACAATATGCTGTACATAAAAAAATAAAAACATAAAATACTGAACGATGAAAACGAACCGACGTAATTTTTTAAGGACCGGTGCAATTGCCGGTACATCGGCATTAATTTCCCCGGTTGCCGGAGCTACCGGATTACAGGAAGAAAAATCAAAATACAAATTACCCTACAAAAATACTTATGTAAAAAATTCATTTGTAGCAGAAAATGAATTCCGAAGAATGAATCCTGAATTGTTGGACCCACTTTCATTTAAGGACGCCAAAAATGTTTTGCCAAGTCCGTTTTGGAAAGGAAACAATGATGCAATTGACATGTACTGGAAAGCATGGGAAATTGGAATTGGACATATCCGAAAACCACTTCCCGATTCCGGGTTTGTTTCAAGCTACCTCGACACTGCATACAACGGCAATATTTTTATGTGGGATTCGGCATTCATAACTTTGTTTGCCCGCTATGGCAGCCGCTTTTTTCCCTTTCAGCAAACACTGAACAACTTTTATTCACTCCAACATTTAGATGGATTTATTTGCCGTGAAATTATGGAATCGGGCGATGATTGTTTTCACAGGTATGATCCGGTGAGTACTGGCCCAAATATTATTCCCTGGAGCGAACTGGAATATTACAATCATTTTGGCGACTGGGATCGTGTGAATCAGGTTTTTCCAGCTTTGGCCGCTTTTAGCCGTTGGTTAAGATTAAACCGAACATGGCGCGACGGTTCGTACTGGACAAGTGGCTGGGGAACCGGAATGGATAACCAGCCAAGGGTTCCAAAAGAATATAATATGATTTACAGTCATGGACACATGGTTTGGCTGGATGCCTGTTTGCAGCAATTAATGGTCGATAAAATTTTGTTGAAATTTGGTTTTGTACTGGAACGCTGGCAGGAAATTGAAGATATTGAAGATGAAATTGGCTTGCTGACCAACTATATCCGTGAACATTTATGGGATGAAAAAACAGGGTTTTTGTATGACCGATTTGCCGATGGCAGCCTCAGCAACCTTAAAAGTATTGGTGCATACTGGGCGCTTTTGGCCGATGTTCTGGATAAACCACAAATGGACAAACTGGTAAACCACCTGAAAGATACTTCAACATTTAACCGAAAATACCCGGTTCCCTCACTTTCTGCAGATAATGAGAAATATCAGGACGATGGCCGATATTGGCAAGGTGGTATTTGGGCGCCAACCAATTACATGATCATTAAAGGACTTCAGAAAAACGGATATAAAAACGAAGCGTTTGATATTGCAAAAAGACACCATGAACATATTCTGGAGGTATTTAAAAAAACCGGGACTTTTTGGGAATATTACGCTCCAGAAAGTGCAACCCCGGGATTGCTGGCTCGTCCTGATTTTGTAGGTTGGACCGGTCTGCCCCCAATTGCAGTTTTAATTGAGGGTGTTTTTGGGATCAATTGCAGCCTGCCGGAAAAAACAATCAACTGGGAAGTTAACTTGCTGGAAGAGCATGGCATCTCACGGTTCCCAATCGGGAAAGAAGGATTGTTGTCGTTCAAATGTTTTGAAAGACAATCAGTTTCACAGGAACCCAAAATTGAAATAGAATCAAACATGGATATGAAACTGAATCTTACCTGGGAAGATGGAGAAAAACAGTTGGATATTGTTAGTGGCAAAAATAAATGGTAATTTGTGAGATAACGTTTTAAAATTCAACAGATAAGATTAAGTATTGATAAAAAAAAAACATCAACAATGAAAAAAGGATATATCAATCTCATTGTTTTTTGCTTGTTGTTAATGATGTGTACACAGGCATTACATGCCCAGCAAAAAAATGCAGTTATCCCGGCGCACTCCCATAACGATTATGAACATGAGCATCCGCTGTTTGATGCTTTAAACTGTAATTTCAAAAGTATTGAAGCAGATGTTTATTTACGTGGAGATTCGCTTTTTGTAGCACACAATTCGGAAGATATTAAACCAGGCAGAACTCTTCGCCAGCTCTATCTAGAACCGTTGAAAAAACGCATCATGCAGAACAATGGTTCGGTTTACGGAAATGGAGAGGAGATCATTCTTTTGGTTGACATAAAGGACGATGGACTAAAAACCTATCAAATTCTGCATAAAGTTTTGGAAGACTACCGGCAGATTTTAACCTCTTTTGAGAACGATGAAAAAAAACAGGGTGCTGTTATAGTGGTCATCTCGGGAAACCGCCCGTTCGATTTTATGAAATCTCAAACCGTTCGTTATGCTGGTTTTGACGGACGGCTGGAAAATCTCGATTCTGACGTTTCACCTAATTTAATGCCAATGGTTAGCGACAATTGGGGAAAACATTTTACCTGGAATGGAAACGGAGAAATATCTCCATCTGAAAAAAACAAACTGAAATTATATGCTGAAAAAGCAAAGAACAAAGGATACATTTTAAGGTTTTGGGGAACTCCAAACCACACAAAACAGGAAAGAAAAAATGTTTGGACCGAACTTCAAAATGCAGGAGTCGGGCTAATCGGTGCTGATAATCCAGAGGAACTTAAAGAATTTTTATTGAGAAAGTAGAGTATGTAAAGGCTACTATAATGATAAACCGGGGCAAAAAAAAGAATTTAATATCCCAATATTTTTAATCGTAAACTAAATTGTTAAATCTTATGAAAAATTTGAAAAAGAGGAATTTATTAGTCTGGAAGGGTAATTATTTATTACCACTTCGGGCAGTGGGATTAACATTGTTAATTTCATTATTTATCGTCTCGGGGGTGCTGGCAAATGCTAATTCTGAAAGTCACAGTAAACTTTCTACCAGCAACTTACTGCTAACTGCACAGCAAAATAAACGAATCTCCGGAACGGTTGTTGATGCCGGTGGAAATGTAATTCCCGGGGTCTCTGTTTTTGTTCAGGGAACCACAACAGGTGTAACTACAGGCAGCAATGGCGAATTTACCCTTGACATCCCTACGGATGCGCAAACTCTGGTCTTTTCTTTTGTTGGAATGCGAACAGTGGAAATCCAAATCGAAGGCAAAACAACGTTCAATGTTACCATGGAAGACGAAACAATCGGTCTTGAAGAAGTGGTAGCAATCGGTTATGGAAGTCAGAAAAAGAAAGATATCACCGGTGCTGTTTCCTCCGTAAGTAGCGAAAGTTTTAATAAAGGAGTTGTTAATTCACCTGGCCAACTCTTACAAGGGAAAGTATCAGGTGTAAATGTTACATCGTCAAGCGGAGCGCCAGGAAGTGGCCAACGAATCATCATCCGCGGGCAGGGGACCATAAGACAAGGCTCGGGACCTTTATTTGTCGTTGATGGCTTCCCAATTGGTTTAGCCGGAACAGGTTCGGGAACCAGCCCGTTAAACTACATTAACCCGGAAGATATTGAAACAATGGATGTGCTCAAAGATGCTTCGGCAACTGCAATCTATGGCTCGCGTGGTGCCAATGGCGTCATCCTGATTACAACTAAAAAGGGAAAATCAGGAGTTTCGAACGTTTCTGTCACTTCAAATTTTGGAGTATCTGCAATCGCTAAAAAACTGCCCATCTTTTCAGCAGATGAATTTCGTAAACAGGTAGTTGCCATTGGAGGTCAATTGGAAGACAGAGGTGGAAATACCGATTGGCAGAATGAACTAACCAGAAATGCCATAACACTGGATGAAAACATTATTCTATCGGGCGGAACTGATAAATTAACTTACCGTGCTTCTTTGGGATATTTAGATCAGGAAGGAATTGTTATAAACACAGGCATAAAAAGATACAGCGGCAGGGTTAGTGCCACCCAAAAATTGATAAACGGGAAATTGAATATTGATTATAACCTGGCATCAACTATAGAAATTGGCGAAAACGCGCAAATGGGAACTGTGGTTTCCAATATGCTTAGTTTTAATCCAACCTATCCTGCATACAATTCAAATGGTGAACCGACTAAGTATCCCGATTTGATGAACCCGCTTAGCCAGGCTGAGTTGTATAAAGATTTCAATGAAAATCGTAAAATGAGTGTTAACATCACTCCTTCATTTGAAATCATAAAAGGGCTGGTTTATAAACTGAATTTTGGTTATGAAAATACCTCTAATGATTCGGACTATCAGGAAATGCCGAGCGAAGATCCATACGTAGAAGGGCGACTCGTTCAGAATTTTTACAATGCCACAAGTACTCTGATTGAAAACTACTTAACCTATGACATCAATATAGACCAACACAACATTTCATTGTTGGGTGGATATTCATATCAAAGATCGGAAGGAAGATACAGAAGCTGGAATATCGATCAATTTGAAGCAAATGGCATAGAACCGCGATATAACCCGGGTTTGGGACAACGGTTAGAGATCGGATTAAACAGACCTTCCGGCTGGGCAAATATTCATGAGCTTCAGTCTTATTTTGGAAGGGCAACTTATAATTTCAAGGGTAAATACATGGTAACCGGAACAATTCGTGCTGACGGTTCATCCCGGTTTGGGGGAAACAACAAATACGGTACATTCCCTTCATTTGCCGCAGGCTGGAGAATTTCGGAAGAATCGTTTATGGACTCTTCTCCATTCTCTAATTTAAAACTGCGTGCCGGATGGGGACAAACCGGTAATCAGGAAATTCCGGATAAAATTACTCAGGAATCATTCAAATCAACCAACAGCGGCGATTACACTTACCCCTTATCTGAAACAGGGCCTTACCCGGTTGGAACGGTTTATACCCGTCTTGCCAATCCTGATATTCAGTGGGAAGTATCAACTCAGACCAATATTGGACTTGACTTTGGGTTGTTTGATGGAGCACTTTCAGGAACCGTGGATTATTTCCACAAGGTGTCCAATAACATTCTGGTCGAGGTTCCTTCTTTTGACCCAATCTCGCCAGCCCCAACATATTGGACAAATGTCTCTGATATGAACATCATCAATAATGGACTGGAAATAGCAATCGATTATCAGCACAGGAACTCGAATGGATTTTCGTATGCGATTGGTGCTAACGCCACTTTTATTGACAACGTAGTTGAAGATTCTCCATTCACGGTGCTAACTACCGGAGCGGCCTCAGGTTCTGGTCAAACGGGAGCTACAATAAACGGAATGATTAACGGGTTCCCAATCGGTTCATTTTACATGGTAAAGTTTACCGGAATCGGGGATGATGGTCTTTCAACCTACGAAGGACCTGCCGTTGAAGGTGATGATAACCGGTATGTAGTTGGGAGTGCTCTACCTGATGTAATGTATAACTTTTACGCAAATCTGGAATATAAAAGATTTGACCTAAGCCTTAATTTTAATGGCGTATCGGGCAACGAGATTTATAATCATACTGCCATGAATAAGTTTTACAAAGCTCAATTGGCAAAATCAAACAATGTAATACCGAAGGCCATTGAATATTCCAATGAAGCGATTACCAATGCAGCAATTGTATCCACACGGTATCTGGAAGATGGTTCTTTTCTTCGCTTAAACAATGCCACCTTAGGTTATACTTTTGATACAAAATCAATTGGCATCGGAAACTGGGCCAAAGCACTGCGGCTATCAGTTACAGGCCAGAACTTATTCGTTATTACCAACTATAGTGGATTTGATCCAGAAGTGAATCAGGATAAATCCGTTGGTGGTGTGCAATCATTCGGAATAGATGATAATGGATATCCAAAATCCAGATCATTTATTGTAGGACTTAATGTAACATTTTAGAAAATATTAAATGAAACTAATCATGAAAAATAGATTTAAAATAACCTTTTTGGCATTTGCCCTGTTGTTTAGCTGGAGCTGTACCGACCTCGAAGAGCAGGTATTAGACGAATCTCTTACAGGAAGTGTTTCAGAAGATGAAATAGTAACAAGTGTTGTGGCACCTGCATATTCAACACTCCCAACTTTATTCTTACACACCCATTTGTTTTGCGTTCAGGAAGTTTCTTCGGATGAAGGTATTTTACCATACCGCGGAGGAAAAGACTGGTACGATGGCGGAGTTTTTTATGAATTGCACCGGCATGAGTGCCTGCCTGAAAATGCAAAACTCAGAGATACCTGGAACGATCTTACATTATCCATTTCAAAATGTGTTAGTGCTATTGGAACCTTAACTCCTTTGTCAGAGTCTGATGCATCAGCAAAGACATTTCTTGCAGAAGTAAGAGGACTCAGAGCTTATTACAACATGGTAATTTTAGATCTCTGGGGAATTGCATTTCAAAAAGATGATCCAAATGAACTTTCAGTTGTTTTACGCGGTAATGATGCAGTTGAATACATTAAAACAGAACTAGAATCGATTTTAGGTGATTTAAAAACCGATGTTGGTCCTGGACGGTTAACCCAAGGCGGTGCATACGCTCTTTTAACTCGCTTGTATATAAATGCTGCCGTGTGGCGCGATCCGTATTCTACCAATTTTGATTTTACCACAGCCGATATGGACAAAGTAATCGAGTACAGTACCAAAGTAATAAACGATTACGACTATACTATGTCTCCTGAATATTTTGCCTGCTTCGATAATGATAACCATACCAATAAGGAATTAATTTTTGCTATTGATCAGCGACCCGATCTGAGCAGTTCTCACAATCGTATGTGCTATTGGTCGATGTCCGGCATGTTTTATGGCAATCCTTTATATCCTGACGGAGATGGCACAGATGGAGCAGCAATTACCGAGGAGTTTTACCAAAGCTGGGTGGATGCCTACGGCGATGTTGATCCGGCTGATGCAGATTGCAGATTCTTTTGGGAGAGGCTAATTATACCTGAAGATTCAACAATTGCTGCTGCAGATTTTAAACTAAACCGGGGAATATACAGAGGCCTTCAGTACGGCTTGCAAAATGACGGACACAAACAACCTTTTCATGTTGATGAGGAAGGGGAATATTATATTGGTCCAATGAAAGATTACAGAAGGGTTGGAGCAGGACAAACTCCTTACATCGATTACAAATTACAGGTTGACTTTACCGCCGAAGGAAGTGATTATGACAAAGGATACAGGGTTGAAAAATACGAATGGAGTTCACAATCAACCAATGGAACAAACAAAGGTGAAGCCGACCTTGTCATTCTTCGTTTAGCCGACATGTACCTGATGAGAGCTGAGGCCAAACTTCATAAGGGAGATGCTACCGGCGCCCTGAACGATGTAAATTTTGTTCGGGCTTCGAGAACTGCTCGTCCGGAAGTAACACCTCCTGCCCTTACTGAAATGAGCCTTGATATTCTCTACCGTGAACGTGGTTTTGAATTCTATTGGGAACACCAGAGAAGAACAGACATGATCCGGTTTGGAAAATATGAAGATCCTTTGATTGAGAAAACCAACAACGACGTTAAGAAACGTCTTTTCCCAATTCCACAAACGGCTATTGACGGATCTTCTTCGTTGGAAGGATTTTTAGTACAAAACGATAGTTACTAAATTTATGAAAGTAAATCTTTAGAACTAGCTGAATTATTATCCGGGGAAGAAATTGTTCTTCTCCGGATATTGTTTTTCCCAAAACTTTAAATTTTAAAATATGATCAGGAAGCTTTTGTTTTTTTTCATTTCAGTATTGGTATTTTCTTGTAGCCAACCTGAAATAAAGATACCAAACGTCAAACACGTTATAATCATTGGTGTTGATGGAATGTCGGTAGGTGGCGTAATTGAATCCAGCACTCCCAATTTTGATGAATTTATTAAAAACGGAGCTCATACTTTTCATACAAGAAATGTAATGCCCACATCAAGCAGTCCGAACTGGGAAGCGATGCTAACCGGTTCAGGTGTTGCGCTTACCGGGGTTACATCAAACGAATGGCGTTTTGACAATTACAATCTACCTCCAGTGGTTGTTAATGAAAATGGCCGATTCCCCGATATTTTTTATGCGATAAAAAGAAGTAATAATTCCCTGAAAACCGCTTCAATATATCACTGGGACGGCTTTGCAAATCTTTACGACCACGATTTTGTAGATTTGGATTTCGATTGTGAAGATGAAATAAAAACCACTCAGAAAGTTTCAGAAATAATTCAAACAGAAAAGCCAAATTTTCTTTTCATTCAATTGGATCAGGTTGACCATGCCGGTCATGAATTTGGGCACATGACTGAGAAATACTTCGAATCCATTGAACTGGCAGACAGTCTTGCAGGTATAATTGTTGACGCCACAAAAAAGGCGGGAATTTTTGAAGAAACCTTATTTCTTATTGTGGCCGACCACGGAGGAGTTGGTTTTGGGCACGGACACGAAACCTTACAGGGGAACGAAGTGCCTTTTATCCTGTTTGGAAAGGCAGTAAAAAAAGGATATGAAATACCTCCTGCGGTTAACCTATACGACGTTGCTGCAACATCAGCTTTTGCGCTTAATATAGGAATTCCGCAGGTATGGGAAGGCAGACCTGTTGAATGTGCCTTCAACGGATTTCCGGAACCAGAAAATCTGATTGGTAATTTTATGGCCCCAACCCGAAATATTCCGATCATTTCTCCCCGAAAAATAAATGGCGAAGTTGGTGGTTTATTTGTTGATGGTAAAGCCGTAGTAACTCTCGAAAGTGAGGGAAGGGATGGTAATATTAGATATACAACCGATGGTTCAATTCCAAATACGAATTCCGAAGTTTATATCCAACCTTTTGAAATGGAACATTCGGGAGTGATAAAAGCGGTGTGGTTCGGAAATAACGGAAGCCGCAGCAATTTTTCAACAGGCTATTTCAGATTAATAAGTGAAAATGAAAAACCGAAAGTTTCCTATTCTATTTACAAAGGAACCGATTGGAAACAATTGCCCGATTTTACTAAGCTGAAACCTGTTTCCGAAGGAAAAATATACGAAATAAGTATTGATGAGATTCAAGAAAAAACAGGACAAAATACCGGAGTGGTTTTTGAACCGACAATAAATATTAACAAAGAGGGTGAATACACGTTTGCCACAAAATCGGATGATGGAAGCAGGCTTTTTATCGACGGAAAGCTAATTGTGGATAACGACGGCGATCACGACACGCAGGAAAGAGAAGGCTCCGTTAATCTAAAAGCAGGAAACCACAAAATCAGGGTTGAATATTTTAATGGAGGCGGTGGTGCATACCTGAATTGCTTTTACAGCGGACCCGGAATTCCCAGGCAAATTATTTCTCCCGATAGTTTTAAATAAGTTTCTTATTTCGTATAAAATAATCCATTTTGAACTTAATTTTGCGACTCAATAGAGAGAGTTCTACACTTTGAGGATGGATGTGCACAAAATCTTTGCAATCACCCATAGCCAGAATTCTATTACTTGTTGACAAACAGCATATTAACAATTCTATTTCAAACCATACTAACTGGCATAGAATTGGAGGAACTGGTATTTTAATAAATGGAAAGAGAAATATGAAACGAACATGAAAAACATTTAACTCAAAAATTAAATAGCAAATTCATACCCGTTTTATCTTATATCTTTGAAAACAAAAATTTTATATGATGAAAAAGCTTATTTATTTAGTTATGGTTTTGGTACTTACAGCATGTAGTACAGTACCACTCACCAATCGTAAACAAATAACTGCAATCCCGTCCACCCAAATGGTAAGTTTAGGAGCTCAAAATTATACCGATGTTTTGAGCCAGTCGAAACTTTCATCAAACCAATCTTATCAGGCTTCTGTGAAAAGAGTCGGACAACGAATTTCCCAGGCAGTGGAAGCCTATTTAAAGGAAATTGGCAGGAGTGAATTAATTAACGGCTATAAATGGGAATTTAATGTATTACAAAACAATGCGTTAAATGCCTGGTGTATGCCTGGTGGCAAAATCGCTTTTTATGAAGGAATAATGCCGGTTTGCAAAGACGACAATGGAATTGCAGTTGTTATGTCGCATGAGATCGCCCATGCCGTTGCAAAACACAGCAACGAAAGAATGACACAGGAAATGGCCATACAATTTGGAGGCATGGCACTTTCGCAGGCTTTAAGTGAGAAGAAAGAAGAAACACAACAAATAGCCATGCTTGCATTTGGCGTAGGTTCGCAATTAGGAGTGATTTTGCCATATAGCCGGAGCCATGAAAGTGAGGCAGATGAACTGGGATTATATTTTATGGCTATGGCCGGATATGACCCGCACGAAGCGCCGGTTTTCTGGGAAAGAATGATGGCACAGGGAGAATCGGGGACTCCGGAATTTCTTTCAACGCACCCGGATCCACAGAACAGGATTAACCGGTTAAACCATATTATGCCAAAAGCAGTGGAATATTATGAAGGCAAAAAACAATAGAAAACATTCGCGAATAATAGTTTAAGATAATCAAAGAGGTCTGGCGACCTCTTTTTTTTGCCTTCTCAAAAAGATTTGAACATATATTCGAAACAGATTTCGGTTTGCCTTACTAATTGAGGCAATATTCTATTTTCCATAAAAATTTCAAGTAATCCTATTAAACCCTTTTAAATATTCTTAGTCTTAGATTTGCATAAATTTAGGATTTAAAAAGTATTGACTTTTTTATCCGAACTAAGTCCCGGATGTGTCCGGGACTTTTGTTTTCCACTTTTCCACGAATGCTCCCGTTTAAATTATTGTTCACTCAACAAACGACTTTTCATTTCACACTGTTATCGATTTATTTTTAACAAACCATTTTAAAACTGAACTGAATTCGGTAATTTTAAGCGTTTCATACTAAATCATCAGTATATTTTAAATAATATGCTCAAAACCTAAAAAGAATACTCATGAAAGAAAAAACAGGTCAAAACTTTTCACGACGAAATTTTATTGGTACTACCGCTGCTGCCCTTGCCGGAATTTCCATTGTGCCAAGTCGTGCTGTTGCCGGATTGGGGCACACTCCGCCGAGCGACAAACTCAACATTGCCGGAATCGGAATTGGCGGAAAGGGGAATGTAAACCTTCGGAATATGCCCAACCAGAATATAGTTGCGCTTTGCGATGTGGATTGGGATTATGCCAACCGGGTTTTTGAAACCTACCCGAAAGCCAAAAAATACAAAGATTACCGCGAGATGTTGGAAAAGCAAAAGGATATTGAAGCGGTTGTGATTGCCACACCCGACCATACACATGCTTTAACAGCTGCGGCGGCAATGGAGCTTGGGAAACATGTTTATCTGCAGAAGCCATTAACCCACTCGGTATATGAATCAAGGTACCTGACCCAACTCGCAAAAAAAACCGGAGTTGTTACCCAAATGGGAAATGAAGGACACTCCAACGACGAGGTTTATGAAGTGGCCGAAGTGGTTCAAAGCGGTTGTTTAGGTGTAATTAAAGAAGCGCATGTGTGGACCAACCGGCCCATCTGGCGACAGGGAATGCCAAAACCTTTAAAAGAGGTTGCGATACCCGAAACACTTGACTGGGATTTATTTATCGGCCCTGCAAAAATGAGGCCTTACAACCCGGAATATCATCCCTGGATTTGGAGAGGCTGGTGGGATTACGGAACCGGCGCTTTGGGCGACATGGGCTGTCATTTGCTCGATGTCCCGAACTACGCACTTCAGCTGGGTGCACCCGTGGCATTCCAGGCCAGTTCGTCGCTGGTAAATACCGAAAGCGCCCCGGTAGCTGCCAAAGTTTCTTACCTGTTCCCGGCCCGGAAAAACCTGCCTTATTGCGCACTGCCCGAGTTGGAATTAACGTGGTACGACGGCGGATTTATGCCTTCACGCCCGTTTGATTTACCCAATGATGCACCAATGGATCCGGGCGGTGGTTTTATGTTTGTCGGTTCGGAAGCTACGCTGATTGCACAAGCTTATGGGTCCAATTGGAAAGTGTATAAAAACGGTACCGAATTCAAACCTGAAACCAAAGTAAAACTGGAACGGATTCCGGATGATCCGCAAGGTGGAGGACGGCATGAAATGCATTTTGTAAACTGTTGTAAAAATGGCGGAAAACCGGCATCAAGTTTTGAATATGCCGGACCGTTTAACGAAATGGTGGTAATGGGCAACCTGGCTGTGCGGATGCAATCGTTGCAAAAAACCCTGCTATGGGACAGCGAAAATATGAAGGTGACCAATATTTCGCGAAATGAAGAATTGACAACCACAAAACTGTTACCTTACTCTTCGGATGTAGTCACTAAAAAAGTAGATGATAATTCGCGCGAAAGAGTGAAGTGGAATGCACAGGAAATGTGCGAAGAATGGATAAAACATACCTACCGCGAAGGTTGGAGCTTGTAAAAATAAACAACGGCTGTCCGGTTTGGACGGCCGTTTTTTTTGGTTAACGTTTGGTACATGTTGTCGGGGCGGATTTCTGGAAAAAATCGTGTAAGACCCGCAGGAAAGTAGGCGCTAGGTCTGACTTGTCAGACCGCCAAAACCCCGGCCTGCCATATACAATGTGTTGTTTTGCGGATTTATTCAGCCAAAGTCAATACAGTTCTTCCTTTTAATTTTCCCTTTAGCATTAATTCAATTTTTTGCGGTACGTCCTCCAATTTAATTTCATTGCAAGTATCGTCTAATTGTTTTGGCTTCCACTCATCGGCTAATTTACTCCACACAATTTTTCTGTATTTCATTGGATAGTTTTGAGAATCTATTCCAATAAGTATAACACCTCTCAAGATAAAGGGAAAAACGGTCAAATCAAGTTTTGGAGATGCAACGTTTCCACAACAGGTTACAACGCCCATCGAACCAGTCGATTTAATTATATTTTCAAGTATTACACCTCCAACCGTATCTATAGCGCCTGCAAACAAAGGTTTTAACAAAGGTTTTTTATCAAAATTTTCAATTTCGCTCCGCAATAACACTTCCTCAGCTCCCAGATTAGTTAAATAATCTCGTTCTGTTTCTTTTCCGGTTATTGCAACTACATTGTATCCCAATTTGCTCAATATAGAAACACTTAATGAACCAACTCCACCTGTCGCACCCGAAACCACTATTTTACCATCCTCTGGCTTTATCAATTCAGTCAGTCTTAAAACAGACATACCTGCAGTTAATCCGGCAGTACCATATATCATTGCCTCTTTCATCGTCATTTTTTCAGGTAATTTTACGACCCATTCAGCTGGAACCTGAATATACCCGGCAAATCCCCCGTCAGTATTCATACCTAAATCATAACTTGTTACAATTACTTTTTCTCCAATAGAAAATAAATCACTGTTCGATTTTTCTATTGTTCCAGCTGCGTCAATTCCTGGTGTGTGCGGATAATTTCGCGTTACCCCTTTATTCCCAGAAGCCGATAATGCATCTTTGTAATTCAATGAGCTGTAGTGTACTTTTACTAAAACCTCGTTGTTGTTTAATGTGCCAAATTCCATTTCTTTAATTGAGCCTTGAAAATTACCATCAATCTCTTCAATTCGAAATGCTTTAAATGTAGAACTGTTTTGTACCATCTTTTGTCTTTTAATTTATCTATTTTTGTACAAATGTCAGGATAAATATTATGTCTGCCAATAACTTACAAATAGTTGGTAAACGAACATTTATTTCTGTTTTTAGTATTTTAAGGCCTTTGAGGGAAGAAAAAAATGGAAAAAAGTTATTGCCCGATTGATACATTTATAAATGTTGTTAAAGGAAAACGAAAAGGAACTATTATTTTACACCTTTTTCAAGGAGATAAAAGATATAGTGAATTGGTTAAACTCTTGCCTGATATTAGTGAAAGAATGCTGACGAAACAACTAAAAGAATTAGAATTGGATGGATTAATCAATCGAACTGTTTTTCCTGAAGTTCCTCCACGAGTTGAATATAGTTTAACAGAATTAGGAAAAGAAATTCACCCTGTACTAAAAGGCATGTATAAAGGAGGAATCCTTTTCGAAAAATCTATTGATGAATTACATAACTAATTACTTACAAATTTTACCTTGTGTTTTAAGAGCTGCCAATATGCAACACCACAGTCATCCGTATGTTGTCGTTGCGGATTTATAAGAGCGTTCCTCCGCCAGTTGGCGGACGGAACTGCGAAACGGGAATCCGCAGTTGGCGTACCACCAAACCCCGCTATGCAATATGCACTGTGTTAGGCTCTGACTTTTATTTTTTTCTTTAATTCCAAATTGACTTATTCTTAAGACAAAAGGAAAAATGCATATTCTCTAATTCAATTACTTCTGTATTGCCAGGATAACCTTTTGAATTTGACGAACTTAAAGTTCCTGCCAAATAAATCATTTCTAATTCGTTATCGACTAACATTGTATCAACATTAAAATGGAAATTAGATTTATCCTGATAGAAAGAAAAGTAGGTTTCTTTATTTAACGTAATTGAAGTAGATGATTCATCAACCAGACTATTGTATTTATATTCTCCTATATGAAATTCATCAACGAAATCTTGAAAATTGATAAACTCTGCAGTATACCAATTTACGGTATCGTTTTTTGTCAGTAGGCTATCTAAAACAAGTTTCTCTTTGAGAACATTCCAACTTCTCTTAATGGAAAGAGTTATCTCAGAATTTGCTACACTATAAAAATTAATTTCTTTGCAAATCTTTATTGAATCTCCATTTGGATTAGTACCCGAACATTCACCTTTCCCATTCATGTTAAATTCCGTGTATGTATTATCAACATAACCAGTTACTATATATTTTTCGACAAATTCTGGTTCTGTTGGTTGTACTACATCTTTTTTGCATCCGAATATCCCTATTAAAGACAATGCTAAAGCAAGTAATTTTAATTGTTTCATTGTGTTTGTTTTAAGTTTGCGCCTAACGGTTACTTGTATGTGGTCGGGCGGTCCCGATGCAATCGGGAGTGTCAGACCCGCAGGAAAGTGGGCACGAGGTCTGACTTGTCTGACCGCCAAAACCCCCGCCTGCCATATACAATTTGCTAACGGCTGGTTTTTTTATTTTATATCTCTGTATCAACTCCACGAATCCAGATTTTGTTTGCTTCCTCAATGTTTTCTTTGGTTTTCGTAACAAGTCGAATCACGTTTACATTTAAATTTTCCGTCTCATTTCTAATCTCTTGAGTTTCAATTTTAAGAATATATTTTTCATCAACGAAGAATTCATTGTAATCACTTTTTACTATATCAGTGTCAATTATAAAAATTACGGGTTCACGACTTGGTTTTATATATTTTGATTTTAAATCAGTCAATGAAATTATTTCGGATTTATATTCCCTCTTCATTTTTATATGAATCTGTCCATAATAAGTTTTGTTCCCTATTGTAATTAACTCTTTAACAACTGTCATGCTGTCAATAAATGGAAGATTTAATGTTTTTAATATTGATTGGTTAAAATACTTTCCATCAATAAAATATGCTGGCTGCCTCTCAGGTTTGTTTGTGTCTAGATCTACTACTTTAAGAGGTGAGTTGATGTCGACTTTCTCATGAGTAATGGATTTACTGTTGTTAGTCGATATTTTAGCATTTTTGCTTTTCAGCTCTTTTTCTTGTCCGTTTAAGGATAAAGTCAAGATACAGATTGCAATTGTGATAATTAGTCTCATTGTCAGTTTATTGTGTGGTTTTTAAACTTGCCGTTAACTAGTTTATAAGTGTATACGTTTATTTTATTTTCTTTTCGCTTCTCCCAAAAGTGTTCTTTGCATGCCAATATGGAACGTATTGTGCATTTTTGTTTATCTGGTACTTCTCTGAAATCCTGGGGTGGCGGGCCTACTCTGTGAATCTTTCTGCGTGTCACCGGGTTTCGGTTAACAAATTTAGCATTTGTTGCTAAAAATAAAAGGGTTAGAAAAAGTAATCGTTGGAGATTTTGCGAACGGCTGGTATTGGGACCTGCTATCTATAAAAATAGAAATTCTGCCCTTACATAAAATTACAGGCAGAATTTCAACATAAAAAACAATATTATTAAAGTACTGCCTCTACCGCTTTTGCAAGGGGTGTTGTAGGTTTTCCCGTCAACTTCGACAATTGTTTTGAATCGTCAAACAAATCGCCTTGAGAAGCGCCTGTGTCCCAACTTGCTATGGCTTCGGCAAAGAGTTCCGGCAAGCCAAAGGTTTTCAGGATGGCAGCATATTCACTTTCGGGCAGATTGTTGTATGGAATATTCTTTCCTGTTTGTTTTGAAATTTCAGCCGCCAAATCACTAAGTGTGTATGCCTCATCACCGGCAAGTTCGTAAACCTGGCCTTTATTACTTTCATTTGCAATTACAACCGCAGCTGCTTCAGCAAAGTCGGCCCTGGTTGCAGAGGAGATTTTACCATTGCCGGCACTGCCAATAAAAGCTCCTGCACCAACTGCGCCTCCAACAGACATGGTATAGTTTTCGGTGTACCAGCCGTTACGCAGAATGGTATAATCCAAACCGGATTCTTTGATTAATTTTTCAGTAGCTAAATGCTCGCCGGCAAGATTTAACGATGATGTATCGGCATGTAGTAAACTGGTATAAACGATCCAGTTTATCCCTGCTTTTTTTGCTGCGTCAACAACATTGGCATGCTGGCGCGCACGTTGTCCAATTTCACTGCCCGAAATCAACAATAAACGATCGATCCCGTTCAGTGTATCCACCAACTCTTCCGGATTGTTATAGTCAAATTTACGCACTTCCACTCCCAGTTTTTCTGCTTTCCCGGGGGTACGAACCAATGCTACAATGTTTTCTGCACCTACTTTTTCTTTTAATTGCTCAACAACCAGGCTGCCTAGCTGTCCGGTTGCTCCTGTTACTCCAATTTTCATTTTTTCTGTTTTTAAATTAATATCTGTTTATTTTATCTGTTTACCCGATTTTAACGGATGTCATTGTTAATGAACCACCAACCGGTTCATCATTGAATATACTAATTTCATCTTTTTTATCCTGCAATGCAAGTGTATACAACAACGGTAAAAAATGGTCAGGCGTCGGAATTGCCAAATCAAACGCTTTTCCCTGTTTCGAAAAGTTGATCAATTCGTGGTGATTTCCTTCCAGAATGAATTTCTTCATCTTATCATTTGCCTCGTTGGCCCAATCGTATCCAAAATTTTCATTCAGTTTTTGCCAATGAACCATTCCAAGGTTGTGCACAATGTTTCCACTACCAACAATCAAAACACCTTTCTGCCTGAGTTTTGCCAGTTCCCGGGCCAACTCATAATGTTGCTGCGGACTTTTATAATAATCGAGGCTCAGTTGAATAACCGGGATATCAGCTTTCGGGTACATGTGCCGGATTACAGACCAGGCACCATGATCCAAGCCCCATTTGTCATCCAGCTGAACTTCGGTAGTGGTCGCTATATTTTGCACTTCTTTTGCCAGTGCAGGCGAACCTAAAGCCGGATATTGCACTTCGTACAATGCTTTCGGAAAACCACCGAAATCGTGGATTGTTGGCGGATGGTCCATAGCAGTTACTTTTGTTCCCCGCGTTTCCCAGTGTGCCGACACAACCAGAATTGCCTTTGGTGTTTCAATAGCCGATGAAACATTTCTGAAACCCTGCACAAATTCATTTTCTTCAATGGCATTCATCGGACTACCGTGCCCCAAAAACAGCACCGGCATTTTCGACGTGTTTCCTAAATTATCTGTCAATTGACTCAAAGCATTTAATTTCATAGCTGCAATGGTTAAAGGAGTTGCGGCCAAAACTTGTTTCAAAAATGTTTTCCGTTTCATATCGCATTTTCTTAATTGTTCGATACAAAAATAAAACAGCAACATGCTTTACACACTTGACCTATGTTAAGAAATGAAATTGATGCAGGATAAGTAAAGTGGAAAGTTACTGGGAACAAAACTATTTATTCTTTGCTATCCGGCTAAGACTTTCGGGGGTTATCCCAGACAGGAAGCAATGAAAACCAGCGGAATCCGTTGGCAGAATTGTTTTGTAAATAACTAATAATAATACTTCGACTTCGCTCAGTCTGACAGTCAAAGTGAGCAAAGTCGAACTATGAACCAGCAAATTATAAACTAATTCCGCCAATGGGTTTAGAAATAATACCGTATTAAAGACTCATCGCTTTACAATTCAAGAGAAATAATTCAAAAACAGTTCATTCAAAGGAACGGATATTGAATGCTTCTTTGCCAGTTTTACAACAGTGCCTGCAAATAAAGCAACTTCAGTTGGACGCCCTGCATTTACGTCCTGAGCCATTGATGGACGTTCTTTCGGGTCAAGCGTGTCGATGATTTTCAACCAATAATCGATATCAAACTGCGTTAAGTTTACTCCTTCTTTATGAGCAACTGCAATTGCTTCCTTCATTGTATCAATCATCATGTTGCGGGCTTCTCCGGGCTTCTGAACGAGACTGTTTGTTGCATTGAAATAAGCAACTGTCTGGTTAATACCTGTATTCAACATCCATTTACTCCAAAGCTTATGCTTCATCCGGTTGTTGATTTCATAAGGTAATTCCACCGTGTCGAAAAAAGCTTTTACCCGGTCCACTTTCTCAGAATTAACCTCAGCATCCAGCTCTCCAAAACTGAGAATTCCTTTTGTACGGTAAGTCATTCGGTTGCCCACCTTAGATGCGGTCATTCCCTGTGCAACTGTATACAACAAATGTTCGTGCCCGTAAACCTCTCCTATTTCTGCTTCGCTAACCACGCCGTTTAAAACGGAAAGGATAATTGTATCAGGGCCAACGTGTCGTTTTATCATTTGAGTTGCTTCATTCAGAGCGTTGTATTTCACAGCGATAATAAGAAGATCGGCCGGATCAACCGGGGCATCCGGTGTTACATATAAAAACGGACAAAACTGGTCGTTACAAAAAATTCCGTCTTTCTGATACTTATCAATCCGGGCAGAATCAGCAATAATCCGAAGATCCTCCCTTGGCATCCTGCGCAAGAAATGTTCGCCATATAAAATTCCCAGGGCGCCTAATCCGATGATGGACACTTTATTGATTGGTTTATTCATAATTATCAACTCGCATTTCAGGTCCTGTAAAATTAAATTTGCTTGTTGTATTTGGAAAGATCACTCACCGTAAACAGTTTATTTTAATCCAAAGATGACATAATCCAACGAAAATTTACCGCTACCACTGAAAAGTATTGTGATATAAATTAGCAGAAACAGAATAGGAACTTCTTTTTTGTCATAAGGTTGCGATTTCAAAGTATGAAAAGCCGCGATGATCATGGTAAACAGCAATGGAATAACAGCCAATTGTGTTCCCAATCCCAGGATTAATAAAGATGAAAAAAAGACTTCTACAAATGCTGCTGCGATTAAAGAGTTCCTTTCGCTTAAACCAAATGTTTTAAAGAAATGTATCGGCTCAGAAGAGATTAACTTCTTGATTTTAGGAATCCCGTGTTTCAGCATTAGCATTCCAATTATTACTCTTAAAACCAGAAGTGCCACATCAATAGTTGCAGCACTCTGGTTTATTCCAAATAGTTCTTTCAAAAGATCCATCATTTCTAAATTATTGTTTATCGGGTTGTACAAATTCACCATTTGCAACAATTCTTACTTCATCGCTAATTATAGCTACCGGAAATTTTCCGCCAACTTCAAAATCTGAACGTTTTATGGTTCCATTAATTTGAAAAGAAGTAGTGTTTTTTGATGTCATTGGATTGGTCGTTTGTCCCCTGTACAACAATTCTACCGTAACCTGTTTTGTAACACCGTGGATGGTGAGATCACCCGTGAGCTTGTATTTATTTTCACCTGCCGGTTTTATGCCTGTACTTGTAAAAGTCAGCTCCGGATATTTTTCCACATCAAAGAAGTCGGCACTTTTCAAGTGATTGTTTCTTGCTTCCACTCGTGTATTAATCGAATTTGTTTTAGCATTCAGCGTAAAAACAGCATCACTAAAATCCGCTTTTGAGGATGCAACATTAACCGTAAAGTCGTCAAATGTTCCGCTTACATCGTTAATTCCTAAATGCGTTACTGTAAAGAATAGTTGAGAATGTGGCGGGTCGTTTGTCCAAATTGATGAATTACCGGTGGTAAAAGCCGACAGGCTTAATACTGCAATTATCGAAAATAATATACTTAATTTTTTCATGGTTGTAATTTTTAACATTGAATAATTTGAATTCTTCAGGTTAGTTTGCCAGTCCGATTTGTTTCATGAACGCCATATTATCCCAGAACAGGTGTTCTTCGTACATTACTCCGTCTTTCCATAATCCAATGGTAACCATCGGTAATTTGAATGATTTTCCGGTTGGATCAATGAATTTCCCTTCGCCGATTGGCATTGGATCTGAAAATGTTCCTTCGATATAACCGGTGACTGCGGTGTACTGTCCGCTTCCAAAACGAATTGGGTGAGCGGTAATCTTGGTATTTGGTGCAAATACAAACATCGGTTCTAAGGCTGCAATGTGGTCTTCCAAACCAACGGTTGTGCTTCCGTCAGGATAATAAACAAGGATGTTTTCAGCATGGCTTTCGTGCAATCTTTCCCATTCCTGGTTACTGTAAACGACAAAATCCAAGGTGTCAAATTTTTGCAGGTAGTTTTCCGTCTGTTTAATACCTGATAAAATTTCATCGAGTTGTTTTTTTGCATCAGAGATTTCTTTTTTCGACTGTGCACTTGCAGTTAATGTACTGATTAGTATAACTGCTAGTAAAATTACGTTTAACTTTTTCATTTTTTATTGTTTTAAAATTATGAGACAAAGTTATCGTGAGGGCATACTTCGGGCACTTGACCTATGGTAAGAAATGAGCTTGATGTAGGTTAAGGAATAGGTGAAAAGCGGAAGATATTTTATTTGCTTTTACGGATCCGGCTCAGACTTTCCGGAGTAATTCCAAGATACGATGCAATGTAAACCAGCGGAACCCGTTGAAAAATATCTTTGTGTTCGCTAAGCAAATCATTGTATCGTTCAACTGCCGATTCCCACATTGTGGCGTTGAGCCGTTCCAATGCGTTGATATAGGCTTTTTGAAATAATATCCTGAAGTACCGTTCCAGTCCGGGAACTTCATTGTACAAGTTTTCGAGCCCGTCAAACGAAAGTCGGAGTAAGCGGGTATCCTCTAAAGCTTCAATATAATATTTTGATGGGCGTTGGGAAAAGAAGCTTTCGAGATCGGTGATCCAGTTGTTGTCCAGTCTAATTTGATAAATGTGTTCTACACCCTTTGCATCGACAAAATAAGAGCGCATGCATCCGTTGGTGATAAAGTAAATGTATTTGCAAACCTCGCCAGGCACCAATAAATCTTTTTTCTTTTTAATCAGTGTTGGTTCAAACGCCGAAAGAACAGTATTTTCCTCCTCTTCGGTAATATTTACCCACTTTTTTATGTAGTAAATCAATTTATTTTCTGGTTCCATTATCTGAAGTTCATCTCTTGCTTAATATAGCAAATTTAAGCTTAATGTTAGATTTTTTAAAGACCTGCATGCTGATAAATTGAGAGGACTTTCAATATATGAACCAAGGAGAATTATTTAACAAAAGGAAGATTTTTATCGCTTACCTTTCAAAACTGTAGTGTCGGATGCCAAAATGGGTACTATATAATTCCCGGAATCGATGGTTGCATTCGGAAAGATTTGTTCAATTTGTTTAAATCCGGTTGGGTCGATATTGGTTTGATACAGATAAACGGATTCCAGGTTTTGCAGGTTTTTTATTTTTTCAAACCCTGATGATGAGACCTCATTTCCTACCAAATTCAGATACACCAAGGAATCCAATGGCTGAAGAAATGCTATGATTTCGTCGTCAAGGTTACTGTTTTTTGCACTTAGCTTTCTCATGTTTGTTAGGGCGCCCAACTGTTTCCAGACCTGTAAATCCGGATTTTGGTAATCGAGATTCAGCCACACAATTTGTTGATTTAGTTTTATGCATTCTTCCACAGCCGGAGTCAAATCTTCCGGGAGAACATTCATGAAACTTACCGACAGATAATTGGAATTCATCGCGACAGGAGAAAACAGCACATTTAGCGATATTAGTTTTTCCAAGATTTTTGGGTCTGCCGGAGCAACCTCTTCCAAAGGAACCAGCTTATTTATTTTACTGGTTTCCACCGGCGAGATAAACCCCTGAAGTGAATCGGGGAAATTCAGTTCAGCCAGTGTTCTATCAAAGTCAGCCCCGTTTTTTACCCACCACGAAAGAAAACCGATTTCCATCGGCGTTAATTGCTTTTTCTCACTTGGTGGCATGTGCTCATCGTCATCCAACGGCAATAAAATTCGCTTTAATAATAAGCTCTCCATCCCATTCGAAGCCAGCAATGCCCCTTCTTCACCACCCTTTAACAATCCCTCTTTGGTATCCAGTCTCAAATCACCTTTCTGTTTGTTTTCTCCGTGACACATTACACATTTCTCCTCAAAAATCAGCAATGCCGATTCAAAGGCAGTGGAGTTAATGGTTATTTGCGATTGCAAATCCGAAGTAGAAAACCAGTCTGCAGGTTTTGGCGGAGTTATAAAATCAGAACCGTGAGTAAGTGAACCTCCCAGATGCCCGGTAATAACAGTCGCTAATGCAATCGCAACAAGTGTTGAATAATAAATCCAAAGTTTTGAATTCAACAATTTTTTGAACATGAAAAAAATGATCCAATTTATCAGCATAAGCGCAATTCCCATATTCCGGTGATTGGCTGTTAACACCGCTTCGTATTCTCCTGAGCGCGATAAAACAAAGCCCGAAATGCAGGAAAAAGTAGCAGAAAGCGCACTGACCAAAATAATCAGCCCGATAATTTTATAGGATTCCTGGAGCTGTTTCCTTGGTATAATAAATCCCAGAATGATGAAAAGGGTTAAAATTCCAATAGGAAGATGGATGATCAAGGGGTGGAATTTCCCTACGTATTCAAAAAGGTTCATTTAGCTTAATATGATTTTTTTATGGTACAAGAGATTATTTACATTTCCTAACTCGTTTGTTTTTATTCTATTGTCATATCGACGATAGGAGAGATCTTTTTCAACCGGAGATTTCTCCTCGCATACTTGTAGAAATGACTGATCCTTATGATTTTTATTGGACAACATTTTCACGCCAAAATATCCCGGATAACGTTTCCACTCACATCTGTCAACCGAAATGGCCTTCCCTGCGATTGATAGGTTAATTTTTCATGGTCGAATCCTAAAAGGTGCAAAATGGTGGCCTGTAGATCAAAAGTAGAAACCTTTCCACTAACTCCGCTATAACCGATCTCATCGGTTTCGCCATAACTAAATCCTTTCTTCAATCCGCCACCAGCCATCCAAATGGTAAATGCATCGCCATGATGATCCCGGCCTTTAAATGAATTGGTCTTCCCTTCACGGTTTTCCTGCATAGGAGTTCGGCCAAACTCGCCACCCCAAACCACCAGCGTTTCTTCCAGCAGGCCACGTTGTTTTAAATCCAGGATTAATGCGGTAACTGCTTTGTCGGTCTGTCGGCACTTGTTTACCAGCCCGATATCAATAGAACCGCTTTCCGAAGTTCCGTGCGTATCCCAGCCCCAATCAAAAAGTTGTACAAAGCGAACTCCTCGTTCAACCAATTTTCGGGCAAGAAGTGCATTATTTGCAAAACACGATTTATGCGGATTGCTGCCATACATATTATGAATATACTCGCTTTCACTGGCAATGTCCATTACTTCGGGCACAGTGGTCTGCATTTTAAAAGCCAGCTCGTATTGTGATATCCGGGTTAAAATATCCGGATCCTTAAATTCATCATAATGTAATTTATTGATATCGCTTAACGCTGCGATGGATGCCTTTCTTTCGTCGCTACTGATATCATCCGGATTATTGATAAACAAAACCGGTTCGCCATCCGAACGGCATTGAACTCCCTGGTAAACTGACGGTAAAAATCCGCTCCCCCACACACTTTTCCCGGCATCCGGATTATTTCCTCCGGAAGTAAGGACGATGAAACCGGGAAGATTTGCATTTTCGGTTCCCAGTCCGTAAGTGACCCATGAACCCATGCTCGGCCTCCCTAAACGCGGAGTTCCGGTGTGCATTAATAACTGAGCCGGTGCATGATTAAACTGGTCGGTATGAACGGCCTTCAAAAAAGTAAGTTCGTCGGCAATGGTGGAAAGATGAGGTAAATAGTTTGAAATTAGTGCACCGCTGTCTCCGTGCCGGTTAAATTGGGCTTGTGGCCCCAGCATTTTGGGAACACCTCGGATAAACGCAAATCGTTTTCCTTCCAGTAACGATGGTGGGCACTCTTTCCCCGAAAGCTTGGCCAATTCAGGTTTGTAGTCAAACAACTCCAATTGTGAAGGCGCACCTGCCATGTGAATGTAAATCACATTTTTTACTTTCCCGGGGAAATGCGGCGCTTTCGGAGCTAAAGGATTACCATTTTGAAATACACTATTTCCTTTACCCGGAGTAAGCAAATTGCAGTCGGTTAAAAAGGATGATAATACCAGTCCACCCAAGCCTAAAGAGCAGTTTTTTATAAAATGCCTTCGGGTTTGATCTTCCAGTTTATCGATTTTTCTGCTATCCATCGGTTCACGTTTTAGTTCTTCATCATGAATTCGTCCATATTTATCAAGGTCCCGGCAATAATATTCATCGCCTGGTTGTGCTTTTTATCCGATTTCTTATTTCCATCATACGATACATTCTGAAATAAGTCTTCAACGTTTAAGTCCTCATACAATTTCAAAAGAATATCCAGCTTTTCATCCGAAATATCTTTGTACATCACTAATTGATAGCCATACCTGATTTGTTCGGCAGTGCTGTTTCCTCCTTCGTTTATCATCCGTTGCGCAAGGTGTTCTGATGCCTCAACATACACACTGTCGTTTAAAGTAACCAGTGCCTGAAGTGGCGTATTTGTGGCAATTCTTCTTATCGTGCAAACTTCGCGCGGCATCATGTCAAACAATTCCATAGAAGGATAAGGGCTGGTTCGTTTCCAGTAGGTATAAATTGCCCGCCGATACTGATCTTCATCCTTGCTTTTTGTCCATTTCAAACCGCTATATGGGGAGTTCCAAATCCCTTCCGGCTGAGCAGGCATCACACTTGGGCCATACATCTTTTCGCTGAATAAGCCACTTACCACCAACACCTGATCGCGTATCTGTTCTGCAGTAAGTCTAATTCTGGGACCATGAGAATAATATTTATTCCTGGGATCAATCTCCAATTGCTTTTCGGAACTGTGCGAAGATTGCTGATATGTAGCAGAAGAAACAATATACTTAATTAATTTTTTGGTACTCCATTGAAGATCATTCATAAATTTCCATGCCAGATGGTCGAGTAATTTCTGATGTGTGGGCGGAATTCCCTGCGAACCAAAATCTTCCAGCGTTTCAACAATTCCAATGCCAAATAGTTGTTCCCAAATCCGGTTTACGTAGGTTCTTGCCGTTAACGGATTTTGCGGACTTACAAGCCATTCTGCCAGTCCAAGCCGGTTCGCAGGTGCACCCTCCGGAAGCGGATTCATTATCTTTGGGACACCCGGCGTTACAATATCACCTTTCGAAAGCCAATTCCCGCGTTCAAATACGCGAGTTACCCGAGCCATGTTTTTGGGATTTTCCAACATCACAGGTGTTCGCGATGTTCCGGCTGTTACCAGATGCCAAAACTTTTCTTTTGCCTCAGTATAACCAACTGCACCTCGCCCGGGAAATTGTTCCGTAAAATAGAACCAGTCGAATAACAGTCCGTTAGCCAAAGGGTCTTTTAAATTCGGATTATAGTACGACAAAACTAAATCGTGCACACCGGAAACCGGTTTAAAATCTAGCTCACCGAAACTCCATTTTCCTTTAGTGTCTTCCACCTTTGATTCTTTCAGAAGTGGCCCATTGATGCTATCCAGCTGAATTTTCCAAATTCCTCCGGGAAGAAAGCTTCGGTAGCGGTAAATCAGTTTGTCTTTTCCGCTTAAATCTACATTTTTCAGTCTGCTCGATCCATTATTTCTGAAAACCAGCCATTTGGTATCTGATAATTCGCTGTTTACAAAATCGACACTAGTGAGTGAATTAATACTGGGTTGCCACGTTTTTACAAATTGTATGATTTCGTTGGTTTGTTCCTCTCCGGCATTGGCAATTAGCCAGGTATTGAGTTCAGCTAATTTTACACTATCCTCTTTTTCAAACGTTCGCAAAACAGGATAATCATCGTACGTATCTTCATCCCTGCTATTATTAAAAAAGGCCATAAACCGGTAATAATCGTCGTGTTTAAAGGGGTCGTACGGATGACTGTGACATTGAACGCAGGCAAATGTTGTTCCCATAGTAACTTCCCAGGTTGTATTTACCCGGTCGAGCACGGCAGCAACCCTGAACTCTTCATTGTCCGTTCCACCTTCATCGTTAGTCATTGTATTTCGATGAAAAGCGGTTGCAATCAGTTGTTCATCAGTGTGCTCAGGCAGTAAGTCACCTGCAATCTGTTCGATAAGAAACTGGTTATAAGGTTCGTCACTGTTAAAAGCATTGATAAGCCAGTCGCGGTATCTCCAAATGGTGCGAGAATCATCACGCTCATAACCTTTAGTATCCGAATACCGGGCTAAATCCATCCACATTCCGGCCCATTTTTCACCATAATGTTTTGATTCCAGAAGTTCATCGATATAGTTGTTCCAGCCATCTCCGGAAGGATTTTGGACTAACTTTTCGAACACTTCAACCGGAGGAGGCAAACCAATTAAATCAAGGGAAATCCGGCGCGCAAGGGTTGGAAGGTCGGCCCGATCTGAAACAGACAGATCAAGTGTTTTTGCCTTTTCATAAACAAAATCGTCTATATCGTTTTTCTTCCACGAAAGAAATTGATTATCGGAAGAATATTTATGGTTTGACTCTGTTTCTTTAACCGGAATATAAGCCCAGTGGGTTTCCCATTTTGCCCCTTGTTTTATCCATTTCTTTAAAATATGGATTTCATTTTTGGTTAAAGGAGTTTTTTCATAGGGCATTCTCTCTTCCGGATCATGACTTATAATTCTCCTAATCATTTCACTTTTCCCCGGATAACCAGGAATAATGGCAGCTACACCAGATTCTGTTTTGCCTTTGGCCTGTTCTTCAAATAGTAAACTAAAGCCACCGCTTTGTTTTACCCCTCCATGGCAGGAAATACAATGAGCGTTCAATATCGGTTTAACCTGGGCATTGTAGTCTATTTCTTCCCCGGAAAGCATTATCCAAATTGCCAAACTCAGCAAGATGGCTAAAAAAGCAAACAAAATTACCAACCTGGATGAACGTTTATTTTCCATCTCTGGAAATTACAATTTTTTTCAGAAGAATACTAAAATATCTTTATTTGAAAATTCCATTAACAAATTTTTGCTTAAACTTTTCGAATGACTTGTTTATAAAGCTATCTAAGGTTTTTCTCAATACAATTATATAACAGCAACCTTACTCCTGTTTTTATAGTTTACTAATGGATATTTGTTTATCCTGAGGATGCAACAATTTTACTCAATCACATTTAATTTCGCTCCTGCACCGAAATGCCAGTTTGACTAAATAGCTCATTATCAGAAGACATTTTGACACCAACGGGCCATTGGCTCACTTTTTGGAAAAACCAGTCTGCTAGATTCTCAAGTGAGTTCGAAATAGATTAAAGTTTGTGGTTATGTTGAATACTGCTTTTACATGGACCGTAATCTTTTGTTTGTTACGAGCCGGCAGCTCCAACAATCCATAAACATTTATTGAATTTTTTGAGATGTATTTTCAGAAAGAAAATATAGCAAACATTTATGTAAATAATTAACAGCTATGGAATATAAAGATTATTACAAAACATTAGGAGTTTCAAAATCGGCCAGCCAGGACGAAATAAAAAAGGCTTACCGAAAATTGGCGGTGAAATATCATCCAGATAAAAACTCAGGGAATAAAGAAGCCGAAGATAAATTCAAAGAAATTGGCGAAGCATACGAAGTGTTGAAGGACCACGAAAAAAGGAAAAAGTACGACCAGCTTGGAGCCAACTGGAAACAATATGAAAATGCCGGTAATGGCAACGGAAATTATAGTTATTCCAATTTCGGCGGCACTAACCCGGGCGGAGGAAGTACGTTTTATTATGAAGGTGATTTGGGGGACATTTTCGGAAATTCAGGCGAAGGTTTCTCTGATTTCTTCAAAAGTTTCTTTGGTGGAAGAAGCGAGCGGCGCCCTTCTTCAGGGTTTAGCCAAAGGCAGCAAACTTTTAATGGAAACGATTTACGTGCCGAAATGGAAATTACGCTTGCAGAAGCTTATTCCGGAACAACCCGAATCCTGGATGTCGATGGAGAAAAGTTACGGGTAAAAACCAAACCGGGAGCCTACACCGGACAGGAATTGCGGATCAAAGGCAAGGGCGGACGTGGCGCCAACGGAGGTAACAGGGGAGATATTTACATTACAATAAAGGTGTTGCCGGATGCCCGTTACGAGGTTGACAGAAATGACTTAACCTTAAAAGCAGATGTGGATTTATACACCGCCGTTTTAGGTGGAAAAATTGAAATCGAAACCCTGTCGGGGAAAATCAATGTGCCCGTTCCGGCTGGTTCACAAAACGGCAGCAAGCTCCGTTTGCGTGGAAAAGGTATGCCTGATTACGGAAGGCCCGGCGTTGCCGGAGATTTGTATGTACAGCTAAATGTGCGTGTTCCGCGAAACCTTGGGCAGGAAGAATTGAAACTGTTCAAAAAGCTAAGCGAATTAGATAAAATAAAAGTATAACGGATTTAAAATTTTTAACAATGCTTGTAAAATATTATCAATACCATCACCCGGATCCGGCGCTGGAACTGCTCGCTAGCCGGATAAACGAGATGATGTACAAACGATACGCAAGCGAATTGTTATACAGTTTGCTCCGTTCTCCCGGATTTAGCATGGAAGATTCGGTTCGAAAAGCCATTGCTATCTTCCGGTTAACAGGAATTCCGTTACAGGAACATATTCGTGGAGTTTTTCGTTCCGATTTTAACGGAACAAAAAGAGACTGGATGCTTTCAGAACTGGCCTGCAGCCTGATAGTTTTAGTTTCAGATGCTAATGCTCGGGAAGTTGATTTATTAAAAAATGATTTTCCGGGGCTATAGCTTTCAGGCAATAGCCCAGTTTTCTTGTTTGCTTATTATTCATATTAATTCCTTTAAATATAGGACTGCAAAATGCTAATCAAATTCCTTTTATCTACGAGCCCCGATTGCCGCCATAAACTCTGGCCATTTTTAAAAAGTGCCAGGGTTGGAACTCCACGAATCTGAAACCGCCCGGCAATTTCAGGATTTTTGTCCACATCAATTTTTATCACTTTTAATTTGCCGTTCATTTCGCGGGCAACTTCTGCCAAAATGGGAGATTGCACTTTACAAGGGCCGCACCATTCAGCAAAAAAATCAACCAGTACGGGTGTTTCCGACTGAATTATCGAATTAAAATTTCCTTTCATAACTAAATTACATTTTAACAAGTAATTCCAGATTAACATTTCCTATGCCAACGGTTCAATAGATCTATATTCCTGTCATAAATTCATGAAAACGGAGGGAAAAAGACTTATTGAAACTTTCTTTAATTTGAATGCAGTAGTCACAAAATAAAAACGAAGCTGACAATGGTAATATTTTGCCTTTTTATTTATCAAGCTATTTGCCCCATGAACAAAACCTCTTCTTTTTCAGTTACATAAACAAAATAAAAGAAATGAAAGAGATTAAGAAGGAAGACATTAAGCAGGGTGTATTCGACTTGTATGACGACTATGCACACAACAGAATCGACCGCAGACAATTCATGGAAAAACTTTCAGCCTACGCTGTTGGCGGTCTTACTGTTTCCACTCTCATGAGTTTTATTATGCCCAATTACCAAGACAAAATTCAGGTAAAAAATGACGATCCGCGGCTAAAAACAGTGACAATTGAATATAATTCACCAAAGGGCGGTGGAAAAATTAGAGCTCAACTTTCGAGGCCGGTAGATAACACAAAAAAATTACCCGGAGTTGTAGTAGTTCATGAAAACCGTGGACTGAACCCGCATATTGCCGATGTTGGAAGAAGAGTAGGACTTGCAGGTTTTATTTCCATTTCACCGGATGCACTTACGCCACTCGGTGGTTATCCGGGAAACGATGACGATGGCAGAGCTCTACAAAGTAAACGTGACAGGAACGAAATGCTGGAAGATTTTATTGCGGCATTTGAGTACCTGAAATCGCATCCCGAATGTGACGGAAACATTGGTGTTGTTGGCTTTTGTTTTGGAGGTTGGATTTCAAATATGATGGCTGTTCGTATTCCGGACTTAAAAGCAGCAGTTCCGTTTTACGGAGGCCAGCCTGCCACTGAGGATGTTCCTAAAATAAATGCATCGCTCATGCTACAATATGCAGGGCTCGACACACGCGTAAATGAGGGTTGGCCTGCCTATGAAGAGGCGTTAAAGAAAAATAATAAAGATTATGTAGCTTATATTTATCCTGATGTAAATCATGGATTTAACAATGACACGACACCTCGTTACGATAAAGCTGCCGCTGATTTAGCATGGGAACGCACGATTGATTTCTTCAAAAAGAAACTGACATAAGTATTTTTATAAGAATATTGAAATAGAGAAAAATCAAATTGATTTACATTATTGATAATTGCAATGAATGGGGGTCAACTATGGGAATATACTATGTTCAATTTCGAAATTATGCATACATTAACATTTCGCGGGCTTCCTGATTTAAAATATTATAAGCTTCGCCATAGGAATTTAGCCCTCTTTTAATTTTCAAAATATCAATTTTCTGATTTGGCTTATCAATAGATTCAGCAAATACAGGCGATTTAACTTTTAATTTTTTTGTCGGAATAATTACTTCATTCTTGTAATCGTAGGTAAATTCCCGATGCAATGCAAATACAAATTCAAGTCCTGATCCCCCGAATTTTATTTCGTAAAACCTCGAGAATATCAAATAAATCTGGCCATTTGGCATGCCATAATAATGTGCTGGAAATGCGGTCGGCAAATATGAAGCATAAGTTTTATGAATTAACTTAGCCAAAGGTTTAATTTCCTCAACTTTAATTCCTGCAATTTTTGTTTCGTCTCTAAACGGATTACGCTGTCTCAAATGAGCAGCCAGTAATTCCTTGGTTTGTAAATCATTCCATAGTTGTTTCATACTTCCCTAAATTTAAGTTTGTACAATAAAATGTTAAACCCAAATAATAAAACACAACCTAGAATTTGTGTTATCAAAAAAATAAAAGCGTAATTTTAGCGTCTCTGTATAAAGTATATTCCGAAAACACTCAAAAGGTAACCCTCCAATAATCAACGAAATATAATTTTAGCCAATTTTTTTTAATATTTTTGTCGCTTTACCGAATATTTCATAATAAAAAGACCTTGCATGAATAAAGAAAATATGCCAGCGGTTTTAGGAGTTGGCAATGCACTTATCGACATAATTTCTGTTTTGGAAAATGATTTAGTACTCGAGAAATTTGGATTGCCACGTGGAAGTATGACACTTGTGGATGACGAACTCTCAAAAAAAATATATTCTGAAGTTGTAAACCATAAAAGTGAAATGTCAACCGGAGGATCGGCTGCAAATACAATGAGATCGTTTGCCGGAATTGGGGGTAACGGTGGATATCTTGGAAAGATCGGGAACGATGAATTAGGAATTGTTTTTAGAGAGGCGTTCGAAAAACAGGGAATTAAAACTCATCTCTTTTTTAGCGAGAAGGAAACAGGGCGCGTAATGGGACTGGTAAGTCCTGATTCGGAACGAACAATGGCCACTTATTTGGGTGCAGCTGCCGATTTGCGCCCTGAAAATTTTTCATCTGACCTTTTGAAAGGATATGAATACTGTTATATTGAAGGATACCTGGTTTTTAATCATGAATTGATAAAAACAGGTGTTGAAGTCGCAAAAAATGCAGGATTAAAAGTCGCTATTGATTTGGCCAGCTACAACGTTGTGGAGGCAAATCTTTCGTTTTTAAAGCAATTAATTATCGACTACGTTGATATAGTTTTTGCCAATGAAGAAGAAGCCAAAAGCCTGACTGGAAAAGGACCGATGGAAGCTCTGCAGGAAATTTCGGAAATGTGTGAAATTGCGATTGTAAAAGTTGGCAAAAACGGTTCGTATATCAAAAAAGGAGAAGAAATAATAAAAGTGGGTATAGTAAAAGCAAATGCCATTGATACAACGGGCGCTGGCGATAGCTATGCAGCAGGATTCTTTTATGGACTAACCAACAATCTTGATTTGGAAACGTGTGGTAAAATTGCAGCTTTGGTTTCAGGAAAAGTAGTTGAAGTAATTGGGGCTAACTTACCTGAATCGCAGTGGGGTGAAATTAAAGCTGAAATTCAAAAAATAATTGGTTAACCCTTTGGGAGCTCTTGACTATAAAAATCAACAATTCACAAAATAAAATGGGTAAATCCGCAAATCAGATTTACCCATTTCCCATTATAGTGATCTATTACTAAAAATCCCCTTTAGATTCAATTAAGAATCTAAGAATTATTGTTGATTGACATACCAATTAAATATTTTTTCTACACCTTCGTCAATTTCAATTTGATGGTGCCAGCCCAGAGAATGAAGCTTTGTAACATCAGTTAATTTCCTTAAAGTCCCGTCCGGCTTTTCTGAATTGAACACCAAATTTCCGCTAAAGCCAACTGTCTTTTTAATAAGAATAGCTAAATCTTTTATGCTAATTTCCTTGCCTGATCCAATATTAATATGAGTATTTCTTACTTCTCTTAAATTGTTGTTTGAGAGATCAGAGAAGTTTATTTTTTCCATAACAAATACGCACGCGTCTGCCATTTCTTCACTCCAAAGAAATTCTCTCATCGGCTTTCCGCTCCCCCAAATTTCAACATTGACCTTTTTATCCTCATCAGGCTCATTCACCTCAACAACAATTCCATATTTTGACAAAACCTTCAATATCTGGTCTTCGGATGAGCCACCATCAATTCCTTCAATTGGACGTTTACTTAGATCTTTTTTTACTGCGTCCCAGTTATTCGCTTCCAAACACATTCCCAAATACATTTTACGAATTAAGGCAGGCAGAACGTGCGATTTTTCCAAATCAAAGTTATCATTCGGTCCGTAAAGATTAGTTGGCATTACCGATATGAAATTAGTTCCATACTGGATATTATAGCTTTCACAAACTTTAATACCGGCTATTTTTGCAATAGCATATGGTTCATTTGTGTATTCCAACGGACTTGTAAGTAAACTATCTTCGGTCATGGGCTGAGGAGCCTCCCTCGGATAAATACATGTACTTCCCAGAAATAAAAGCTTCTTCACCTCATATTTATAAGAGTTATGTATAACGTTATTCTGGATCATCAAATTCTCGTAAATGAACTGCGCACGATATACATTATTGGCAACAATTCCTCCCACTTTGGCTGCCGCTAAAAAAACGTATTCAGGTCTTTCTTCTTCAAAAAATCTTTCAACTGCCTTTGAATCTTTAAGATCCAATTCTGCAGAGGTCCTTCCAATGAGATTTGTATATCCTTTCGTGGCAAGATTTTTCCAGATTGCAGAACCTACAAGCCCCCGATGGCCAGCCACATATATCTTTGAATTTTTTTCCATTTCAATACTATAAATAAGTTAAAGATTCAAACAATTTACTTTATCAATTTTAAATTGTTTTTTGGTACGAATAAAAAATTCAGAGAATTGTGTTTCCCTGAATTTTATTTCTTTTCGTTGACAACGTTGAAATTACTTCTCCTTAGCTTGAAAAAAAATAAATCAACATTGAATGTTTCTTACTCAAAGTAATTTAATATCCTATATCCCCCATCTCTTAGGTATGCATCTTTATGCATAAGTTTAAGGTCTGATTGAATCATATCTGAAATTAAACCCTGCAAATCGTATTTAGGCTCCCACCCTAATTTTTGTCTTGCTTTTGTAGAATCACCAATTAATAATTCAACTTCAGTTGGTCTGAAATATTTTGGATCAACAGAAACAACCGGTTCTAAATCCCCATTTAATGCATTAATATCCTGAATCCGGCTTTTTATAGATTCAAGATATTGAGCACCGACATGTTCCAAAAATACCTTTTCATCGATAGCCGTTATATAACCTTTTTCATCTGAATCAACACCTGTAAATGAAATTTCGATTCCCAATTCTTTACCCGCAAGTTTTATAAAATCACGTATCGACGTTGTAATTCCAGTTGAAATTACATAGTCATCCGGTTCATCTTGTTGAAGGATTAAATACATGGCCCGAACATAGTCTTTTGCATGCCCCCAGTCTCTTTGAGCCGATAAATTTCCCATAAAAATGGTATTCTGCATTCCTAAAGCAATTCTTGCAATCGCCCTTGTAATTTTTCTGGTTACGAAGGTTTCACCTCTTATTGGTGACTCATGATTAAATAGAATTCCATTGGAAGCATGCATTTTATAGGCCTCTCGGTAATTAACTGTAATCCAATAAGCATAAAGTTTTGCCACTCCATATGGAGAGCGTGGATAGAAAGGAGTACGCTCTGATTGTGGAACTTCCTGAACAAGTCCATACAGTTCAGATGTAGAAGCCTGGTAGATTCTGGTTTTATTATTTAGTCCAAGTAGCCGGATAGCTTCCAATATCCGAAGGGTACCAATTCCATCTGCATTTGCAGTGTATTCAGGTGTATCAAAGCTTACTTTAACATGACTCATCGCGGCCAGATTGTATATTTCATCAGGTTGAACCTCTTGAATTATCCTCGTCAGGTTCATACTGTCGGTAAGGTCTCCATAATGCAAAATAAAGTTTCTGTTATCTACATGTGGGTCCTGATATAAATGGTCAATACGATCTGTATTAAATAACGATGAACGACGTTTTATTCCATGAACGATATATCCTTTCTTAATCAGGTATTCTGCTAAATAAGCACCATCCTGTCCTGTAATTCCTGTTACTAAAGCTACTTTTTTTGTCATAACGTTATTTTAATTTCACAAACTTGAAAATTTATTTTTCCACCCCTTTATCTTTCTCCGATATCAATTCATAAATTCTTTTCCATTCCGGGATGCCAAGTATATTTCTGTCGTCAATATAAATATCAGCATATATTTTTCGACTAATAGTATTATCGAAGTCTTCACCTTCAAAATTGCTATTTACTGCATAAAAGGTCAATCCTCTTTCTTTGCAAAACTCTACTGCTTCATCAAGCTCTTTTCCTGCCCGGTATGTCCACAGTATAAGTTTGTGACCTTTGTCCACAAAAAGTTTTAATGTTTCAATTGCATATGGAATTTCTCTCCCAATCGATGGATACTTATGTTCCACAATTGTTCCATCAAAATCAACTGCAATAACCATTTTCTAATTTTTGTGGTTTGTAATAATAAAATTAAGATTTGATTGGTAAATTTTAGCTAGCAGTTCTGAAAAACAAGAAAAATGTCTTTGAATATATTTAATACATTAATACTTGTCTCCTAGTTAGTATTCAATTAATGTATTAATATATTTTCTAATCTGCTATGCGAAAGCCGATCATGCGATGCTCATATGATATCGATATTCTCCATACCCTTTTTTCCAATACTTTTTGCCATACCCAAATCCTCTATCAGGAGTTTCATTTATAACGAGTGCGGCTTGTTTTATATTATTGAATTCAACAATCTTATTGATTTGTTTTATTTGATCTTTATGGCTATAATTCATTCTCAAAATGAACAAACTTACATCGGAAAAGTTACTTGTTGAAATTGCATCAGGAACCAAAAGTAGAGGTGCATTATCAATAATAATAAAGTCAAATTTTCTTTTTGCAAAGTCTATCAACTGTTCAATTTTCACATTATCGGGCAAATCAGAAGGATTTTCCGGAACCGGGCCAGCCTGAATAATACTTAAATTTGGGATAGAAGTTGTCATAATCATTTCTTCCATGCTTATTTCACCTTTTAAGTAATTACTCAAACCAAGAGTTTCTTTTATATTAAAATATTTGTGAAGTGTCGGATTGTGTAAATCTGCGCCAATAAGTAAAACTTTTTTATTGGTTTTTGTAAGTATTGCAGAAAAATTTGAAGAAATAAAAGATTTCCCTTCTCCCGGAATCAAAGAATTAATGGATATGACTTTTGAACCAGGCTTATCAAGCATTGCATTTAGATTTGATTTCAGTCCCCTAAATGATTCTGCAATACCTGAACGAGGATACTGAACTACCGGCAATACTACTTTATATTTGTGCTGAATGATGCCATCCAATACAGGAATTTGTATTATCCTTTCAATTTCTTCCCTTGCTTGTATTTTATTATCAAAAAATGCCAATAATGTGATAAATAAAAATGGAATAATGAATCCTCCAATAAATCCTATTCCAACAAATTTTGTAACATTAGGTCCAATCCGTAATGAGGCCTCAACCATTGCATTATCAATTATTTGAACCTCGGGAGCAATAGAAGCTTTAGATATTGATGCCTCGGCTTTCTTTTGCATCATGTATGTATACAACTCATTATTCAGATCAAATTCCCTTTGGATACTGACTAATTTTTTTTCTGTTTCCGGTAGTTTTTTCATTCTTCCCTGCACAGAAATATACCTTTCGTTGAGACTTTCCATTTTTGTCTCCGTTGTTTTAAGCTGGTTCTTTAACGTTTCTTCGAGCGCATCCCGGGCAAGTTTTATCTCCTTCTCCAAAAGAATTAGGCTAGGCGCTTTATCCTGAACACTATATGATAAAACTTCTTTTCTACTGTATAGTTCCATTAATTTAGTCAACATCCCACTCAAATTAGCATCATTGATACCAACATAAGAAGGATTAATCATTTCTTCAATTTTCTTCGAATCATCAATGTACTGAAGTAATTCCTTGTAATAATCAATTTGTAATTGCGTCAAATACTTCTCCTGCTCAACTTCTTCCAACCGTTGATAAACCATTTGTGCTTCTTGGCCAAGGTTCATCACCTGATTGTTTTTTCTATAATTGCTGAAATTTTCTTCAGCAGTACCCAATGAGTTTTTTATTCTCGCCAATTGGGAATCAATAAATTCGACTGAACTTTCAGAAGTCTTATATTTATTTTGCATACCAAATTCAATAAATACTCTGTTTAGAGCATTTATGAAATCAACGTCTCTTCGTCGCATCTGCCCCTCAATCATCACAATAATGAAGTCTGAATTTTCTTCTGAATAAATATTTGTCTTTACCAAATACGTTGAAGTCAACGAATTTAAATTATTGAAATTTAGCAAAAAAGTGCCCTCTTTAAAATCCTCTTTCTTTTCAACAGTAAAATTGAAAAAATCATTTACAAAAGGTTTTCCAAATTGAATTTTCTCTTCTATGTTAACGGGTTCGGCATAACCGTTTATATACGTCTCTCCATCAACCTTGACTTGATATTCATTATCATTTAACTGCTCTATTTCAACGGGCAGATTTCTTGAATTAATTGCATTTGGAGGGATTATTAACTCAAAAGGATCATTTTTATACAAATCGTCATTGTAAAATAATTTTTTTTCAAACCAGGAATACTTCCAATTCAGACTGTCTAAAGCTTTCCTGTATAAGGTATACGATTTTAGGATTCCAATTTGATTTTCAATACTTGAATTATTTCTTTCGACTGGTTTGTCAAACGGAAGAGCAGAGCTTAATTGCGCTTCTGCACTTTTAACCAAAATCCGACTTGAAACCTGATATGTTTCAGGAGAATTCTTAAAAATAAAATAACCAATAAGTATGCCGGTCACACAAAAAGCCAAAAACCAGGGCCATCTTTTTAAATATCGCATTAAAAGAGTTTTGGTCTTTTCCTTTTCACTGGAATCTATTCTATTAATTAAATCTTCTATATTTTCCATCTCTTCTTACTATTTACCTCATCATTAAAGCCACGACTACGAGTAAAGTTGAAATGGTTGACAGTACTTTACCATAGGAATCACTATTTTGCGCTCTTCGTTTTAATTTCGTTGGAGGAATATAAACAAAGTCATTGGGTTGCAAATAAAAAACTTCAGAATTATAAATACTTTTATTCGTAAAATCTACTTTAAAGGTGTAAATTCTATTCCCATAGTTTCTTTTCACAACAACATTTCTCATATCAGCAAAATCAGTAATTCCGTTTGCCATGCCTATAATGTCTAAAATATTCAAATTGCCTTCATAATTGTAGTAAATTCCAGGATTTCTTATCTCACCATTTACATTAATTTTGAAATTTAGGAATTTTACCTGTACAGTTGGTTCTTTAAGATATTCTTCTGCCCTTGTTTTAATTAAATTTTCCGCTTCGTCAAGATTTAATCCAACCAATTTTACACTTCCAAGTATTGGCAGTATAACACTTGAATCGGGTGATACTCTATATCCATTAATGTATTGACTTGCCGGACTTCCAAACATTTGTTCGGTACCCGAAGAAAACCCCTCCCCTCCCATTCTGGGATTTAAAGTCCTGTTTACCTCAGGATCAATTGTCATCACTGCAATGTATAAGTTATCAAAAGGTTTTATTTTATGCTCAGGAACTTGAGCAGGAACTATAAACTGATTCAAATCTTCCTTATAATCCTGAAACATGAATATGTCTTTTGTGCTACTACACGATGTGCTAAAAACAATAAGAATTAAAGACAGATAAAATAGATACCTTTTTTCCATAAAAATTTTACTTAATTGTCTGCTCAAGAATTACATGTTTAACTACTGGCCATTACCAGAAATCAGTACCTTAAATGTTTTTAAAATAATCATAAGATCTAAAGATAGCGACCAATTATCTATATATTCCATGTCCATTTCCATCCATTTGTCAAAGGGTATATTGTTACGTCCAGAAACCTGCCAGGTGCATGTTATTCCGGGAGTAATACTAAGTCTTCTATGGAGACTTCTGTCATACTGCTCCACTTCCGACGGAATTGGAGGTCTCGGTCCAACTATTGACATATCTCCTAACAGAACATTAAAGAACTGGGGAAGTTCATCCAAAGAGGTCTTGCGAAGAAACCTTCCAACTTTAGTAATTCTTGGATCATTTTTTATTTTAAACACTGGTCCTTCTTGTTCATTCAGAGACATCAGTTTTTCTTTTAGTTCCTCGGCATTAACCACCATTGTTCTGAACTTATAACATTTAAACAAACGTCCATGCCTGCCAACGCGTATCTGCTTAAAAAATACAGGCCCTCCATCCTCCATTTTAATTAAGATTGAAATAGCGAACATTACCGGAGAGATTAGAATTAAAATAAGAATAGTCAACAGATAATCTATCGCACTTTTAATCTTTAATGCAACATAATCGCTTGGTGTATTCCCAAATGACAAGAAAAACTGATGGTTAAGGAATGAAATACTTGGCTGCTGACCATGGAAACTAAGTACCTTATTATGAATATGAAAGCTCACCCCAATTTCACGACACTGTGCAATTAGCCTGTTTATATCATTCATGTGAAAATCTTGTTTACAATAAAATACCTCGTCAATGATTTTCTCATCGATAATTTTTGAAAAATTTTCACTCTCTGAATATATTGTATAAGCATCACCAAATTCTTCTTTAACTCTATTCGAATTTGTTATTATGCCCCAAATCCTATATCCCCAATCATCCATTTCAATTATTTGCTTAATAAATGGAACGGAAGATTCATCCGCAATTAAAAGGATCATCCTTGAATTGAATCCCTGACGTCTGAAATACTTAACAATTGTCCTACTTGCTATTTTTAATGTTGTTAGTAACAAAAAGTTAAGTATCGCAAATTTTAAAATAATATTTGGGGTGAATGAATCATATTCCAATAGTTCAATAATAAAAAATAATGTTAAGGTACCAAGAAAGACCACATAAGCATATTTTTTTATCAGATGCCGATATCTTTGGATCCGAGCCATTGCTCCAAGCTCAAAAAAATCAAGTAGCATGTACCAAATTGGAACAATAATGAATGTAATAATCAAATGATCATTATTTCTTATCGTGACATTATCAGAAAAATATCCTGAAATCCATAAAACAAAATAATAGCATACCAGAGTTAGCACCACCTGAAATGTCACCCCTATTCTTTCTATCGCCGGTTCGCGTTCTTTTATCATAATGTTGAATTTAGAGTTAAAAGAAAACTTTCAAATATACCAATTAATAATTTTTGTTGTTCATTATTAAAGGCCTAGAACGTTTTACTTTATTAGCAATAATAATTAATTATACAGCTAAATGTTTAATAAATTATAAAAACAAAACTTTTGTAAATAGCGTCTTCCAATATTAAATTATGCGTAAAATTATTATAATACATATTTTATGCCTTTAATAACAAGTTACTAAAAACCAATAAAATATCATAAATTACTACAAAAGAATATTCCCCAAGCTGGGACAATTAATCTCATCGCAATAAAATATTTATATTCATCAAAATTTCAAAATAATTAAATGAACAATTTCATAATACCGATTCTATCAAATCTTTCGTCTCAAGAATATGATCTTTTGAAGAGGCGCCAAACAGCACCGATTCAATCTTTGGAAACTGTCCCAAATACTCAATAGCCTCTTTGGGCCGAAGTGCACCTGCAGCCAAAACCTGCATTGCAATCGGCCTGAATTCTCTTTCCTTCAAATATTTTTCATAAATTTCTTTCCCGCCAGACATCCGAAAACCAATTTTGTTTATTGAAGAACAAATTATTGGATTTTCAATGCCAACAGAATTTAATGCATCTAAAAGTGCCGGCATATTCATTGTAATATAGCCTGGTTCACTATTATATTTTTTTCGGATGTAAGCATCGTATTTTACAAAAACGTCATACATTTTCAGACCTAGAATCATGTCAACCAAAACATTCTGTATAAATATAACTGGGGTTGAAATGCCTGAAAACATTTTCATTTCAGCATCAATTAGTAATTCCATTAGCTTAATGAAATCTTTATTCAAATAAGCAAAACCTCCTTTTGCAAAGGTACCAAATATATTTCCGGGAACATATTGCTTTATTGTACCAACTATGCCAAGTTCTGTAACTGCATTTGCATATTTGTGAGCATAAGGCATACATGGATATATTTTATAACCTTTATAATTTTCTGGATTATTTCTTATGTGATCACAAATATTTGCTATCCTGTCATGAGTTGTACACATAAATGTATTTATCCCGGCAGATTTTGACTGATCGAGTACTCGAATAATGGATGAATCATCTTTAAATTTAATTGACTGCGCTCTTGATTTTTCGTCTGAGAGATGATTTACTGCAAAAAACTGATTGTCTCCAAATAGTACTTTCTCCATTTTATTTTCTTTTAGCATCATCTAATATTTTTTCAATTACTGAGTCGGTGTAAAGTGCCTGTTCAAACGAATTGTATTTGGGCTGTTGTTTATTTTTAATACAATTAACAAAATAATCAATTTGTGCACTATACTCTTCTCCACGAAGATAAAAGTCAACTGGAATGGCGAAATCAGTTATATATTTTATCGTCCAACCTTTTTCGAGATTTTCAGCGGGGACATCCTTCTTAAGGAAAATTTTCACTTCAGTAGCATCACAGATTATCTTACCATTTTTCCCAAAAACGGTTATTGAAGTTGACATTTTCCGGTAAGTTTCGTCGCTCCAATTAACTAGTAGAGTACCTGTTAAGCCGCTTTCCAACTCCAATAATGAATATACCGCATCCTCAACTCCTTTAGAATAAAAGCTTTTTAATAAAGTTCCCTTTACCTTATCCGGCCGGCCGACTATTTCCTGGATCAGATTAATTACATGAGAAGCATAATCATACAAGCAACCTCCACCTTCAGCAGAATTTGAACGCCAGGTTGATCCTTTTTCTTTTGTAACTACGGGGCCATAGGCTTCACCGCTAAAGTGAATTAGCTCTCCCAGTACATTTGCATCAAGCAATCGCTTTAATTCTCTGAAAGTTCCGATAAAATGATTATGATATCCAACCTGATTTATAAGTCCTTTTTCTAATGCAATACGATTTAATTCCTCCCCTTCTTCGGCTGTCAACGTAAATGGCTTTTCGCAAAATACATGTACACCTTGTTCTAATGCATATTTAACCATCGGGTAATGAAATTTTGTAGGTGTTGCCACAACCACAAAATCAGGCTTTTCTGATTTGATCATTTCATTATGATCGGTATATGTTTTTATGCTACTAAATTTATTAAATGCATTCAAAACCAGGGAAGATGCATCGCAAACGGCAACTAAATCAACATTTGGATGCCCTCCAACAATAGCAGCATGCGAAAGCCCCATTTTTCCCAGGCCAGTAATTGTTCCTTTAATCATATTTTTTTAATTTTTAGAAAAACCTGTATAACGTGCCAGAAAAAAAGCATCTGGTTCCCAATATTTCGTTTAAAAACTTCCGGGCGTAAAAATATTCTAACCAGCCAACCTACTCTTAGCTTAAACCAAATCGGATGAATTGCTTTCTGCGTACCGGCATACCAATCAAAAACATTCCCAATACAAACAATTAATCCGGCATTTATCGAATCACGATTTTTTATGGCCCATTTTTCTTGTTTAGGGCAAGTCATCCCAACAAAGAGTACATCTGCATTAAATGCATTAATCGCTTCCACCATTCTATTATTCTCTTCAGCAGTAAATTCTGGCTTAAACGGGGGAGAATATGTTTCACATTTTATATGAGGATACTCTGTTTTGGCCCTATCTTTTATTTTTAATAACGTATTCTCTGTTGACCCTAAAAAATATACCTTCCCTTTTTCTTCATTCAACCTTTTCATAAAATAATAAAAAACATCAGGCCCTTGATTTCGCTTAATGTTTTTCCCCTGCAGAATTAGCGAAGCTAAAGCAAAATAGACACCATCTAATACTAAGAAGTCTGAAGTTTTCAGCGCATTTTTAAATTCTTCATCTTTTGAAGTTATACCATACGAATTAGGACTGATGGTATTAATTACCTTACATTTTCCTTTTTCAATTTGTATTAACGACAAATCATCAGAAAACACACGAAATCCCATTGTATTAATAAACTTCATAAATTAAGTACTTCTTCTAGTATTCTATCAGTTAACTCTATAATCTTAAATGAATGATGCTGAAAATTAATTTGTCAATTTTATGGTTTGACTTTGCTAAAAAGGTTACGTTTTTAATGTTGAATAAAGATATTCGAAAGAAAAATAAAATACTTACTATAATTTTGGATATTCATTAAATTTAATCTAATAATAAAACACTTCTACCTCTTATAATTTTCTTCATACATTTGAATATGTTTATTTAATTGATGCTCAGAATCAAAGCGCGCTCGAATTCTTTTTGCCGGATTCCCTCCATAAATTGAAAATGGTTCCACATCTTTCGTGACCACAGATCCTGCAGCAATTATACTTCCCCTGCCAATCGTTACACCAGATAGAACGATTGAACCAAGGCCAATCCATACATCATCCTCAATTTTTATTTTTTGACCTAGTCCACGCCAATTATAATCAACATCTCTAATTTGGCTTGCCAACCTTATAGGAGTGCCTAATTGTTGATAATGATGATCGTACCTTCCGATTAGAGAAACGTGGTTTGCAAAGATCACATTGTCTCCAATTTCGGCCGTACACTCAATAATCGAATACTTCCCGATATAGAAATTATCGCCAATGATAATTGTATCTTTAGCCCATAAAAATACACCTCGCCCTGCATGAAAATTTTTGCCGATTTTATATTTTGCCCATTTTACACGTGCAAGATATTTATCACGAATTAATTTTATGTAACGAATCATTATTCTGCCAATTTAAATAAATACAACCATGTTTATTTGTATTACTTGGTAAGCTAGAATCTGAAAATCTTTTTTAATCCAATACGTAATATTTCCCTGATAAGATATTTCCGAAAATATTTTTTTGATTCCTGTATTTCGGAAGGATGAATTAACGGGAAAGCCATTTCGTTTGAATTATGTCTTAGAAATCTCATATCCCAATAGTTTTCTTTGGTGTGTGTTGAATTAACATCTGAAAAACCTAAGTTCTCTACAAGATTAATCCTGGGAACTACCGTTAGAGCATTATTCATATGATGAGATATAATCCATTGATAGTCCCATGCACTAACATTACCCTTAATACAATCATCTACTTTTTTATCAATTATTTTCCTCTCGACGTATGAATGATAATATTTTTTCAGTTCGCCCTTATTTCTTGTTTCGATATATTTTTCGAGCTTGAAATCCATTTTTTTCCATGCCCTACTCCAGGTTGCCCATCCCCATCCATATAAATATCTTGAAAATATATAACTTTCCTTTGTTCCAATGCTTCCAATTATGTTGTACCCAGTCAAGCTCAATATCTTTTCCTCGTATTTGTATTTTTCGAGTAACTCGTTACAATAAGTAAAAAATGACTCGGTTGGCACACAATCATCTTCTAAAATAATACCCATTTCCACGTTCGAAAAAAACCAGCTAATTGCATCAAAAGGCCCAACTCCACATCCCAAATTTTTTTCTCTGAACAAAGTTTTTACTTCACATTCCCAGTCGACATTTTTTGTAACATAATTTCTAACCTGGTTGACAATGTCTAATTCACCTTCCTTGAATTCCCGGGCCCCATCTGAAGCAACAAAAAATTTGTCTGGTTTGTATTGTCTAATTGCTTCGAATACTTTTTTAGTAGTATCAAGACGGTTAAAGGTAACTAATAATACAGGGACTTTGGTTTTCATTTTTTTTGACTAAACTATTGTTTATTATTTTATTCAATTGTTACAGTAATAAATCTAGTCTTTCGGCAGTTTAAATCAAAGCGGTGATTCCGAATTTCTATTCAAAAAAGCCTACCAATATGAATCACTTTTTGTTATTTTACCCGGGATGTCATCTGCCAACGGTTTACTCCAATACGAATTAAAAAATTTTCTAAAATCTTCCCTCTCTTCCCATCTCGATCCTTTAATCCCAAAAAGTATTTGTGTTGCTCCGCCAAGATGTATTGCTTTCTTCCCTCTCCTTTTTATGTAGGCACCAAGAGGCAAACTATAAGATCCACAACCTAATATGGCAATGTCAAATTCGACTTTGTCAATTTTCCTTTTCATGTAATCCAGTGCCTCCCACCATGAAGAAAAATTTACCTCATTGTTTTCTCTTGACTGGACTGCTCGTATTGTCTTTAAACTAAACTCCGGCAATATTTTTTTATTTTCAAATAACTTATCTCTATTCGAATATTGATGCTTGATTGATGTTTCGAATGGATGAATTACTAAAACTGTTTTTCCTGCCAATGCCTCTGTCCAGGGTTCTTTATGGAAATAGGGTTCCAAATCGGCCGCTTTAACTTTTATCTTCCCATTTAATTCTTTTTTCAGGTATCGTTCGTGTTTTAGCCATGATCCTAAAATATCGATGTGTTGCATATCATCTAAAAGAAGTCTTGCAAATTGATGGATATTTTCATCATCATTCGGGAAAAACCCTGATTTTATTGAAATTTTGTTTTTTGCGTCGGTAGCAGATTTTAGAATTAATTTTATAGGACTTAGGCTACCAACCACTAAATTAGTACACGATAAAATGCAATTTAGTTCCGTATAACCAATTTTACATATCAGTGACGGCTTGTCTCTCTCTAACTCGTCTTTAATTATTCTTGAAACTTCTTCGCCTGAATAATCAGCATATTTATCTGTAAACCCAAAGGGGATTGGCAGACTTTCCTGTAAAAATCTTATGAATTCAGCTTTCATTCTGCATAATTCAAGTATGAATGATCTTTTTCACCCAGTAATTCGGGAAAAGCATTCTTAAATGTTGAGTAACAAAATTTCTAACGGCAACTGAAAAACCAAAATGTCTCTTGGAGTAAATAAAATATTCAAATGGTTCAGCTCCCAGCGGCGTATAGAAAAATTTCATCCGGGTTAAAATCGGGGTTTTCGGATTACACCATTTGGGCAAATCATTATTCTCACAAAAAGCTACCGATTCTGCGGTCACCCAAGAGCTTATGTTCTTTTTTCTTGCTCTTAATCCATAATCATAATCTCCTAAGCAGTGAACAAATCCCGTTTCAAGAAATCCAAGTTCTTCAAATACAGAACGTGGAATTAATACGATGTTTCCATTAAAATAGTCGCATTTTTCAATAACGTTGTTATCTAAAATGAAGCCTCTGTTATCTAAGTTTAATCCTCCGTATGTAACCTTCCCCGTAATCTGAGATTTTGTTTTACCACAAATGATAGATTGGTTATTTTTTAATTCCGATTCTTTTAAAAGTATTTCCAACGCATTATGCAATATGTAAGTATCGTCGTTTAACCAAAGAAAAAAATCATATGAATATTCTTTTTCGGCAGTCTTCCATGCCAGATTCATCCCTCCATTCCAGTATAAATTTCCATCTCCCCGAATTATATTAACTTCGGGAAAGCTTTTTTTAACCGCTTTTGATGTCCCGTCTGTTGAGCCGTCATCGACCAGAAAAACGTTTAATTTGTAGTTTTTTGGCAAAGCTGCCTCAAACAACAATCCAAGAGATTGCAAAGTTTTTTCACGCCGATTATGGCATGTTAACAAGGCTGCAATTTTCTTTTCACTTTTCATTTCCTACTATTGTTTTTAATTTAATGTAATAGTTTTGAACAATCCTCATTTTTTCAACTGAGTAGTTCCTGTTGAAGATCCCATGAACCCATAATTTCACCTCTGCATTGTTCATTCTACGAAACGAATTTGAAAAACAAAGTCCAACCATCAACCATATTACAAAATTGTTTGTATCTAATAATTGATATTCCTCAACCCAACTATATGCCCAATGAAAGGCAACAAATAATCCAATCAGTTTTGAAAATAAATTATTAGAAAGATTAATGGCTAAATAGCTTGCCCTGTAAAATACAAGGAATATTAAAACAACACCTATTACTCCTGTCCAGGTAAACACATTTAAAATCCCAACTTCGTTTGAGGGCCGTTCGGGTGTACCATAAGTTTCTATCATTTCGCCTTTAAACCATTCCGTTTCATTACCTCTTGCAGGACTTCTTCCCAAAAACCAATAGTTATATTTCAATGCTGAGGTTAAAACCTCTTGATATATAAATGTACGTGAATCAAATTTTAAATCCTTTTCAACAACCTCTCCATCACTATTTTGCTCGGTAGTTGTCAGATCTTCATCAATATATTCATCCATCTTAAAAATCTGAAAAATTCCAGAAACCGCGAGCCCAAAAAAAATGAAGGGTGCAACTATTACTATTTTCCGTGTAATCTCCAATAACTTACCTGAAAATGAATATATTCTAGTGTAGTAAAAAAACAATAAAAGTAAAATTGGTATTGAATATTTAATGACATGGCTCCTTGCATTAAAGTCGGCTAAAATCGGAATTATTGTAAGTATTGCAATAAGATATTTTGCCCTTAAAGGGAGTACAGGGAAAAAAAGCATTAAAAGTGTTACAGGATACAAATACCATCCCCAAGAACCTTTGTCTAACAATGGAAAAAGTAAAATTGCCAAGGGTAAGGAAATTCGTATAAAAACAGATAAGATAGATTGTGCGTGAGCTTTATTTGTTCCAATATAGGCAATAATTGGTAGTAATAATGTCAGTCCCATCGAGACTAACATTTTATAATGCCAATATGATTCAGCCATAAACAAACCATAAAAAATGCTAATGATATTCCAGAACAAATACAGCTTAATAACCCTGAGTTCTTTTTTATCATATGGGTTTAAAAATCCCGATATAGCTGACCAAAAAAGGATAACCATTATAACCAAATATATACCCCACCAAATGAAAGTATTTCCTATTGGAATTGAGGTATATTGCCGAACAGAAGATATCGCAATAGGTATAATTGTGTACGGTACCAATTTTGAAATTGAATCCATCTTCTACTTAATTTCTTTAACAAACTTTGCCGGATTTCCAGCCCAGATTTGATTCGCAGGAATGTTCTTTGTAACCAAAGAACATGCTCCAATAATCGAGTTCTCTCCAACAGTAACGCCTTTTAAAAGTGTTGAATGTGCACCAATGAAAACATTATTCCCGATGATTACCGGTCTGGTAACTTTATGTTGAAAATCAGACTCAATGTTATTTCTTTTGTTTGGATCCAGGGAGTGAAAGTCGGTGTCATAGATGCAGACTCCACCGCCAATTTTCACGTTATCCCCAATTCTGATAAATTCGTGAACAATTATTGCTGCTGAACTGATTCCGACATTTTTACCAATCTCAAGTTTTGCTCCTTTGTCAACAAAAAGGGTACATCGTTGAGGTCTCCCAATTGGGTTTCCCTTGTTACCATTGTTCATTATAAAATTGTCATCTATACTACAATTTCCTCCAAGCGCTACACTGATGTAGGGTATTCCTTTTGTTTTGAACTTTTTGAATTTTATATTATTCGAATAAAAAATCAGCCATGTAACAAATTTATTGATCAAGAAAATTATGGAGAGAAATATTTTGCGCACTCCCTTGTAGATGTATGTTACAATTTTTTGCATATCAATTGATAAATCGAAATTAATTTCTCAGCATTCAGTTTTTGTGAGTGCCTTTTTTGAGCTATTTTTTTTGCCTCAACCGATAATTTTTCTGAAAGACTTTTGCTATCAAAAATTCGAATAATATTTGTAGCCAGCATTTCAAATTCTTCAAAACGGTAAACTAAACCGGTTTGTTCATTAACAACCATTTCAGCCGAACCTCCAACATCAGAAACAATACATGGAACACCCAGCAGTTGAGCCTCTCCAACTGAATTAGGACTATTTTCAATAGAAGAGGGACAAACAAAAACATTCGATTTTATATATCTTTCACACATCTCAACTTCTGACAAAACACCCGTAAAAATGATTTTATCCTGTATTTTTAATTTTTTAATCTGGGTTTTAATATATTTTCCAAAACCATTTTGTTTCCATTTTTTAGTTGACGAAAAAAAACTATTACCCGCCACATAGACTTTCGTTTCCGGATACTTGCGCAAAACCAATGGCAATGCTTTAATAACCTGGTGTAACCCTTTTATTGGGTAGTGAGCCTGGCTTAAAAAAATACTATACTTTTCACAATTATCGTAATCCCAGCTCTGTTTATAGAATTCTTCACGTAAAGTCTCATTACAAAAATGATAATTTACATTGGAATTGATGGCCCACGAATGAGTTTTGTCCCAGAAAGTCCGACCAATGACATGATTAATACTCTCCAAGAGTCTTCGTTCAAGAATTGCTCTTTTTTTCATATTATGTTTTTGATGAAAAAGAGAGTCATTTCTGACAATGTCTCGAAGGGTAATATTTCTTAGAATATTTCCAAAAGAGATGTTTCCATAATAATTTCGTTCAATAATACTTA
>JAWKKP010000022.1:0-117533 GCA_041393215.1 Draconibacterium sp.
ATAAACGGCGATTTAAATACTTTTTTTGAGCCTTTACTAGAACCATCATTCTTACTTTCAACATTGTATCTGGGCACATTGTCGTCGGTTGTTACTTCGTTTCTAACCAACTATGCATTAACATTTGTGCCCACAAGTTCGGTGAGTATTTATAATAATCTGAATCCGCTAATTGCAATTGTGGGTGGCGTAATTTTTTTGAGTGAACATTTGTATATACATCAGCTGATTGGTGGTTTGGGAGTTATCTCGGGCGTTGTGATGGTACTGTTTTTTAAGAACAAAGTGATGTCGGTTCAGTTGGCTTTAAATCGAAAGAACTCTTGAAAAGCATTTTCAAATTACACTATATCTACATGAAAATTATAAAACGAAAAAATGAAAGCAAAATAGCAGTTGGCTTCATTTTATTGATGGTATCCCTTTTAGTGAACTGTTAATGAAAATAAGGTTAAGTTATGATGCGAATGAACAAAACAATTTAACTTCGATACGGTACAAACAGTGAAAGTTTACCATCTGAATACATGTCGTTTGAATATGAATTGTAGTGGATGTTGGATGCAGAAAAAATCTATAGATTTTTACCAATAACAAAAAAAAACCACTGTAGTTAATTGATTTACAGCGGTCTTTAAAGATTGTTGTCGGGGTAGCAGGATTCGAACCTGCGACCCCCTGCTCCCAAAGCAGCATAATTTCTTTATCATCTAATCTCATATAATTTCTTTTATATTCATTATAAATATATTACAAAATATAACTTTGTTATGAAGTTGGATTTATTTACCTTTAAATATCAATTTGTTGTACCTATGTTGTACCCAAAAATAATATAAATGATTAGTTTTAAGACCGTTCTGAAAAAGAAAAAATTATCTACTGGCAAATATCCAATTTATTTGCGGATTACTAAAGAAAGAAAGTCTGTATTTTTCCGTACTCCTTATACTTGTTTGGAAAAAGAATGGAACAAAAAACAGGGAAAATTCAACAAAAATGCCCCAGATTATCTGAAAAGGAACAGAATACTGTTAAAATTCATAGACAGGGCTACTGATGTCGTAACCGAACTTGAACAGAAAAAAGGCTTTTATACCCTGACGGATATAGAGAGTGTAATGCGGATTCAAAGTAACCCTGTTTACAAAAACATTTTTGCTTTTTGGGAGGAAATTATTTCCGACATGATAAAAGCTGGGAAAACAGGAAATGCCAGGGTTAATTCTGATACGTTAAAATCAGTTAAAAACTTCAGTCATAACAAGTCTATAACTTTTGAGCAGATAACACCTGCTTTTCTCGAAAAATATGAAGTAAGTCTTCGCGCTAATGGAGGAACTGACGGAGGAGTTAGCGTTCGGATGAGAACATTGAGAGCCCTTTTTAATTCTGCAATAAAGCGGGAAATAATCAAAACAGAGATTTATCCTTTCAAAAAATACAAAATCTCAAAACTAAAGGGGAAAGGAATAAAAAAAGCACTTACACTTGAAGATGTTCAAAAAATCATAAAAAAAGATTTAAGCACTTATCCGAAACTAATTAATGCCAGAAATTACTTTGTTTTCAGCTTCTACACCCGGGGAATGAACTTTGCCGATATGATGAAACTTCGCTGGAAAGATGTTATAGATGACCAGATTTATTATACCCGCTCTAAAACAAAAACCAATTTTCGAATAAAAATATTACCCCCTGTCCAGAAAATTCTGGACTATTATAAAACCAGAAAAAATGGGACTGATTATGTTTTCCCCATTTTGTTGAAAGATGAACTAACACCCTCTCAAGTTGAAAACCGGAAGAAAAAAACGTTGAAACAGTTCAATAAAGATTTAAAAGAAATTGCTGCTTTATGTGAAATTAATAAATCTGTTTCAAGTTATGTTGCCCGGCACAGCTATGCTAACTGTCTAAAACAAAAAGGAGTCGCCACAGATATTATTAGTGAATCGATGGGACACCAAAATATTGCCATAACCCAGGCATATTTAAAAGAACTTGATAACTCACTGGTTGATGAAGCAATGGAAGTATTATTATAATGATTTCTAAAGTCTTTCCGTTCAAACCCGTAAACACCTCCGGCTACATTTTTGGAAAATTTTCAAAAGGAAAAGGAATAAATAGAGAGTGGAGAAATTGCATGTGTTGATAAATGGTTTCAAAAAAGGTTTGATTGCAGGTTACGGAAATCATATTTTTTTTTAAAAACTGCCTTGTGCGTTGGCAGAAATCAACTCTTGCAATTTCTGAACGAGCGGTTTATGCCGGAAGCTTTTGAAAACCCGGAGGGCTTGTTTTTTTGAAAATGTTGGTATTTTGTGAAAGGGATTGAATGAGCTTTTATTCCCGGTTTCTATCCAGTAGCTTTAAAAACAAGTTGCCTTTCTCGGTTATCTGAAATTTTTGTTTTGAACTTTGAGGTTTGTCTTTTATTGTCCGGCCAATTAATCCGCCTTCCTGGAGCTTTTTTAATATCTCATTAAATTAACCGGGTATAGATTTTTGCCCTAATTCTAAAGATATATCCTTTCTCGATTGTGTCCCATCTTTTAGTATTTTCAACACTTTTGTGAATAAAGATTCTTGCTGTAACTCTTGCTGCTGCAAATAGTTTTTATTGGTAAATGTAACACAGAAAGCAATTCCCGGCTCTTTCCACGATAACTCTATCTCAGGATAGGACTGCATTTCCCTGGCAATTAGCCTAAGTCCATTACCCCATTGTTCAATAATTCCCAAGCGTTTAAAAACCGGTGCCAGAATTTTATTTTGTATGTCGGACTGACCAGAATCCATTTCGTTGAAATCCATTGTTAGCGTAAGTTTGCCTGGACAGGTAATTTCAACTTTATCATCAAAAATGGCAATTTTTATGACCTTACCAGAGAGTGAATAATCACGGTGAATCACAGCGTTCCAAATTACTTCACGAATTGTAATTATCGGGTATTCTCACCAGTCATTTCTGCAAATACCCTGATAATCAGTCATTCCTTGTGAAATATGACGTAAGATGAACTGGTAAGCCTCTTCCGATTGCAATCCAACATTCGAATCTATAGTTTTTTTGATCAATGAAGTTTCCAGGATCGATTCCTTTAAACCGTGCGCATTCAATTTTAACATACGAGAATCGCTGTTTTCTTAATTCGCCATCAGATAGCAGTATCAGGGCATTGTTGACAATTCCCGTCCCTACTCCGATTTATACTATACTAATTTTTGCAAAACCTATTTTGTGAGTTCCTCCCCAGTTTTATCAGTTAACAATGCTTTAAAAGGATCAAAATTAATATCGTTCAACGATTTTTGGAAAGCCAATTCACTACCGAAAGAAATATTTTGTTCTTGTCGTTCGAGTTCCTGAATTATTTCAGAGCTTGCCTACCCGTTTGAATAGCCAACGCGGATAAAAGTCCCGGGGTCAATCTCTTTGTTTTAAGTGGTTCATAGTTCAGAAATAGAATTTTTGTCAATACAATAGGAAAACACCAGTCATAAATAATATTACTTATTTTTTCTTCAAGGATTATTAATTAGTCTCCATCAATTCCTATACCTTTTCAAGGATTATCCTGAATGCCTAGGTAATATTCATCTCCGGTATCATTGGCAAAACTAATGATAGTTTTGGCCATCTCCGCATTTGTCGGCATTATCATCTTAAACTCCAATCGCCTTCCATTCGGTTATTGAATTATTTCTTTTAATATAATTAAAATTCAGATAACGCTATTTATTCATGTTCTTCAAAAGAATGATTTTTATTGAGTGACTTATGTTGAAGTTATATTAAAAAACAATCAGGGAGGAGAATAAAGTTAGTTTAAATTAATTTTTTAATACAATATTGGAAATTTTAGTTCTTTTTATTGCGAACAAATAGAACTTTATTACTTTTATCATTTTAGTTCTTTTAATTCAGAACTAAATATAAAAAAGCACTATTTACAAAACGAATCTAACAACGAGTAATTCTATAAATAAAAAATGAACAACAAATTAAGAATTAACTATAATAACCTGATTAATTATTCCATTGGATTTTTTCTGATTTTGACCTACTTCTTGGGATTAATTGTACCAGTTACCAGTGATGCAGGGAAATATGCTGCTATTAGTCGTATAATTTATGAAACAGGAGATTGGATAACCCTGAAAATTCATTTTGAACCCTATCTTCAAAAACCGCCTCTGATTTTTTGGATTACAACTCCGTTTTATTTTATTTTTGGTCCAACCACATTTGCTTTTAAACTGCCGGTATTACTTTATTCAAGTATTGCAGTTTATTCAACCTATCGGTTTGCAAAACTCTTTTACAGTAAAAGAATAGCGAAAATAGCGGCTGTAATGCTAGCTACATCTGAGTTTTACTTTTTATTCCACAACGATATTCATACCGATTGTCTTTTAACGGCCAATGTAATTTTTTCGGTATGGCAACTTGCTGAGTATATTAAATCGAAAAAGCTGGTGAATATGCTTTTAGCTGGGCTGGGAATTGGCCTCGGGCTCATTTCAAAAGGCCCCATTGGTGTTTTTGTCCCGGTCATCGCTGCGCTTTCACACCTGATATATAAAAAGCAAATCAAGCTGATTTTTAATTACAAAGTCGTATTAGGTGCTTTTATCAGCTTATTGGTTCTTGCTGCTGGGCTCACCGGGATTTTTAAACAGTTCGGGTGGGAAGGCCTGAAATTTTTTTTCTGGGATAATAACGCCGGCCGCATTTCGGGAAAAATAAAAGGGGGAAGCACCGATTATCTATTCTATTTTCATACGACGTTATATATTTTTCTTCCCTGGGCAATTCTTTTCTTTATCGGCCTTTTTATGGAATTTAAAAACTTATTCAAAACAAAGCTCCCGGAACTTTTCAGTCTTGGAGGAATATTTTTTTACTGGATAATTATTTCCATCGCAAGTGCCAAAGCGCCTCATTATTTTATGGTACTGTCTCCATTTATGTCGCTTTTATCTGCAAAATGGCTGTTATATTTTTTTGAAGAAAAAACCTCGCTGAAAATGCAAAAAATCATCATCGGCATCCAGCGCTTCGTTTGTATCATTTTATGGATCATCCTTTTCTCACTTTGCATTTATTTCTTCCCTTCAAAAAACATATTTTTCTGGCTGGGGATTACAGTGCTGTTGTTTTTGTTCTTCCTTACAGGTAAATTAAACAACATGCTCAGCCGGATTCTACTGCAAAGTGTAATATCAATTGTGGCTTTAAATTTTGCGATAAATGTCCATCTTTTTCCACAGATATTTACCTACCAGTCGGTCATTCCGGCCTGTAATGTTTTTAACGAAAAGGCCAATACAGGAGAAATGTTAAATACGTACAATTCAGAACATCGCGAATTGTTTTTTTACGCAAAAAATCCGGGGCATTTTCTTTATGATTCTGAAGATTTGGAGATATGCCTGAAAAGAAAAAACGACTGGATCTTTACAGACGATGAAGGATTAAAAGAGATAGAACAATCAACAGCTAAGATAAAACTGATTCAATCGTTTAAACATCGTAGCCTGTCAAAGCTAACTCCCGGATTTATAAATCCAGCCACAAGGGCACAACGACTAAAAAACATGCACCTTATAAAAATTATTGAACCTGCCGGTGAATAGTTAATTTACATGTAAATCAAATTGAATAATGGAATGGACCGGTAAAAATGGCCCGTTTTGTATGCCTAAATAAATATGATGAGTTCCATCGTTCAAAGAATCAGGCAAAATGAACCGAATATTTTTTACAGAAATGGTTTCTCCGGGTTCAATTTTCAGGTTGTTCAGGTCAGCTTGGCTTACCAATTCCCATTTTTTCTTTCCGCGAATAAAAAGTTGCCAATGTACCTGAAGCTGGCTGTTTTTTTCCAGCTCAACAACTCTGGAATACGGATTATGCAAAGTTATTTGTGGAACTTTTAATACTTTATTTTCAAGTAAGAATGAGCTGGTATCAGCATCTATCTCTAGTTTGCTATACGAATTAAAATCAGGAATATCGCGCACATACCAATTCTTCAAATTTCCCTTAAGGTGACGCACATTATCTTTCATAAGTGTACTATCCATGGATACAAAAAGTATATCTTTCCCTTGAATGTCATTTTCTGTGGTATAAAAATCGAATTGAGAATATTTGTAAAAGCCCGACAACAAACAATACGTAGTACCAGGACGATTGGCATAAAATGCATAAAGGGACGCTTTTTGATAACTTTCCGAGAAAACAACAGGCCTGCCTCCGGCCTCCTTTTGAAGAAGGGCAATTTCATCCTTCCATCCGGTCATATTACGCACTGCATCGAGAGGACATGTCGAAGCTCCCAAAATCAAATAAATCCTGGCGGACAAAAAAACGAAAAATCCAATAATGCCTATTTTTTTTACCGGCTTTAGCCACCGTTCATTTTGTACGATAAAAGCGTATGCGAGGATAAACATCGGAATGTAAGCAATCAGTGTCCAGTGAAGTTCAATGTCGCCGCCAAACGTTACGATGAAGAAAAACAGGAAAACCCCTGCAAAAACAAATTTTAAAGCCCGCTCCCAGCTATCTGCCCAATGATATTTAAATGCAGAATATAAAAACAACCATCCCAAAAACGGGCCTGTTAGCAAAATTGCGCCTAATACATAATTTATGGTAACATCAATTTTATAACCTGTTTGATGGCTGTCAACGAGGTGGTACCGGAAAGTTGGAAACTGGTTTTCGAACTGCCAGAGAAAATGCGGAACCAGCAAAATCAATGTCAGAAACACCAATACCCAGGCTTTTCGCTCTTTTATCAGTTTCCAGTTTGACAAAAAAACAAAAAACAATAACAGGAACCCATGGTATTTGGAATATATCAATCCTGCTGTTGCCACCGCAAGGGCCAAAACAATTCCCCAGCTTCTTTTTTGAAGATATTTTTGGTAAAGCCATAAAAACAGAATCGTAAAAAAGAAAAGAGGCCCATCCGGCACGGCGTAAAACGTGTAAGGTATCCACAAACTGATAGAAAAAACCATCAACCAGTAAATCAATGGTAAATTACGATAGGGTTTAACCATGTTCCACAGAAGAATAAAGGAAACCGATGACAACAACACAAAAAAGAAGCGGACCCCTAAATAACCGCCAAACAGTTTTGTCCCGGCAAAAATAAGCGCGGCTACCATTGGGGGATGATCAAAATAGCCCCAATCAAGATTGCGGGAATAAAGCCAATAATAAGCCTCGTCGAAATGTAATTCGAGGAACGCCGCCTGCAGAATATTTATTACAAAATAAACAAGCAATCCAATCCAAAAAATCTGTTGTTTCGAAAATTGTTTCATGGAAAATAATTATTATGTCAATTGTGATGTGAAAGTATAAATTCCTTCTCTACATTTAAAATTTTAGTTCATTTAATTGCGAACAAAAAAAACTTAATTATATTTGCAGCGTAATTTTAGTTAAAAAATGGAAGAATCAGAAAGAATAAAAAAGCAGAGAGAGTTGATTGAACGAATCGGGCGAAATAATGAGCGGGATGGGTTTCAGCCGGTTACTGCCCGAATTCTTGGATTACTAATGGTAATGGACAAGGAAGAATACACTTTTGATGAAATTGTTGATGAAATGCAAATCAGCAAAAGTTCCGCCAGTAATGCTTTAAGAAATCTTGAACTTCGTGGTGTAATTGAATATGTTACATATCCCGGAGATCGCAAACGTTATTTCCGTTTCGTTTCCGGTGACATTAATGAAATAATTGCTGAAATAGAAAAAAGAATGCAGCAGAAATTACATATTATGCAGCAAATTATAGAGCTAAAAAAGAATCCCAATTCCAGAAATGCTAAATTCTTAAAAAATGTTTTAGAAGGAATAAATTTCTTTATTGAAAACCTGGAAAAACTAAAAACAGAATATAAAGACAAACGCTAATTTTTTTACAATATAAGTTCGTTTTATTCAGAACTAATCAGAATTAAAAAGTTTAAAAAAAAACAAATGAAATATATCATTGCTGTCCACTTAAAATAAGCTGAGGGACAGCTGTTTATAATTTAGTTCTTTGACATTTTTGTAATCTATATTTGTAAGTAGCTCATTAATAGGCGTTTTGTCAAGTAGCGATATTCCTAAAATTTGTAATATTTCGTAGGTTGAACGCTCTATTTTTAGCTCTTTCCCCACAATGGCGACTAAACAGTATGCGATAATTGCAGAATAAATCTGTATTCTTACTGCATTTTCTGTTGTCCCCCAAAATGCTTTTATTTTCAGGTGTTGTTTTATCCATTTAAAGAATAATTCAATTTGCCACCTGTTTTTATATAAAAGCACAATTTGTTCGGCAGTCAGGTCAAAGTTATTGGTCAGGTAGACAAAGTAACGTTTGCTATCAGCATCATAAAATTTGATTCTTCGTAGTTTATCAGGATAATACCGAGAAACGTAAAATCCGGTCAGTTTTCCAATTTGATCGCAAACCAAGCCTGATGTTTTATCAACTTTGTTTGAATACATTCGGTTAAACTTAAGGTTTGATTTTGCCCGTACCACGAAGAAAGCAGAGAGTGTTGCTATCCGATAAAGGCGTTCAAAATCAACATAGCCGCGATCAAAAATATAATAAGCACCGGTTTCATACGGTATAGCATCCATTGCATTAACATCGTGTACCGAAGCTGCCGTAACATGAATAAATGCTGGTATCAGTGTGGTTATATCGTAAAGCGTGTGGAGTTTTATTCCGCCTTTTGTTTTACGAAAACTTGCCCACCAGAAAACACTTAAACACAAGTCGATGGTGGTTGAATCAAAAGCATAAACTTTTCCTTCAATCTCAAAATCATCGTTAGCCAGTTTTTTACGGGCCAGTTCAATTAGGAAGTAGGCAAATTCTTCAAAGATTCTGTAATTACGCCTTTCATTGGCTTTTGACAGGTTACTTCTTGTTACTGATTTTCCAAAACCAAGATGGTATGCTTTATTTCGATGGGCATCAATTATAACAATTAAGTCACGCAAGCTGTCACGGTTGGTCAGTTGACCAAAAATCATACATAGCAACTGGTTCCAGCAGGTAAAATGCCTTACATACTTGTTGCCGGAATACTTGGCAACAAAATTATCGAATACCCTTTGGGGCAAAAAGTTTATTAGTTGGGCGAAAACGTATTTTCCGATGTTCATGTGATTCTAAAAATCCACGAACTTAACCGATTCAAATCGTCACGCCTAAAATAGTAGCATAAAGTATAGATTTACAATTGTTTCAAAGAACGTTATTTAATTTTTAGTGGACACTAGTGGAAATATATAGAAAATAAATTTTCCAGAATTTTCAGGTATATGGGAATATTTGATGACGAAATATGCAGAAAAGCTTCATTTAAAAAAGATTATGAATTTAATGACTTTCAATTCGCATGTTTGGTTTTCTATATTGAAAAGTATTTCAATGTTAATATTTCACCAGAAGATTACATTCATTTAGATACCGTTGGAAGTACTATTGAATTTGTTTATTGTAAACTGAAATAAACTAAGGCATGCAGACGACAAACTCCATTTCATCTTTTATTTGGATTATCGATTAATGCATATAAAGAGATTCGAGTTTATATCAGATGTCTATTCCTGCACTTCATGTATAATTTATATCAGTTGATACACTTTGAAAAATATAAAAAGTTAATCCTATCTAATTTTGGATGATTAAAAAAAACAGAAACATACAAGGAAACATGAAATTCAAAAACATTATTCTTTTGCTAGGCCTTACAATTATTACATTATCAGGATGTAAAAATTCAACTAAAGAAGTGCCTCAAACCAAAACAATTAAAAAAGTAAAAGTAGAAACAGTTACGGACGACACAGTTCAGAACACAATGACTCTTAATGGGAAGATCAAGGAAAAGAGCTTAACCTCGCTTTCTTTCCGTGTAGGAGGCCCATTGAAAAAGCTGAATGTTAAGCAGGGTGATTATGTTCGAACCGGGCAAGTCATTGCAGAAATAGATAACCGCGATTATCAACTGCAAATAGAGACTTCCAAAGCTCAGTTTGAACAGGCAGAGGGAGAATACAATCGATACAAACAGTTGGTGGAGCAAAAGAAAATTCCGGAGAATACTTTTGAAAAAATTAAATCGGGATACCTGATGACAAAAACGGCTTATGAAAATGCCCAAAACCAATTGAATGACACAAAATTAAAAGCACCTTTTTCAGGTTACATTTACGAAAAATTTGTAGAAAATTATCAAACCGTTGGTCCAGGAGCACCAATTGTTTCTATTATCGATAATTCTCATCTTGAGGTTGTTGCTTCTATTGCAGAAAGTCAGTTAAACAGAATAAAAAGCGATAAAAAAAGCTATTTACATGTTAAAAATGCAGGGATAAATAAACTTCCGGTTCAGCTGCTAAGTGTAAGCGAAAAAGCAAAGCAAGATGGCTTATACGAAGTTAAATTTTCTTTTGAAAACAAAGATGATTTAAAAGTAGCTCCCGGAATGACTGCCGAAGTAACCATCTATTGCCAGTCAGGAGAAAATCAGTTATCAGTTGCTTCCACAGCTATTTTCCATGAAAAAACAAGTACCTATGTTTGGATTTACAATTCCTCTACCGGTAAAGTTGAAAAGCGTGAAGTAAATATTTTACTGGATGGAACAGATGGAAGAGTGAATATCAGATCTGGACTTAATAATGGGGAGCAGGTTGTTACAGCCGGCGTACATTATTTGGTTGAAGGACAAGAGGTAAAACCTCTGCCGGCATCTTCAGTAACTAATATTGGAGGGCTGCTGTAATGTTTGAGAGGCTTTTAAATCAAAAAGCGATGATTTCAACGATACTGTTTGCAGTATTGTTTGGAGGAATTATCGCATATAACAACATTGGGAAGCTGGAGGATGCTGAAATTCCTATTAAAGCGGCTACTGTAGTAACCATTTATCCCGGGGCAGCAGCACACGAGGTAGAACTCGAAGTAACGGATGTTTTAGAGAAAGCCATTCAGAAATTGGAGAATGTAGATAATATTACCTCTGTTTCCCGTCCCGGCTTATCAATTATTACAGTTAATATCCAGTCTACTGTAAAAACTCCCCAGTTGCCCCAGCTTTGGGATCACCTTCGCAGAAAAGTTAATGATGCAAAAGGTTCTTTGCCTTCAGGGGCCATGGAGCCAATTGTAAATGACGATTTCGCTGATGTATATGGTATTTTGTATGCTGTAACAGCCGATGGATACAGTCATGAAGAATTGGTAAAATATACTGAATACGTTGAACGTGAGTTGTTGGGAGTTGACGGTGTTCGACGTTCGCAGATTTTTGGAGAACATACACAAACAATTGATATTGTTTTTTCTCCTGAGAAGTTGGCTGGCTTGAGTGTGAATCCGATGTACATTGCAGCAGCTATTCAAAATGAAACTGCCATTATTAACCCAGGCTCCGTTGATGTTGGGAAAGAGTCGGTGCGAGTTGGTGTAGGACAAAAAATTGCAAGTATAAAAGAGATTGAGAATCTGTTAATTCAGGTGCCTGGAGGAGGAAACTTCCGTTTAGGTGATATTGCGACAGTAAAAAGATCGTATCTGCAACCGGAAAATGAGGCGTTATATTACAATGATAAACCGGGTTTAACACTGGGCCTTTCAAACGAAAGTGGAATTAACGTTGTAAAACTTGGCGAACGCCTGGATGAAAAGCTAGCTGAACTTCAAAAAGAACTTCCGGCAGGAATTGAAATTAATCAGGTGTATTATCAACCCGATCGCGTTGATGATGCTGTTCGGAATTTTATGTTGAACCTGGCAGTGTCAGTTGGAATTGTAATCGTCGTGCTGATGTTTGCAATGGGACTTCGTTCCGGTTTACTGATTTCCAGCGGTTTGGTTTTTACCATCATGGGAACTTTAATTGTAATGTTAGCCATTGGCCTGCCTCTACATCGTGTTTCATTGGCAGCAATTATTCTGGCAATGGGAATGTTGGTGGATAATGCCATTGTTGTAGCCGATGGAATTTTGGTTGATTTAAAATCGGGGATAGAAAGAAATAAAGCTTTTATAAACACAGCGAAAAAAACAGCGCTGCCGTTACTTGGTGCTACTGCTGTTGCCATTTTAGCTTTCCTGCCTTTAGGAATGTCGCCAAATGCAGCAGGCGAGTTTTTATCATCTTTATTTACGGTATTGATTATTTCTCTTTCGTTAAGTTGGATATTTGCAATGATACAAACTCCCTTCAATGCAAAATACTTTTACCGGAAAGAACGTCCGAAAGGAGAACATGCTGAAGCCTACGATAACAAATTCTACCGTAGTTTTGGCAGTGTTCTGAAATGGGGAATACGTCACAAGTTTATATTTACAGCAGTTTCATTTGCAGTTCTGATTTTTGCATTTTGGTCGTTCCGTTTTGTGAAGGTCGACTTTATGCCGAAAATTGACTACGACCAGTTTTACATTGAATATTACCTCCCGCAGGGATCTGATATAAAAGCTGTAGAAAAAGATGCGCTGCAAATTCAGAAAGAAATTTTAAAAATGGATGGCGTAAATTCAGTAATGGCATCTGTTGGTCGTCCAGCTGCACGTTATCTGCTTATGCGCCACATGCCAACAGGCGGTTCTAACTATGCTGATTTTATTATTGAGACCAAAACAACGGACAGAGTCGCTGAGATAATTCCTGAGATTCAAAAGTATTTGAATAACAATTATCCTGATGCCTTTTTCAGGGTATTGGAATATGTCGCAGCTTTCTACGATGCAGATATTGAGGCTCAGTTTACCGGCCCCGATCCGGCAGTGCTGAAAGATTTGGCAACAAAGGCAAAAAAAATCTTTTTGGATGAGCCAACGGCAACAGATGTTACTGATAGCTGGAAAAATCAGACTAAAAAAATTGTTCCTGAATATTCCGTTGAGCGGGCACAACCTCTCGGGTTGACTCGTTCTGACATGGGAAATTCAATTTTGGTGGCAACCAATGGTATGCCAATAGGAGCGGTTTATGAGGGAAACAGAATGCTGCCGATTGTATTACGAACCGATACTAATCTAGGTGAAAACCTGGAGCAACTCATGAATGTTCCTGTTTGGGGACAATATAGTAGAGCAAGCGTTCCATTATCGCAAATTGCTGATACTTTAAAAGCAACCTGGGATTATGAACTTATAAACCGTTTGGATAACCAACGTTCGATTAAAGTGCAATGCGATGCTGTAAAAGGACATACGGCTGCTGAAGTTCAGGCTAAATTTCAGGCAAAGATTGAAGCGATAGAATTACCGGATGGCTATGAATTGAAGTGGGAAGGCGCCACTGCCAAATCGGGTGAGGCCAACCAGGCATTATTTATGTTTTTACCTCTGGCTGTCGGTCTAATGGCCATTATCATTATTGGCTTATTTAATAATCTCAAACAACCGATTATCATATTCCTAATTGTTCCATTTGCATTTATTGGAATTGTCCTGGGGCTGGTAACTACCGGAGTATTCCTGACCTTTGCAGGTATTATCGGTGCACTCGGACTTATTGGCATGATGATTAAAAATGCGGTGGTATTGCTGGATGAAATCAACCAGAATATCAGGGCAGGAAAAGATCGTTTAACTGCAACAATCGATTCGGCATTATCACGTTTACGCCCGGTAATGATGGCTTCTCTGACAACAATTCTGGGAATGGCTCCGCTACTTGGAGATTCAATGTTCAATTCTACTGCAGTTGTAATTATGTTTGGTTTAGCTGTTGGCTCTATAATCACACTGGTTGTTGTACCTGTTTTATATACTGTATTGTATCGTGTTGATGGACGTAATCTAAAAAAAGATTAACAATTACATGGAGAAGACAAACACAATTTTAGGAAAAAGAAAATGAAGAAATCAATAAAAATTATAGTAAACACAATCGTGTTAATTGCTTCTACAGTAGTATTCAGCAATGCTTTTGGCCAAAAGGTGATGACACTTGAAGATTGCCGCCGACAAGCTGTTGAGTTTAACAAGGAATTGAAAGCAGCGGCCTTACAAAACAAAGAAGCACAGGTAAATCAGGAGGTTGCCAGAACTGCATATTTGCCCAAATTTGGATTTTCATCGTCGTTAATGCATCGCCCAAATATGGATCCGATAAGTATGCCCGGTTATTTTCTGCCAACTGCCGATAGCGAAGCAGATGCGATGGCCGGCAATTTTTCAGGAACAAGTAATGTATGGAAACCCGGAACTACTATTGACATAAGTAGTCTTACATTGATAAACAGCAGTTTTGAACTAACCCAGCCTGTTTACGTTGGTGGAAAAATCAGGTATTCCAATCAGCAGGCTGACGCAGGTGTTGAAATTGCTGATTTGTCTTTAAACATGAAATACTCAGACATAATCCAACAAACGGACAAAGCATTCTGGCAGGTGGCAACAGTTGAAGAGAACATTTTAATCGCAGAAGAGTATATTAAAATGTTGACTGAATTGGAAGATCAAATGTCTGCGATGTATGATGTTGGATTACAACCTGCCAGTGAAAAGTTAAAAGTGACAGTTCAAAAAAATGAGGCTGAATTAAATTTGTTAAAAGCCAATAACGGATTAAAAGTGGCCAAAATGTATTTGAACCAAATTTTAGGACAACCATTGGATACCGATGTGAAAATCAGTCATAAAAAAAATACAGATGTCAGCCTAATAAATTTTGATGACGGAATAATTCAGGCTGAAAACAAAAGAAATGAATTAAAAATTCTGGAGAAACAAAAAGAGCTAAGTGAACTTGATGCAAAGATTACCAGGGCAGATTATCTTCCAACAGTTGGAGTAAGTGCCCAGTATGCTAATTACTGGCTAAGAGACCTGTACGAAACAGCTGATTTTCAGCCCATGCTGGCAGCACAGGTATCAATACCAATCTTCCAATGGGGGCAGGGGAAAAAGAAAATGCGGGCTGCTCAGCTTAAAGTGCAACAGGTAGAAACAAACCTGCAAAACACAAATGATTTGATAAATCTTGAAGTTATGCAAGTTAAAGTGCAGGTTGAAGAAGCATACGAATCAATTCGAATTGCAAAGAAAAGTGTTGCAGAAGCAAAGGAGAGTTTGGATGAGACCCGTGCCAGTTTCGATGTAGGGTTAAATACAACAGCTGAACTATTGAGTTCACAGGCTAAATGGGTAGAAACAAAAGCAAAATTAATAGAGGCAGTGGCCAACTTCGAGATACTAAAAACCCGCTGGCAAAGTGTTACAGGCAATTTATATATGCCCGAAGAAGAAAAATAAAAGCGACTGTATTAAATGATGAAGTGTTTGGATTTGCATAAAAAGAAAAGACCGGACTTAGCATTGCGATTGCCAAGCTATGCGCCGCTTAGCATTGTTATCCGGTTTACTGTTATTAGCCTGATGGCAATCCTAATACTTCATTTTATCGTTTTGGTGACCAAGTTACCCACGCATGTCAATAAGATTCCGGCATTTATTTATATAGTGGTTATCATTGCCTTTAATGTAGGCGTTGAAGTGCAAATTGTTTTGGATAATATTCTTGAAAAATTTCTTCCTGTTCCAACTAAATTAAAACTTCGGCTTTTTTTGCAAATCTTCGTGAGTTTTCTCTTTCTTATTTTATCGCATCGTGTTATCATGTATTTTCTCGAACCAAAATTAATCCTTGAAAATTCAAGACCTGCAGTAATTTTAGGAATGGCATTGGGGCTAATCTTTGTACAGGTGGTTGCCAATTCACTTACAATGGTGAGGATAACAAGAAAATGGCTCAATTCGCAGGAAGAAATTGCAGAGATGAAGCAGGAAAAACTCGAAATGGACTATAATTCATTACAGGATCAGTTAAATCCGCATTTTTTGTTTAATAACCTAAGTGTACTAAAATCTTTAATTATATACAATCCGGAAGTTGCCGTTGGTTTTACCGAAAACTTTACAGATGTATACCGCTATGTACTTCAAAGTAAGAATAAAAGATTAGTTAAACTAAAGGAGGAATTCGATTTTATGAAGGCATATTATGCACTTCATAAAGAACGCTTGGGAGATGGATTGTTACTGGAATATGACATTGCGAAAGAAGAACTCGATAAAGAAATAGCCCCGCTAACAGTTCAATTACTGATTGAGAATGCGATTAAACACAATATTGCAAGTAAAGAAACACCTTTAAAACTAAGGGTTGTCGTAGGAAATAATTATTTGGTTGTTATCAACAATCTGAACCTGAGAACTGCTTCCTATTCAACAAAAACCGGCTTGCGAAACCTGGTGCGAAGGTACGAAATGCTTACTGATAATAAAGTTGTCATTCAATACGATGAAGAGATATTTGAAGTAAAAGTCCCTTTGTTGTAATGTGATTGTTTTTGAAAATGATTAACTTAATTAAAACAGTCTGAAGAACATATGAGAGCTATTATAGTTGAAGACGAAATACATAACTACCGTTTATTAAAAGGAATGGTAGAAAAATTAAGGCCTGACTGGGATATTGTTGGGTGGCTGGAAAGTGTAAAAAGCACCGTCGTCTGGTTAGAGAATAATCCGGCACCTGATTTGATTTTTATGGATATCCAACTTACTGACGGAATTAGTTTTTCGATATTTGATAATATACAAGTAGACAGCATGGTAATTTTCACCACTGCTTACGACGAGTATGCCCTTCAGGCTTTTCAGGTTAACAGCATCGATTATTTATTAAAGCCGGTAAAATTAGAAAAGCTGGAACAGGCCATCGAAAAATTTGAACATTTGGCTGGCCCTCAGAAAAATAGTTCAGATTTTAAACCCGATTACCATGAACTTTTAGAGGCAATTACACAAGGAGAGAAAAAATACAGGAAACGATTTCTTATTTCAGGAGCAACTTCTTTTTTTAAATTGAATGTGGAAGATATTGCATGGTTCTACACCGAAAGCCGGATGACTACTGCAGTTACATTTAAGAACAAACCATATCCGGTAGATTTAACCATGGAAAAATTGGAGGAACAGCTTGATCCTGAAGTATTTTTTCGTGTAAACAGAAGCACAATCATACATATTAATGCAGTTCAGAAATTTGAAAATCATTTTGGTGGGAAATTGATTCTTCGCTTGATTCCTCCTTTTAATGAACCAATTACAATTAGCCGTTTAAAGGCAACCGAATTTAAGGAATGGATAGGCTTGTAAATAGCTTTTATTATTTATGGATGGCATAGTAGCCTTTGTCCATTTAACAACAAATCTATTAAATGAATAGTCAATTTTTTGTAAAATATCAGCTTCGGAATAATTATTTCAGCACCAAGGACTTGGGCTATAGAAAAAAACTTTGGCCTTTATTCATCTTGTTGTTTTTTTCTTTTTTGTTAGGCTCCTTTTCTGCACAATCCAAAGAAATGACTTCCAAATATGATTTGGAAATGCTAGGAGCCAAAATCGGAGAGTTTACTGTTACCCAAAAAAATGAAAATGGAAATGTAAATATTGAGGCAATAACCGATGTAAAAGTCAATCTCATTTTTTCATACCGTGTAAAATATGTTCAGAATACGGAATACGAACAGGGCGTTTTGAAGCATTCAAATGTGAAAACCTATAAAAACGGGAAGCTGAATTCCGATATGTCACTAAGACAGGAAAAAGATGCTTACCTGCTTGTTGTTGATGGAGATACTACGGTAATTAACGATTTGATTACCTATAGTGGAAGTATGCTTTATTTTAATGAACCTCAAGGTGTAGAACGATTGTATAAGGAAAGAACTGCAGAGATGAGACAAATTACAACTTTGAGTGAACATACTTACGTTGTTAATGATGAGAAAAAGCGGGAACTAAACAGATACGTATACAAAGATGGAATTTTGGAATACGCAAAAATGCGGCATGCTTTAGGAATGCTGGAATTAAAAAGAGTTATAGAAAATACAACGAATGATTGACTTTTCAGAAATACAGGATATTTACTTCATCTTACCGTTGTTGGGGTTCATCATTGGTTTGTTTGGAACCATGGTGGGAGGCGGCGGAGGATTTTTCTTTCTTCCCATTCTCACTTTGCTTTTAAAGGTACCGGCCCAAGCGGCTGTTATTACATCACTGGTAGCTACATTACCTATCTGCATTGTTGGCTCATTGGGGCACTATCGTAAAAACAATATTGATTTTAAGGTAGCTACGCTTTTTATGGTAACCGGAATTATTGGGGCCTTTATTGGCGCAGAAATAACAAGCAGAATCAGTGATCTGGCATTAAAGACCGCTTTCGGAATCTATTCTATTCTGATTGCATTAAACATGGCTCTTAGCGCCAAAAAAAATACTATTGAAAGAGAGAAAGAAAAGACAAAAATATCACCAAGGGATTTAAAAACACTTAAAGGCTCGTCGTTTGGATTGGCAGCTGGTTTAATTACCGGAACATTTGGCACCAGCGGAACAGCACCAATCCTTGCTGGATTATTTTCAATGAGGATACCATTCAAAATGGTTATTGGCACATCGTTATTGGCGGTGCTTGTAAATACAATTTTTGCTGTTGGTGCTCATTTTATTGTGGGAAAAATAGATCTTACATTGGTTATTTTTCTTACAGCAGGCTCAACTTTAGGAGCAATAATTGGTCCCCGGTTGCTTGCAAAAATCCAAATAGACAAGTCGGAGAGTAAAGCGAAATATGCTTATGCAATCATTATGGTTGCCATAGGTATCTTAATGATTTTAGGACGAAATTAATTTTATGGAACAACTGATTTACAAAATTATATTGATCTATTTTGTTTTGGGCGGAATTGGCTTTTACCTGATAAACAGAAAAAAAGATCGGGATGTGGCACGAAAAAGCTACACAAAATTTGGAGTTTATTTTATAATCATAAATATTTTATTTTTTAGCATTACTATTCAACCGGTTGTTTTTTCTTACCTGGCAATTTTTATTGTTGCTGTAGGAAGTTTTGAGCTGAGCCGACTTTTTGTTAAGTCAAAGTTTCAAAACCTTTTATTTTTCGCACTGTCATTAGTGATTTATTTTATTCTTTCAGCAGGGTTATTTTTTTTAAGCCTGGCCGAACGTGATTTAATTCTGCTGACTTTTCTAATTCTATCCATTTTTGACAGTTTCAGCCAGATAACCGGGCAACTTTTTGGAAAAACTAAAATAATGCCGGATATCAGTCCCAATAAAACACTTGGGGGTGTAGTTGGGGGAACAATCATTTCACTGGTAAGTGCATTTTTATTAAAAAGCCTTTTTTTCGGTACAATTCCTGAATTATTTCTGTTTGCTTTTGGAACTATTCTTTTCGCATTTATTGGAGACATTCTTGCGTCGTTTTACAAAAGAAAATTTCAAGTTAAAGATTACAGCAACTGGATACCCGGACATGGTGGTTTTCTCGATCGGTTTGATAGTTTGATTGCAGGTGGTGCGTGGGCTGCACTGGCTATTTCATTTTTGGGAATTTAAAAGGGAAATTTTGTTATGGGGAATATTGTAGTATTGTCGTTTGTATATTTAGTCGGGATTGGCTTATTATTGATTTTTAACGAGTTGGTTTACCGGAGGCTTAACCCTACAGGAGAGATAACTCGTAAATTTGCGCATTTTGTTTCGGTACTTGCCACAGTTCCATTTCCATATATTTTCCCTTCACATTGGTATATTTTGGTTCTGGCGCTTTTGTTTGCCACAATACTATTTATTACACGAAATGGCAAACAGTTAAAATCAATTCATGATGTAAAGCGAAAATCAATTGGAAGTTATCTACTTCCGCTTTCAATTTACATCACCTTTTTGATTTCAAATCTTACGGAAAATAAATTTATATACATTCTTCCAATGCTGATTCTGGCTATCAGTGATCCGATGGCAGCCATTCTGGGAATCAACATAAAGGCTTACAACGGAAGAATAAAATTGTTTGGAAAAAAATTAAACAAAACCTGGCTAGGCTCCGGAGCTTTCCTGGCGTCAAGTTTTGTAATAAGTATTATAGCACTTTATTTTCATCGCGGGGTATTCGATTTAAAAACATTCTGGTTGGCAATGGCAGTAGCTGCAACAACCATGTTTGCAGAATTAATTAGCTGGCGGGGGTCCGATAATTTAAGTATCCCGTTAAGTGCAGTATTGATTTTAGTATTATTTCTATGACACCGCAATTTTTAAGATATGGATTGAACAGAAAAAATTAGGAAACAAACTCAATTAGAAAACAAAAAACAGAAGTATGAAAACAGTTGTAATAAACGGAGCCAATGGCTACGTTGCATCCCACTTTATAAGCAACCTGCTTAAACAAAAATATAAAGTAGTAGCCCTGGTTCGAACCAACAAAAGATCGCCTCAGGAACGAATGAAAAAAGTACTTGCCGATATTAATGATGGTGAAAATGTGGAATATCCAAACCTGAAAGTTATTGGCTATTCTTTGTGCGATGAAGATTTTTCTATTCCAAGGGACGAATTAAAAAGGATTTTTCGTGGAAATGTCGATTATTTTCATTTTGCAGCCAGCTTAAAGTATGATAAGAAATCGGTTGATGAAATCTTTTCTACGAATATCAATGGCGTTGAAAATTCAATTAAAGTTTTTTCGAACTATGCAACCCCGGGTTCCCGATTTTTTTATATCGGAACAGCCTATTCCTGTGGCCGACTCGATGGTATTTTCGAAGAAAAATTTTATGAAAACAAAGACATTTCTGCTTTTAGAAACTATTACGAGCAATCGAAAAGATTTGCAGAAAATATTATTAAAGTAAACATTCAAAAGAACGGCTTAAACGGACACATTGTTAGATTATCACAAGTAGCCGGAAATCAAAAAACAGGCATTACAAAAACCGATTATGGGATTTTTGATTTTGCCAAAAGAATGTTTAGCCTGGCTAACCGCTATCCTAACGAAATTATAAGAGTACATGTCGATCCTGACTCCTCACAAAATTTAATCCCGATTGACACAGTTACTGCACACTTAACAAAAATGGTGGAAGAAACCGGAATTCCGGAAATAATGAATTTTGTGGCAAAAAAATCAATTCGAAACAGCCATATAATCGAAACATTAAACCGGTTATTACCCATCAATATTATTCCTCAGAAGAAATTAGAACGAAGAGATATGAACGCTATTGAAAGACTGATTTCAGTGGGCATGTCATTTACTGAAAGTTACATTGAAACCGATCTTTCATTTGATACAAGCCAGAGAGACAAATTCATTCATTACGTTGAAACAGGCCCCAGTAATAATTCTGTTTCTAAAATGCTGGAATATTTTATTGAAAGTCTTTCAAAAAAAAGAAAGAAACAGGAACCGGCTGCAGCCTGATAAAAAATGGTGAACGAAACAAGATCATTAAATTGAAAGAGTTGAAAATTAAACATTGACAAAATGAAACAGATAACAGTACGGGGCGAAAACATTATTAACGTCCCTAATTTTATAAGCTTATATCGTCTTTTAGCATTTCCGGTAATATTTTTCATGGCGCTTACCGGCCGTGAACAATGGTTTGTCATTCTCCTGTGCATCAGCCTTGTAAGTGACGTTCTAGATGGCAATATAGCGCGACTATTTAAACTTCAAACACATTTTGGTGCAGCACTTGACAATCTGGCAGATATTTTTACCTATGCCATGGCCATATTGGGTTTATTTATTTTTAAATGGACCGACATTAAGCCCCATTCCTGGATTTTATTCCTGTTCCTCGGAATATTTATACTCAGTTACATTGTATCATTTGCCCGGTTCGGAAAAATACCGGGACTGCATTTATACTCAGCCGTTTCTGCCGGATATGCCCAAAGTATATTCTTTTTTGTGTTATTCGTTTGGGGCTTCTACCCCTGGATGTTGTACGTTGTTGCTACGTGGGGAATAATTGCTTACACCGAAAAAATATTCATTCTTTTTAAGCTTGACGATATAAAAATTGGTGTAAAGGGATTGTATTGGGTAATGAAAAAAGAGAAGGAAAAAGCCAGCTAAATTATGTTACATAAAATTACACTGGTCATTTTTTTGACCATGATATATCTTGGAGCTATTTCCCAGGAAATTACCGGTTTTGTAAAAGACAAAAAAAATAATGAGCCAATTCCATTTTCAAATGTGTGGATAAAAGGCACCACCACCGGGACTATGTCGGATTTAAATGGAGAATTTAAACTGAAATTATCCCAGAAGGATACACTCTGTGTGTCAACAGTTGGTTATCTAAAAGAAGAGATTCCGGCAAAAACGATAACTAACAATCCGCTTACTGTATTTATGAAAGAGGAAATACAGGAAATCAATGAAGTAACAGTAAAACCTGAAGTTTCGAGAGCAAAAGTTTTGTTAAAAAAGATTTTGGAGAGAAAAAAGGAGAACCGTGAAAACATCCTAAAAACCAGTGATTATAAAACTTTTGCACGAACGGCAGTTTATGTGGCTATTGACTCTACTTCCAAAGTAAACCGGATTATCAGTAACATGGATGAAGTGACCATGAAGCTGGATGGGCAGAGTTTACGGTTTTCACCAATTTACCTTGCCGAGCTGGGTGAAAAAAGTGTCAATGGGAAAGATAGTGTTGTGTATGACAGGAAAGATGGTATTTTCCCAAAATTAAACCAAACGATAGAAAGTTTAATCCTTTTAAATGTAGTTATAGATTTAGACTTTTATAAAGATCAAATTAACATTCTTGGGCGGGGTATGACCTCACCTTTAAGTAACTCGGCACAACTGCACTATGATTTTTATTTAAACGACAGTACATATATAAACGACACCAAATATTTTAGCTTTTCTTTTACTCCGAAAAATAAATATAATCCTTTATTTACCGGCCGTTTTACAGTTGAAGACAGCACGTTTGCCCTTACCCGAATTTTTGCTTATGTACAAAAAGAGGCAAATATAAATTTTGTGAATGGGTTTAAAGCGAATGTAAACTATTCAAAAACCGATAAAGACAAATGGTTTTACAGTGATCAGGAGATTAGCCTGAACATGGCGCTTACCCTAAATAAAGATACAGCCTCAAAATATGGTTCTCAGCGATTTGACGAAATTTCCAGCGGTAACTGGCTGGTAACAAAAACTACAAAATATTCTACATCGAAACAGTTAGATGCAGTGAAACCACGAAACTGGAAAAACCAGCCTGAATTTGCATCCACCAACCATTTGGACGAAGGAACTTACATGCGCGTTGATAAATTGAAGGAGAACTCCGTTGTAAAGGGAATTGATGCTATTGGAGGAATGGTTTTAACGAGCTACGTCGATGTGGGGAAAATAGAAATCGGGCCGGTATTCGACATATACAGCACCAATGCCATTGAAGGACAGCGCTTTTCCCTTCCATTACGAACCGGTGAAAAAATGTTCGAACATTTTACTGTGGGTGGCTTCTTGGGCTACGGAACAAAAAGCAATGAGTTAAAATTCGGGGCTAATATGGCTTACCAGCCATTAGACAAAGATAAATTTATTTTCAGGGCGAATTATTCCAATGATTACAACCTGGTTTCCCAGGACAAATACCTTCGGTTTATCAAAAAAAACCCAAACACACGCGGAAACGGAAATTTTATTGCTGCACTTACCAGCCGGGAGAAGAATCCTTATTTAAAGGAGGAGAAAAGCTTTAATTTTATTTTTGAATATAATGCCAACGAAAATATTAACGTTGAAATATCTCCCTATTTCCTTCATAATATAGAAACCCCGGATGTACATTTTACCCGTAGTAATATGGATTATCATACCTATAATAATTACGGTGTTTTGTTTAATACCCGCCTGGCCTTCGGGCAGTATTACGATAAATATTATTTTACACGCGTTTACTACATCGACGAAACCCCGGTAATAAACTTAAGCATGGATTTGGGGCAGGTAAATTTGCCGGACAATGATGCCAATAATTTTGGCTTATATGCCCAGTTTCATGGCTCAATTGTAGGACGGGTAAATATGGGACTAACATTTATGCGCTACATGTTAAACGGTGGTTACCTTTTTGGAGATGCTCCCTATGATTTGTTGGATCAACCCGTTGGTTCGATGTCGCTGGGCTATGCGAAATACAGGTTTAATCTTTTACATCACGCTGCTTTTGCACATAACCTGTATACCAATTTTCACTGGGATTTTAACGGAGGAGGAATTTTGCTTAACCGTATTCCGTTGATTAGAAGTTTAAAGTTACGGGAAATAGTTTCCCTTAAAAGCCATTACGGAAAACTTACAAGTGCATATAAACCGGTTTTCGAATTGCCGGGCTATTATACTACAGAGATGAGTACTCCCTACACTGAAATCGGATTTGGATTAACCAATATATTTAAAGTTCTGCGTGTGGAATATGTACATCAGCTTGGCGGAACATATGCAACCGCAGATTTTGCCGACAAAAACGGAATATTCTTCAGAGCTGAAATGAGTTTTTGATGAATACAAGTTTACCATAAAACTTTTTGATTAACAATTTAATTGTAAAGAAATGAACATTGTACCGGAATATACAAAAACACTTTATTTGTTTGAAGGTGTAAAAGGAAATTTGTTACCTGATGATCTCACAGAAAAGATTCGTTCCTTTATTACAATTGAAAATCTTTATTTATCGGCCACACGTGAAATTGTAACCAAACTCGAAAATCTGAACAGTGAATTTAAATATACACAGGAACGAAATCCAATTCATAATATAAGTACGCGGGTAAAAACACCAGCGAGCATTATGCGAAAAATACAGAAACGCGGGCATGAGCTTTCTGTAGAGGCGGCCCAAAAATTTATAGCTGACATCGCGGGAGTGCGAGTTATTTGTTCCTATATCGATGATATTTATCTGATTAAAGATTTACTTCTTTCTCAGGATGACATTCAACTTATTCGTGAATCCGATTACATCAAACACCCAAAAGCCAACGGATACAGGAGTCTTCATCTAATTGTAACGATTCCAGTTTTTCAGTCTTCCAAAACAGAATTGGTGAATGTTGAAATACAAATACGTACCATTGCCATGGACTTTTGGGCATCGCTCGAACACGAACTGGCATACAAACTTGATGATGAAAAGAGGGTTTCTGTTTCTTCTGAATTAAAAGCTTGTGCCGATGAAATTGCAGAAATTGATACACGAATGCAAAACCTTTACAGTAAAACAATAAAACGGTAAACTTCATAGGGAAGAATAAGCCGGTAATTGCTCAATTTTATTTAACTTTAAAAAAATAGCTGACCATAACAAATTGATTTTCTTGCAGCTATCGTTGCTGAAATTAATTATTTATCTGAAAATATGATTTGGATAAAACTTGGAATCTTACTTATCAGTTTTATTTATGCCGGATGGTTGCCTTATACGGTTAAAAAGAATATTCAGCATATTGACTTTGATTTAAATAAATATACCCTAAGCTTTTTAAGCAACAAAAATCTTTTTGGTGATACTTATGTAAAAGCATATAAACGTCTTCTTTTTGCAACTGCTATTTTAAATTATTTATTTTTCTGGCTATTATCCGAATTTTACGATTTAGGTAAAAATGAAAGATTTATGCGACAAATAGACACCAGTTTTGCATTTTTAACCCTTTTGGCATTCGTTCCCCATAATTTTTATCCCTACAGTCGTAGAAATTTGGCTTTAAGCATTCAACGAATACTTCATAATTTGCTGGCAATTGTTGTTTTTATTACCCTTTCTATGTTAATTATTTTGTTCCAGACAGCCATTTTATCCGATTTACACTTCATCGGTCTTACCGGTCTGATTATTATCATTGTTGTAATATTAATAGTTTTGTTTCCTATCATAAGAAACGGTGTAAACGGAGTTGCAGAAATACTTTTTATCAATGGGATTAGTATCTGGAGTATATTTATTACAATAACCACATTTATAAAATAAGCTTCTTATGTTTCACTGTAAAATTTCTCTAAAAAAATGTTTCCCAGTACTTCCTCTAAACAGTTCTCTGATTAACTCAAGTTGCTATGTTTAAATTTTGTATATAATAAATGTTATGGCAGGTGAATGTGAATAGTTTGCAAACATTGAATATCCCGTCACATCTTTGATTTTAATGTTGTATGATAGTCGCAGAGAAGGTATTGTTGCTTCCGGATTATATATCAACAACTCTTTCTTTATAGCGTGAATGTTGTTTTGAATAATAAATGAGTCATATGGTCTGTGAAAGATATATTTAAATAAACCAACTAATTACAGAGATTAGCAATACAAATCCCACCAACATTAAAAACCATTTTGGAATAATCACATTTTTTCTTACCGCCTGTTTGTGTTTTTCAAGCAATTCTTCCAACTTATCAGTATTCAAATCAACCTTTATTTTAGCTGTTTTTAGTTCCTGCAGCTGTCGTCTAATTTCAGGAGCAACTTCTTTTATATTTTTACTGGTTTGCTGGAGGATTTCAATCTCAGCGATTAGTATTTCCAGTAACTTTTGTTGTGATAAATTTTTTCTCATATCCTGAATCCTCGTTTTTTATTTGGCTTATATTGTTGTCTTTTTCGTTCGGGGAAAGTTGTTGTTCTTAAGTTCTGTATGATTAAATTCTGTAATTTTGCAGCGCTAAATGAGCGATGCACTGAACTAGCCTTTATCGATTCTTCACCAATTTTGAATCTTATCCCAACAACTTTTCCATCTGAGGCTTGCTTGAGTTGCATTTGAATGCCGAGTAAATTCATTTGTTCGGCATATTCAAAAATGTTCTGCGGTTTTTGAGGCAAGATTTTTTCATGTGCATTGATAATTTGGTTACCCAGTCTTTCTTCTTTTTGTTGCTGTATTTCTTTTGCAGTGGTGAATCCCCACTTTTTGGCAATACTTTCAGCAATGCGCTGCGCCTTTTTGCTGATAAAATGGTCTTTGTAAGCTTTGCCGTTAGAATCAATCCTGTTCACAAAAATATGCAGGTGCCTGTGGTCTTTATCACAGTGCAGAAAGGATATATACTGTTGCTCTTTCAATTTCATTCGTTCCAGAAAATCACCGGCAAGTTTTGCAAAATCAGCGTGTGTAAGTTTTATTCCGTCAGGAATTGATGGACTAAGCACGATAGAAAAGGAATTTCGTTCGCATCGTGCATTCAGGTTCTGAAATACACGGAACTCCTTTGCAATTTCTTTCCCTGTTTCACCGGCAACATTATGCCGGTTTATTTCTAACGCTCCTTTTTTGTTTTTTGCATAATTAATGGCATTGGAAACATGCGATATGCTTTTGGCTTTCCCTATCATTGTTCAAACTTTTCAAGGTGGCCTTTTATCAGCTTTATCAATTCTTCCAGTTCAAGGAGAATGGTATCGTTCTTCTTGAAATAATCGCTTTTAACCAGGTTACTTATTGCTTTAAAATTCCGGTGGTATACATGAAGGTTTTTGTAAACTTTCATTTCTTCAGGAGAGAATCGCAGGGTAACTTTCATGTTTAATGCAGCCCGTCTGGAATACTCACTGGTGCTTAATCCACATTCTTTGGCTGCAAGGGCAATGGCCTGCTTTTCAATATTGCTTACCCGAAACGAAATATATTTTGTACGTACATTCATAACCCTAAATTTTGCATTAAACATTACCTGCGATTTTCTCCCCTTTGCGAGTTTAGGAGCAAAGCAAGAGTGTCAATTGTGCAACATTGACACCTCTTGAAATAGCTTACCGCACACGCTTCCGCTGTCGTTGTTTTGGGGCGGTCAATAGTTGGTTCAAATCTTTTTTCCCTTCGTATAGGGCAGACATATCGACACTGTTCGAAAGGTCGCCCAGTAACTGTTTTGTTGCTTTTTTACCCGCCGGGTCATTGTCGAGGTAAAGACCCACTTTTGAATACGACAAAGCAACTTTTTGAATACGGCTGGTAAAAGAAAGCGAGTTCAGAACCAAAAAATCTGATTTGTGTGGTAAGCCCGGATAAAGTGTCAGCAAACTGAAAAGGTCAAACATTCCTTCCGTAATACTCAACAGCTTTTTTGAGGTGGAAAAGAAAGAATAATCTTTGGGGGAAGCTGCATTTTTATAATAGGGATTTCGCAGTTCCCAACCCCCCAAAACATTTTCCAAACCAATGGCAAAATATTTTTTGTTATGCATTGAATAGTGGACTTCGCTGGCATATCTGCCGGCAACTTTAACATTAATTTTTCTTTGTTCCAGGTAATGAATTAACGCCGGATGCCGGACGGGAAGGATTTTGCCGATACGGATTTCTGCTTCGGATTTCAAGCCTGATAATGTATTTTGCTGTTGAAAAGAAAAAGACGGTTCGGTCCGGTCAAGAATGGAAAGCGCTTCCTGAACACTGCAGTTGTTATTCATCCCGATAACCAGGTCGATGATATTTCCTCCTTTCCCGATCCCGTGGTCGTACCACCGGTTAAGGATTTTTGAAACTTTGAAGGAGGCTTCCTTTTCATTCCGGAGTGGACTCAGGTACCAGGCTGAGTTTTGGTTTTCTCTTACCGGTGAAAATCCTGATTTTTTCAGAAAACCGGCTATTGAAATATCCCTTGCTGTTTCGCATTGTAGTTTTTGTTTTTTCATGGGTAATGTCTCCTGTACTTTTTTTGATGAATTGATGATACGTGGCCTAAGTATTCACTCTGTCAATGTTTTGCGACACATCATTTTCTCATCAATTCATCACTTTTAATTTTTGTCTTCTGTTCAATTCTCATCATTTCTTGTTTTGATGAGCTTTTGATGAAACTTTGATGAGCAGTTAATCCTTTTACTTTCAACAGCATAGCTTACTCATTCATCAATTCATCAAAATTTTCAAGTAAAAATTTCTTTTTTACGGTGTAGTAGCGCCCTGTTTCGGTTTCACGGCTTATTTCTCCCTTGTTCCAGATTGTGAATTTTTCATGGGTCAGTGAATTGGTTTTGGGTGTAAGCTTCCATTCTTTTTTCAGCAAGTGCCTGATTTGAGTAAGGTCGGTTTTTACCCGTGTTTGATTAACGGCAAACACAGCATCCTGCGGACAAAAATCAATTTCATTCTGGTCGTATTTGTCCATTACCATTAAAAGAATACTGGCCAGTTCTTTTTCCACCCGGCTTCGGTTATGCCTGATAAGGTTTTGCAAAGCCTTTGTCCTGATTTGCCAAGGTGTGAACCACATCCGGGTTACACATGACACTGAAAGTTTTCTGTTATTCAAAAAGAAAAGAAAGGCCGGAATTTCCTGCTTAAGCTTTTCAGGAAGGCTGGTGTCCTCGGTTTTGAACTTCGGAATTTTCCGAATCCAAAACCGTTCTTCTGCTGCATCGATTTTTATAAAGTTGTCTTCGTTATTGCTGCAGAGAATAAATTTGCCAAAGAACTCCACTTCAATTTTGTCCTTTCCCTTGGCTTCCATTTTATTGTGATTGGTCGTACTGAGGTACTTTATCCTTTCGGTGAGTTCCTCTTTATTAAAAAGAACTTCATCGATACAAATTAGTAGTTTATTGGTCCAGTCGGAATTAAACTGGCTGCCAAAACTGTCGTTGGTCAAATAAGTCAGGTTATTCTCAAAGATGGCTTTCAGCCATTTCAGAAAAGTACTTTTTCCGGTTGACCGTTCTTTTGAAACCAGGCAAAGGATAGGAAGAATATGCACCGGCTTCTGATAGAGCAGTTGCAGGTAATCAAGCCCCAGTTCATATTGGTTGCCAAAAATGTGTTTTACAAAAAGTTTAGAAATATCAATAGTTCCATCTGTAGGCTTATTACTTAAAGGGGAATACTTGTTGTAAAAGCCGGAATAAACCTGTTTAAAATCCGTATGGCTGGGAATACAGGTAAAACCATCGTATTTAGGAATATCCCCGATATAGTTTTTCCCGTAATCCTGTTTGATGGTATCGATATTCCAGGGCACAAGGATTTCGTTAAAGTCACCTGCTATAGTTGGTGCTTTTACTTTCTTGAAATAGGAAGTCCCCACGCGAATATATGGCATATCGTTCATAATAAAACGATTTTAACGGATTAGGACTTCCTGTTTCGGGAAAGCATTTGATTAAACTCCTCCTCTGCTTCCAGTTCTTCTTTGGACAGCCCCATCAGCCATAAGTCAATGTCCTTTTTGTAAAAAAACTTTTGCCGGATATTGGCATTGGTTCCGGTTGGGATAAGCTTTTTGCTTAGCAGCTTATAGATTTTACTTTTCGACAGCCCGGTGTATTGGGCTAACTCTTCCACATTTAAAACTGTTTTGTTTTCAAAGAGCAGGTTTTTGATTTGTTTGAGTTCGCTCAGAACTTTTTTTGAAAGGATTGTTTCGTTTTCCATACTGTTATATATTTGATGATAAATGACGCTTAATGCGTAAAAATTTCATCAGCAAATATATATGTGCATATATCTGTCAATCAAGACAGTAATTTACATTACGGGGTAATTACGGGAAAAATACCTTCTATCGTCCCAGAATTTTTCGAAAAGGCTCTATGTTTTCATAAAATTCCGTTTCACTTTCATTTACCCACTCTGAAAAACGCGAGTTTAAACTCGCCCTGTTAACCTCTAAACCATTTAAAGTAAATGTGGATTCAATAAATTTGAAAAGTATTTCTTTACGCTCTTTTTTGAAATCCTTGATTCCTCCATCAATCAGTAAATGAAGGATGCGAAGTAGTTTTTTATAGTCGGCAGCAGCCCGGTTGTCTGAAACCAGCTTGAAATCAATTTTATGTTTTGGAGAGAGGTTATTCAGAACCAGGTTCAGATTCCCGCGGTCAGATTCGGAAAATCCCAAATCCGATAAATGAATTCCATTTATATTACTGCGGTTAAAATGGAAACAGGATATAAGCTCGTTTTGGCTGAGCCGTTTGGCCTCATGCCAGGAGCCAATAAAAATTAAAGCAATAAACAAAGCTGTCAAAACAGTGGACGTATATACAATAACTTTGGAAGCCTGGTATCCCAGTCCCCAAAACATTGCCAGTAGCATAATAAAACAAACCAGCATTATAAACAGGATCACAGAAGTATGGTTCCTTAAAACTTTTGTATTAAGTATTCGTTTCCCTTTTCGGTCGAGCAGGTACAACAACTTTCCTGTTTTCTGAATAATTGTTTCCATTTTTAACAACTTTTTTTGAGTGGTTTTTACTTTGTTTTCTGTTTTCAACAGCATTGAAAATCAGAAAACTAAAATTACCGAATCAGGCAAATGAAAACAAGGGAAAGCTGTTGTTGTGGCAGCATTTGTCGTTGTTTGGACAGTATTAGACTTAAAATTGTTGGATAACATATTTTCCCGGTCTAATATATGGTTGTATGTGGTGATATGTATTAGCTGGATTTGTTGTACCTATGTTGTACCCATGCAAAATAAAAAGGAGCCAGATTTCAACCTAACTCCTTCATTTTCAGCTGTCGGGGTAGTAGGATTCGAACCTACGACCCCCTGCTCCCAAAGCAGGTGCGCTAGCCGGACTGCGCTATACCCCGATTTATTTTAATGCGGAGAGAGGGGGATTCGAACCCCCGGTACGGTTACCCGTACGGCAGTTTAGCAAACTGCTGGTTTCAGCCACTCACCCATCTCTCCAAAGTTAAAGATGTATGGCAGTCAACCTTCCGTTGAGTAACAGATGAGGTACTTATCCATCTCTTTAAAATGGTAAAAGTTGCTAAATTCTTTTTGCCTCTCAGCTTTTCAAATTTTACTTGTCACCAAATCGAAAGAACGTGTCTTTTTTCGTGCGTGCAAAAGTAGAAATTGTTTTTACATTGGCAAAACTTTTTATTTTTTTATTTTATAAAATTGAAGTCAGTTAAAATCGTTTTTATCGTAATTGGGGTGAATGAATAAAAAAGTAGTTGGTTCATTGGGGAATGGTGTTATAACTAAATAATTTGATTTTTAGGGAAATATGGAGCGGATAGCACTTGTAATGATTGTTTTTATTATGACGGGCTGTGTTAATTCAGGCCAAAATAATTTGAAATTTGCGGAGAAAGAAAAAACAAATTTTTTTTGTAAGGAATATAAAACAAAGACAAATAAGTCATTTGTTGTCTATGAAGACAAATCCTTGGGGGCATCAATAAGTCTGGTGAAAATAGAGTCTCATAATTTTGAAGTAGCCAATGATACCTTCAATTTGGGTGAAGTTGATCCAATCGACAATATTTTTGTAGAAGATTTGGATAAGAACGGGTTTGATGAATTATATGTTGTTACCCGAAGTGCTGGTTCCGGTTCCTATAGTACAATTTACGGGTTCGCTTCGAATAACGACAAAAGTGTTACTCCAATTTATGTTTCCGGAATTTCTGAAAGCAATTTGAATGGTTATCGGGGACACAATTCTTTTTCCGTTGTGAATGGAAGTTTGTTAAACTCGTTTCCTGTTTTTAAAGAGGAAGACACCAATGCAAATCCAACCAACGGCACCCGAAAAATTCGATACGAATTATTAGCAGGTGAAGCTGGTTGGGTTATAAAGCCAACAGAAATTATTTACTAAACTTAAACTTTGTCAGGAACAATAAATGGAGCCCTGTATTCACGTTTTAGCATCAAATTGGCTTCCGGATCATTTTTAAACTTCATCGTTTTCGGATCGAATTCTAAGGTGCGTCCCAAACGATATGAAATATTTCCAAGATGGATTAACGCACAACTGTAAAATCCTTCTTCAATGTTTGCTTTTGCAAGTAATTGATCATTTTCGCGAATGGCGTTCATAAAGTTTTGATAATGATTTCCCAATCCATTTCCTGACGCACCAGGGGTTCTTTCCTTCCCTTCAAAAACCTGCCAATCGTTCACCGTTTTATTCATAAAACCTTTCGTTCCGAAAAATAGATTGCCGATTTCGTTGTCTGAACTGGTCATGTATGTATTATTGGTTTCCACACCAGTTTTTCCCGCTAATTCACGGTTCGTAATCCAGTGCCTGACCTCAAACTGAAGGATTTTCTTTTTGTCGCCGGTTCCTTCGGGATTTGGAAATTCGTAAACAGTTATTAAATCGTTTGGTGTTTGCTGGTCATCATCAAAAATAAAATGGCCACCGATAGCCGATATTTTTGTGGGCAGTTTTACTCCCAGTCCCCAACGGGCAATGTCCATTTCGTGAACACCCTGGTTTCCCATATCACCATTTCCATAATCCCAATTCCAATGCCAGTTGTAATGAAAACGGTTTTTACTGAACGGGCGTTTGGGTGCAGGTCCCAGCCAAAGATCATAATGAACTCCTGCAGGCACAGGCTCGTCAGGAGTTTTTCCAATGGTGTCGCGCCATTTATAGCAAAGCCCTTTGGCAAGATATACTTCGCCTAATTTTCCTGAATGAAGATAGTTGGCCATTGAAATTGCGCAAGGATTACTTCTTTGCTCAGCTCCATCCTGAACAATTACATCATATTTTTGCGCTGCTTCCACTAATTTCTGTCCTTCGTAAATATTATGGCAGCAAGGCTTTTCCACCGAAACATGTTTGCCTGCCTGAATTGCCCATATAGCGGCAAGTGTATGCCAATGGTTAGGTGTTGTTATTGAAACGGCATCAATGTCTTTGTCTTCAAACAGTTTTCGTAAATCAGTATAAATTTTAGGTTCTTTTAAATTTTTATCTGTAAAATGATTTTTTATTCTTTCAGCAAAAAGGTTTTCATCCACATCGCATAAAGCTGCAACTTCTACATTTTTCAGGTTATGGTACTCTTTTATGTGACTTTGCCCCATCCCGTGAATTCCTATTACCGCCACATTTACCCTGTCGTTGGCACCTTTCCATCTGTTTCCGGTTAAAATGGTTGGAATTGTTGCTAAAGCGATACCGCTTTTGGTCGTTGTTTTTATGAAATTTCTTCGTTTCATTTTAAGTATGGTTTAGGTTTAAAATTATAACATGAAACAATAAAATTTGAACGATTTAAAAATACAAAAATCAGTTTATAGGCCAGCAATTTATTCGATGAAACAAAAGAGAAATGTCAATCTTCCTGTTTGTAGAATCGGGTTGTTGGATACGCAAATCGGATATCGTCGTGCATTTTAAACTGCGAAATTACACTTTCCCAGATTTCATTCTCGGAGCCCCTTCTCTTTCGCGGATTGCATAAATATCGAATGGTAAGCAGCACACCAAAATCTTTTACTTTTGTATAAACAATAGGAGTAAGGTGTTTATAGTAAATCATGAAATTACGACTGGCTTCAAATATTTCTTTTTCTGCATCGTGACTGATATGCTCCGCGTGGTTTTTAATGATATCTGTTAAAATAGATTTGGCTTTTTCCCAGTTACTTTCAAAAGTGATTCTAACGGGTATTTCGTTCCATATGTAATTAAAACCTGAGCTAAAGTTGGCCTGGGGTTCCTGAAAAACTTTTCCATTTGGAATATGAATGATTCTTCCGGTACTTTGATCGGCTTCTACCCAATTTCCTATTTCAAGAATGGAAAACTGAAACAGCCGGATATCGACTACATCGCCTGCATGTTGGCCAATTTGTACACGGTCGCCAACAATAAATGGTTTTCGGAAAATGATAAAAAACCAACCGGCAAGGTTTGTTACCGGATCTTTTAACGCGATGGCCAAACCGGCGGTAAACAATCCGAGAAAGGCCCCAAATTGTCGGAATGCTGATATCCAGACGGCACTGATTAAAATAACTCCGATAAAGGGAATGATAAGTGAAATGGAGCGTTTCCAGTTATACCTGATTTTAATGTTTTTGGTTTGCTTCCAAACAATGCGCAGCAGTATTAGCCGGGTAATAGAAAGGAATATGACAATTAACAGGGAAACAAAAAGTTTGTGTTGCGCCTCATGATCAATCCCTAATTCTATATTCAGAAACTCCTGTAATGCATTCATCTGTTTTTCGGTGGAAAAATGGTTTTGTCAAAAGTTATAAAGAAAATTAAAATTTTAAGTTACATATTCAACTGGCCTTTATAATCTGTTTAATTGCATCATCAACAGGTGTAGGTTTTAGTTTGAAAACAGTTTCAAATTTTGAGCTGTCAAAAACATAATCCCTGTCGTATTGATATAACATTTCAACGAATTCTTTCATAATAGGATTAAATAACCCAAGTAGCCGAACCATAAATTTTGGGGTGACCATTATTTTGGGTTGAACTCCAATTTCTTTTGCAATCTTCTCAATCCACTCTTTTCCTGTTAAAGCGGGGGCAGTTGGCAGATGCCATATTTGTCCGTAGGCGTTTTCCGTGTTTCCCAATAAGGCGGTAGCTTTTGCTGCATCAGGAGTGTAGGTGTAATTATGTAGTTTATGCTTCGAACACATCCAAATTGCTTTTTTTCCGGTTTTCAAATTTTTGAAAACGGTTTCAACAAACACGCTGTTGTTAATGTTTGGGCCATAAAAATCGGCTGATCTGGCAATTAGTGCTTTCAGTTTCCCCGATGCAATTTCATCTAAAATCATTTGTGCAATTTCAGCTCTTACTTTTCCTTTTTTGCTCGATGGAAGAACTTCGGTTTCTTCGGTCATCGGATTTAGCTTTTCCGGATTCAGCATGTAAATATTATCGAAAAAAACCAGGCTCGATTTGTGTTTAATACAGGCTGAAATTACATTTTTCATTACCACCGGCCATTGTTCCTGCCACACGTTAGCATCATATTTCAATCCTGCAACCAGGTAGGTAACCTTGGCTCCTTTAACGGTGCTGTCAACCATCGAGGGAATGGTTAAATCACATTTTACCAATTCATCATCAGTATTTACTTTTTGCGGATTTCTTCCTGCCAGTCTTATTTCGGTAGTATAATTTTTCAATTCTTTTGCTAAATCAATACCGATTGCACCGCCTGCTCCTAAAATTACCTGCATGTTTTCCAATTTTTTATTCTATTTCTTTATGTTCTTTTGAATGAATAAACAGGGTTGTTCCAATATTTTCGTAACCCGAGAATACATTTTCTTTGTCGTGTTTTACCATTTCCGAATGTATCCCGATAATGGTTAGTCCGGCATTTTCAGAATGCTTATTTATAATTGATTTTACGGAAACAGTGGGTTCCTGTAAAATAATATTAATATTTTTTGAGGTAATGGGCAATCTCCCCGAGTTCACCAGTTCGTGCATTTTTATTTTAGTTTCCTCTAAATCTTTAGGGTAACAAATATCAAAAATCTGAATATGGCCTTTTTTCCAGTCGGGGTGGCCTAAAATAATAAAGCTCAACAGGATCATTAAATTTGCATTTTCGGCATCTTTAGAATCTATCCATACGTGTATTCCGTTTTTATGATTAATGCTTTTTGCACTGCTTGCCATTATGCAAATATCAAAATGTCCGGAGTCAACCAGCGAAAAATTATCGACGATATCTTCAAGGTTTTCGCGGTTATCTTTATCGAATTCAAAAATAACCATATTGTTTTCCATACCTGCAATTCCGGGTATTTGAATGGCCTGAGCCACTGCCGAAGTGTAGGAAGGCGAAATAAGTGTATCAATATAAACCTGGCTCTCCAATTCACTAACCTGGGTTAATAAACGGCTGAGTTCTTCATCGGCTTGTTTTACAGTAGCTTTTGAATAATAACCCACAATACGGTGAAGGTAGGTACCAAATCCGTATTTATATGAAATCCAGTTCAGAAGTTGAAAAGCCTTATCGCGTTTAAATGAATCTTTGGATATGCAAATAGCGCTCGGTCTCCACTCCTTATACGTTTTTTTGCTGTTTTTCTTTTGAATAAGTACCTGTAGGTTCCGATTTAATTGAAACAGGGAATTAGTAAAAATGGATGCTAATCCTTTTCTGTCTTTGTGATAATGATTGATATATGTATAAATCAAAGTAATAAGTAAGAAAGAAAGAAGAGCATAAGGTGTATTAATTTTAAACATTACCCAAACGGCTACCAGAAAACCAGTTAGAGAAATATACCATCTTGATTTGAACGAAGGGCGGTAAGATGGCGAAGAACCAAAATGATTGAGAAAAGAAATAAGACAAAGTGAACCGTAGGTTACCATAAAAAACATGGAAATAATGGATGCAACTTCGTTAACATCGCCTAATGCTACAAAAATGAATGCAATAATTACGGTAACCAGCGAAGCATTTCGGGGTTCATTATCTGTTTTCCGTGAAGCAGCCAGCCAACTATTTATTTTTTTTGAAGGAAAAGCATGGTCCATGGCAAGCGCCTGAAGGGTGCGGGGTGCAACCATTACCGAGCCCAACGCCGAGGATATTGTGGAAGCAGCAAGACCCAACGGTATAACAACAACTCCCCAGATTGCTATTTTTCCCATTATTAATTGTTGTTCCAGCAATTCCTGAACTGAGGCAGATTTTGCCAGCTTAAAAACAACAAAGAAATAAATAATCATTCCGGAAATGGTTGCTAAAGTTGTTCCGAGGGGAATGGATACGGACGGTTTTTTTAGCTCACCCGAGAGTCCCACTCCGGCTGTCATTCCTGTGAAAGCAGGAAAAATAATAGCAAAAACAACAAAAAAATCTTTCGGATTTCTAATTTGAGCCGTACCCAGTGTAAACTCTGATTGTTCTGCGTGTGTGGTACTGCCCAAAAAAAACAGAATTAAAGAAATAAACAATATTCCAATAACCACATAAAGTGCTTTTACGCCAAGGTTTGCCCCCTTTTTTATAATTAGTACCGATAACCCGAACATTACCGGCAAACTAATAGCCTGTCGGGGTAAAACAAACCCAAATTCTTTAAAAATATAGTTAAACAGGAATTCAAATGCCTCGGTAAAAGCAATGACATAAAAAGCCACGCTAATTGCCTGCGACATAAAAAGTGCGATACCAATAGTTGCACCAATATTTAATCCGAACGAACGGGATATTATAAAATATTCACCACCGCCTTCAACCCGTTTATTGGTTGCAATTTCTGAAATAGCAAGCGCTGTGGGAATTGTAACCAGGTGTCCCAGAAGAATTATTAAAACTACACCCCAAAAACCGAGTGTTCCTACCGCAAAACCAAAACGGAGGAAAAGTATTGCCCCAAGAATTGTAGAAATGGCTGTGAAAAAAACTGGCGCAGTGCCAAATCTCTTTAAATTATTCTGCATAGATTCTTTTAAAGTTGACGTTGAAAATGCAGGTCAAGATAGCAAACACTTTCAATAAAAAATACTTTTGGGAAAAGAACCCTCCAAATATTTTAATAGGTAGCAGGTAGTGCAAATCCTTTTGAAACAAGCTCGTCATTCAGCGAAGTTTCACTGTCGGCAAGCCACAGAACTGCAATGTACCGACCGTATTTCCCAGTGTCTTTGTCAGTGTCAATTAAAGCTTCATTGTTATTGGCTGTAATTCTTTGAATAACGTATTCTTTTGCAAGCATCCCCTTCGCATATTCTTCCGAGGTTTTTTTTACATTGTAGGTTTCAGGTGTATTAATTCCTTTTAACCTGATTCTTTGATTGGTTGTAATTTTAAATCCAAGATCGACAATAATATCCATGGTGTCACCATCAACCACCCGCGCAATTTTTGCTTTATATTGATACATAATTTCAATTGTTTAAAAGAGAAAAGTTAAGGCAATTTTATTGATTATACCAATAACGAGCTTTTAATTTTGCTTGGGAAATAGTTTGGTGGCAGCATTTGTCAATGGATTGATAGTTTAGTTCCCGCTGTGAGAATGTAAACAAGAAATACGAAATTGGTCATTCTCTGTCAAAAAAAGTAAAAATGATATGATTTGAATTAACCAAGACTGATTTTAATTGAATTTAAATCGATATATAATGAATACGAATAATTACTTTTGTTCGCTTTTTGAAAATAGATACAGGAGTTTCAATGGAGAAATATTGGGGGACACCAAACTTTGAGTATGAATTTAACACGAAAGATTCAATCTGTATTGTTAAAGGCGTAGGTGAAATTAATCTTAAAGAATCTATTGCTGCGATGATTTATGTGGCAAATCATAAAGATTTTCGACAAAATTTTAAAATTGTTGTTGACAATACGGGAATGATTTATCATCCCAGTTTCAATGATTTACTAGGAATAGTAAGTATGCTTAAGCAACTCAAAAGCAGTTTCCAGAATAAAATTGCAATTGTAACCCAGCCAAAGATGAGTGTGGTTACGAAACTTGTTGAAGTGTATTGTGAATTAGCTGATATGAAGGTAAAATCATTTACGAAAGTTGAAAAGGCTTTGTTATGGATTAATGAGTTGGATAAATAGAGCTGGCAGTTAATTCTTATATTTGAATACATTTTTCAATTATCATGAAATTTTCAAGTGTTTACATTCTTCTGGCCGCAGTATTATTGGGAATTTCTTCTGTTGGTATATGCCAGAGTAACACCTTCGAAGGATGGAAATCAATAGAGTTTGAATTTCAGGGGCACAATGCAAAAATTGTGTTTCCAAAGAAAAGCAATGATGGCAAATTCTGGATTTGGAGAGCCCGGTTTTGGGGGCACGAGCCACAATTAGACAAAGCGTTACTCGAAAAAGGGTTTCATGTGGTTTATGTTGATGTTGCCGGACTTTACGGGAACAAAGAAGCCGTGCAAATCTGGAATGATTTCTACGCCTACTTAATCGCTCAATATAACCTTAACCGAAAAGCAGTTTTGGAAGGAATGAGCCGGGGTGGACTAATTGTTTACAATTGGGCATCGGAAAATACCGAAAAAGTTGCCTGCATTTATGCCGATGCGCCGGTTTGTGATATAAAAAGCTGGCCTGGCGGGCTTTATTCCGGTTCCGGAAGTACCTCCGATTGGGAAGCTTGTTTGAAAGCATATCATTTGGACGAAAAATCGGTTTTGAATTTCGAAAATATTCCGATTAACAACTGTGTTGAAGTAGCAAAGGCCGGAGTTCCGACTATCCATGTTTGTGGTTTGGCCGATGATGTTGTTCCGTATTCGGAAAATACGGAGAAATTGGCAACGAATTTTAAAGCGGCAGGTGGTGAAATTGAATTAATTCTGAAAGAAGGAGTTGGACATCATCCGCATAGTTTGGAAGATCCGCAACCTCTGGTCGATTTTATTTTGAAAAATACAACTCAAAAAAGGTAATTCTGAATTTGTGTTCTCATTAATGTAATCTTCAATTTATTATTTCCATTTCCTTTTTACTCTTGTTGGTTCTTGTATTCCGGCATTCTTTTGTTACATTTAAACTTCATTCAAAAAATGTTAAATAACCTTGAATTAAAGAACTAAACTATCTATGCCTGATAAAAAAAAGTCTGGAAAGCTTCAACAAATCATGCTGATTGTAGCTCCTGTTATTAGTGTTTTAATCATACTCTTTGCCGACCTTGATCCTGAAAACAAGAATGTAACCTACACTTTTGCAATAGCATTATTAATGGCGCTCTGGTGGATATTTGAACCCGTTCCGCTTGCGGTTACTGCATTACTCCCGGTAGCATTGTTTCCGCTGTTCGGAATTGTTGACGGGAAAACCATTTCATCGCTATATTTCAATTACATAATTTTCCTTTTTATTGGTGGTTTTTTGATGGCATTTGCCATGGAGCGCTGGAATCTTCACCGGCGGATTGCACTTCGGATACTGATATTATTTGGTGTAAGCCCGGGGAAAATTTTGCTGGGATTTATGCTGGCAACCAGTTTTTTATCGATGTGGATGTCGAATACGGCTACTGCCATGATGATGGTTCCCATTGCTTTATCTATAATAATGAAACTGGAAGAGAATTTAGGCGAAAAGAAAATGGGTAAATATGGAATGGGCTTATTATTTGGAATTGCGTATTCTTCTTCAATCGGGGGAATTGCAACCCTGGTTGGAACCCCGCCCAACGCCTTATTTGCAAGTGTGGCCGGCATAATTTTTCCTGAAATGCCCGAAATTACTTTTGCCGACTGGTTTATTTTTGCATTTCCTGTAACCGTTTTAATTTTTATAACTGCCTGGATACTTCTGTTTTTTATGTACAAGCCTAAAAAGAGCTGGAAAAAACTTCATATCGATGAATTTAAAAGAGAATATGTTGCACTGGGTAAAATGAAACAAGAAGAGCGAATTGTGTTAATTCTTTTTGCAATTCTGGCTTTTCTTTGGATTTTCAGAACCGGATTTACCATCCAGTCATTCGAAATTCCAGGGTGGTCGAAACTGTTCGAAAATCCGGGATATATTAACGATGGAACTGTTGCCATTTTTATTGCGATTATCTTATTTTTAATTCCTTCCAGGGAGAAAAAGGGTGAACGGATAATGAACTGGGAAACGGCAAAGAAAATTCCATGGGGAATTATTATTTTATTTGGCGGAGGATTTGCGCTCGCAGAAGCATTTACAAAATCAGGACTTTCTAATTGGTTTGGGCAGGAACTGGTTGGATTATCGCACGTAAATCCGATTGTTCTCACGTTTGCAGTGGTTACCTTAATGTCATTTTTAACAGAATTAACGTCAAATGTTGCCAGTACCGAAATGATTTTGCCTATTCTTGCTGGTTTAGCAACGACCATAAAAATTAATCCGTTGCTGTTGATGATACCGGCTACTTTGGCTGCTTCGCTTGCTTTTATGCTTCCGGTGGCAACACCCCCAAATGCCATTGTTTTTGGCACTAATCGCCTTCAGGTAAAAGATATGGTAAAAACCGGTATTCTGCTGAATATGTGTGGAGTAATAATTGCAACTTTAATTATGTATTTCTGGGGAACAATTGTTTTTGATGTCGATGTTTCTGTTTTCCCCGATTGGGCGGTTAATATGAGTAAGTAATTTTTGAATTTAATATTGATGATAATAAAAAATCGTTTCCGGAATATTGGCTTATTGATTTTCTCAATAATACTACTTCATAGCTGTTCTTCCAATCTTGCAAATAAAGATGAACAAATGTCAAAAAAGCCAAATATCATTTTTATTCTTGCCGATGATTTGGGTTATGGCGATTTGGGATGTTATGGCCAGCAAAAAATAGAAACCCCAAACATTGATAAACTGGCGGAAACAGGAATGCGTTTTACGCAGCATTATGCCGGAGCTCCGGTTTGTGCCCCGTCGCGCTGTGTATTGTTAACCGGAAAACATACAGGACACTCTCAAATAAGAGGAAATGACGAATGGGCTGAGCGTGGTGAGGTGTGGAATTACGAAGCAATGGTAAAAGACTCAACTCTAGAAGGACAGCGTCCGTTAGAAAAGGGCACAACTACAATTGCTTCAATATTGAAAAATGCAGGTTATAAAACCGGGATGGTTGGAAAATGGGGATTGGGAGCACCCAATACAAACAGTATTCCTACCAAAATGGGTTTTGATTTTTTTACAGGAATTAATTGCCAGCGTATGGCGCACACCTATTTTCCGGTTCATCTTTATGAAAACGAACATCGTCTGTATCTTGGTAATGATACAGTTGCACCCAATACCAAACTAGAGCAGGGAGCTGATCCTTTCGATATTTCAAGCTATAAGAAATTCAGTTTGCAGAATTATACCTGTGATGTGATGTTCGATGCAATGACCGATTTTATTCAGGAGAATAAAGATTCAGCATTCTTTATGTACTGGGCATCACCGCTTCCACATACTCCGCTTCAGGCTCCGCAACGCTGGATTGACTATTATGTCGAAAAATTTGGTGATGAAAGTCCATATTTGGGTGAAAAAAGCTATTTCCCTCAACGATATCCACATGCTGCATATGCAGCAATGGTTTCCTATCTCGACGAAAATGTAGGGAAACTGGTTCAGCAGTTAAAAGATCTTGGTATTTATGAAAATACAATCATTATGTTTACTTCCGATAACGGGCCAACTTACAATGGAGGAACTGATTCGCCATGGTTTGACAGCGCCCGCCCGTTCAGAAGTGAGCAGGGGAGAGGCAAGGGATTTGTTTATGAAGGTGGCATTCGTGTTCCGATGATTGTTTCATGGCCGGGGCATGTTCAGCCGGGTACGAATTCAGAACATATCTCGGCGTTTTATGATGTAATGCCAACGCTTTGCGATATAGCCGGTATTACGGTACCAGAAAATTCCGATGGAATAAGTTTCTTACCCACAATGCTTGGCAAAGAACAGCATCCTCATGATTATTTGTATTGGGAATTTCCTGAGTTGGATGGACAGCAGGCTATTCGTATGGGGAAATGGAAAGGGATAAGAAAGAATATTAAGAATGGAAATATGAAGCTGGAGTTGTATGATTTGGATTCGGATATTGAGGAGCAGAATGATATTTCAGGAGATCATTCTGAAATTATACAAAAGATGGAAGAAATAATGATAAAGGAGCATACGCCGGCCAAAGGGGAGAAATTCAGGATGAAGGAGTTGGGAGACTAAATCAATTAATCGTTTTACCAAGCAATTAATCATTAGTTGTCTTCAATTTTTAAGACGGTTTTTGTGCATCATTCGAAAAACTCGAACACGCCCCGACGAATCGATTTCTTTTGGAGGCTCGATTGGTAAAAAGCAAAGGTGTTAACTTTCCCGTGATTATGTTCCTGAAAATTAGAAGTACACTAATTTATTTTTCCTCCAATTCGTAACCCAAATCAATTCCCTTGTCAACCGCCGGAATTCCTTCCTTCATCCATTTTGGCATTGGTTTTTCTTTCAGGTAATAATCAAAAAACTGGGCCATGCGAATTTGAAAATCGGTTTTGTCACGAACTTTTAACGGCCAATGGTCGGCTTCGTTGTAATTGAGTAACCAAGCCGGTTTTTGTAGTCTTCGTAATCCGATAAAAAACTCAATTCCCTGGTACCAAGGAACAGCGCCGTCATCATCGTTGTGCATAATCAGGATGGGAGTATTTATTTTATCGAGGGTAAACAACGGTGAGTTTTCAAGATATCGCAACGGTGCATCCCAGATCGATTTCCCAATTCTGCTTTGGGTGTGTTCATACTGAAACGAACGGTTTAATCCCGAACCCCAGCGAATTCCTCCATAAGCGCTGAACATGTTTACAACCGGAGCACCAGATTCAATGGCAGCAAATAAATTGGTGCGTGTTGCCAGGTAAGCTACCTGGTATCCTCCCCAACTATGCCCCTGTGCTCCAATGTGTTTCTCATCAACAAAACCCTGGTCGATTAGAGCAGTGACCCCGGGCATTACACAATTAAATGCATCCTCCCCCGGATAACCTGTTTTATAATAAACATCGGGATTAAAAACGATGTAACCGTTACTGGTGTAATAATGATAATCGATGGTGGAACGGTGATTTTCGGGCATCCGGTAACTGTACAATTCCTGTGAGTTCTTTTCATAGAAATTAACAATCATTGGGTATTTCTTTGCAGGATCAAAATTTTCAGGTTTGTGCAAGGTTCCTTCCAATTTTCGGCCATCGAGCGAAGTCCACGAAACGAGTTCGGCTGTTCCCCAGAGAAAATTGTTTTGCTGGGGCGCTGCATCGCTGATTTGAACCGGGTTTTTAAAATTCAAATTGGTTGCCAGTAAATTTGGGTAGGTTTCGAAATTTTCTTTGGTAAATACAACAACTTCTGCATCTTTTGCTTTTTGAGGTGTTGACAGGTTGAATTTACCGGTCAGAATTTCTTTTGGCTGATTATCCTTTTTAATGTTTCGTTCAAAATAACTGTCAGCGCGGGTAACCTCATTGTGTCCTTTTAAATAAAGTATTTCATCTAAATTAATTCCTTCATCGTCTTTCTTCTCAAACCTTATCAAACGGTAACTAATGTTATTTTGCCTGCCGTTTTTAGTAAGATTAACCGGTTTTTCTGTGTCAGCCGGATTAACTTTCCACATATCAAACCGATCGTAAATGAAAATAAACTCATCGTTTTCTGACCACCCTGCAATTCCATACGAATCCGGTGGATTAGGAATGTCATTCAACTCATCGGCAACCTGAATTTCTTGTGGAACAGTTATTTTATTCTCTTTGCCACTCTCAATATTCCATGTATTCCAGGTTGTGTCTAATGCATTATACCAATATACATATTTCCCTTTGGGCGAAATTTCAGGCGTGGCACGAACATCTTTTTTTATCATTTTAGCCTCACCCGAATTAATATTAACCAGATAGAAATCATTGTGTTCCGGGCTACCTTCCCACATGGTTTGTACAGCATACGGATGACTGGACCAGGCCAGTAATTGGTCTTCATCACCTTTGGCTATTGGCTTTACCCGGCTGAATTGTTTCGTTTCAGGTTGCACTGTCTTTTCATTATCAATGTGAAAAACGGCCAGGTAAGACTTTTTTAAATCCTGTTTAATGTTATTTAACTGAACGGTCATTAACTCCTCTTCGTTCCAGTGCCATACGTCCAGAACCGGAATTTCTTCCTCAAGAATGGTTGAATCTTTTGGTGCTTTTTTAGGTGCAGTTCCAAAAAACAGGCGTTTGCTGTTATCTGAAAATGTTAACCGCCCGTTTTCGCTAATTTCATAATTTTCAGGAAATACAGAACTGGTATTCTCAACAACCAAAGTTGCTGTGTCTGCTCCATTCCATAAATACAAACTGTATTCCTTATCCCTTTTCTTTTCTTTTAATTCATCTCCAAGAAACGCCAGTTTATTGCCACTTTTATTCAAAGTGAGCTTTTTAAAATCTCCGTCACCATTCTTTATTTTTTGTTCCGAATTTTCACGAAGATTGTAAACATAAATACCAGCATCAAATGTGCTGTCTTTTCCCAGCGAGATAAATGCCAGAACTTCTTTTTCTTCAGCAAGCGCATAATCGCTTACATTGGGAATTTCTTTTATTTCTCCTGTTTCAGTGTTGCTTATAAAAAGTGGATATACTTTTTCTTCATTTCCAGGTTTTTCCTTCTTTGTAGTGTCTTTTGGGGCTTCTGTTTGCCATGCAAGCCAGCCGGTCCATTCTTCCGGTATTTTCACCGAAACGAACTCCGAAATTGTATCCGTTGTATTTTTCGACACATTGTAAATACCCAGTTTGTCTTTGGGCATATTCTCTTTTTTTGTCTTTTTCAATTTAAGTTCCCGAATGGTATCTTCAGGTGTTTTGATGGTAAAAACAACTAATCGTGAATCAGCAGTTATTTGAGCATTTGTTGCACATGGAAAAGTAGCGAGTTCCTTTGCCTTAGGTGTTGTTATTTTTAAAACAGGATCGCCTTTCCACGGTTCCAACTGGTAAACGATAAACTCACCGCTATTGGAAATACTGGTTGACGTAATTCTGTTCCATTTCAGAATATCTTCGTGTGTAAGAGCTTTTTTATCCTGTTGGGCGAGAATAGCTGAACTAAACACGCTTAGTGTAATAAAAAACAAAATCTTTTTCATGCTGATTTTTTAGTTGCATTTTTTTTAGAGGCAGTGAAAGTAAATATATTTTCATTTTTGGCAAAGGCAGACAAATAATTTGCAGTAGCAAATAATATATAAAACTGTACTACCTTTATGTATTAAACTAATCTTGTAAAGTCCAAAACATCATTATGTCAGAGTTTACAAATCATAAAGAAAGAAGGATATCGAAATTACTGATATTGTTTGATGGAATATTAAAAGGCGAGCAATTAAGCAAGCTTGTTGAATATAACCGGAAACTAATCAATTCGGTTGTTCCCTCCGATATTGTTTACCTGGTTGACAGGCTGGTTTTAATGGAAATTCCGATGACGGAATTGAAGAAAGGTTTAAATAAACTGATTAACCTTTTGTTTAAAACTATTTCAGAATATCCTTATGTGCCGCCAAAAAGGGAAAGCTTTTTGGGGTGTCTTGTCGAGAATGACCGTTTTCTGGATGAAAAACTTAAAAGTATTAAACCGCTGCTAAAAGAGTTAAACCAGGACGAAGGAAAAGCAGAGATAAAAACTCTGCTGAACGAGAAGTTGGTGGAACTGGAGAAATTTAATCAGTATTATTCCATAAAAGAAAACATACTTTTTCCGGTTATCGAAAAATACGTCCCCGATTTTCGGTGTTTGTCGGTCATGTGGTCGTTTCATGACGATATAAAACGAAACCTTCGAAATTCAATTGAAGAGCTGGAAAGTTCTGATTTTGGGTTGAAACAATTTAACCGGTACATAGGAGATCTATTTTTTAATATGTATGCGATAAAATTCAGGGAAGAACGAATTCTGTATCCTTTGGTAGAAGAAATCATTCCTGAGAATATTTTAAATCGATTGTTTGAAGAAGCGGTTGAAATCGGATTTCCTTTTTATCAACTCAATTTAAAAGAAGACTTTGAACCGGAAGTCGAAAATGTTTCTGAAAAAATTAGTCTTGAAACCGGATATTTGAGTCTGGAACAAATTATTTTACTGTTTAATCATCTGCCGGTTGACATTACTTTTGTGGATGAAAACAATAAAGTAGCTTATTTTTCTACTCCCAAAAAACGAATATTCCCGAGAACAAAGTCAATTATCGGCCGCGATGTGCATAATTGTCACCCGCCGGAAAGTGTGCACGTTGTTCATCGGATAGTTGAAGAATTCAGAAATGGGACCAAAGATTCGGCCAGCTTCTGGATTGAAATGAAAGGACAAAAACTGTTGATTCAGTATTTTGCGGTTCGCAATAAACATGGCAATTACAAAGGAGTTGTAGAAGTTTCGCAAGAGATAACTGAAATTCAGCAACTAAAAGGGGAAAAACGTTTGTTGGACTGGGAAGAATAAACTAAGCTTCTGCCATCAGTGTCCGTGCTTCAGTTTTTAATATTGCAGGTAAATTTATCTCACGCCGTTCGATGCTTAACAGCCAGTGCCTGATTTCATGCTGGTTTAACGTGTAAAGAACATCCCTGAACTGATCAATTTCACTGTCACTGTATGCCTTTTCGTCTTTGTTTTTATATTCGTCCAGTTCTTCATCATCGTAATATTCAATAATCGTTGAATCCGCTTTAATCTCGTCGAAATCGCAAACTTCGTGTGCGCCACAACAACCTACAGCAGGTGTTGATACTTTTTGTACAACCTCTGTATTCTCTCTTTTTTTATTTACCCGCACCAGGATAAATATCCCGGCCACTAAAAATAATCCAACTGCAATTCCAAAAAATATTTCCATGGCACAAAAATAAAAAAGACCTGAAAATTCTGCTTCTCAATGTTTAACTTATTATGGATTATTTAATAGAAGCTAATTGAAACAGAAACAGATTGTTATTTTGAACTTATATTAGCTCTGCTGAGTGTAAAATTTTTATTATCCGAATATTTTTTTGCCAGGCTTTGAATCGTTTGTTCGGCAACCAGTTTGTTAATTCCATCTCGAATTGGCGCATATTCGTAATGTAGCGGACAGGGATTGTTTTCATCGCAGTGTTTTAGGCCGAAGCCACACCCCCGGAAAAGCGAATCTCCCTCAATCGAAACAATTACATTTCTCAATGGCAAATCATCGTTGGCAGGATCGAAAAAGAAGCCTCCGTTTATCCCTTTCATTGATTGAATAAATCCTTGTTTAACGAGTCGCTGTAAAATTTTTGCTGTAAACGATTGTGGCGTTTCAATTTCGCTGGCAATTTCTGCTATTCCCGGCCTGCGTTCTGCATTATTTTGTAACTGAATGTAAACCAGTGCCCTTAAAGCATATTCGGTTTCTTTCTTAAACACGTTCCCTCTTTCGTTTTAAATATATCTGCAAAATTAATAAAAAATGCAATCACTAAGAGACCTTTTAGTCTTCTGATGAAATAATTTTATATATTTGTACCGGAATTACAACATTAATTTTAGAAAAGATGGAACAGTTAAGGTTTCGTAACCTAACAGTAGGAGAGATTGTTGCAAACGATTTCAGGACATCGGCGCTATTTAAAAAGGCTGGAATTGATTTCTGCTGCGGAGGAAAGCAATCTTTTTCAGAAGCATGCAAAGAGAAAAATATCGATGCAATTCTGCTTGAAAAAGAAATTTTGGAAATAGAGGAAGGGCCGCAGAATGAGTTCATGAATTTTATGAACTGGGATTTGGCTTTTCTTGCAGACTACATTGTAAATACGCATCATAAATTCGTTCTGAAAAATTTACCGGAACTGGTATTTTACACCGAAAAAATTGCCAGGGTCCATGGCGATAATTATCCGGAGCTTATAAAGGTATCGCAGTTATTTAACGAGATAAATACCGAATTGCTTCAACATCTGAAAAACGAAGAGGAAGTATTGTTTCCAGCCATTAAAGATGCAATTGCGAATCATTCTGAAAATGCGGTAACAATTATCGTTTCGGAAATAACCAGAATGTTTAAAGAGCATGATTTTGCAGGCGGTGCTATGGATGAGATAAACAGGATGACTTCGGGTTACCAGATTCCTGACGATGCATGTAATACTTATAAAGTAGCCTTTAAAATGCTGGAACAATTTGAAGATGATTTGCATGTACACGTTCATCTTGAAAACAATATTCTTTTTCCCAAAGCTTTAAAACTTGCCTGATGAGATTATTCACCTAAAACTAGATAAATGAAAACTAAAAATTTGTGGATTGGCTTTATAGCCGTTATGCTGATTTCGTTTGGAGTGCTTCTTTATTTTGGTAAAGAAATTTATCGTCAGGCACCACCCATTCCTGATAAGGTGGTTTCGGAGGACGGTGCTGTACTTTTTACTGGACAAGATATAAAAGATGGACAAAATGTATGGCAGTCGATGGGAGGCCAGGAACTGGGAACAGTTTGGGGACATGGTGCATACCAGGCTCCTGACTGGAGCGCCGACTGGTTACACAAGGAAGCCGTTTTTATTTTGAATGAACTTGCCCTCCAAACCGAAAATCTACCTTTTGAAAAGTTAACCGAAGAAAAACAGGCCTCATTAAAAGTGCTATTACAAAAAGATTTAAGAAAGAATAGCTACAATGCCCAAACAAAAACACTAACGGTTTCAAGTGTGCGGGCAAAAGCCATTGCCGACAACAGTAAATATTATGGAGGACTGTTTACTAACGATCCGAAACTGGCCGATTTAAGAGATGCCTACAGTATCCCCGAAAATTCGTTAAAGAGCGGAGAACGGGTAGAGAAGCTGAACGCATTTTTCTTTTGGATTTCGTGGGCTTGCGTTACCGAGCGGCCAAATTCCGATGTTACTTATACCAATAACTGGCCGGCAGAGAAATTAGTTGGAAATGAACCAACAGCATCGTTACACTTATGGACAGGTTTTAGTGTAATTATTCTTTTGGCGGGAATTGGATTAATGGTTCTTTATTATGCAAAACGGCGCGAAGAAGGAGAAGCTGCGCCGCTGGTATTTCCATTAAAAAACGAAAAGCAGACACCTTCACAAAAAGCTACGGTAAAATATTTCTGGATTGTTTCGGCATTATTACTGGTGCAGGTTATTATGGGAGTAGTTACTGCACATTATGGTGTTGAAGGGCAGGCGTTCTACGGAATTCCATTGTCGAAATGGCTGCCTTATTCTGTCTCCAGAACATGGCATATTCAAATCGCTATTTTCTGGATTGCCACATCGTGGCTGGCTACAGGGTTATATTATGCTCCGGCAATCTCAGGAGTCGAACCTAAGTTTCAACGGCTGGGGGTAAATTTTCTGTTTCTTGCATTGTTGGTTATTGTGGTTGGTTCGCTTGTCGGACAATGGATGGGCGTGATGCAAAAGCTGGGTTTAATAACGAACTTCTGGTTCGGGCATCAGGGGTACGAATATGTTGATTTGGGCCGGTTCTGGCAGCTGTTTTTGTTTGTCGGGTTAATAATTTGGCTTTTACTGATGGGGCGTGCGATTTATCCTGCTCTGAAGCAAAAGTCTGAGAATCGGAATTTGCTGGTTCTGTTTTTGATTTCCACGGTTGCAATTGCAGCTTTTTACGGTGCCGGTTTAATGTGGGGACGACAAACCAATCTAGCCATTGCTGAATACTGGCGTTGGTGGGTAGTTCACCTTTGGGTGGAAGGATTTTTCGAAGTGTTTGCGGCAGTAGTAGTTGCGTTTCTTTTTGTAAGGCTTGAAATTATTAAGGCGGCAACCGCAACAACAGCGGTGCTGTTTTCAACCATCATATTTCTTTCGGGAGGTATTTTAGGAACCTTCCATCACCTTTATTTTACAGGAACGCCAACTGCGGTTATGGCGCTTGGAGCCTCTTTCAGCGCACTCGAAGTTGTTCCGCTGGTGTTAATGGGCTTTGAAGCTTTTGATAATTTACGGGTAAGCAGAAGCACTGATTGGATAAAAGCTTACAAATGGCCTATCTATAGTTTTATTGCGGTTGCTTTCTGGAACCTGGTGGGTGCTGGTATTTTTGGTTTCCTTATCAATCCGCCAATTGCATTGTATTATATGCAGGGCCTCAATACTACACCGGTTCATGGGCACACCGCTTTATTTGGTGTTTACGGCATGTTGGGAATTGGTTTAATGCTTTTTGTACTGCGCGACATGGACAAGGAATCCGAATGGAAAGACCGCCCGATGAAATTTGCATTCTGGAGCATCAACATTGGTTTGGCAGCAATGGTTTTGCTGAGCGTTTTACCCGTTGGTCTGGCACAAACTGTTGCCAGTGTAAAAGAAGGATTGTGGTATGCGCGTTCAGCGGAATTCATGCAGCAACCTTATATGAATACATTTAAATGGATGCGGGTTTTTGGCGATACCATTTTTGCTGCCGGAACTGTTGCTTTGGCCTGGTTTGTTTTCGGGCTGAAATTTGGATGGAGCATAGATAAAGAAGATAAATAAGTATAGTTGGTTTGAAGGGAGTGGTAGTATGCATCGCCCTGTTTATAGGGCGGTGCATTACTTAACAATCATTCAAGTTAAATAATAAAAGTCATGAGTGAACATATCGATAATTCAAAGTTCAGAAAATCAAAGCTAAAATCGTTGATTCTGAAACTTCACGAGGGAGATTCAAAGGAAACTGTAAGACAGGAATTGTTGCATAGTCTTAGCAATATTCCATATGGCGAAGTGGTGGAAGTGGAGCAGGAATTGATTTCGGAGGGATTACCCGAAGATGAGGTTTTAAGGCTTTGCGATGCGCATTCTGCTGTTTTGCGCGGAACTGTCGATTTATCGGCATCCAAATCGATTCCCGACGGTCATCCGGTAGATGTGCTAATACAGGAAAATAAGGTTCTGAAACGGCTTTCAGACCTAACAACCGAACAGATTTTATCCATCGGTTATGTTGCCAGGAACGATTTTAATGATGTGATTTTATCTCTTCGAAGCGCCTTTAACCAGTTGATGGATGTGGATAAACACTATCAGCGAAAAGAGTATTTGATTTTTCCGTATCTGGAAAAGGCTGGAATTACCGGCCCTCCAAAAGTGATGTGGGGAAAACACGACGAAATCAGGGATTTGATTAAAGGTAGCCTGGAAATTCTTGAAACACCTGATTTAACCAAAGAGGATTTTGAAGCTTCTGCACAAATTATTTTGCTGCCTGCATTAAAGGGTGTTTTTGAAATGACCATCAAAGAAGAGGAGATTCTTTTCCCCATGTTGATGGACACATTAGCCGATGGAGATTGGTACGAAATTCAAAAGCAATCCATTGAAATTGGTTATTGTTTGTACGATCCGCAAACCGAGTGGAAGCCTGCCGGGATCGAACCCGAAAATATTAATGTACAGCAAAAGGAAGGTGGCAACATTCAACTTCCAACAGGTAGTTTTACCGCTGAAGAATTGATGGCTATCTTAAATACAATGCCGGTTGACATCACTTTTGTCGACAGAAATGATAAAGTAAAATATTTTTCGCAAAGCGCCGACCGCATTTTTCAACGAAACAGGGCAATATTGAACCGCGATGTTCGTCACTGTCATCCGCCGGCAAGTGCGCATATTGTCGATAAAATTCTGAATGATTTTAAGAGTGGTACACAAAACAGGGCTCCTTTCTGGATAAATATGAAAGGAAAAATGATTCATATTGAATATTTTGCTTTACGAAATGAGGCCGGTGAATATATTGGAACACTGGAAGTTTCCCAGGATTTAACCGGATACAGGGCACTGGAAGGTGAACAACGAATCTTGTCATATAAATGATAAAGTAAAAATGAAAAACTCCGGAATAAAATGAATACACTTATAATAACACCAAAAACAAAGGTTCTTGAGCTTATCGAAAACTATCCGCAGCTGGAAGAAATTTTAATTGAAATCGCTCCGGCGTTCAAAAAGCTGAAGAATCCGGTTTTGAGGCGGACGGTGGCAAAAATTGCAACACTTCAACAAGCTGCAGCAATCGGGAACATAAAAACAGAAGAACTGATTAACCGGCTTCGAAAAGAAGTAGGCCAGGAAATATTTGAAGGAGAAACAGGTATAAAATACAATTATGCCAAACCCGAATGGTTTTCGGAAGTAAAAATAAAAAAGGAGCTGAATGCATCTGAAATGCTAGCTGCGGGAGAGCAACCGGTTAATCAGGTTCTGGCAGATTTAAAAAGACTGGAACCGGAAGATATCTATTTATTAAAGGCTCCCTTTTTAACTGCACCAATCATCGATAAAGCAACCAGCATTGGAATACTTCATTGGATTGACCAAAAAGGGAACGATGAATTTTTAATTTATTTTACACGCGGATAACATTTTATTGAAGTTAAGAGTGGGTGCATTTTACCCCTCTTTCTTCAATATATTTAGAAATATACGCGAAAGTTCCCTATTGCTTAATTGCTGTTTCCGGCTTATTTACACCATAGTTTGATAAATCCTCTGTCTAAAATCGGGTATGCTGGAATTGGCTTTGTAGTTTTAATGTTGAGATGAGAATGAAGTTTTGAAAATGATTCAGAATTAAAGTTGATGCTTGTAACTTGTGTCTTTTTTGAGATCTTTTGCAATTATACTGCAACGATCCCAGCCCCGAGAACAATTATTTTACGCTTGTTTTTTCGAACTAATAAAAATGAGAGGTAATAAAAAGATGAATTAGAAAACAGGTTTTAGGTTTTCCCATTGTACATTCCAGTTTTCCGGAAATCCGGAGTTGGGTTTTGTATTCCCTTCGTAGCCAGCACACATCATTGCTATTGCAGTAAGTAATCCACCGTTTCCAGGAAGATAAATGGTTAACCGGCCTCCCTGGTAATTGTGTCCGTTTTTCAGATAAGTATTTTTTTGAACCTCTTTTAATAAAATATTAACGGCCTGTTCCGGTTCCCCCAAACGGGTTGCACACATGGCTGCCATTGGATAGTCCCAACCCCAGGTTCGCGGCCAATTCCAATTTTTATCAATGTAATCAAAGGTGTTTTTCATTATTGTTGTGTCCAAAGCAACTGTTCCAGGTAAAATTCCAAAAGCGCCTAAAACCATTGGATGATCCGAGTAATAGCGCTCATTTTCATAAGAATCGGGAGCGCTTTCAGCTGCCAGGTATAAACTGTCTTTTTGCGCAAAAGGTGGCAGCCCGTCAATAACCGCCTGCCAGTCGGGATTTGGTGTTAAGTTCAACCTTGATAACCATTTCTGAGCAGTTGTTAATCCCCAGTGCCAGTATGCAACTTCAAATGGCGGGTTAAATGTTTTTTCTTTTTCAAGACTTTCCTGTGCCGGGATCAAAGGAGGTCCTAAAATAAATCGCTGGTTTTTTTCATCCCATCGTGCAAAATCGGCCATAAAATCAGCGGTTGCAACAACCAGTGGCAAATAATTTTTTAGTGTTAAACTATCCGGATGTTCCCGGTACATTAGTTCGGCGTAATAAATAAAATGGGGCTGTTGCCAGATTAAAAATTCTCCAACCCCCGACGGACTATCTCCTCCATTCGGGTCTGTCATTTTGGGCCAGCGTACTCCCTTATATCCTTGAACCTCAGCTTTATGTTTTGCTTTTTCAAAGATGTTCGAGTAGTAGTTTAAACTTTTTTCCAGCAACGCGGTGTGGTTCCAATAAGCCCAGTGAACTCCATGCCACCAGTGCATTTCGAGGTGCGGCTTCCCAAACCAGCTATTAAAAGTAAGCCCTGTTTCCTGAGGCGGCATTTCTCCTGCACACTGAATGCGTTCAAGATATTGCGAAAGAACAATGCGGCGTTCAAGTTCAAAAGCTCGCGGATCGGTTGTTCCGGAGAAATCGACTGCACCACCTGTTTCCCAATAGTTTTTCCACATTTTAACGGTGCTTTTTCGCACGTCTTCAAAATTTAAATCCCCTGAAAAATTATTGACTGGGTTGAACTCTGCCGTAAATGAAAAGTTATTGTTGTTTGTTGCCGGCATCAACACAAAATAGTGCGGTTCTTTTTGAATCCAGCTTGCGTTGCCTGTCCAGGTAAACTTTACAAAATATCGGATTGAATCGATGGTGTGCATAAAAACAGCGCTGCGTTTATTCTGTGTTATAATTTCTGAATGGTGTTTTTCAGAGTTTTCCCAATTAACTCCGTCGTCGGTATGATTCCCGGAAGGGTAGGGAAAACGTATTTTTATCCCTATTTTTTTCTCTTTTAAAAGTAAAGATTTAATGGTTGTTCCGATTAAATCTTTCTCCGGGTGGCAAATGGTTTTGGTAGTCACAATGTTATTTTCCACGCGAAAAGAGCTTTTAATCGCCCCTTCCCAAAGATTCAATTTCTGCGAAATCTGAGTTATTTCATTGGTTTTAACGGCAGAACCACTATTGGAATACAGTTCAAATCCAATAATCCCCAGATGCAACCGATGCGGATTTTGTCTGAAATAGTTGCCCGCATTTTTTTTGCGTAAAGGTTCGTTCAATTGAACGGCGTACGGAACTTGTCGGTCTTCAACCGGGTAATATTCATATGATTCTTCTAAACGGTAATTTTCAGTATTTGGAAAACTGTGCCATCCCCATTCCGACATCGTTCCGAGACAAACTCCATTTTTATAGTTTTCAGGATAAGTTTGCAACCCTGTTGCATCAACGGTAAATGCAAATTTTCCGTTGCCAATGGAAAGCGAGGTTAGGGTATCGAATGAATTTACAGTAACATTGTGCCGGTTAATAAGCGATAAACGATCGATTTTTTTGCTTTCTGGTTTATTCAGATGACATGAAACTACCAGGACATGAAAGAGCATGATTATTATGATGTTGGAAAAACGCAGAGGTAACTTCATCATAGCAATGATTAAAAAAGAGAGTTGACTTAACTCTCTTTTTGTGCCCAGAACAAGACTCGAACTTGCACACCGTAACCGGCACAAGGCCCTCAACCTTGCGTGTCTACCAATTCCACCATCTGGGCATAATTTTCAAAAAACGTGAGTGCAAAACTATAAAAATTCTTTAAACTCGATTTATTTTTTTAAAGATAAAATGTAATCACCTATCGTTCATATTCTTCTTCTAGTTTTATATTGGTAATTGTACCGTTTTTAATGGTGAAATAATATCGTTCGGTTTTTTGAACCATAGGAGAAACCACCGGATCCAGTGTAAGCTTACCTTGTTGTATTTCGGTACTTTTTAAATCTTTAACAATTTCATAAACCAAAACTTTTTCACCGTTGCGGTCTAAAGTGGCTTTCGGATATCCAAATTTTGCCGGTAAAATTGCCTCCGGCTCTCCAATATATGTTCTCTGTAACTTCTTTTGTATGTTGCACGAAGTAGCAATTATCAATAAACCAATAATTAAATAGCGATACATATAAAAATAATTTGATTTCAAAGTAAAGAATAAAAAGTTATTTTAAGCAGAATAAATCCGGTTTTAACTTATGCTTTGTTGAAAACTAACCGCCTATTCATAATAACTTCAGATTGCCACGGTTTATTATTTTTTATCTTTGTGGCGTGTTTTAAAACATGTTCCATTTATAACTAATTCGCTGCAAAATGATTCAATTTTTCAAAACCCGGAACAACAGTATTATCGCAGTTCATTCTGCAAATTCAATTAATCAGGAAAATATCGAAAAACTGAACTGGTTATTTTCAGAATCGGAGTTTATCTCGTCAAAATTGGTTGATGGTTGGTTTGTTGGACCAAGAAAAGAGATGCTTACACCCTGGAGTACCAATGCTGTAGAAATAACTCAAAATATGGGTATTGGTGGTATTCTGAGAATTGAAGAATATTTTTGTGTGGACGATGAAAGTGCGGAGTACGATCCAATGTTGCAGCGATTGTATCATAATTTGGACCAAAATATTTTTACTGTCAATAAAAAGCCCGACCCGATTTTGAATATCGAAAATATTGCAGCATACAACGAACAGGAAGGTTTGGCTTTAAGCAAAGATGAAATCGACTATTTAAATAATGTTTCAAAGGAACTGGGAAGGCCGTTAACCGATGGAGAAGTTTATGGTTTTGCACAGGTGAACTCAGAACATTGCAGACATAAAATTTTTAATGGAACTTTTGTTATTGACGGGAAAGAGATGGAGTCTTCGCTTTTTCAAATGATTAAAAAGACTTCGAAAGAAAATCCAAATAAAATTATTTCTGCATATAAAGATAATTGTTCATTTGTTCAGGGGCCTGTAATTGAGCAATTTGCACCTAAAACACAGGATAAACCTGATTTTTTTGAAATAAAAGACATTGAAACAGTTCTTTCCCTAAAAGCTGAGACTCATAATTTTCCTACGACCGTTGAGCCTTTTAACGGCGCCTCAACCGGAACAGGAGGTGAAATTCGCGACAGAATCGGTGGAGGAAAAGGAAGTTTTCCTATTGCCGGAACAGCAGTTTATATGACCTCGTATCCACGAACCGAAGCCGAACGCTCTTGGGAGCAGGCAACTGAAGAACGTGACTGGCTATATCAGACGCCCGAAGAAATTTTAATAAAAGCTTCCAATGGTGCTAGTGATTTTGGTAACAAGTTCGGACAGCCGGTTATTACAGGTTCTGTACTTACCTTCGAACATTTTGAAAACCACAAGAAATATGGTTACGATAAGGTAATTATGCTGGCAGGCGGAATTGGGTTTGGTAATAAAAAGGATAGTTTGAAAGACGAACCTGAAAAAGGAGATAAAGTAATTTTACTTGGAGGCGATAATTACCGGATTGGAATGGGAGGTGGTGCTGTTTCATCGGTAGCTACCGGCGAGTTTGAAAATGCAATTGAATTAAATGCGGTTCAACGTGCCAATCCTGAAATGCAAAAAAGGGTATATAATGCAATTCGGGCTTTAAGCGAGTCCTATGATAATCCGATTATTTCTATTCATGATCATGGTGCGGGAGGGCATTTAAATTGTCTTTCGGAATTAGTTGAATCGACAGGAGGGAAAATTGATACAGCAAAACTGCCAGTGGGTGACCCAACACTTTCTCAAAAAGAAATTATTGGTAATGAGTCTCAGGAAAGAATGGGACTTGTTATGAAACCTGAACATGTAGATTTGTTGAAAACGATTGCAGAAAGGGAAAGGGCGCCGATTTACGAAATTGGTGAAGCAACCGGAGATATGCAGTTCACCTTTGAAAACTCAGAAACAGGCGAAAAATCGATTGACTGGCAGTTGGGTTATATGTTTGGAAATCCGCCTAAAACGATTTTGGAAGATGTGACAATAAAACCGGAATTTGCTGAGCTTGAATATGATGTAAATCAAATTAATTCGCTAATAGAAAATGTTATCCAGTTAGAATCAGTTGCCTGTAAAGACTGGTTAACGAACAAAGTTGACCGTTCTGTAACTGGTCGGATTGCTAAACAGCAGGGAGCCGGAAAATTGCAATTGCCACTGAATAATGTTGGAGTAATTGCTTTGGATTACCAAGGAAAATCAGGTTTTGCAACAACAATCGGACATGCACCTGTAGCCGGGTTGGTTGATGCTCCCAAAGGTTCGGTTTTGTCAATTGCCGAATCATTAACAAATATTATCTGGGCTCCGTTAAGTGATCATATTCGAAGTATTTCTTTAAGTGCTAACTGGATGTGGCCGGCAAAAAATCCAGGCGAAAATGCGCGGATTTATGAAGCCGTTCAGGCTGCGAGTGATTTTGCCTGTGCTTTGGGAATTAATATCCCAACCGGTAAAGATTCTATGTCGATGACTCAGAAATACAAAGATGATTTAGTTTATGCGCCCGGAACTGTAATTATAACAGCTTCTGGCGAAGTTTCTGATTTAAAGAAAGTTGTTGAACCAGTTCTAGTGAATGACGAATCTAAAGAAATTCTTTTAATTGATTTATCTTTTACAGAACGTGCGCTTGGAGGAAGTGCATTTGCTCAATCAATCAATAAATTGGGAAAAACTACACCAACTGTAGCAGACCCAATGAAGTTTGTGAAAGCATTTAATACCATCCAGCATTTAATTGAGGAGGAATTAATTCTGGCAGGGCACGATATTTCATCGGGGGGATTATTAACTACATTACTCGAAATGTGTTTTAGTCAGAACAAAGGTGGGATGAAGGTTGATGTAAACGGATTAAATGAACCTGATATCGTAAAAGTATTATTTGCTGAAAATCCGGGTGTTGTAATTCAATGTGCTGATAACGAGAAGGTAAAAGGTATTTTGAATGAGAATAATGTTGAATTTATTTCGTTAGGATTCCCTGTCCCATATCGTAAAATAAGAGTTCAAAATCAGGATATTGAAGTGGATTTTGATATTAATTCGTTGCGCGAATTGTGGTTTAAAACTTCATATTTGCTTGACAGAAAGCAGACCCAAAATGGCTTGGCGCTGGAGCGTTTTAAAAACTATAAAAACCTGGAACTTGAATATGATTTCAAAGAGTTTTCCGGAAAAGCATCGGATTTCAATATCGTTTTAAATCGAAGAAAACCTTCGGGAATTAAAGCTGCTATAATTCGGGAAAAAGGAGTGAACGGCGATCGTGAAATGGCATATGCGATGTATCTCGCCGGAATGGACGTGAAGGACGTGCATATGACAGATTTAATTTCTGGACGGGAAACGCTGGAAGACATCAATATGATTGTTTTTGTAGGTGGCTTTTCAAATTCTGATGTTCTTGGGTCAGCAAAAGGGTGGGCCGGAGCATTTAAATACAATGAAAAGGCTCGAATTGCCCTGGAAAAATTTTATCGGCGTGAAGACACATTGAGTTTAGGTGTTTGTAACGGTTGCCAGGTAATGGTTGAACTTGGATTGGTTTATCCCGAGCATAGTATTCAGCCAAAGATGCTGCATAACGAGTCCGGTAAATTTGAATCAGCTTTTCTCAATGTAGATATCTTGGAAAATAATTCGGTAATGCTTGGAAATATGGCAGGAATGAAATTAGGAATTTGGGTTGCACACGGAGAAGGTAAATTTTATTTGCCTTTTAACGAACAGCAATATCATATTCCCATGAAATACAGTCACGACGAATATCCTGCAAATCCAAATGGCTCACATTTCGCAGCTGCTTCTTTGTGTTCCGATGATGGCCGTCATTTAGTAATGATGCCGCATCTTGAGCGGGCATTTAAACCATGGCAGTGGGCATATTATCCTTCAGAAAGAAGGTCAGATGAGATTGCACCATGGATTCAGGCTTTCGTGAATGCGAGGAATTGGATTGCAGAAAAAGGCAAATAGGAATTTTAAGTCAAGAAGTAAAGAGTTGAAGAGTAGATGTAGATTCTTAATCGGCAATCATTCTTTGCGCAAGTTCTTGGGCTATATCTTTTCCTCTTAGCATTTCTACTATTTTAAGAGCGAAATCGATGGCTACACCTGCACCTTTTCCTGTAATAATATTTCCATCAACCTGAGTTTTTGAATTAGTAATATTTGCATTCATCAAATAATCTTCAAATCCCGGGAAGCAAGTTGCTTTTTTCCCTTTCAAGATGCCAAGTTGACCGTAAACCAAAGGTGCTGCACATATTGCTGCTAAGGGTTTTCCTGCTTGATTAAATTGTATGATTTGTTTTTTTAGGCCTTCATGGTTGTTAAGATTTTTTGCACCGGGCATTCCTCCGGGCAAGACAATCATATCAACTTTGTTAAAATTTACATCTTCAAAGAGCAGATCGGCATTAATTACGATATTATGCGAACCTTTCACTTCCGTTTTTCCAGTAATTGAAATGATTGTTACTTCTAAATTAGCTCTTCTTAAGACGTCAATAATTGAAACGGCTTCAATTTCTTCAAATCCATTTGCTAAAAAAACCGCAATATTTTCCAAGGCGTTTAACTTTTTATAAAAGTAAAAAAAAAGATTCTCAAGTTGAGAATCTTTAATCGAGAATTTGTGAATGTGTTTTTATTAGTTGCCCGAATATTCGTGCAGCGCTTTTTCAAGCTTTTTTCTTGTAAAGAAAATTCTACTTTTTACGGTTCCCAAAGGCAAATCTAACTGCTCAGCAATTTCTTTGTATTTGAAACCTTCAAGAAACATGGTAAATGGAACCTTATATTCATCTTCAAGTGAATCAATACACTTGGTTATTTCTTTTGAACTGTAAAATGAATCTGGAGCAGGATAAACCTTGTCTTTTGAAAAAAGCAAATGAAAATCGTTATTTGAACCATCAAACGTATTTTTTGTTTTAACGTTTCTTCGATAGTCGTTAATAAACGTATTTTTCATGATGGTATAAATCCATGCTTTGAAATTTGTGTTTTGTGTGAATTTGTCGCGATAGGTTAAAGCTTTAAGAAAGGTCTCCTGTAAAAGGTCGTCAGCTCTCTCAGAATCTGATGTTAGGCTTAAAGCATAATAATGTAATTTATCGCTTAAACTTAGCAATGCGTTGTTAAACTGAATTTGAGTCATGGTGCCTTATTTTTAATTTGTCTAAACAAATATAAGTCAAGAGTGACTCTTTTAAAATACTTTGCAGTATTTTATTGGTCGATTTTATCTATGCTTTATAAAAATTCTTTATAATGTGGTGAACAATTATTTAAAAGGATTGTTGAACCACCGTCTAAAATATTCAGTTTTAAATATTTGTGAAATAATTCATCGAAATAGGATGATTAAGTTATTAACCCCTAATATTGTACTTTTATCCTACAAATCTTTAGAATGAAAATCGAAAAAGTTCAAAAATACATTTCGGCACGTTTAATTTTTAGTCGATGGAAAAGAAAAGGTTACTCTATTTTTCAAACGCTAAACAGAGTGGTTGTCATTTCTGTTTTGCTTACTCCTTATTTAATAGCTGTGCCGGACAAATCGATAGCATCGGATAGTGATACAACCGAAATTAAAATGCAGTTTGATATAGATGAAGTCGAGGTCAGTGCGCAACGCTCTCCTGCACTTTACTCGCAAATTGCCCGAATTGTTGCAGTGATAAATAGGAATGAGATAAAATTATCTCCAGCGAAAAGTGTTCAGGAGTTACTCGAATATGTTGCCGGTGTAGACGTTAGACAAAGAGGAGCGAATGGAGTCCAGGCTGACATTAGTATAAGGGGAGGAACGTTTGACCAAACTATTATTTTGTTGAATGGCATTAATATAACCGACCCGCAAACAGGACACCACAATCTGAATTTACCGGTAAGTTTAAATCAAATTGATAGAATTGAAGTACTTGAAGGGCCAGCCGGCCGTGTTTATGGTCCAAATGCATTTTCTGGAGCTTTAAATATAGTAACCCGAACCCCTGAAAAATCACTAATCGATTTTGATTTAAGCGGAGGAAGTTTCGGATACTTTGACGGGAGTTTATTTGGTGCTATTAATAGCAAAAAACTTAATCAACAGTTTGCCGTAAGCAGAAACAGTTCAAAAGGATACATTGATAATACAGATTACGGACTTTCGAATGTGTTTTATTCTAATTCATTAAATTCAGATAAAGGGAAACTTCTTACCCAAATTGGATATGCAGAAAAAGCGTTTGGTGCGAACAGCTTTTATACTCCTAAATACCCTAATCAATATGAAGAAACCAAGACACTATTTTCGTCAGTAAAATGGGAGTCAAACTCAAAATTTCATTTAACGCCTGTGATTTACTGGAGAAATCATCATGACAAATTTGAATTATTCAGGAATAACCCTCCAGATTGGTACCTGTCGCACAATTATCATTTGACAAATACCTACGGAATTAATTTGAATTCATGGGTTCAATGGTCTGCAGGAAAAAGTGCATTTGGCGTTGAATATCGATCCGAAAATATTTTGAGTAATGTTTTGGGAAATGACATGGATCGTCCTAAAAGAGTGTCAGGAGAAAATGCTAAATATACGAAATCAGACTCACGGAATTATGTTTCAGGTTTTTTAGAACATACCTATTTTTATAATAACTGGACAATTTCGGCGGGCCTGCTAGGTAATCATATCTATGAAAGTAATCTGGGGTTAAATTTGTTTCCTGGGCTTGATATAAGCTTTCAGATTGCAAGAAATATCAAAGTCTTTTCTTCATACAATACAAGTCTGAGAATGCCAACTTTTACTGATTTGTACTATTCCGGACCAACAAATATTGGGAATGCTAATTTAAAACCCGAAAAATCATCAGCGCTGGAAGGTGGGGTAAGATTCAACTCAAAATTAGTAAGCGGACAATGGGTCATTTTCTATCAAAGCGGAAAGAATATTATTGATTGGGTTAAAATGGAGAATGATGAGTTATGGCAACCTCAAAATCTTACCAGTTTAAATAGTATGGGAACTGAATTACAACTGGAATTTGAATTAAAAAAATATTTGGGAAATGGGTTTCCCAACAAAATCTACTTAAATTATTTTTACAACAATCTTTCAAAAGAAAATAGTGATTTTATATCAAACTATGTTCTCGATAATTTGGCACACAAATTAGTTTTGTCAATAAATCAGAACATTATTAAAATGCTTTCGGTTAACGTCACTGTTAATTTTCAGGATAGGGAAGGAACTTATGCAAAATTTGAAAACGGAAATACTTTAGGGGAAGTTGAATACGATCCATTTTGGTTGTTTGACGGAAAGTTGAACTACAATTACAAAAAATGTCAGCTGTTTTTAGCGGTTAGTAATATTTTTAATATTAAATATTTTGATATTGGAAATGTTTCGCAGCCCGGAAGATGGGTGAAAGCTGGCATTTCTTACCAACTGGACTTTCTGCACCCTTAAATTTTTCAGATTATGTAAAAATTGTATATTCGCGAAAAATTTGAACATGTTAAAAGGAATATTATCAATCTCGGGGCAGTCAGGACTTTTTAAGTTGATAGCCGAGTCAAAAAATAACATTATTGTTGAGTCTTTGGAAACTCAAAAACGAATACCTGTTTACTCAACAGTTAAAGTTTCGGCACTTGAAGATATTGCAATTTATACAGAAACAGGAGATGTGCCGTTAAAGGATATTTTTAAATCGATTTACGAAGAAGAAGACGGTGGCAGTGCTATTTCTTCAAAATCTTCAGGTAACGAACTGAAAAAGTATTTTGAAAAGGTTGTTCCGGAATATGATAAAGAAAGAGTTTATGTTTCTGATATTAAAAAAGTAATTCTTTGGTATAATATTTTGCAAGAGAAAGATTTGCTCGATTTTTCAGAAGATGAGAAAGAACAGGATTCTGAAATAGAAACAGAATCGTAAAACAATAATAGTTAGAATAGCTTCAGGTTATTTATTGTTTTAGAGTCCCCCAAAATTCTATTCTTCTCAAGAAGAATTTCAAATAATTTTACGGTTGCTAGTGCATCACCTTCAGCACGGTGTCTGTCACTAATGATGACTCCTAAATCAGAACAGAGTTTCCCAAGTGAATACGAGCTGTGTCCTGGGAGCAATTTTCTAGAAAGTTGAACAGTGCACAGTTTCTTTCTGTTGAAAATATACCCCAATCTCTTATATTCTTCTTTGATGAAAGAATAATCAAAATTTACGTTGTGGGCAATAAAAGTACGACCTTCAGTTAATTCAATTATTTGTTTAGCCACTTCGTAAAATTTAGGTGCATCTTTAACCATTTCATTAGAAATTCCGGTCAGGCGTGTTATGAATTGCGGAATATCAATTTCAGGATTAATTAACGTTGAAAAAGAGTCCGTAATTTTTTGTCCATTATGTTGAAAAATTGCGATTTCTGTTATTTTTCCGTATTTAAAAACACTACCTGTAGTTTCGATATCGATAATTGTGAACAAATTTTCTTGTATTTGATTTTTTATATAAATGAAATGTTTAATTTTGTTAATAATAAAACGGATGAATTACAACTTTTCAAGTATAATGCCGTTTTGAAAGATAATAATTAATTTATAAATTGCCCAAAAAAATAAAAAAGCGAAAATAAATCTTAAAAACTATGAAAAAATTTACTCTTTTCTTTTTAAGCCTATTTTTTGTATTTGGAAGTGTTATAGCCCAAAATGCAGAAAAAAAGTGGGCCGTTGGTCTAGGACCTGGTGTTGCTCACAACAACCATACGACTGATTTTAGTTTTATGGGGGATGTATATCTGAGCAGATATCTTGGTAGTTCATTTGACATTATGTTAAAAACTGATGCTGCTTTTGGTCAGGGAGGTGTGGATTTTGTTAATCCGGCGCTTAACCTGAGGTATAAGCTTTATAACGGATATATATTTTCTGAAACAGCAGCAGTTCAACCATACATTTATGGAGGACCTGGTATAATGTGGGATAATCAGGATAATGGTCTTAGTTGGGACGTTGGTGTTGGATTTAAATTTCCTATTAGTGAAAATACTTCACTTTTTCTTGAAGGAGGATGGAAAACAGGCGCAGAAGGTACAAGGATTTCTACCGTTGAGCCTCGAATACCTGTTACAACAACTGATGATTTCCTGACAATTACAGGTATTATTGAGTTTGCTTTTGGTGCAGCTAAAGATTCTGATGGTGATGGTGTTCCGGATAGAAAAGATAAGTGTCCTGGAACTCCTCCTGGAGTTGCTGTTGACGAACATGGCTGCCCGCTTGACAGAGATGGTGATGGTGTTCCGGATTATAAAGATGACTGTCCTGATGAACCAGGAGATCCTAAATTTAATGGTTGTCCGGATAGAGATGGTGACGGAATTCCAGACAAAGACGATGAATGCCCGGATGTTCCTGGATTAGCTAAATTTAAAGGTTGTCCTGATACTGACGAAGATGGAGTTCCAGATCCAAAAGATAAATGTCCGAATACCCCGAAAGGTTGTCCTGTTGATGCGAATGGATGTCCATTGGATTCAGATGGTGACGGAGTAATAGATTGTGAAGACAAATGCCCAACTGAAGCAGGACCTGCAAGCAACAATGGTTGTCCTGATTGGATGGATTTGGCTCCAAGTCTTGAAACAATTCATTTTGATTTCGATAAATCTGATTTGAAAGCTCCGGCAAAAGAAGAATTGGATAAACTTGCATCTCAATTGAATTCAAGTAAGGAATACCAGCTTGAAGTTGGTGGACATACTTGTAGTATTGGTACAGATGCTTACAACATGAAGTTATCTGAAAGACGTGCTCAGGCAGTTGTTAAGTATTTGTTAATGAAGGGAGTTAACAATGCATATATTGTAACTCATAATTACGGTGAAAGTAAACCTGCTGTTCCAAATACTTCTATGGAAAACAGGAAGCAAAATCGTAGAGCTGAGTTCGAAGTTGCAAAAGTTAGAAAATAGTAAGTTATATATAATATAGAATGAAAAAGCTCTGTCATTTGGCAGAGCTTTTTTTTGTTATTCCCGTAAAGGAAGAGTAAAATATTATCTTTGTCTCGCCAAAAAAATTTACAATGAAAATTGACCAATTAATTTATGAAGCTGCTCTTAAAGCATTAAATGAGCTATATCAATTTAGTCCATCAAAGAATCAAATTCAGATCAATAATACAAGGAAAGATTTAAGTGGAGATATTACGCTCGTTGTTTTTCCTTTTGTTTCTGTTTCAAAAAAATCTCCTGAGAAGACAGCAGAAGAACTTGGCGTATTTATTAAAAATGAAGTGGAGTATATCGAGTCATTTAACGTAATAAAAGGTTTCTTGAATTTTGAAATAAACAATGAGTATTGGTTGGTTAATTTAAAGGAAGCCTATGAAAAAAGTGATTACGGAACGGTTCCGGCTGGAGATAATTCAAAATTAGTAATGATAGAGTATTCTTCTCCAAATACTAACAAGCCGTTGCATTTAGGGCATATTCGGAACAATCTTTTAGGATATTCGATTGCTGAAATTGCAAAGTCGAATGGGAATAAGGTTGTAAAAACAAATATTGTAAACGACAGAGGTATTCATATTTGCAAATCGATGTATGCATGGCTAATGTGGGGCAACGGAAAAACTCCACAAAATTCTGGGATGAAGGGTGATCATCTGGTTGGCGAATTTTATGTCGAGTTTGATAAACATTATAAAGAAGAAATAGCTAAGCTTGTTGAGAATGGAGCAACAAAGGAGGAGGCGGAAGAAAATGCTCCTTCAATGTTGGCTGCCCGTGAATTATTATTGAAATGGGAAGCCAAAGATGCAGAAACTGTTGAATTGTGGAAGACTATGAATGAATGGGTTTATGAAGGCTTCGACAAGACCTATAAAATGCTTGGGGTTGATTTCGATAAAATTTATTATGAATCTGAAACTTACCTTATTGGAAAGGAGGAGGTATTAAGAGGTGTTTCCGAGGGCATTTTTTATCAGTTGGAAGATAATTCAGTGTGGGCTGATCTCACTGAGGAAGGTTTGGATAAGAAGCTACTTCTAAGAAAAGATGGCACCTCAGTTTATATGACTCAAGATATTGGTACTGCAAAAATGCGCTATAATGATTTTTCTATTGATAAGATGGTTTATGTAGTTGGAAATGAGCAGAATTATCATTTCCAGGTATTGGCTGTTTTGTTAGATAAACTTGGATTTGGTTGGGGAAAGGATTTATTTCATTTTTCTTATGGTATGGTAGAACTGCCGTCGGGTAAAATGAAATCGAGAGAAGGTACTGTTGTTGATGCCGACGATTTAATTGATGACATGATACAGGTTGCCCGAGACATGTCAGCTGAATTGGGAAAACTTGAGTCTTTAACAGAGGAAGAAGCCGAGTCAACATTTAGAATGATTGCTTTAGGGGCATTAAAATACTTTATATTAAAAGTTGATCCGCGAAAGAACATGATGTTCAATCCTCATGAATCAATTGACTTTAATGGAAACACAGGCCCTTTTATTCAATATACTTATGCCAGAATTAAATCAGTTTTAAGGAAAGCAGAAGAAAACAATATAAAAATTATAAATCAACTAAATAACGTTGTACTCTCTGAAAAGGAAAAAGAGTTGCTGAAGAATATTACGTTATTCCCCGGAATAGTTAAGGAAGCAGGTGACAGTTACAGCCCAGCAATAATTGCAAACTATTGTTATGACCTTGTTAAAGAATATAACCAATTTTATCACGACCATTCCATTCTTTCGGAACCTGATTCGGATCAAAAAAATTTTAGATTGATTTTGTCTTCTACTATAGCTAAAATAGTTAAAAAAGGAATGAATTTACTAGGAATAGAAATGCCTGAACGCATGTAAAAGAAAAAAGGAGACAAATTGTCTCCTAAGATCCTTACTAGTAAAAAATTGATTTAATAATTTAGGGAAAATAGCGTCCTTCCTATTTATTAATTCTGATAATTGTAAAATAGTAACCCCGTTTTCTAAGAAAATTTAATTTTTCTTAAGAATTTGTAATGAGACTAAATAATAAGGTCTAATTAATCTCAAATAGACGAAGTTAATATGCTTCTTACTCAGTAGGATAAAAACACAAATGGGAACCACTCTGTTACGAATAGCTCCCATTCACTTAAAACTAACTAAATAGTTTTTCGCGCCAGGTTACTGTTATTCTGACCGGCTCATCAACTTTTTCAAGCTGGTTGAACCCTTTACTTTTTGATTTAGCTTTTTACGGCTTAAATCATCAAGTAGTCCACTCGACTTTCCGGTTTATCTTCGTGGACGAAGTGTCTTACAGTGTCCATTAAAAAATCCTTTCGTTTTTTTTAATTTTCAAATTGCATTTTCCGGTTTTATCCGTTCAACGCACTGCAGTTTGTAAATTTAGCCGAAACCATTTTTACTTCTGCCTGACGACTCAATCTTGAAAGAACTTCTGGATTTTCTTCCAGATGATTGAATGAACTTTGACTCCAGAACGTCTCATTCAAACTTCGGCTTTTTCGGTAAGCCTTCCCGAGGGTCGGTCTGAAATGTTTCGGTTTCAACTAAGTAACTTTCCCATTTCCATACTTTCAAAGCTGCCTTTTATCGCTCACCTGATGAATCAAAGTTAAATAAATATTAAATCTTTGCAATGGTTTTTTAATTGTTTGTATTCACTATGTTTCAACCGTGGTTATTAACAATTGTTGATAAGAGGGCTTGTGTTTTTTTATTGTACCCGAAAGCTGAAGCCGGGATTCGAATTATTACTTTAACCAAATCCACTGGAAATTTACTTCTTCATTGTTTCCAGGAGATATTTTCATTTCCAAATCATAGATTCCTCTTTTGGGAAATAGTATTTTTCCCAACCGCTTTGCTTTGTAATTGTCAATTACCCAGTCTGAATTTGGCTCGCCCACCGTCTTTCCTGTATTTTCAATTTGCTGATTTAGGACTTCGCCTGCTGCCTTAATCTCGATAAAACTGTTGCTTTTTTTATTTTGAAAACTGTATGAAACATCCACCAGTTTTTCACCTGGTTCATCAATGTAAATCTTCCAGTGTAAAACTTTTTCTGTGCTTATAATTAAATGCTCAGGTATAGTTCCGTACTTTTCTTTTTTCTGAAGAATGAATAAACTATCTGAGGTAGAAGGATTTTTTGGAGTCATAGAAAAACCACCTTCACTGCTTTTGGCTACCAATCCTTCTGTAATTTCTGGCATTTTATCATATTCAACCACAATTACCGAAATATAAGGATCGGGCTGCAAAACTGGTAAATCAATCTTTGTAAAAACATTGGAGTGATTGAAACTTAAAGGCAACTTTTGTTTGTCGGCCAGCAAATATATTTCTTTTGGTTCAGTACCGACTCCAGTTAAATAAAGTTGTTTGTTTAGCGGCCAGTTGAAAACATGTAAATAGAGTTTTATTCCTTCTTCCGATTTCTTATAGGTAATTTTTCCCCAGTCGTGCAGGTCTGTGCTCAAATTAAATGCTTCAGCTCCGTATATTGATTCTCCGTTCACTTCAAGCCATTTCCCCATTTCGAGCATTCGTTGCTGTATTTCAAATGGAATGTCGCCATTGGCTCTGGGGCCGATATTCAGCATGAAATTGCCATTCAGGCTAACATTGTTTATGAGCGATTTTAGTAAGGTTGAAGTTGATTTCCATTGTGTATCCGATGAATGAAAACCCCATGAGTGTGCTACAGTTGCAGGAGATTGCCATGGGAAATCTTCTTTTTTATCTCCCAGTTGATTGTCTCCGAGTGTTTTGAAATCGATATCCGGGTCTTCTTCCATTGAAAGTCCAAGTCGCGAGTTAACCAAACAGTTGGGTTGAAGTTCTCTTATCAGGCTTTTCAGTTGTAAGAGTTGTTCTTTGGAAACAATGGAGTTTTTATGGTTAATCCACATATCAAACCAAATCATACTAATTTCGCCATAGTTCGTTAACAACTCGCGCATCTGAGGAAGTACTTTTTCCTGCCAGTATTGATCGTATTCTTCATCTGTGATTTCATAAATTTCCTTGGTGTGATCCCATCCATATTCATGTTCCCAATCTATCCAATGCGAGTAATACAATCCCAACTTCAAACCGTGTTTTTTACAGGCATCGGCCAATTCTTTAATAACATCGCGTTTTGGATTTGTATAGTCACCTAAATCATAGTTGCTTACTTTGCTGTCCCACAGCCCAAAACCATCGTGATGTTTTGCTGTTATCGTGACGTATTTCATCCCCGATTTTTTTGCCAGGATAACCCACTCTTCAGGATTAATTTCATCCCAATCGAAACGGTCAAGAAGAGTCAAATATTCATTTTTTTCAATACGGTTTCTATAGAAGAGCCATTCGGCATAATCATTGTCATTTCTGAGTTTTTCTCCTTTCCAATAGCCTTCAGCTCCACTATAAATTCCCCAATGAATAAACATGCCGAAACGGGCATCGGTGAACCACTTTGCACGTTCGTTGGTTTGGCTTTGCCCAAAACCTGAAAAGCAGAAAAGTAGAAGTACAGTGAAGTTGGTTAGTTTTTTCATAATTCATGGTTTTGTTGGTACTTATTTCCGGGTTTTACGAAAGTCTTCCTTTAAAATCTTCATAATGAAATTCCCTGACGATTTTTAATTGATCATTTTCAGCCCAAATTGCAATTGCCGGGTGATTTACTCCGTTAAACATGGTTGTTTTAACCATGGTATAATGAATCATATCGAGAAACACAATCTGTTCCTCAATTTCAAGTTTGTGGCCAAAATCATAAGCTTCCATAAAATCGCCGGCCAAACAACTTACTCCACCCAGGCGGTAAAGATATTTGCTGTTTTCATCTGGTTCTTTTGCCCCAATTATTTTAGGACGATAAGGCATTTCCAGAGTATCGGGCATATGAGCTGTAAACGAAACATCCAGAATTGCTGTTTTAACACCTTTGTGTTCCACAATGTCCATCACTTTCGAAACCAAAACACCGGTTTCCCATGCAATTGCACTTCCCGGCTCCAGAATTACTTTAACATTGTATTTGTTTCTGAAATTTTTCAGCAATTGAATTAAATGGTCGTGATCGTAACCTTTCCGAGTCATTAAGTGGCCTCCGCCCATGTTTACCCATTTTACCTGATGCAGAAACTTTCCGTATTTCGCTTCCAGATTTTGTAATACTTTTTCAAGGCTGTACGAATCTGACTCGCACAAAACATGGAAATGAATTCCTTCAATTCCATGCGGGAGTTTATCCGGAAATTCCTGGCTTCCCACACCAAGACGAGAACCGGCTGCACTTGGATTGTATAAATCGGTTTCTACGTCGGAATATTCGGGATTTACCCGAATTCCACAAGAGATATGGTGATCTGCTTTTTTAGTTTCCTGGTAAAACTTGTTGAACTGGTTCAGCGAATTAAAAACAATGTGGCTGCTATAACTCATCAACTCTTCAAATTCGCTTTCAAAATAAACCGGTGAATATACATGTGCCAGGGTTCTCATTTCTTCGAAACAGAGGCGCGCTTCGTTTAATGAACTGGCGGTGGCGCCGCTTATATAATTTCTTACTAGCGGAAAGGCACTCCACATCGCAAATCCTTTAAACGCTAAAATGATTTCAATTCCTGCTTCATTTTGAACACGGTTAATTAGTTCAAGATTTTGGCGAAGTAACTTTTCGTCAAGTACAAATGCAGGTGAAGGAATTTTTGAATAGTCCAATGCAGTATAGTTAAAAAAAGAGCTTCACTTGTAATGAAGCTCTGTATCATTAATAAATTAAACTTCCAAATCAATATTGAATTCTTCGTTCCAGGGCAAACCGTGTTTGCCGATTTCTTCCATAAAAGGATCCGGGTCAAATTCTTCAACATTAAAAACGCCGGCACCGCTCCATTTTCCGGTTAACACCATTTTGGCACCTAACATGGCCGGAACTCCGGTTGTATAAGAAACTCCCTGTGTGCCTGTTTCCTGGTAAGCAACCTGGTGACTTGCATTATTCCAGATATAATAAGTTTGCTCTTTGCCATCTTTTATCCCTTTAATTCTACAGCCGATCGAAGTTTCGCCGGTGTAATTTTCTCCCAAATCGCCAGGGTCAGGCAAAACTGCTTTTAAGAATTCAAGTGGAATAATGTCAACTCCCTTATATTTCACAGGATCAATTCTTGACATGCCTATATTTTGAATAACACGCAGATGAGTTAAATATTCATCGCCAAAAGTCATCCAGAAACGTGCTTGCTTTATGCTGGGATAATTTTTAACCAGCGATTCCAGCTCTTCATGGTATAATACATATGAATTGCGCGCACCGATACTTGGATAAGTAAGCGCTTTTTTTATTTCGAATGGTTCTGTTTCAACCCATTTCCCGTCTTTCCAGTAACGACCTTTTTGGGTGATTTCACGAATGTTGATTTCAGGATTAAAGTTGGTCGCAAATGCTTTTCCATGGTCGCCTCCATTGCAGTCAACTATATCAAGATAATGCATTTCATCGAAATGATGTTTGGCTGCGTAGGCGGTATAAATTCCTGTTTGGCCCGGATCGAAGCCACAGCCCAAAACGGCCATAATTCCTTTTTCTTTAAAACGATCGTGGTATGCCCATTGCCAACTGTATTCAAACTTTGCAACATCTTTGGGTTCGTAATTTGCAGTGTCAAGATAATTTACCCCAGTCTCCAAACAGGCATCCATAATTGGCAGATCCTGATAAGGAAGCGCTACATTTATAACAAGTTCTGGTTTGAAACTGTTAATTAAATTTACAACTTCAGGTACATTGTCTGCATCAACCTGTGCCGTTTGAATTCTTCCTTTGCCGACCTCTTTGGCAATTACGTCGCATTTTGATTTTGTACGACTGGCCAGCAATATTTCAGAAAAAACATCAGGATTGTCGGCACATTTACTGGCTACCACCCGGCCAACTCCTCCTGCTCCAATAATTAATACTTTACTCATTTTATTAAATATTCGTTTTGTCGGTTTCTTTCGAACTTAATATAAATAAAAAAGCGTGCTTTACAAACACACGGGCAAATTAAGCACTTTTTTAGTGAATAACAGGGCAACAAAAAATGATTTTAAAAAGAACCGATTGTGAATTTTTTGTATCCTGAATCCGGCGCAAACAATAAATCTGAATTTAATGTGCTATGTGTTGATTTTGAGTGAGATAAATTGGCTTTCAAAAGTTCGGAATTGACTAAAAGAAATAAACCGGATAAATTTGGTTCCTGCTAATTATTCCGATTAAATTTATTGCCCAAAAAAGGAAAAAATTGTTTTTATTTGCGGTGAATTAAAAAACAATTTAATTTTTTATGATTACGTAGAATGAAAAATACCTATTTTGATTTGATTGAACAGAGCTACTATTTCCCTCAGGAAGGCTTTGATTTGAGAGACAATAATCTAACTTTTCACGGCATATCGTTAAAGCATCTGATAAAGAAATACGGTACACCCTTCCGGTTTATTTACTTACCCAAAATAGGAGATCAAATTAAAAAGGCGCGTAATTTATTCAATAAGGCGATTAAGAAGAACAATTATAAAGGGAATTACTATTATTGTTACTGCACAAAATGTAACCACTTTTCCCATGTTATCAATGAAGCACTTAAGCACAATGTAAACCTGGAAACATCATCAGCTTATGATATTGACCTGATTCTGAGTTTATATCGCGAAAAAAAGATTGATAAAAACAGGGTAATCGTTCATAATGGATATAAAACTGACGAATATCTTGTTAAAATTTTAAATCTGCAGGAAATTGGTTTTAAAAACAATATTATTGTTTTAGACAGTATTAATGAATTAAAAAGAATTGAGAAACTGTCGGGTGATTCCAAAGTTAAGATTGGCATAAGGATGGCCATTAACGAAGAATCTCAATCATCATATTATACTTCTCGTTTGGGAATCAGGCATAATGCTATCGTAAATTTTTATACGGAAAATATTAAGGGCAAAAAGAATATTGAGTTGAAGATGCTCCATTTCTTTGTTGATTCGGGAATTAAGGACAGCCTTTATTATTGGGGCGAATTTCAAAAAGCAATGAAATTGTATGTTGATTTGAAAAAACAATGCGATACACTTGATGCCTTTAATTTGGGGGGAGGGTTCCCAATTCGTAACCATTTAGGTTTTGAGTACAATTACGAATACATGATAAACGAAATTGTTGCCAATATTAAGGAGTCTTGTGCAGTAGAAAAATTGAAAGAGCCTGATATTTATACGGAATTCGGTAAATATACAGTTGGCGAAAGTGGCGCAATTATTTTTGAAGTTCTGGAACAAAAACAGCAAAACGACACGGAAAGCTGGTATATCATTAATAATAGTTTAATGAACACTATTCCTGATGCGTGGTCGATATTTGAAAAATTTATTTTGTTGCCAATCAACAAGTGGAACAACGAATATAAGCGTGTAAATATAGGCGGTATAAGTTGCGATCACTCTGATTATTATAACTCTGAAGACTTTAACCAGGAAGTTCTGCTTCCGGCATATCCTGAAGAAGATCCTGAACCACTATATCTTGGCTTTTTCCATACGGGGGCTTATCAGGATGCGATTAGCGGCTACGGCGGGATAAAACACTGTTTAATACCATCGCCAAAACATGTAATTATCGATCGTGACGATAAGGGAAATTTCGTTGACTATGTTTACCGAAATGAACAATCGGCACAGGATATGTTTAAAATTTTAGGTTACGAGAAATAATTCCTTTCGGATTTAACCACTCAAAGTTTCTTATCTTTAACCATGAATTCAGCTCAATGGGCTTGAATTTAGTTTAATCTGATTTATTAATCGTAAAGGTTGAAGGAATGATTGATAAGATAATAAAAGACAGGAGAGCAATACCGCCACGTTTTATGTTAAAAGACGAGATTCCAAAGGAAATCATTTTACAATTGCTTGAAAATGCAAACTGGGCCCCAACTCATAAAAATACGGAACCCTGGAGATTTAAGATATTCACCGGAGCAGCTAAACAAAAGTTTGCTGACGATGGATATCAGTTGCTTGTTCAGAAAATAGAGCAAGGATTAGGGATCAATCCTCAAAAGGTAGAAAAGTTTAAAGAAAACCTTGAGCGGGTTCCGGTTGCCATTTCCATTATTTTTGAACGCGATATTGCAGAACGTGTTCAGGAGTGGGAAGAAATAGCAGCAGTTTCGATGGCTGTTCAAAACATGTGGTTAACTGCAACCGATCTTGGGTTGGGAGGATTTTGGTCAACTCCTGAATTTATGCCGTATCTTCATGATCTGCTTGCATTGAAGCCAAATCAAAAACTTCTTGGACTGTTTTTCGTTGGTAAAATTGCAATGGAACTTCCCGGGACAGGCAGGGGAGATATTGCCGAAAAAATTGAGTGGATCGAATAAGCTACTAAATGAAATAGCTGGCCAGGATTCTGAAATACAAACAGAATCGATAGAAAGATTGGTTTTCTTTTGCATCTTTCAGAGAGGAGTAAACAAGAAGAAAAATCGTTTCCAAACTTAATCTGTTAAAATAGAATTAAAATGAAAATTTATTATCTGGTTTTGTTGGTGGGGTGGTTCTTGTTTTTGAATGTAAAAACAGATGCACAAAAACTGGATTCAGAGGAATTTCATATTCATAGAAGTGATTTGAACCATTCTTTTCAAAAGTTTCAAAAAGAAAAGTCAGGAAGAGTCGTTTTTTTGGGAGGTTCCATAACTCACAATCCGGGCTGGCGTGATTCCGTTTGCCGTTTTCTTCAGCAGAAATTTCCGGAAACCAATTTTGATTTTATTAATGCAGGAATTCCATCGATGGGCTCAACACCGGGAGCTTTTCGTTTTGAGCGGGACGTATTAAAAAACGGGCCGGTAGATTTGTTGTTTGTTGAAGCCGCCGTGAATGATGACACCAACAGGCGCACACCCGAAGAAATTACACGAGGAATGGAAGGAATTATTCGTCATGCAAAAACTGCAAATCCGGATTGCGATATTATTATTATGTACTTTGTAGATCCCGGGAAAATGATAGACTATCGTAATAGAGAAGTACCCGAGGTTATTCAACTTCACGAAAAAGTTGCCAGGCATTATGGAATTTCAATTATAAATCTTGCCAAAGAGGTTACCGAAAGAATTGATACCAAAGAGTTTAGTTGGGATGACGATTTTAAGGATTTACATCCTTCTCCTTTTGGACAACAGGTTTATTTTTATTCTATGAAATCTTTTTTGGAAACTGCAATTGAGGTTTCAGAGAATAACAGGCAAATAAATATGTTTTCAATTCCTGATCCAATTGATGTTTATTCGTATGCAAACGGGCATTTAGTAGAACCAAATCCGAATAAAAGAATAAAAGGGTGGGAGATGATTGAAGATTGGAATCCTCAAGATGGGAAAGGGACCCGGAATAATTATGTAAATGTTCCGATGCTGGTAGGAGAATATCCCGGAAAAATTATCAAATTTCATTTTAAAGGAAATGCGGTTGGAATTGCCGTTGCCGCCGGGCCGGATGCCGGAATTATTGAATACAGTATAGATAATTCAGAATGGGAAAAGCAGGATTTGTTTACGCAATGGAGTAAAGGGCTTTATTTGCCCTGGTATTATACTTTGGCAGCGGGATTGAAAGATGGGAACCATATTTTGCAAATAAGAATGACAACGGAAAGAAATGCAGAAAGTATAGGGCGCAAATGCATTCTACGTTATTTTTATTTTAATGGGGTAGAGAAATAAGCATGGTGTTATTTGAAAAAATCAGATTTAAAAATTGCCAGGGTCGTTTCATAATCATCCTGTAAAAACAATTCATTTTCTGAAAGCGAATATTGCGTGGTTTTTTCCAGTACCTGGAAAAAGTCGTTTTCGTTCCAATCTCCGATACAGGCCATTTTGGTACTCATTACAATTCCAAACTTAATCCTGTTCGATTCCTGCAATTCAAAGCTGCAACTAAATTGATTACATCCTCCATTACCGGAAGCCCTGTTGTTTGCTTCTTCGAAAGTTAAGTTGGGTTCCTTGCTTTCTATTTTAACATCTTTCCCGTTCAATCTAAACAATTTCCAATATTTCCCGGCCAATTCAACTTTTTCCTTTTTTAGAATATATTTTTCAGCCAAATCACCTGTTATTTTGTTCCCATTATTGTTAAGATGAAAAACCTGATTTTCGCCAACAAAGTACTTTTGTTTGTTTTCATTGTCAAGTGTAATCGAATTTCCCTTATCGTTCCATGAAAATTTGCCTGTAGCTTGAAAAACAGAATCCTCCTTGCCTAAATATTGAGTTTGCAGGATATAGGTTAAATCATTATTTAAGGTAAGTTGCGTTTTTATTCCTTCGCAATCGGCACACGGAATAATTCCCTGGTAGTTCCCGTTCCAATCCAGTGCATTCATGCTGCTGTCCCCAATAGCAATAACCTTCTGAGATTTCGATTTTTGAGAAGAGTTACATGAGATAATGTTGAATGCTATCGTAAAAATGATAATAAAAGTCTTGATTTTCATAAGAATAATGCTTTAAGAATTTGTTTTTGAGGAATAACGAACAATACATTATTTTGTTTTATTTTTCACCAGACAGTTCAATTTCGAATGATATTCTTCATTAAAATAATGTAAAAAAAAGTCACAAGATTATTCTGTGACTTTTCAATTATATTTTTACCAAGTTATTGGTTAAACATCATATCTTTTGGATGATTAATTACAATAAGAATGTTACCCCGATTGTGCCTCCTGCTAACACGGAACCGCCACCCAATTCAAGTGTCGCTCCAAGTCTTTCGTTGAAGAAATAAGTTGCTCCAACGTGAGCTCCAATGTTAAAACCGCCGGAGCCGGAGCCTGAATAACTAAAAGATGATCCGGGACCATCATATTTTGTATTCCAGATGTAATAACCAAGCGAAGCTCCAGCATAAAAGTCCCATTCACTTGGTGCATCCAGTAATTCGTTGAAATGATAACTGCCCCTTGCATTAAGTCCGGTAATCGTATGCCTGTATTTGTAACTTGACCAATTTTCCGATTTTGTTTGAAAAGATAATGCACCTCCAACTGTTATGTTGTCGGCAACAGGATGTTCGTAACGTACAAAAACCGGAATTCCCCAACCTGAGGCTCCTACTCCGACTGATAACAACCCATTTCCGTCGGAATAAGGATTAAACTGGGAATAGCTGTTTGTTGAAAACAAAGCAAAAATTACAAAAGCTGCAAAAAAGATTTTCTTTTTCATCTTGTTTAAAATTTAAATAATCGATTAATAATTTATTTTGAGTTTAACTCTTGTTACAATGTTTGATTCGAATTCTTAATGCTTCACTTATTATAAGGGCACTTTCAATATTCACAACTTTTAAATCAATATTACTGTCTAAACCGTTTAATGTGCCTTGTTCAAGAATCTCAATGTATTTTTTAACTTCCTTTGTTTATATACGAGTATGATTTTTAACCTTTCTAAATAAAACTGATTTTGTCAACTTTTACATTCCTCATATCAAATTTGTATTTGTAGGTCTTATCTTTCTATCTAAAATACATTATGTACATTAGCCTACAGTCGTCTTTTTCATCAGATTTTAATTCAAGTTCATACGTATCATTTCTTTCAACAATTTTAATAAAGGCCTCTTTTAAATTGTTTAAATATTGCTTTTCGTTTGATTATCAACACCAGAAATGAAGTTTGGTTCATAAACGTAATTGGTTTTTTTTTATCATTTTTTAATAGTTTCAACTAAAATTCTTGCTCTTCTTTTCCTTAAATACCATACAGTAATCTTATGGATATATTTATTCATTCATCATTAATCCGAACTAGCAAGTAATTCTAATTTTTCGTTGGTGCCCTTATCAAATTTAATGCCATTATAATGGCTAAGTGTTAAAATTTACCAAAGATTTATTTAAATCGATTAAATTTAGCGTGTTTGTTGCTGCTTTACCTTTATTCTCGTTTGTACGGCAAAAGTACCTACATAAGGATTTGAAATTTGGTAACTGAATGTGTGGATGTAACTTGTATTAATTTACTTTTTGGTTTTTTAACCGGTCGGAAAAGTAATCATTGATTTCATTCTGTGTGTTCAAATTTTTGCGTTTGCTCCATTTCTCCTCCACGCTTTTTATGTTTTCTTTTCGATAACTGATTGTGCATCCAAAATTCTGCCAAAATCCAGTGCAATGTTAACATAACCTTTAACCAGAGTTTTATATCGGATGCAAGAACTTCCTTTATTGAATCAATTGTATAACCATTATTAACTGGTTTCACAAATTTTATAATTGATCCAAATTGTTTTCGTATTTCACTTCAGTCGGTCATAATGAAATAAATTCAAGTACAAAGTCGTACTCTGAAATTATAAAACAAAATAGGGAACCAAAACCGATTCCCTATGTTCCCTTATTTTTATCTCAGTATTTTGTACAAAACAAATTGTACAATTTTATAATGAGTCTCCAAAGTCAGCTTTGAATTTAGCAATCAACTTTTGCGGCCAGTCTGAATTGGCTTTCAGTCTTCCCATAAAGAAACGAAGCAGTGCCGGTTCTTCAATCCACTCAAGGCCGCCAACCAATTCCCTGTTTTCGTATAGCCATTTTACACGATCAACAACAAACATCGTTTGAGAAAGAGTGAATACTCTTCTTGGAAAAGCAAGGCGAAGCAATTCAACATCGGCAAGAATATCGTCGCCGTTTTCATCACGAACACTTGATATTGTGCCACGTTCCATACCACGGCATCCGGAAACAATATATAATGCTGCTGCTAGTGCACCAGCAGGATATTCTTTTTGCGGAACATGAGATAAAAATCCCATTGCATCAATATGACAACCAAGTGCACCTGCAGGAGTAATAACCGGTACACCGGCTTTATCAAGGCTGTTTACTGCATACTCGATAAATGAAGGCGACTGGCTAATAACTGTATCATCACAAGTTTCTCTTAAACCGACTGCCATTGCTTCAATTTCGCGAACCGACATCCCGCCGTAAGTGAGAAATCCTTCGAAAAGTACAAGTAAATCCCGCATTTGAAGGTACAGATCTTCTCTGTTTGTTAATATTCCACCGCCCCGTGTAGAGCTTACTTTTCTGCTTGAAAAATAAACTAAGTCGGCATAACCGCACATTTCAAGAAGTATATCTTTTATTTGTGCATTCTTAAATTCATCTTCCCGTTGTTTGATCATGTAAGCATTTTCGCCAATCAAACTGGCATCAAGAACCATCATTGTGTCATTTGCATCGCAAACAGCACGCACATCGCGCATGTTTTGCATCGAGAATGGCTGGCCTCCAATTAAATTGGTAGAAGCTTCCATGCGTACAAATGCAACATTTTCTTTTCCATATTTTGCAAAAACGTCGTTTAATTTTTGAATATCGATGTTTCCTTTGAATTTTACATCACTTTTAATTTTCAAGGCTTCATCGGTATATATTTCCAATACTTTACCGCCATTCAGCTCCATGTGTTCTTTTGTAGTGGTAAAATGGTAATTCATCGGAATAACCTGGCCTTTTTTTATAAAAGCCTTTGAAACGATGTTTTCAGCAGCCCGGCCCTGGTGTACCGGTAAAACGTAATGTTTCCCAAATACTTCGCGGGCAGCTTCTTCCATTCGGTAAAAACTCTGAGAACCAGCATAAGCATCATCAGCCTGTAACATCGAAGCAACCTGGTTGTCACTCATTGCATTGGTTCCTGAATCGGTTAACTGATCCAAAAAGATATCTTTTGTGCTTAAAAGAAAAGTATTGTAGCCGGCTTTTTCAATAGCTGCATATCGCTCTTCAATCGGTTTTAAATAAAGTTTTTGTACAACTCTAACTTTGTGTAATTCCACCGGAATTTGTTCGCCACCATAAAATTTGATGGTAGTCTTGTTTTGATTTGACATTTTTATATGGTTTATGATTTCAGTTTTAAAAGTGGATAAAGATAATTCTTGCAAAATGAAATTCAGCGAATGTTCTGAAATTTAGATTTTGTCAAAATAAGCAATGTTTTCAGGCTGGATGCTTGAAAAACGAACAATTAAATTGGTAATTATAATTGGGGAAAGTAAAATTTGAATGACAATATTTTAGGCGTGTTGGGTTATGCCCAAATTAATGTTAGAATTTTTTCCAACCATTTTGCATCTACATCCGAAAATGATGCCTTGTCTTTACTGTCAACATCCAAAACGCCAAGTAATTCACCTTCCGGATTTTTAAAAGGCACAACAATTTCTGAATTAGAACGGGAATCACAGGCAATATGACCGGGAAATAAATGTACATCTTCAACTACCACGGTTTCTTTTTTATTAAAAGCAGCCCAGCAAACGCCTTTGTCTTTTTCAAGAATCTGGCAGGCAACGGAGCCCTGGTAAATATTTACAGTCATTTTGCCATTTTCGAGCAAATAAAAACCGGTCCAAAAGAAGTAATCCATTTTATGATGTAACACGGCAATAACCGTTGCCATTCGGGCCGATGTGCTACTACTCTTTAAAACCAGTTCGCTTAATTGCTTGTAAATTCGGCTGTAACGTCCTTCTTTTTTTTTGTCTTCCATTTTAACCTGCAATAAATTGGTTCACGAAGTAACAAAAATTGAAGGATTCCCTGAGTAAAAAAATCAGATTTTTAGATTTGGGTGTATTAATGCGATATATTTCAAAATCGGGTTTCGTTGTTTTTCTGTATTTTTGCCCACCTAAAATTTTATATAATGGCACAAAAACCTTCTATCCCAAAAGGAACCCGTGATTTTTCGCCAGTTGAAATGGTGAAAAGAAATTATATTTTTGATACGATTAAGACTGTTTTTCGTTTGTACGGATTTCAACCCATTGAAACACCGGCAATGGAAAATCTTTCAACTTTGATGGGAAAATATGGGGAAGAAGGTGACAAGCTGCTGTTTAAAATTTTAAATTCAGGTGACTTTATTTCGAAAGCTTCCGATAAAGTTTTGTCAGAAAGGAATTCGAATCAATTGGCTACTGAAATTTCTGAAAAAGGGCTGCGTTACGATTTAACGGTTCCATTTGCACGATTTGTGGTTCAGTATCAAAACGACATAACTTTTCCGTTTAAACGTTACCAGATTCAGCCGGTTTGGAGGGCCGATCGTCCGCAAAAAGGCCGTTACCGCGAATTTTACCAATGCGATGTAGATGTAATTGGCAGTGACAGTTTATTAAACGAAGTTGAACTTGTTCAAATTATCGACGATGTTTTTGGTCGCTTGAAAATCAATACAGTTGTAAAAATTAACAATCGAAAAATTCTGGCCGGAATTGCCGAAGTAATTGGCGAAAACAACCGAATTGTTGATATAACGGTAGCAATAGATAAACTGGAGAAAATTGGCCTTGAAAAAGTAAATGCAGAACTCGCGGAAAAGGGAGTTTCTGAGGATGCCATAAAAAAGCTTCAGCCTATTTTGGCTTTGGAAGGCGATTCTGATTCTAAAATTTCCCGGCTCGAAACCATTTTAAAAGATTCGGAAACGGGTTTAAGAGGTGTTTCTGAAATAAGGACTCTGTTGAACTATCTCGATAAACTTCAGCTTGAAACAGAAACCGAACTTGACCTTACTTTGGCACGCGGGTTAAATTATTATACCGGCGCTATTTTCGAAGTAAAAGCCAAAGATTTTCAAATTGGTAGTATTTGTGGGGGAGGTCGGTATGACGATTTAACCGGAATTTTTGGTTTGCCTAATGTTTCGGGTGTTGGTGTCTCATTTGGTGCAGAACGGATTTACGACGTTTTGACACAAATGAATTTATTTCCGGAAAAACTACTGGAAACCACAAAAGTGATTTTTATGAACTTCGGTGAGAAGGAAGAAGCTTATTGTTTGCCTGTATTAGCGAAACTTCGTAAAAATGGTGTAAATGCCGAAATTTTTCCTGAAAATGCCAAAATGAAAAAGCAGATGAACTATGCCAATAAAAAAGAAATTCCGTTTGTGGTGCTGGCCGGAGAGTCGGAAATGGCTGAGAATAAGTTCACATTAAAAAACATGGAAACCGGTGACCAAAAAAGTGTTTCGTCGCAGGAGCTTTTGGAGCTTCTTTCTTAAAACAAAACAAGTTTCGAATATAAAAAAAGCCGGAAAATAACTTTCCAGCTTTTATGTGTCGATTTTAAAATGTTTTCTGGCAGAATGAGTAAAATTCTGAACCTCAGCTTAAATCGATTCTGTTACTACTACTTTCGACAGGATTTCAGCATAGGGTAACAAAAGGAATTTTTTTCCTTCAAACTCAATTTCTGTTCCTGCATACTGTTTGTAAAGAACCTGATCTCCCGGTGCTATTTCTGCATTTTCGATGTTACTGATTGCAATAACTTTTGCAACTTCTTGTTTCTCTTTTGCAGAATCAGGAATAATAATTCCCGAAGCAGTCTTCTGTTCCGATTTGTCTTCTGACAATTCTAAAAGAACATTCTGGTTAATAGGCTGTAATTCTCTCATTTTTACTATTCTTTAATTAAACATTTATTATTAAGTAAACAGGCAATAAATTTCTGAAATTTTTCAGAAAAGCTACCCGTGGATTACTTCATATTTAATTTAAATAGCACCCGATAACAACAGCTTGTCAATGTTTTCTTTGAACATCTTTTTGGTATCCTCTTTTGACCGGGCAATACCCGAACTCATTGTTGGCTTACCATCTTTGGGTATATAAAGAAATGCAGGAATTCCACTAATTCCGAAAACACTTGCCAATTCTCTTTCCACCTGAGTGTCAATTTTGTAAACGGTAATTTTACCGGCATATTCTTTCGAAATTTCTTCCAGAATAGGAGAGGCAATTTTACACGGGCCACACCAATCAGCATAAAAGTCGATCAAGGCAGGTTTATTTCCTTTAAATTTCCATTCCTGGGGAGAATTTTCATAGTCCCAAACTTCTTTTAAAAATTTCTCTTTGGTAAGCTTTACCGAACCACCTTCATCTGCACCGCTTTGGGCTACAGTTTCAGCCGGAACAGTAACTTCATCGTTGCTGCTGTCGTTTTTTTTCTGACTTGCATTGCAGCTTTGCAACGAAATAACTGCAACTGCCAGAATGAATGCTAACTTTTTCATCATATTCAAATTTTAATTTATTCCTAATAGCGAATTTAATTTTGTTTTATCAAATCCAACAACAATTTGTCCATTAATATCGGTTTGTGGTACACCTTGTTGTCCACTTTTACGAACCATTTCTTCGGCTGCTTTTTGATCTGCGGCAACGTTAATTTCACGATATCTTATTCCGTGATGATCCAAATGTCTTTTTATCGTAGTACACCATGTACATGTTGGTGTAGTATAAACGGTAACATTGCGCTGTGGTTTATTTTCTCCTGTAGCGTTTACTACAAAAGCAACCTTTTCAAATATAGTATTAAACTGTTCTGGTTTATGGCACCCTTTTATCACGTTTTTCAAGATTCCTTTTTCAAAATGTAATAATGAAGGCACACTTGTAATTCCATATTCAGAATGAATGTCTCTTACTTCATTAACATCAGCATTTAAAAGAACCGCTTTGTTCACTTTTTTTTCTGCTTTAGAAAAATTATCAAAGGCACAATCGCTTTGTTCTGAACCTTTTTTATACAACAACAACCAACCTGTTTCGTTCGATTGCAGCTCATTTTTCAGTTCATCTATGTTCGAAATATTTTTCATGATTGCAAATATATAAATATTTAGATATGTTAGAAAATCTAAACAATCCTCATGCCAAAAGTTTTTCAATGAATTTTGTCAGTATCAAAAGCAAAAAATGGCAGGATAAAATCTTTTCTTATACGCAACCAAAATTAAATGAGACAAATCTATATGAATAAAACATTAAAGCTGGAATATATGAAGAAGATTTTTTTGGGGATATTTGTTTTATCTCTGTTTGTGTTAAATAGTTGTCTTAATGATGATGATAGTTATTCACTTGGCGACATTTACATTGGTTTGGGGATTATGGAGGATGCACAAACGAATAAAATTGTTTTGGATAACGGAGATATTCTGATCCCGGTTGCTTACGAATATCCATGGCATGATGATAGTGATGTTTACAATGGTTTCCAGGATGGGGACAGGGTTTTTGTAAATTTTACGATACTCGACGACAATGCAACAGATAGTAGCGAAGTGGTTACATATTATGTGAAATTGAATTTGGTAAAAGAAATTCTGATGAAAGGCATTATTGACATTACGCCTGAAATTGAAGATAGCATCGGGAATGATCCAATTATTGTTCAGGATGCTTGGGTAACCAATAACTTATTGAACCTGAAAATTAAGTACTGGGGAAGGGATAAAACCCATTTTATTAATCTGGTTAAACAACCAGGTAATTTAACCGGGGCTGAACAACCATTTGAATTGGAATTGCGACACAATGACAATGAAGATATCAAGTCAATTTCGTATTCGTCATACGTGTCGTTTAAACTTGATGAATTGGAAATTTCGGGACTTGACTCTGTGCAGTTTAATGTTAGCTGCACCGATTACGATGGTGGCGAATTTGAATACAAAGGTGTCTTCAAATATGAAGATGACAATTAAATAAGTGTTTTTAAATTTTAAAGGGTGTCAGTTCGGCACCCTTTTTTTTGTCGGATTATGAATTGATTAATATGAATTATTGATTTATACATTTTGCCAATTGATATCATTTTATCTGTCCTTTTATTTTATTTAATTTGAAGACTTTAGAAATTCAAAATAAAATCGAATGAAAAAACTGATATGGATTGCATTTGCCATTTTGCTATTTTTTGGCTGTACAAAAAAGGAACCTGCTAAAACTACGGAAAACTATGTTCCTGAAACACCACAATTAAGTTCCGATATTATGACGCCGGAGGTTTTGTGGTCGTTTGGAAGAATTGGAGAAGCGGCAGTTTCTCCTGACAATGAAACCGTAATCTATACCGTAACTTATTATAAACTGGATGAAAATAAAGGATATCGCGATATCTATTCAGTACCGGTCAATGGAGGTGAACCCAAAAATCTGACCAACTCGGGGGTGAATGAATCGAACATTGCATGGCGGCCTGACGGAAAACGAATCGGATATCTTTCTTCTGCATCAGGAAGCATGCAATTGTGGGAAATGAATCCCGATGGGAGTAAGGTGGAGCAGGTTTCTGATGTTCCTGAAGGAATTTCGGGTTTTGCCTATTCACCTGACGGAGCGAAAATTTACTATTTGAAAAGTGTGAAACTGGACGAGGATGTACACGATTTGTTTCCGGATTTGCCAAAGACGGATGCACGAATTGAAACTGACATTATGTACCGTCACTGGGATACCTGGCATGATTATACCTACAATCATATTTTTATTGCCGATTATTCCATCGGAAAAATCAAACAGGGAAAAGATATTCTGGAGGGCGAGAAATTTGATTCACCCATGAAACCATTTGGTGGAACTGAACAGATTGCCTGGAGTCCGGATGGAAAAACACTGGCTTACACCTGCAAGAAAAAAACAGGGAAAGAATATGCTGTTTCAACCAATTCGGAGATCTACATCTATAATATTGAATCGGGTAAAACAATTAATTACACTTCGGGGATGATGGGGTATGATCAAAATCCGGTTTTCTCGCCCGACGGAAAATGGCTGGCATGGGAAAGCATGGAGCGCGATGGTTACGAAGCCGATAAAAACCGTTTGTTTATTTCTAATCTTGAAACAGGTGAAAAGAAATATTGTACCGAACATTTTGATCAGAATGTTGCAGGGTTAAAATGGAGCGCAGACAGTAAATCCATCTATTTTATCAGCGATATCAAAGCAACAGAAGAAATTTATCGTTTTGATGTTGCGGATGGATCAATTGCAAGGTTAACCGATGGAATTCATGATTACCAAAGTGTAATTCCGGCAGGCGATAAGTTAGTAGCTACAAAAGTTTCCATGTCGAATCCGGCTGAATTATATGCAGTGAATCCGGTAACAGGAGATGATGTTGCTTTAACAACGGTCAACAAAGGTATTCTTGATCAGCTTACCATGGGAAAGGTGGAAAAACGTTGGATAAAAACTACCGATGGAAAAGAAATGCTGACCTGGGTAATTTACCCGCCTCATTTTGATCCGGCAAAGAAATACCCAACTCTGCTTTATAATCAGGGCGGACCACAGGGAACAGTTAGCCAGTTTTGGTCGTATCGCTGGAATTTCCAGATGATGGCTGCCAACAATTATATTATTGTTGCACCAAATCGTCGGGGATTGCCGGGTTTTGGGCAGGAATGGAATGAACAGATATCAAAGGATTATGGCGGACAAAACATAAAAGACCTTCTAACTGCGATCGATGAAATGGCAAAGGAACCTTATGTGGATGAAAACAAATTGGGAGCTGTTGGAGCAAGTTATGGTGGGTATTCAGTAATGTATCTGGCCGGAAATCACGAAGGCCGGTTTAAGGCTTTTATTGCGCACGATGGGATTTTCAACTTTGAACACATGTACACCACTACCGAGGAAATGTGGTTTGTAAACTGGGATTATGGCGGCGCATACTGGGATAAGACGAATGCTGCTGCTCAACGCTCTTACACATTTTCTCCGCATAAATATGTTCAAAACTGGGATACTCCAATTTTGATTGTTCAGGGTGGAAAAGATTACCGCGTTCCTTCTGAACAGGGAATGGCAGCTTTTAATGCAGCCGTTTTACGAGGTGTTCCTGCTGAGTTGCTTTATTTTCCGGAAGAAAACCACTGGGTACTGCAACCGCAAAACGGAATTCTGTGGCAACGTGTTTTCTTCAACTGGCTGGATAAGTATTTAAAATAAAATAGTTTCAAGTCTTTAGCCTCAAGCTACAAGTAAAAATGCCATCCTTTTCTAAATAGGGATGGCATCTTTATTTTTAATGCCTCTGCTATTACATTAAAAATTCTTTTCGTAAGCCTGAATGATTTCATCCACGCTTGCATTAATTTCATGGTTTACCATTTGCCAATCTTTATGGTTTTTATACCAGGCGATAATTTCCTTTACGCCTTCCGAAAACGAAATTTTACAATGAAACTCTGGCACCAGTTTTTTAATTTTTGAATTGTCAAATATTACTGAATGCGATTTGTCACCTAACAAACCTGCTCCGTGTTCAGGATTGTATTTCGCAATAAAATCGGATGGAATATGCACGGCTTTCAATTCAACTCCCAATTCATCGGCCATCATTTGGTAGATCTGGTTCCAGGTTAAAAGTTCATCGGAAGTAATATGGTAGGCCTCGCCCAGGGCTTCTTTTCTACCAAACAATCCTGTAAAACCAACAGCAAAATCGGAGTTGTGTGTAAGAACCCAAAGTGAAGTTCCATCGCCATGAATGATAACTTTTTTTCCCTTTATCATGCGGTCAAGAATAGTGTATCCCCAGTCAGTGGGAATCAAAGTATTATCGTAAGTGTGCGACGGACGCACAATGGTAACCGGAAAATTCTGGTTTTTATAGGCTTCCATCAAAATCTTCTCACAGGTGGCCTTGTCTCTTGAATATTGCCAGAAAGGATTTATCAAGGGTGTTTCTTCTGTAATCGGCAGTTTCGAAATTGGTTTTTCGTATGCTGAAGCTGAACCGATAAAGATATACTGGTCGGTAATTCCCCGAAAAATTTCAATGTCGGCCTTTACCTGTTCCGGGGTAAATGTGATCCAGTTCACAACCACATCGAAATGATAATTCATAAGGATTTCCTTTGTTTCTGCAACATTTCGGATATTGCCGGTAATGTTTTTTACACCATCGATTTTCCGGTGACTTTTTCCCCGGTTGAGATGATACAATTCAATACCTTTTTCAACTGCCAACTTCGATACCGCCGAACTGATTATTCCTGTTCCTCCGATAAAAAGTACTTTCATAGTTTTTGCTTTTGTTGTTCAAAAGTAAGCAAATGCACCCAAATCATTCATCTTTTGACGAAGGTTGAAAAGTATTGATTTCAAAACACTATTTTTGGTCAGAATTGAAAAGGTTGGTGTTATGCAGAAAATACACGTTGGTTTTTTAGGCGCCGGTGGAATTGCCCAGGCTCATGTTTATTCCATTCAGGCATTAAAATTTTATTATGGCGAGGTTCCCAATATAATTCTTGAATCGGTGGCTTCTGCACGACCGGAAAGCCGGGAAAAGTTTGCTGCAAAATTTGGTTTCAATAAAGCTGAACCGGTGGAAGACTTTGCTAAAAATGAAAATATAGAAGCAGTTTTTATTTTGGGGCCCAACAAAGTGCATTTCGAACATTTTGAATTGGCGCTTCAAATGCCAAACGTAAAATATATTTATCTTGAGAAACCGGTTTGTTCTTCGCTTGAAGAAGAGCAGAAGATGAAGGAATTGTTGGCGAAAGTGGATTCGTCGGTAAAAATTCAGGTTGGGTTTCAGTATTTGCAAACTTCTGCGGTGCGCGAAGCATTACATTTCTGGAAATCGGGAAAACTTGGGAAACCCGTTCATTTCGATTTAAAATATTATCATGGCGACTATTTGCAATCCGCCTATCGCGAAAAACGGGTAACCCGTTTAACACCTGCACCCGACGGTGGCGCCATGGCCGATTTGGGATCGCACGGAATTAGTTTGCTAATGGCATTTCTGGGCGAAGACATCCGGATTACCGGCGCTTTGCAAGGTGGCTCTTTTTCCGATGTTCCTACAGGTTCCGATTTGTTTAGTTCACTTTCCATGTTCGATCCGAAATCAGGAGCCGTCGGAAATATGTCGGCCAGCCGGATAAGTTCGGGCTCCGGCGATTTGGTGTTTCTTGAAATCTATGCTGAAAATGGTGCCATCCGTTATTCATCGCAGCAATCGGAATATTTCGAATATTATATCGAAGGTTCCAACCAGTGGGTAAAACAGGTTGTGGGCAGCAATTATAAACCGGTAACGAGTTTTCCTTCCGGACATGTTCCGCCGGGGTGGCTGCGTTCGATGGTACATGCGCATTACCAGTTTTTTACAGGAAAAGATGAGCGGACTTTCAATACCGATTTGAATCATGGCCTGGCAGTTCAGCGAATTGTAAGAGAAACGGCGGAGCATTTGGCAACGTTCAGAAAGAAATTTAAAAATGAATAAACGCAGCAGCGGAGTTTTACTTCATATCACTTCTTTACCCGGAGTTGAAGGGATTGGAACGATGGGCAGAAATGCCTTTCAGTTTGTCGATTTTCTGGTGGAGAGCGAACAAAAGTTGTGGCAGATTTTGCCTTTGGGGCCAGTGGGTGCCGGAAATTCGCCCTACCAGTGTTTTTCGGCTTTTGCAGGCGAACCTTTGATGATAGATTTGGAGTTGCTGAAAGATGAGGGGCTGTTAACTGCTGAAGATTTTGACCTGCTTCCCAAATTCTTTCATACCCGGGTTGAATTCGGGAAAGTGAGAAAATGGAAGCTCGAACTTCTGGGAAAAGCTTTCTTGAATTTCAGGGAACACAAGTTTTATCGGTATGCAGACGAATACAACTATTTTTTGAATGAGCACGGTTGGTGGCTGCACGATTATGCCCTGTTTATGGCTGCCAAAGAGCATTTCGGACCGGTTTCGTGGCACGAGTGGGATAATGATTTTAAACTCCGGAAACAGGAGGCACTAAACAGGCTGGGGCAGCAGCTGTCGAAGGAAACGGATTTTCACCGGTTTTTGCAGTTCCTGTTTTTCAGGCAGTGGTTTGCATTGAAAAAGTATGCCAACGATAAAGGAATTGAAATTGTTGGCGATGTTCCTTTATATGTTTCAGGCGAAAGCGCCGATGTGTGGGCCAATACCGATATTTTTTTATTGGATGGGGAACTTGAACCGATGAATGTTGGAGGAGTTCCACCCGACTATTTTTCGGAAACCGGCCAACTTTGGGGAAACCCGGTTTTTGATTGGAAGCGCATAAAAGCCCGCGATTATGATTGGTGGATGGCCCGTTTGTATTTTAACCTGAACTTTTTTAACCTTGTCCGGATCGATCATTTCCGGGGGCTTGAATCGTATTGGGCGGTTCCGGCAAAGGAGAAAACGGCCATTAATGGGATGTGGGTTCTTGCCCACGGAGGCGAAATGTTAGCAAAATTACAATCGCAGCTTGGAGAGCTCCCTTTAATTGCCGAAGATTTGGGAATTATTACCCCTGAAGTGGAAAAGCTGAGAAGAGGGTTTAAATTACCGGGAATGAAAGTGCTGCAATTTGCCTTTACCACCGATGCTGCCAACGAGTATTTACCCCACAACTATGCCCGTGATTTCATTGTTTACACCGGCACGCACGATAATAACACCACATTGGGGTGGCTTCAATCGGTTCAGGGTGACGAAAAATCAATGGTGGAGAATTATATTGGGAAAATAGATAACGAAAGCTTGTCGAAAGTAGTGGAAATGGCAATGGCTTCGGTGGCAAATACAGCTATAATTCCGATGCAGGATGTTTTGCAATTGGACGGGAAATCGCGGATGAATACTCCCGGAACCGCAACCGGAAACTGGGGCTGGCGCTTTCAGTGGAAGCAATTAAAGCCGGGACAAAAGAAGTTTCTGAAGAATCTCACCCGGAAATACAATCGTTGATATTCTCTTCGGAATAAGTTTTCTGCCGTTGGGAATGCCTGCCATTCCACACCGAATGATGTTTCTGCGCCTTGGAACTATCAATATTCCAAATGGAATTATCCTTCTGCACCTTGGGAATTATCTTTCTGCCGGATGGAATTCTTGTTCTGCGCCATGGAATTGTTTTTCTTCTTTTTGGCGCAAACCGGCCGAAACCCCCTGGTGAAAAAGAAATTGCCGTTGCGGTTAAACGGGTAACCCATCTGCACGAGGTTCGATAGCGGATATTCCGGTTACGGGGTTCTGAACCTGGTTTTGAAGAGCCGGAACAACAAGCAGTGCAAATAATAAGGGTAACAGGCGGGCAGATAACGTAAACTTTTCATGAAAACAACCCCGATTTTTAGCAGCACAACATTACCGCCTTCATAAATTTCCGGGGTTGTTCGGCATGAAGCCAGTGCCCTGCATCGGGAATATCGACAATATTCGCATCGGGATAAATTTCTTTGATTAAGGCTTCATCTTCAGGCAAAATGTAATTCGATTTCATTCCGCGGATAAAAATTACCGGATACGTTGAAATCGGAATCCGGTCGTCGAGCCAGTTTCGATTAACGCCGCCTACAATTTCTTCCAAATGATTGTATAAAACTTCTGCATTTACCCGCCACTTGTAAAATTTGGTATGTTTATCCCTCGCCACATTTTTTAACAGAAACTGCCGGATTCGCTCGTCGTCGATTTTCTGGGCCATAAAATCATCCACATCGTTTCTCGATTTTATTTGGGTGAAATCAATTTCCTGCATGGCCAGCAAAATATTCTGATGAAGATAATACTGGCTGTCTTCTTTTAACAACATATAATCTTTAGGAGCGATATCGGCAATCACCAGTTTCTCAATTTTTTCCGGATAGTCGGCCGCGAACCACATGGCAACTTTTCCGCCCATGCTGTGGCCTAAAAGTGTAGCTTTTTCTATTTGGTGTTGCTCAAAGAACCCGGCCAAATCGGTTCGTAAATCGTTGTAGGTGTGCGATTCAGAAAATGGCGATCGTCCGTGGTTTCGTTGGTCGACCATGTAAACGGTAAACCGTTCGGCCAGGTGTTTTCCAATGTTCAGCCAGTTATCCGACGAACCGTACAATCCATGCACAATAACCAGCGGCGCTCCGCTTCCTTCTTTCCGGTAAAATAATTCCACAACTGATATTTCGTTTTGAATATTGATTTTTTAAACGATAAGCCCAAAACTATCGCAGGCAATCGAGGTATTTCTGAATGGTGTTTTCCAATCCAAAATATAAAGCATCGGCGATTAATGCATGTCCAATCGATACTTCTTTCAGGTTGGGAATGTTTTTATAGAGATAATTCAAATTCTCGAGATTTAAATCGTGGCCCGCATTCACATCAATTCCCATTTTTTCGGCAGCTTTTGCCGCTTCAATAAAAGGTTCAATGGCTTTATAGCGGTCGATGGGAAACAAACTTGCATAGGGTTCGGTGTACAATTCAATACGGTCGGTTTTTATTTCGGCTGCGCCTTCAATGGCAACAATATCGGGGTCAACAAAAATAGAAGTGCGAATTCCATGTTCATGCAACCTTGAAATCACTTCTTGCAGAAACGTGAGGTTCTTCCATGTATCCCAGCCATGATCGCTGGTTAGCTGATGATGAGTATCGGGAACAAGAGTTACCTGGTCGGCCTGCACTTCAATTACCATTTTCAGGAATTCTTCGCTTGGATAACCTTCAATGTTAAATTCGGTGTTAATCAACGGCTTTATTTCATAAACATCATGACGTGTAATATGCCGTTCATCGGGTCGGGGATGAACTGTAATTCCCTGGGCACCAAATTTCTGACAGTTAATTGCAGCATCTTTTACACTGGGGACTTTACCACCGCGAGAGTTTCGCAGTGTTGCTATTTTATTTATATTTACACTTAATCTGGTCATTTTTTTTAAAAATTGGTACCGCAAGTTACAATTTTCGGTGATATTGGTGGAAATAAAAAAGTAAAGATTTGCTCGCAGAACAATTAATATCAGATGTAATTATTTCGGTGAAAAGTACCGAAATAGGTCAGAAGGCATTAAACTGGATGGATGTATTCCGGGTTTCGCATCTTCCGGTTGTTGACGGCGAAAAGTATCTGGGAATGGTTTCCGATAAGCTAATCTATGATTTAAACCTTACGGATAAGCCCATTTCAACCGAGTATGAAAAATTGATTTCGGTACATGTACATCAGGAGCAGCACATTTTTGAGATAGCTATTCTGATGTACAAATTGAAGTTGAGTGTAATTCCTGTATTGGATAAAGACCATTATTATTTGGGAGCGATTACGTTGTATGATCTCGCCAGAAGGTTTGCCCATTTGTTTTCGTTACAGGAAGTTGGCGGAGTAATTGTTTTGGAAATGAGTGTAAATGACTATTCGCTGGCCGAAATCAGTCAGATTAGCGAGAGCAACGACGTAAAAATTTTAAGTTGTTTTATCGACCGGAAACCGGGCAACAGTAACATGGATGTGATATTAAAGCTGAATAAAGAAGATTTATCGCCCCTGATTCAGACATTTATGCGGTACGATTATAATGTAAAAGCGGTTTACCTCGATAATTCAATGTTAACCGATTTGTACAAAGATAGGTTTGACCAGTTCATGAAATATATGAATATTTAAACGATGGCTCAATGAAAGTTGCAGTTTTCGGAACATCGGTTTCAAACGATTTTGTGCCAATGCTCCAAGAGTTTTTCGGATACCTAAAAGCAAATAAAATAGAAGTTCAGCTTTTTAAACCTTTTCATTCATTTCTGGAAAACGAATTAAAAATAGAACCTTACAGTACTTCTTTTTTCAAATCGTTCAAAGATTTCAGCAATTCCAATAATTACATTTTTAGTGTTGGTGGCGACGGAACTTTTCTGCATTCGGTTCTGGATATCCGTAATTTTGATATACCTGTTATTGGAGTAAACAGTGGAAGGTTAGGTTTTCTTGCCGATATCTCCGAAGATCATGTGCAGGGTGCATTAACCCAGATTTTCAATAAGAATTATTCTGTTGTTGAGCGAACAATGCTTCAGGTCGATTTTTTAGGCCAGCAAAATATGGAATTCAATTTTGCCCTGAATGAATTAGCCGTGCACAAAACCGATAACTCTTCGATGATCAATATTTCGGCTTATTTGGATAAAGACCTGTTGAATAACTATTGGGCCGATGGTTTAATCATAGCTACTCCAACCGGTTCTACGGCGTATTCGTTAAGTGTAGGAGGTCCAATTCTAACACCCGATTCCGAAAATTTTGTAATAACACCTCTGGCTCCGCATAATTTAACCATTCGTCCGCTGGTTGTTCCTGATAATTATGAAATCAGGCTGAAAGTTGATGGCCGCGGATCAAACTATCTCACTTCTCTCGACTTCCGGTCGGTTGCCGTTAATCTGAATACTGAAATCATTGTTCGAAAAGCAGATTTCAAATTAAAAACGCTTCAGTTAAACGACCAGACTTTTTTTAATACCATCCGAAATAAATTAATGTGGGGTATCGACAGGCGGAATTAATTTTTGGCTATCGAATTTTGTGTTTTAGGTAAAACTCTACTTCATTATTCTATTGGTTGTAAAACAACTGATATTGTTCCTTTTTGTGATTAAAATACAGTATGTTAATCGGATATAAAGACCTTAGCCGACGCTGGTATTGAGCAATTTTTTAGATTTCAAAGACACTTAACAATTTTTAATCTTCTTTTGGGTTTTATAATAACATTCAGGCATGTTATTTTCTGAATTATATTACTTTTGTAGCTCTTGAAAGCAGTGGTATTTGAAAAGAAATAGTTTGAATGATTTGACTTTCAATGAGTTGTGGCGAGTTTTTTTGATGCAGACTTTACGGTTTAAACACTAAAATTCGGGGTTGGAATGCTAATTTTAATTCAATTGTAAAGTTTTGATACTATTGAATATAGATGAGATTTTAATGTGCCTGGAACCAATGTTAAATAAACAATTTTGAATACCAAAATGAAGAAAATAGTATTGGTGTTTGCCGCAGTTTGTATAACTATTTCAGGATTTGCGCAAAAAACCGCTGACATTGGAATTTGGGGAGGAACCTCGGGATATTTTGGAGACATGGACGAGACCAACGCGTTTCAACCATTTAATTTGAATTTTGGAGGTTATTTCAGATACAATTTTAACGCAAGAGTTGGATTACGGGCCATGATTTTATCGGGTAAGTTTTCAAAAGAGGGAGTGATAGAAAATGAATACTGGGCTTTCAATAAAAATGTTCAGGATTTATCGTTACAGGTTGAAATTAATTATTTAAAATATATTTTGGGAGTTAAAAATACACCATATACATCGTATGTAACAGCCGGGCTTGGAGTAGCATATTTCCCTTACGAGATGGATCCTTTGGAGATTGACCGTTTTAATCCGAGACATAATAAAGGTAGGGATCCGTTAAAGGAATCTGTAATTACTACAACTATCCCTTTTGGAATAGGATTTAAATATACATTGGGTAAACGTTTGGGTATGGGTATTGAATACCAAATGAGAAAATTATTTTCCGACCAGTTGGACGATTTGGATGATCCGCTTGCATTTATTGACGGCGAGGGGAAGGAAGTAATTTATACAGATCAGATTCATAACAACGACTGGTCTGCATATTTGGGTGTACATGTTACCTATAAAATTTATATAGGGAAAAAAGCATGTCCCGCATACGAAAGTAAAGAGTAACGATGGAATCGTTTAAAGATAAACTGAACAAAGATAGGATACCGGAACATGTTGCCATCATCATGGACGGCAACGGAAGATGGGCTGAGAAACATGGTAAGGCAAGGGCCTTCGGACATGAAAGTGGAGTCGAGTCGGTGCGTTCAGTTGTAGAAGGAGCAGGTGAAATCGGTGTTAAATACCTTACATTATATGCTTTTTCAACTGAAAACTGGGAACGCCCCAAAAATGAGGTTGATGCATTAATGGAACTGTTGGTTCATGCTATTGAAAATGAAACAGCATCGTTAATGAAAAATAATGTGAGGTTATTGTCGATTGGCGATGTAGGTTCGATGCCGAAGAAAGTAAAAGAAAAACTGAACGGTTGTATACGTCAATTAAGTTCCAATACCGGATTAAATCTTGTTTTGGCGTTAAGTTACAGTTCGAAATGGGAAATAGTTAATGCGGTAAGGAATTTGCTCAAAGATTCAGAGGAAAAAAAAATAAAGCCAGAAATGATAACCAATGAACTGTTCGAAAATTATTTGAACACAGCAGGAATACCCGATCCGGAACTTTTAATCCGAACCAGCGGAGAATACCGGATTAGTAATTTTTTGTTGTGGCAAATAGCGTATTCCGAATTGTTTTTTTCAGAAAAGTTGTGGCCCGATTACAGAAAGGAAGACCTTTTTGAAGCCATTTATGACTTTCAGAATAGAGAAAGAAGATTCGGAAAAATAAGAGAACAGTTGATGTGATAATTAATGATGTTTAGAATGCAAAAGTCGATAATATTTCTATTGTTTTTTGTTGTTGTGTTTCTACCCGGCGTATTATCTGCCCAGGAACAAGACAGTACCAACTTCTCCATTTACTATTCGAGTGCAAGAAAACTTACTATTGCAGATATTCAGGTATCAGGTATTAAGTATCTCGATAAAACAGTGCTCGTTCAAATATCCGGACTTCATGTAGGAGATGAGGTAATGATTCCAGGTGATGCCATAACAGGAGCTATCAAAAAACTTTGGGGACAAGGTTTATTTTCAGATGTAAAGATTACAGGCACAAAACTGGTAGATGATAAAATATGGTTAGACATTTATTTACAGGAAAGACCGCGTTTGGCCGATGTAAATTTCTATGGAGTTTCCAAATCGGAAAAAGATGACATTACCGAAAAGGTTTTACTGCTGAAAGGTAGTCAGATTACGGACAACCAGGTAAATAATGCCGAGCGAACAATAAAGAATATATTTCTTGAGAAGGGCTTTTTAAATACTGAAGTAAATATAACTCAACGAGACGATACCACACAAAATAATAGCCTTATTCTGGATATTTACGTGGATAAGAAGGAAAAGGTGAAGGTTAATGAAATCTTCCTTTCCGGAAATGAAGCGTTGAGCGACATCGTTTTGGAAAGAGCGATGAAAAAAACCAATGAAAGAGCGCTGCGAAACTTCTTCAAAACAAAAAAATATTTACAGGAAGAGTATAAAAAAGACAAAGGTTTATTAATCGACAAGTACAACGAAAAAGGATATCGTGATGCTGTAATTGTTCACGATTCAGTTTACCAGGTACAAGTTGGGCGAAAAAACAAACCACGCGTAAATATTGATATTGAAGTTGAAGAAGGAGACAAATATTATTTCGGAGACATTAAGTGGGTGGGAAACACCATTTATCCTTCAGAATATTTAACTGCCGCGCTAGGAATTAAAAAAGGTGATGTTTTTAACCAGAAAATACTCGATAAGCGACTTTTCGATAATGATGAGGGATTAAACAATCTATACCTAAATAAAGGATACTTGTTTTTTCAGCTTGAACCAGTGGAAGTCAACATTAATAAAGATACAATTGACTATGAAATGCGGTTGTTCGAAGGAAAACAGGCAACAATTAACGAAGTTCGTATCGTTGGTAATACCAAGACTCATGAACATGTTGCACGCAGGGAAATTCGTACCTATCCGGGCGACTTGTTCAGTAAGGAGTTACTGATGCGTTCGTATCGAGAATTAGCTCAGTTGGGACATTTCGATCCTGAAGCAATAAATCCTGATGTTCAGCCTCATCCCGAAGATGGAACTGTTGATATTGAATACCAGTTACAGGAAAAGGCCAATGACCAGATCGAACTTTCCGGCGGTTGGGGTGGTGGAATGTTTGTTGGTTCAATTGGATTGAAATTTGCAAACTTTTCAGTACGAAATATTTTTAATAAGGAAGCCTGGAGACCGCTTCCAACTGGTGACGGCCAAACTTTGGGGATTCGGTATCAAACCAGTGGAAAATATTACCGAACAATCAGTCTTTCGTTTATTGAACCTTGGTTAGGTGGCAAAAAACCGAATTCATTTTCTGTGTCATTGTCACATTCAAGAATTAATTACAGTGCAAATAAATATTATAACTCGTATAACAACTATTATGGGAACAGTTATTACCCCTATGGCGGTTATGGTGGTTATAGCGGGTACGGTGGTTATGGTGGTTACGGCGGATATGGGAGCTATTATGATCCATACAACTACTATGGCGGATATCCGTCGTACACGTACAATTATGATTCGGAAAATAAAGACGAATCAAAGGACCAGATTTGGGAAACAATGGCGCTTTCATTCGGTTACGGATATCGTATGTCATGGCCTGACGACTACTTTACCATGTATCATGAGGTTTCGATGGAACACTATAACTTGAGGAACATGGGAAGTTATTTCTATTTTCTTGCCGACGAAAACGGGCAGGTAAATGGTACTTTTAATAATTTCAGCTTCAAAACTGTCTTTGGAAGGAGTTCTGTTGATAACCCATTGTACTCAAGATCCGGATCAAACATTTCGTTAACACTTAAACTCACCCCTCCTTATTCATGGTTTAATAATAAGGATTATGGTTCTTCTGATATTTCTAATAACGAAAGATATAAATGGATTGAATATCATAAGTGGTTGTTAAAAGGCCAGGTATTTAATCCGTTAACAAAAAATACAAACCTGGTTTTAAGAACCGCGTTTGAAATGGGATTTCTGGGGTATTATGATGAAAACAGAAAATCGCCGTTCGAAGGATTTATCGTGGGTGGTTCGGGTATGTCGGGATATAATATGTATGGAACCGATTATGTTTCGCTAAGAGGTTACAAAGATTATAGTTTAAGTCCGAATAATGGTTCCAATATGTACTCGAAATTTACGATGGAACTTCGGTATCCGATTACACTAAAACCAAGTGCCACAATATATGCATTAACATTTTTAGAAGCCGGTAATGCAGCTTTGAGCTTTAAAAATTATGTTCCTTTCAAATTGAATCGTTCTGCAGGGGTTGGGGTTCGTATCTTCCTTCCGATGTTCGGTTTAATGGGAATTGATTGGGGATATGGTTTTGATCCAATTCCCGGTGTAAGTTCTGATAATTGGGGAAGCCAGTTTCATTTTGTTATCGGACAGCAGTTCTAAAAAATGGGTTTGGCATAAAATATGATAATTGGATTTCTGTTTAATAAAAAATTTACAGATATGAAAAAAATAGTTTTAACCATTGCAACAATATTTGGTCTTATCGTTTTTGCAAATGCACAGAAATTTGCGTTTATCGATACCGAATATATTATGGAAAATATTCCTGCATATACAGCTGCTCAGGATCAGCTGGATCAGCTTTCATCTCAATATCAGAAAGAGTTAGAGTCGATGCATGCAGAAGTAGAGCAAATGTATAAAGATTACCAGGCAGAAAGTGTGCTTTTATCGGAAGATATGAAGCGCAAACGTGAAGATGTTATTATTTCAAAAGAAAAAGATTATAAGCAATTACAGGCAAAATATTTTGGGCCGAGTGGCGACCTTTACAAAAAACGCCAGGGGTTGGTAAAGCCTATTCAGGACGATATTTTCAATGCCGTTCAGGAAATCTCGAATGATGGTGGTTATGCAGTAATATTTGATAAAGCAAGCGGAACTACATTGTTTTTTACAAACCCCAGGTATGACTTAAGTGATCAGGTTTTACAAAAACTCGGATATAAATAATTAATAACTATATTTGCGACCAAAAAATTAAAACACGACATTGATTATGAGAAATTTGATGAAACTATCTGCTGTGCTTCTAATGGTTGTTATGGCAGTAACTGTAAAAGCTCAGACCTTAAAATTCGGGCACATTGATATGCAGGCTCTTATTTCAGTAATGCCGGAAAGGGCTACTGCTGAAACCCAGTTTAATGCTTTTCAAAGTGAATTGGAAGAAGTACTTGGTGAAATGCAAAAGGAACTTCAAACAAAAATGACTGAATTTGAAGGATTGGGTGAAGCAGCTTCAGAAATAAAAAGAAATGCAAAAGTTCAGGAAATTCAGGATTTGCAACAAAGAATACAAAATTATCAGGTAACAGCACAACAACAACTTCAACAAAAACAAACCGATTTATTGCAACCTGTTTTTGATAAGGCAGAGAAAGCTATTGCCGATGTTGCTAAAGAAAATGGCTTGATTTACGTTTTTGACATTGGTCCTAAAGTAATACTTTATCAATCCAGTCAAAGTACGGATGTTATGCCCATGGTGAAGAAGAAATTGGGAATACAGTAAAACAGTTACTTATAATATTAAATGGCTATCCGATATTCGGATGGCCATTTTTTTTTGCTTAAAAGCATGAATTGTTGTATTCGTAATGATTAAAAGTTATATTTAATGGCTTAGATTTTTAATCATCACAATAGAACTTATGGCAGCTTCAGAAACTAAAATTAACCAGGAAAATAGTGCTATTCCAGAGGATACGTTCTTATTTGAAATTGCCTGGGAAGTTTGTAATCAGGTAGGGGGTATTTATACCGTTATTCGCTCGAAGGTACCTTCCGTAATTAGTAAATGGGGAAAAGATAACTACTGTTTAATAGGACCCTACTTTGCCGAACAGGCTGCGGCCCATTTTGATCCGGCTACCGATTTCTCCAGCCCCATAGGAAAAGCTGTGTTAAAGTTACAAGAGCGTGGCTTTGACGTGCACTATGGGCAGTGGATTATTTCCGGTCGCCCCAATGTTGTTCTGTTTAATCCTTACTCGGTTTATGATAAATTGGGCGAAATAAAGCATTTTCTTTGGCAAGACTATAATATTTCTGTACCTGGTGGAGATGAGCTTTTAGATAAAGTCTCTGCTTTTGGTTTTCAGGTAAAGGAGTTTTTTCTTTATTTAAATGAAATAGGGTTTCCGAGGAAAAATACTATTGCGCATTTTCATGAGTGGATGTCGGGTTTGCCTATTCCCGGAATTCGGAAAAATAACCTGAATGTAAAAGTTGTGTTTACTACTCATGCAACTTTATTGGGGCGTTATCTGGCCATGAATGATCCGCAGTTTTATGAACATCTTCCTTTTTATAATTGGGAAGAAGAAGCAAGAAAATTTAATGTGAAACCAATTGCCGAAATTGAACGGGCATCGGCTCACGGAGCGCACGTGTTCACAACCGTCAGCGATATTACCGGAAAGGAATGCACACATTTGCTTGGCCGGTCGCCTGATATAATCTTGCCCAATGGATTGAATATTGAGCGATTTGAAGCTTTGCATCAGGTTCAAAACCAGCATGTAAAAGTAAAAGAGCAAATTCAAGACTTTGTAATGGGCCATTTCTTCCAAAGTTACTCTTTCGATTTGGATAATACACTCTACTTTTTTACTTCGGGAAGATATGAGTACCACAACAAAGGATTTGATTTGACACTGGAAGCACTGGCTCGCCTGAATTATAAAATGCAGGTGGCTAATTTGGATACAACCGTTGTTACATTCTTTATAACCAAGCAACCATTTTATTCATTCAACCCCGAAGTTTTACACTCAAAGGCGCAAATGGAAGATATCTGGCGTGTTTGTGAGGAAATTAAAGAGCAGGTTGGGAAACGGCTTTATACTCATATTACATCGGCAGAGGGAGCTTATGAGTTCCCTGACTTAAGAGCGATGGTTGATGATTATCTGCGGTTAAAACTGCGACGGAATGTACAAAGCTGGAAAACAAAACAGCTTCCCAAAGTTATCACCCACACGTTGAAAGATGATAGAAACGATGAAATTCTGAACTTTTTGCGTACGGCAAACTTGGTGAATAACCGGCACGACAAAGTTAAAATCGTTTATCATCCCGATTTTATTTCAACTTCGAATCCACTGTTTAAAATGGAGTATTCTCAGTTTGTACGGGGTTGTCATTTAGGTATTTTCCCTAGTTTGTACGAACCATGGGGGTACACTCCACTGGAATGTTTAGCAAGTGGAATTCCCTCAATTACAAGCGAACTGGCAGGTTATGGCGACTATGTGGTGAACGAAATTCCAGATCATGACGCAAAAGGAATGTATATTATCCATCGAAAAGAGCGGAATTTTTATGAAGTGGCCGAAGATCTTGCAAATATGATGTTTAATGTTGTTATGATGAGCAGGCGCGAAAGAATTGCGTTACGTTATAAATGTGAGGAAGCATCATTGCATTTCGACTGGTCAAATCTTGGAAAACATTACGATCAGGCTTATAATCTTGCCATTGAACGCTAAAATATTCAAATGAATTATTCTCCTATTGGTGTATTTGATTCGGGATATGGAGGTTTAACGGTGTTAAAAGAGCTGGTTAAATCACTTCCTGATTACGATTTTCTTTATTTAGGTGATAACGCACGAAATCCATATGGAACACGTTCGTTTAATGTTGTTTACGAATATACGCTGGAAGCGGTAAAATATCTGTTTAGCCGGAATTGTCAATTGGTAATTATTGCCTGCAACACTGCATCGGCAAAAGCGCTGAGAAATATCCAACAACTTGACTTGCCCCAAATTGCCCCGGACAGGAGAGTTTTAGGAGTTATCAGGCCAAGTGTAGAAAAAGTGGCAGAAATTACCTCAAACGGGCATGTGGGAGTTTTGGGAACTGTTGGAACTGTTGTTTCCGAATCGTACCCGATAGAATTAAAAAAGTGGTCTGGAGGCAGAGTAAAATCAACGGTTCAGGAGGCTTGCCCGATGTGGGTTCCAATTGTTGAAAACAACGAAATAGGAACAGAAGGGGCTGAATATTTTATCAGAAAAAACATAAACAATATTCTTCTGAAAGATAAAGAACTGGATACACTTGTTCTTGGGTGTACACACTATCCGCTGCTTATCGATTCCATAAGGAAATATGTTCCTGAAAACATTAAAATTTTGGAGCAGGGCGAAATTGTTGCAGAGAAATTAGTTGAATACTTAAAACGCCATCCTGAAATGGAAGCAAAAATTTCCAAAGGTGGTGAAGTCCATTATCAGACAACCGAAGCAGCTGATAATTTTGAGGGTAAAGCGGCACTTTTTATGGGGCATGAAGTTTATGCCGAGCATGTTCATCTCTAAAGGAAAAATCAGATTTTGGCACTGTAAATTAATTCATGTTGAACAGAACCTCAAACTTTATGTTCTAATCAATTAAATAATTCAGTTATGAAAGATAACATCGCTACTTTCGAGGAATATATTCAGCCATTTCCGGTTAAAGTTCAGAATATTCTGAAAAAAGTAAGGGAAGTTGTATTCGAAAAGGCGCCGGATGCTGAAGAAAGTATCAGCTATGGTATGCCTGCTTATAAACTGTATGGCAAAAGACTGGTCTATTTTGCAGGCTATAAAAATCATATTGGTTTTTACGCCACTCCAACCGGACATGAAGAATTCAAAAAGGAATTATCGGGATATAAACAGGGAAAAGGTTCTGTTCAGTTTCCTCTAAATCTTCCTATACCTTACAACTTGATTGGACAGATTGTGGAATTTCGGGTTCATGAGAATCGGGAAAAAATGAAAGAAAAGTAAAAACGGTAAACTGCTAAATTTATCATACAGGAGAAGGATTTTCTCATTTATACCCGTTGTTAATTCAGACATGCAGATTTGGGTTATCGTTCATTTGAATTGCAAAAGAGGCATTGGTTGTGTCCCCATCGAACATAACAATTGAAGTTAAAAGGGAGAGGAAACCGCTCAGATGTTAATGGAAATTCTTCAGTCTTCAATATGAAAAACAGTTACTTTATTTTTTCAACTGGTCTTCCAGCGCCTGATCAATAATTACCATATTTGAAATAGAAACATCGCAGGCGGTAAATAATCCCAAAACATTTTTATTATCGGAGGAAGTGAAATTGCTTACAACGTTCGCAGGCGGTACGCTGAAAAAACCACCGGTTTGGGCTTGGTTAAACATCTGGGAGAAAAAATTGTAGTTGAACCGTGATATTGAATTTTGTTTAACCTGAATGGTGTCGCCAAGTTGAATTAGCCGGTCTTCCGGGGTATCCGGATCATGAAAATCTGTAAGTATTTCATAACCCGAAATATAGTTCCCGTTAACTAACTCGTCGCTGGCAATAACCATATATGCTGTTTCCTTTAGCGGTTTATTATTAATGTAAATGTCCCATTTGTAGTAATTGCCTAACTCTTCGGGTTCATTCCCGTAGGTGAAAATGCCCAAAAAACGTTTGTCGCCCCGCAGCGACGGACGTACCTGAATAGAATCAATAGGTTCAACTCTTGCCAATGTATCAGAAGCTGTAATGGTAACATTATTAACATTAATCTGAACGGTATAAACTTTTCCTGTTTCGCCTAAAAAACTCGAACCTTGTCCTGGAAAGTACAAACCCGGATAAGAGTTACTTTCCTGAAGTATGATAGATTTTGGAGGTTCCGAGTTATCGGAGATGGAAACAATTGCACCGCTTACCGCATTATAGGGAGTGCCCGAATTTACCTTGCTGCTCTTGTATAGGAAAACATAAGGGTTTTCCTGAGTGGTTATCAGAGCTTCGATAGCATATAAATCCAAATCTTCATCACTCAATTTTACATCAATAATATCTTCGCAAGAAGCAAAAATCAGTGTAGTAAAAATCAGGTATATAATCGTTTTGAATTTCATGGCTGCAAGTTCAAAAGTTGATATTATAGGTTATGGATGGAATGATTGTACCGATAATTGAAAGCCGCGTTGCATCAATTACCGAAGGATTACTTTCATTCTGACGGAAGTAAATTGAATAAGCATTTCTGCGTGCATAAACATTATAAAGCGATAAATTAAGTGATTGCTTTACTTTTTTGTGTTCATTCTTCCTGAAATTATAAGTTGCCGATAAATCTAACCGGTGATAGGCCGGAATCCGGTTTGCATTTCGGGCAGAATAGTAAAATAATGTGTTTCCCTGAATATCATATTTTGCTGCCGGATAAGTTACCGGGTTTCCGGTTGAGAAAATCCAGTTGGCCGAAAGCGAAAGATTTTTTCTTAATTCATGATTTAAAACAATGGAAATATCGTGAGTGCGATCATAGGTAGAAGGGTACGGGTTTCCATTGTTAATTCCAGGTATTTCCCTCATTGAGCGGGCAAGAGTATAGCTAATCCAGCCATTAAAATCTCCTTCCTGTTTTTTTATCATTAGTTCCGTTCCATATGCATAACCCGAGCCATTTAATAATTCGGTTTCCAGATCTTCATTTAAAAATAGCTCGGCGCCATCTTTGTAATCCAACACGTTTTGCATGTCTTTGTAATAAAACTCAATTGAAGTTTCAAACGTATTCTGCATAAAATTTCTGAAATATCCGGCGGCAAACTGGTTTACAATCAATGGTTTTATGTATTTGTTAGTTGGTAGCCAAATATCAAGCGGAGTGGGAGAGTTGGTATTCGATATCAGGTGGAGATTTTGTATCATGCGGTTGTAGGAAGTTTTTAACGAACTGGTTTCGCCAACTTTAAATTTTGCCGAAATGCGGGGTTCGGGATAAATATATGCTTTGCCAATTCTTTTACCTTTTCCGTAATAGGTTTCATCGGTTACTTCATCAGCGTTTGGAGCATCCGGATTTTGGTATTCCCTTACTTTGCCTTCGCCAATTTGTTGAAATAGAGAAACCCGGATTCCATATTTCAACGTGAGTAAGTTGCCAATTTTTTGTTCATTTGAAGCATATAACGCACCGTCTATCGCATTGTAATTGGTTAATTTTAGTGGCTCGAAAAAAGAACTTTCGTTGCTGCTGATATTTCCGGGTTCAAAGTGATGTTTAATAATGTTCAGCCCGAAATTAATTTTGTTATCAGCGTTTAAAAACCACGAAAAATCTTCTTTAAAATTGAAATCCTGGACCTGGGAATCCCAGTCGAATTGGTCGGCTGAATTACCGGGTACTCCCAGGTTATAATCGTATTTTGTGTATATCAGCGAGGTGTTTGAAAAAAGTTTCCCGTTAAAAACATGGTTCCAGCGCGCTGTTCCGGTAATATTTCCCCAACGCATGTAAATTGATTCCCCTAATTTAAAGTAATCGTCTCCGGTGTACGCAGAAATAAAAAGGCGGTCGTTGTGCGAAAACTGAATATTGGTTTTCAGGTTCAAATCGTAAAAATAAAGTTGATTGTCTTTTAATTCTTCAATTCCTATTGTTTTTCCAACTACATCGGCATACGTTCTTCTTCCCGACATAATAAAACTCCATTTGTCTTTAATAACAGGCCCTTCCAGGGTTAGTCTGCTGGAGATATTTCCTATTCCGGCTTGTCCGTGAAACTGGTTTGTATTTCCATCTTTCATCCGGATATCAATAACCGAGGAAGCTTTTCCCCCATATTCGGCAGGAATTCCACCTTTGTAAACCTCAATATCCTTAATGGCATCGGAATTAAATACGGAAAAGAAACCCATTAAATGCGATGCATTGTAAACCGGTGCTTCGTCGAGAATAAGCAGGTTTTCATCGGGACCGCCACCCCGTACATACAACCCTGAACTACCTTCTCCTCCACTTTGAATGCCCGGAAGAAGGGTAATGGTTTTTAAAATATCTACCTCTCCCATAAAAGAAGGAAGCTTCTTTACCAGTTTCACCGGAAGTTTTTCCATGCTCATCTGTGTACTTTCTATATTATAATCGCGACGGGTAGCTGTTATAACGACATCATCAATTTGCCTGTTTTCTTCGACCATTAAAACGTCAAATACTTTATTCTCGTTTAAATCAATCGTTATTGTCTGGGTTTCATAACCTATAAAAGAAAAGTTTATTTCATATTTCCCGCCCGGTACAGTTAATGAGTAGTATCCGTATTCATTTGAATTTATCCCCTTGTTGATTATTGGAATATAGCAGGTTGCTCCTATGAGTGCTTCGCCGCTGTTTTTATCTTTTATATAACCGCTTACTGTAATATTTTGCCCATACGTGTCCATAAAAAAAATAATGGCTAGCAGGAAAAGAAAAATTGATTTCATGTAATTGTTTAACTGCTTTGTTTGTCTTTTGTTTCTATCGACTGTTTTTTATTGAACTGGTTGCAATCTGTTTTAACGTTTAACAAAATTGTGATCTCATTTAATCCTGTCAAAATAAAAAAGAATGAAGAAACAATATTTATCGGTAAACTGATGTATTTGGGTATAAATAATTTAAAGCAGTCTTATATATTTAAAATAGGTCTTTTCAAAAATGTGAATTTCAACAAAAATATTTTAAAGATTGTTGTACATAATTATTAAACAGCAAAATTCGTTTTTTATGAAAAGAAGGTATTTTATTTCGGGGAAGGTGCTGGCAGTGCTGGTAGTTTTAGTGGTAACAGTTGTGTTGAGTTCTTGTAAAAAGGATGATCCGGAAGAAAATGGAGGTGCTTATGAAATGAGCTTTACAGCCAATGGTACAAAAGTAAAATATACTACTCTGGGAGCATTAGTTGCTTCTTTTGCCAATTCTGGAAGTCAGTATCTTGGAGTTTTTACCGGGTACGATGCCAACACAAATTTACATGTTCAGGTTTATGATGATGAAGCAATTGTTGCCGGAACTTATTCGGGATATTCAGCATCTGGGGGAGTTTTAACAGGTGTTTTAATTGGTTACAAAGATGGTACGGGAACAAGCTATACCCAGGCAGGAGGAGACATTGTAGTAACCATTTCATCAATTACCGAAACCTCTGCCAGCGGAATTTTTAGTGGCACGTTAAAAGCATCAGGAAAACCGGATATGGTAGTTACCGACGGGGAATTTACCGTTCAACGATTTGACCCATAAAAATTATAAGGCCAGGTTTACCAAAGTAATTCCGGCGCCACCAAAATCTACATGTTCGTCTTTGTAGCTTCGTACCATGGGTTCGGCACGCAGGTAATCGCGAATAGTTTCCTTTAAAATTCCGTGTCCCTTACCATGAAGTATGCGAAGCTGACTTACTTCAAACATAATTGCTTCATCAATAAACTCCTGGATTTTGGAAATGGCTTCTTCAACCCGCTGGCCACGAATGTCAATTTCCGGTTTAAAAGACAGGCGTCGCTCTGAAAAATTTGACATTAAACGCGAACGGCTTGAACCACTGCTTTTTTCAATCTTTTTTGCTTCATTATTACTCAGCCGTTCAATCTGTTTACGTGGTAAAGTTGTAATTAGCTGGCCAAAGGCAACAACCGCATTTTTATCGGTCAGTTCAATCAAATCGCCAATTGTGTTTTGCCCAATCATACGCACTTTGTCTCCCGGGCGGATTTCAATTCGCTCTTGTAATTTTTCCTTTGAAATGGGGGTTTTCGATTCTTTGGGCCGGCGTTCATTCCTTTTTTTCTCACGATTCTGTAAATGCCGGATTTTATCTTCAATAACTTTGTCTTCTTCCTGCGCCTTTTTACCAATTTCTTTTTTTAGTAAATCCAGTTTTTCACGAGCTTCTCTTGTTTTCTCTTTCTCGGCCTGCGCTTTTTTAATATCGTGAATCGTATTTTCAATTTTTTTGTTTACCCCTGAAAGTAAAATTTCAGCTTCTTCCTTCGCCTTCTTTAAAATCTCTTTCCTTTGTTTTTGAGTTTCTTTTAACTCTGCCTCATAATTTTCCGCCATTTCATCGAGAATCTTTTCTACTTTCCTGATCTTCATTCGTTTGGTTTCCCAATAATGCTTGTCTCGATTAATTTGACGAAGATTACGGTCAAAATCAATGTGATCTTTTCCTATTTTTTCCGTTGCGTTCTCAAGTATATCTTCGGGAAGGCCAATTTTTCGGGCAATTTCGAAGGCAAAAGAACTGCCGGGTTTTCCAATCTCAAGTTGAAAAAGCGGGTTCATATTTTGGGAGTCATATAACATGGCACCATTTACAATTCCTTCGGCCGATGACGCAAAATGTTTCAGATTGGTATAATGTGTTGTAATAACGCCAAAAGTTCCCAGTTGGTTTAATTTGTCCAAAATCGATTCGGCGATGGCCCCTCCAAGCATTGGTTCCGTTCCTGTTCCGAATTCATCAATGAGTATAAGTGTTCTTTCGTTGCTGTTTTTTACAAAATGTTTCATATTCATCAGGTGCGAACTGTATGTACTCAGGTCGTTTTCCAACGACTGATCATCACCGATGTCGATAAAAATTTGGCTGAAAATCCCCGTCTTACTTCCTTCGGTAATTGGAATTAATAGCCCGCATTGCAGCATGTATTGCAACAGTCCAACGGTTTTTAAACAAACTGACTTTCCTCCTGCATTTGGCCCTGAAATAAGTAAAATATGTTTTTCAGAATTTAGCCGAATATTTAATGGAACAATTTTTCGGTTTTCTTTTTTTAAAGTTTTCTGAAGTAGTGGGTGCACTGCATAAAACCATTCAATAACCGGTTCATTTAATAAATCGGGTTTTATACCTTCCATTTCAACAGCCAGCAGTGCTTTTGCACGAATGAAATCAATTTCACCTAAAAAATCATATGAAAAGAACAAATCATCCAAATAGGGGCGAATGCTATTTGAAAAGTCGGTGAGTATTTTTACTATTTCGCGACGTTCGGCATATTCCAGTTCACGAATTTCATTGTTCATTTCTACAATCTCGTTGGGCTCAACATAAGAAGTTTTACCCGTGGAAGATTCATCGTAAACAATGCCATTTAATTTTCGTTTGTTTCCGGCAGGAATAGGAATTACGGCCCTTCCGTCTCGTATTGAAACTGTAGCATCTTCTTCCACAAGTCCGTCTTTTTGTGCCTGCTTTAAAATGGCCTGCAACCTTCTGGACATGTTCGACTGCCGAGTAAGAATGTCCTTTCTGATTTTTGAAAGTTCGGGAGTGGCATTATCCCGTATTTTCCCAAATTTGTTGAGAATGGAATCAATTCTTTCATAAATGTAAGGGAAGACCTGTACATTTTGTGTTTTTTGTTTTAGCAAAGGAAAAGCTTCCTGTTCCTGTTTGTTAAAAAACATAACGATAGCCCGAACTGCTTCAAGGGAGCGTTTAAGGTCGAAAAGTTCCAGTTCTTCAAGAAACCTTCCTTCTATTTTTATTTTTTGAAGTGCGTTGCGCAAATCGAAAAAGTGTGTAGCCGGGAAATTATCGAATTCCCGAACGATTCTGCAAAACTCGCTGGTTTCACCCAGCTGGTTTTCAACGTAGTTAAACTCATCCTGAAAATGCATTTCATCTACCCATTCGTTTCCCATATTACTGATGCACTTTTGCTGCAACATTTCACGAATACGATCGAATCCGATTTTCTGCTCAAAATTTTCAGGATAAATCTGCATTTTTTAAAACTTTTCAGCGCAAAAATAATAAAGAACATTTGAGTTGCAGGTTTCTAAAGGCAAGAAATAAGACATTTTAATAAGTAGAAAAAATTAAATCATGAGATATGTCACTTTTCTAAAATATAAAAAAGTGGTTTTAGGGCTAGCATCCTTATTTGTAGTAATATACATGTTTTCTTTTTTTTAATTTAATTTTTTGAAAACGATCGAAAAGATAACATAATTTATTATTTTGGGCTTGCAAACCAAAATCATAAATTTATTGTAATGAGTAAACTAACCCAATGGTTCTATAACCTTAAAGTTAGAACCAAGTTTATTACGCTTATCGGGCTGTTCCTTGTAACGCTTATTATTCTGGGCTCTGTTACAGAAGGTCTGTTTAAATCAAGTCAAACCATAACGATTTTGGTAAATGAGCAGAGGATATTTATTGAAAACTTTGATTCGGCAATCGAACATTTCTATAGATATGTAATATCGGAAGATGAGAGCCTGCTTCCTCATACCAAAGCGCATCTGCAAAAAGCGATTAATATGGCGAAGGAGTTTTCACGCATTGACAGCACAATGAGAGAAATTCCAAATGCAGAACGATTACCATATATGTATGAAATATACAAAGAAGGTGTTGATTATGATATGCGGAAAATAAAGCTGATGACCAGTCAGATTAAAATGTTTTCGTTGTTGAATCCGAAAATGTTGAAAGATATTCAACAAGTAACCTTTGATGCTTCTGTTTTGGGAGTAAAGGTTTTGGAAAATATTGACGATTATTCAAAAAACAACAATTCTGAAAAGTTAGCCCAATTGCAGATTCAGTTTGACAAAATGCACTATTATGCTCAAACTTTTTCTTCTAAATTGTATGAAGTTTCACGGTTCCTTACAAATTTGCTTTATTTGATGATAGTGACATTGGTTATTCTTTTGGGAACTGTTGTAACATTTATATCGGTTAAAATTTCCCACACGATTTCAAAGCCAGTTAATATGCTTGCTGCAAATTTTAAAGAAATGGCACGAGGCAATTTGAAATCGGCTATAAAAATTGATTCTGATAATGAGATCGGAGATTTGTCAAGAGCTTTCCAGGAAATTCAGATTGGATTCAGAAAAATAATTTCACATGCAAAAAGAGTTGCCGAAGAAGACTATGGTTCTAGATTGACCCCAAACTCGGAAGAGGACGAGCTAGCCCCGGCATTAAACAGTATGGCTCAAAAGCTGGAGGCTACAAAATTAAAAATAGATAAGGAAAGCTGGCTGGAAAAAGGGTTAGGTGGTTTAGACGATCAAATGCGCGGAAACCATACGGTAAGAGAGCTCTCTGATAAAATTATTATTTATTTAAGCAGGTTTTTGAAAATTGAAATGGGGGCTGTTTATGTTTTTGATGAAGTGCAGGAACATCTGGAATTAACAGGCTCAGTTGGAATTAATCTTGATGAAGTTAAATCAATTATTAAAATTGGAGAGGGGCTTATTGGAGGAGCCGCAAAAAATAAGGATTGTCAGATTATTGATACCAAGGATAAATTTGAAAAGAGTTATAGTGCATCGGGAGAAATCTACCCGGAGAAAATTTATTTGATTCCCATGTATTTCGATGGCAGAATACAGGCAGTTATCGAACTTGCCCCCGTTAACGCATTATCTGATTTAAAAATAGATTTTTTAAGAATGGTGAAAGAGCGTGTATCCATTAACATAAGCGCTGCGGTTGCCAGATACCGGAATAAAGAATTACTCGACCAGTCACTGGAACAGGCAAAAATGCTTAAAGCACGCGATAAAGAGTTAAACAGAAAGCTTGAAGAGAACCAGATAATTAGAGAAAAGTTATCTCGGGAAACCGCTCTGTTAAATTCCATGCTCAAAACACTTCCGGATTATATTTATTTTAAAGATGAAGAAAGCAAATTCATACGAGTAAGTGAATCAATGGTTCCATTGTTTAATGCACGGTCTAGCAAGGATATTATTGGGAAAAGCGATTTCGATTATCATCCGGCAAAAGATGCAAAACGCTATTTTGACGAGGAGCAGGAGATTATTAAAAAGGGTGAAGGATTTGTTAACGAAATACGCCAGGGAGTTGATGCGTATGGAGAAGAACTTTGGACATCGGTTACAAAACTGCCAATGCTTGACGAAAACGGTACATGTATAGGAACTTTTGGTATTTCAAAAGATATTACACAGATTAAAAAACTAGAGATTGAAATTAGCCTGCAAAACGAAAAGCTAATTCAAAATCAGGAAGAATTAAAAGCTACCAACGAAGAACTGAATGCCCAGGAAGAGGAACTTCGTGTGGCCAATGAGGAATTAGCCGAGCAAACAAAAATATTAGTGGAGAATGAAAAAAGTTTACATGTACAGCAGGAGGAACTAAGAACAGCCAATGAAGAGTTGGAAGCGAAAACCAATTTGCTTGAATCACAAAAGGAAGAAATTCTTAGAAATAATTTGAAGTTAACTAAAACTCAAAAAGAATTGGAGCAACAGGCAAAAGAGTTAGAGTTGGCAAGTCAGTATAAATCGGAGTTTTTGGCAAATATGTCCCACGAGTTAAGAACTCCGTTGAACAGTATGTTAATTCTTTCGAAGTTGTTGGGGGAAAATAAAAATAAAAACCTAACGGAAGAGCAGGTAAAATCGGCTTACATTATTTACAACAGCGGGAAAGATTTGCTGGAGTTAATTAATGAGATCCTAGATTTGTCAAAAATTGAGGCAGGGAAAATGACTTATAATTTTTCTGATGTTACAGCCGATGAAATAATGACTGATATTAAGTTTAATTTCTTGCCGGTTGCCGAAAACAAAAATCTTAAACTTGAAATCAGGAAATCAGAAACTTTTCCTGAGTCTGTTTACACTGATAGGCAGAGGTTAATGCAAATTGTTAAAAACTTACTGTCGAATGCGTTTAAATTTACAAGTACTGGCGGTATTACTGTAAGCCTGGGACTTCCCACCGGCGATATAAGTTTTATTAATAAAGATTTGAACAGTTCAAATACCTATTTTTTAGCAGTTGAAGACACCGGAGTAGGAATTCCACAAAATAAACTGGAAGCTATCTTTGATGCCTTTCAGCAGGCCGACGGAAGCATTTCACGTAAATTTGGCGGAACCGGATTAGGACTTTCCATATCGAAACAACTTTCCAATGCACTTGGGGGCGAAATTCATGTCAGCAGTTCTGAAGGGGTAGGTTCAAAATTTACAATTTATCTTCCTTTGGATAAGGAGTTAGTAGGGAAAGAAATAGTGGAAGATGAAATTCTCTTGAATAAAGAGTCAGGGCCGTTACTGTTAACATCTTCTCTTAATAGTTCCGATATTATAAATGAACAAGAGAACACCAGTCTTCCTTTATTCATAAAAGATGACCGTGATTCATCACTTGAGAGAATTTTGGTGTTAATTATTCTTTCCAGTAGTGAAAAGGCACAAATGTTAATTGATTTATGCCATAACCGAAAATTTAATGCAATAGCGGCAAGCAATATTTCTGATGGTATAAAACTGGCAGAAAAATATAAGCCGGAGGCAATTTTACTTGATGGGGAGTTTAATGAACAAGATGAGCTTTCAATGCTCAAGGAAAGCAAATTTACAGCAAAAATTCCGGTACATATTGTTTCAAGGATTGAAGACTCCCTGCTGGAAGATATAAAAGAGCTGGAAACTCCTGAATCAAAGAATTTTTCGAATGGGGCAAAAAACATAGAAGGAAAATTGAGCAAAGAATTTCGGCAAATACTTTTGGTTGAAGACGATCCTGTATCGCGAATGGCAATTCAATTATTGTTTGAAAACAAAGACATAATTATTCATGAAGCAAAAACTGCATCGCAAGCATTCGAAATGATTTCCAGACAGCCTTTCGATTGTATTATTCTTGATTTGGGATTACCTGATTTTTCCGGTGGCGAACTGTTAGAAAAATTAAGCGAAAATAGAATTCCGATTCCAAATGTGATTGTAAATACTGCCAAGGAACTCTCTGATAAAGAATTAAAAATGCTGAGTAAGTATTCTGATTCTATTGTAATAAAAGGAGTGAAATCTGACGAGCGATTAATGGATGAAGTCACTCTGTTTCTTCACCAGGTTTCAAATAAATTATCGAAAAAAGATACTTATCAGAGCACTGACAATGAGGAAAGACAGGGGTTTAAAGGGAAAAAAATTCTTTTAGTTGATGATGATATCAGGAATGTTTTTGCAATGGCTCAGATTTTTGAAGAGCGTGAAATGGAGATTCTTGAGGCGGAAAATGGGGAAGTTGCTATTGAAGTACTGAAAAATAACCCGGATACCGACCTGGTGCTTATGGATATAATGATGCCGGTTATGAACGGTTACGAAGCAATGAAAATTATTAGAAAAACACCTGGAATTGAAAGTATTCCTATTATAACTCTTACTGCCAAAGCAATGAAGGAGGACTACCAGAAAGCTATTGACAGTGGGGCAAATGATTTTATTTCAAAACCTATTGAGGTTGATAAGTTATTGTCTTTATTAAAAATCTGGTTGTTCTAATTTATTATGATTGTTCCGAAAATATTGATTGTTGATGACAGGGTCGAGAACCTTGTGAGTTTGGAGGCAATTCTGTCCGACTTTAAGGTAACATTTGTTCGCGCTTTGTCTGGCATGGAAGCATTACGGGAAACGTTAAAAGATGACTTTGCTCTTGCTATACTCGATGTTCAAATGCCCGAAATGGATGGATATGAAACACTTTCTCTGATGAGGAAAAGAGCAAAAACCAAGTATTTGCCTGTGATATTTGTTTCAGCCATTCATCAAAGTGATTTGCACATTATAAAGGGAATTAAAACCGGGGCTGTCGACTTTATTCCCAAACCGGTTGTTCCTGAAATTTTGGTGGGTAAGGTTTCCGTTTTTCTCGATTTGTACCATCAGAAGCAAAAACTAAATGAGTTGTTGAATAAGCTGGAACAGAATAATAAGGAACTTGAAATTCAGAAAAGTAAGGCAGAGGAAGCGAACAAGCTGAAAGCACTTTTTCTGGCAAATATGTCTCACGAAATACGAACTCCATTAAATGGTATAATTGGTGTATCAAAAATGCTTGAAGAGTCAGAATTAAATAGTGAACAAAAAGAACTTTCCAAAATTATCACTTCATCTGGCGAAAACCTTTTGAATATTATTAACGACATTCTCGATTTTTCAAAAATTGAAGCCGGCCAAATACAATTAGAAGAGATTCAATTTAGTTTGCACGAAATTATTTGCACAATTGTAAAGTTATTAAGGTTTAAAGCCGATGAAAAAGGTGTTTCACTAAAAGCAAATATCGATAAGAATGTTCCACGAACACTTGTTGGCGATCCTTACCGCTTAAATCAGATAATCACTAATCTCGTTAACAATGCCATAAAATTTACTGAAGAGGGAAGTATAAGAATAACTGTTGATGTTCTTGACACAGGAAGTGAAAATGTAGAATTAATTTTTAAAATCAGCGATACGGGCATTGGAATTTCTGAAGAAGGGAAGAAAAGGTTGTTTAAAGAATTTTCGCAGGCCGATAGTTCTACAACCCGCAGATATGGAGGTACCGGGTTAGGCCTTTCTATTTGTCAGAATTTAATAACTTTAATGAATGGCGAAATTGGGGTTGAGAGCGAAATTAATAAGGGTTCGGAATTTTGGTTTACATTAAGATTCGATTATGGAGTAAATACTCAGTTAGATAAGCCAAAGGTAAAGAGTGATATTCCTGAAAACCTGAAAATTTTGTATGCAGAAGATAATGTTGTTAATCAGCGCATTACGCGGTTTTTGCTTCAAAAGATAAACGCAAATTGCGATATAGCGTCAAATGGGATTGAGGCTTTT
>JAWKKP010000023.1:0-115291 GCA_041393215.1 Draconibacterium sp.
CAGAATAATAGTTTGCATCATAATGTTTTTGGTCGCTCAAAAATAGCAAATAGAATATTTTAGTGGTTCCCTAATTACTTTTATCGAAGCATTAAAATTGTTGCCCGATTCTTAATGAGTTTGTATCCGGAAATAGAGAGGTGGAACGTTACAATTAAACAAGAAAAATTGTAAACACCTGCAAACCAATTTTAATTTGAATGTTTTGAGAAGATTTTTTTATTCATCTCCTTCGAAGGAACAAAGTTAATATTGGTTTGGAACTTTACTAAAAACCGGAAGTTTGTGAATGATTAATCAAAATCAGGTTAGTGTACCGACAGAAAAACTGTGTTTTATTCATCTAGAATAACTAATGTTTTGTATTTGAATTATTTATCAAAAAAGTTTTATATTTGATGTGAGGATTGGACGTGCTGATTAACATATCGTTAATGTATCTTTTTAAGGCTTTGGGCTCAGTGTGAAGACTGATTATAATGAAACAAGACAACAGGTTTGTTTTTTGTTCGTTGATATACATTATAAGCATAAAAACATGAAACGATTTTTATTACTGATTTTATTGATCTCCTGCTCATTCGGTTCTTTTGCCAAAAAAGATATTGATGCCTGGAAAGACGAGAATAATTTGAAGAAGCAGTATGCCGTTTTTAAGGAAAATCTCAATTACTGGAACGGGGCTTATTTTTTGAAAGAAAGGCAATTGGAGGAATTTTACGGGGCATTGAAAGATTCAATTGCAATTTTGAAAATAGCTTCTTCTGCAAAAAATGAAGAAATAGAATCGCTTCAAAAGGAAATAAGTGCTTCTGAAAAACAGATAGTTGATACAAATGAAAAGCTGGATGCTAGTATTAAAAATCAGAATTCGCTAACCGTTTTAGGTCTTGCCGTAAATAAAAGTACTTATACATTTTCTGTGTTGGTTATATTCTTAGGGTTGGTGGCTTTAATCGGAATTCTTTTTCTAATGTACAAACGAAGCAATAAGGTTTCAGTTCAGCTAAAAAAGGAGTATAACGATTTAAAAGAAGAATTTGAAGTTCATAAGAAAAATGCACTGGAGCGCTATACCAGTATTAATTTGGAACTGCACCACACACGACTAAAATTGAACAAAAAATTATCGTACAACGACAAGAATTAAACCTTTTTACAAATTTTTTTTATCACACGCTACTATTTTACTGCACTTCGCCATTTAAATTTTCAACTCCAATGTTGCTGCCTTTAATTTTTGTTTAAAGCTGAAAAATCATATAAAACTTTCATCGTAGGTGTCTAATATGCAAATTTTTAAGGTTTTACAAAACTTTGAATCTTTCGTGATAATATCGTGATACTTACTCCGGAACTTTGGAAAAGTTTAATCAATAAAAATTTAATGCGATGAAAGTTTTAAAACTAATGTTGGGGTTGGCACTGATGTTGGCAGTTTTTACTCAGTGCAGAAAAGATAATCTTGCAGATGAGCTTGCTAATGCCGATTTCAAAAAGGCAAATGTTAATACACCCGAAGGGGCCTATACTGTAACCGTTGAAAATGTTTCAACTCCCTATGATTATTTTGAGGCCGGTGCTGAGTTTGGTGTAACCGGAGGTGATGGTGCTCCGCCTGCTCATCCTGGCGAAACAATAACGGTTCATTTTCATGCAGGTAGAAGTCATAAATTATCCTTTGCTTCGATGTATGGAGCGTCGAATGATTGGTTTTATGCCCCTGAAGGAGATGGAATTTCACTTTTTAGCGGAACAACTCCGTTGGAAGGAGATATTACCGGATTGATAGGACTTTGGGATGCTGGTACTGAAGTGGATGGTTCAGGAAATCCGGGGACTCCGGAAAGTAATCCTGTTGTACCGGTTTTAACCGCAGAAGAAAATATACAAGTTCTTCTTGCATATGACGGAACGAGTATGTTTACCCTTACAATTAATGTATTACCTGGTTCCGCAACACCTCTTTCACCAGTTGCCTGGGTCGTTCACTCTGACGGGCAATTCCCGATATTTAAAGAAGGTATGCTGGATTACGGAATGGGTTTGGAAGATTTGGCTGAAATGGGAAATGCAGCTCCGCTCGGCGAATACCTTTCAATGCACAGTGGCTATGTTTCTCCGGTTGCCCCTTTTCTTTGGGTGTTACACGACAAAAAAGATATGCCAATCTTCACTAACAATTCGCCTGACTATGGTTCGGGGCTTGAGGTTCTTGCCGAAACAGGGAATCCAGGACCGTTATTCAATTCATTAACAGCTGCTGGATATGCCACTGGTTTTCATGCAACACGTGATGGTGGTTTAGGTGATGGCCCGCTTTTCCCCGGGCAGAAATACGTGTTTATGATTGAGGGACATGTAGGGCAATCGTTAAGTTTTGCAAGTATGTTGGGAGCTTCCAACGATGAATTCTTTTCGACAGGAGATGAGGGAATAAAACTTTCAAATGGCACGGCGGAGAAAGATATTACTCATTTCTTTGGAATTTATGATGCAGGAACAGAAGTAAACGAGTATCCCGGAGCCGGTCTTCACCAGGGTGGCCCGGAAGGTACCGATGAAATGGGAAATGTGAGGATGTTGGATGATGAATTCAACTGGCCTGAAGCGTCGCAGGTTATAAAAGTAACAATTCGAAAAAATTAAAAGTCCGGAAAACATTAAAATAAAGGTTCATTAGTTATTGGCAACTGATGGACCTTTTTTAATAATGCAAAAAGAAAGCCCTGGTTTATTAAGACCAGGGCCTCTGTTTAGTTTATAGTAAAATGGATTAGAAAAAACTCTATTCTTCTTCCTGCTCAGCTTCGTAAGCTTTCAGTAGTTCATCCTGAACATCGGCAGGAACTTTTTCGTAACCGTCAAAATCAAGTGTAAAAATACCACGTCCTCCAGTAATTGAACTTAACGAAGTAGTGTATTTATTCATTTCTTTCAATGGAACTTTAGCACTGATTTTTTCGAGGCCCTTTTCTGACCCCATTCCCATAATCATGGCACGGCGTCCCTGGAGGTCACTCATAACATCACCCATTCTGTCAGACGGAACCCAAACATTCAGGTTGTAAATGGGTTCAAGAATCTTCGCTCCGGCATTCTTAAATGCTTTACTAAACGCGTTTCTACCTGCCAGTTTAAACGAGATTTCATTGGAATCAACCGGGTGCATCTTACCGTCATACACATAAACGATAATATCGCGTGCATAAGAACCTGTTAACGGGCCTTCTTCTATTTTTTCCATAATTCCCTTTAGGATTGCAGGCATAAAGCGCGCATCAATTGAGCCGCCGACAATACAGTTGCAATAAAGCAATTTACCTCCCCAAGATAGGGCATGTTCTTGCGTATCGCGAACAGAAAGTTTTTGTTCTTTATCGCCAAACTTAAACATTGTTTTTGGTGCGGCACCGTCTTCATAAGGTTCAATTATCATATGAACTTCACCAAACTGGCCTGCTCCACCCGATTGTTTCTTATGGCGGTAGTCAGCTTGTGCTGCTTTTGTAATCGTTTCACGATAGGGGATCTTGGGTTGAAGATAATTGACTTCAATTTTATGAACATGATCGAAATACCATTTTAAAATGTTAATATGATATTCTCCCTGTGCGTGAACTAACAACTGTTTTAGTTCTTTTGAATACTCAACAATAAATGTAGGATCCTCGTATTTAATTTTGCTTAGAACTTCGCCTACTTTTTCGTCGTCTGAATCATTTTTTGCTTTTACAGCAACTGTAATTCTCGGTTTCGGGAATACAATTGGCTGATATTTAGTGTCGGAATCTTTCGTTGCAAGTGATTGATTATATTTTGTTTCTTTTAGTTTAACGGTACAACCTAAATCACCAGCAGCTAACTCTTCTACTTTTTCACGGTTTTTACCTGCCGAAACAAATATTTGAGATAAACGTTCTTTTGCTCCGTTTGATGAATTGATCAAATCAAGTCCTTCGGTTATTTTTCCGGACATAACTTTGAAGTAGGTAATTTCACCCACGTGAGATTCAACAGCAGTTTTAAATACAAACAAACTCGGTTTTTCTGAAACATCCATTTTCAGAGGAGTACCACTTACAACGGGAATGGTTTGTCTGTCTTTTGGCGAAGGTGCATTGTTGGCAATGAATTCAACTAACCTGCCAACACCAATATTCTTTTTGGCACAGGTGCAAAATACGGGGTATAAACTGCGTTCAAGAATACCAAGTCTTATCCCTTTACGCATTTCTTCTTCAGTAAGAGTGCCTTTGTCGAAATAAAGCTCCATTAAAGCTTCTTCATTTTCGGCGGCCATTTCAACTAATTCGTTGTGCAGTTCTTCTGCTTTTTCCATTTCCGAACTGGGAATTTCAACAATCTCAGGTTTTCCGCTTTCATCTTTGTACTTATACATTTTCATCTTTAGTACATCGATGAATGAAGAAAAACCAGGGCCTGCATCAACCGGATATTGAATAACCGTTACTTTATTTCCAAACAAATTTTTACATTGTTCAAGTGAACTGTCGAAGTTGGAGTTTTCGTGATCCAACTGATTAAGAATAAGTCCAACCGGTATTTTAGCAGCTTCAACATGACGGTACGCAGCCTCTGTGCCGGCTTCAACACCACTAGTTGAATTTACAGTTATTAATGCTAAATCTGAAATGTACAAGGAAGAAACAACACCACCGCATAAATCATCCATGCCGGGTGTATCAAGAATGTTAATTTTCACTCCGTTGATTTCTGAATATAACAATGACGGAAAAACGGAGTTGCCATAATCCTGCTCTATTGGGTTATAATCGGAAACTGTGTTTTTTGCAGTTACTTCACCACGGCGATTAATTACTCCACCCTCAAACAGCATGGCTTCTGCGAGGGTGGTTTTCCCACTGCCGGCATTACCAATTAAGGCAACGTTCCGGATTTGATCAGTCTTAAAAACCTTCATATTTATAATGTTTTATTGATTTGATTTTTTTTCCTTTTTTTTCAAATTTTATCAAAGGACACCAAAAATAGTAATAATTTGTTAACAATCAAGAGCCTTGCGGAGTCGTTAAAATGTTATATAAAAGCTTTTATTTTTTTGCCCAATGTAAGTGCATGTTTATGAGGTTTTTAACAGCCCTTTATTAGGTTTTGTTTTGTTTAATGAGTTGTAAATAAGTGGTTTACATAACCGTATTTTAACGATTTTTAATAATTATATATGTGTGTTTCAAACCGAATTCCGGAAATTCAAAAAATCAAATCATCGCTGAGCAATCGAATTAAATTTTAGTGAAGTGAAAAAAACGAAGAAAAAGTTTAACGGATAAAAAAATATTAATATACATTTGTGCCAAAGTGTGACAAAAGTCACAAAGCAATTATGAAAAACATTTCTTTCTACATATTGATGAACTGTATGGCATGCTCAATGATGTGTATGTGTAATAAATACATAAGTGTGCAGAAAGAGAAGCGAAGATATTAGACAAGTGTAATTTTAAACATAAGCCTTTCTGCAACCAGAAGGGCTTTTTTTTTAAGCATGGTAGAACTAACAAAAATTGATTGGACTGAATCGTTGGGAAGCAGGGAGAATTTTATCCGAGATAATATGTTTTCAAACGGAAGCCAGGGGATTTTACTTCAAACCTGTAATAGAGTAGAGTGGTATTCTGGTAGTGGTGCAATTTCAGATAAAATAGCCCGCCATTTGTTTCGGGTGGTTTCCGGGTTGGAATCTTCTTTGATTGGCGAGTCTGCCATTGTTAATCAGGTAAAAACTGCTTACCAGGAAGCAGCTCAGCAACAACAACTGGATAAAAGCCTTCATAAACTTTTCCAGACAGCGCTTTCGGTGGGAAAAAAAGTTCGGACGGAAACCGGGATTTCAAAAGGTGCAATGTCGCATAGCCAGGCAGCAGTGCGGTTTCTTTTCGATGAAATTGGTGATATAAAAAACCTGAAGATTACAGTTATCGGCGTTAATACGTTAAATGAGAAAATCATCAAGTTTCTGTTAAAGAAAGATGTTGAACCGGTTTTTATTGGAAACCGTACTTTCGAAAAAGCATCGGAGTTGGCTAAGAAATTTGGCGCGAAAGCATTTCGTTTCGATCAGCTTACCGAAATAATGGAAAAGACAGATGTTTTAATTTCGGCAACTTCTGCTCCGCATTATATTCTTAAAAAGGAAAATTTTAAAACCGTAAAGCCGATCTATATGCTCGATTTGGCAGTGCCCCGCGATATTGAGCCAACCATTGGAGACTTGCCAAATGTAAGATTATTTGACATCGAAATAATAGAGAATCAGATCAGAAAAAACCTTTCAGTAAGGAAAGAAAAGATTGAAAAAGCAAATGAAATAATAGAAAAAGAGTTGAAACTATTTTCTGAAAAATTTGTTTATGAAGCGTGCTGATAAAAACCATAAAACTACCGAAAAGGGTTACCGCAGTTTAGTGAAAACGGTATCGTGGAGAACCCTGGGAACTATTGATACAATATTTATATCGTGGATTATTGTGGGAGACATAAATTTTGCAGTTTCCATTGGAGGTGTAGAACTTTTTACAAAGATGATCCTTTATTATTTTCATGAAAGGCTTTGGTCTAGAAGCAATTTTGGGAGAGTGGTGGAAAAACCAATTGAATACGAAATTTAAATTACAATGAATGAGAATGTTATAAAGAATTTCCTGCCGGTTTCGATTGACATTTCCAACCAAAAAATATTGTTGATAGGTGGTGGTGGTAGTGCACTTAAGAAACTAAAAATATTGCAACGATTTAATGCCGAAGTTGAAGTATTGGGTCTTAAGATTTGTGATGAGATTAAGAAAAGTGGTGTGAAATATTTTGAGGCAGAATACAGCGCTGAAAGACTGAACGGGTATCTCATGCTGTATTCGTGTACTAATAATGAAGAACTGGACAGGCAGATTCTTTCCGACGGGAAAGAGCGGGGAGTTTTGGTGAATATTCACGATAAGCCCGAGTTATGTCAGTTCGTTTCACCAGCTATTTATAAAAATGGGAAAATGACTGTTGCCGTGGCATCCAACGGCGAAGATGTGTATGAATCGATTCGGTTAAGGAACAAAATTCAGGAATTCCTTACCGGTGAAAAAGTATAATTTTTTTAATGTATGAGTTTGAAATCAAATCCGTTAAATGAGAACCAGTTAAAAGCATTAGGTGAGCTGGTAAATGGAATAACCGCCGAGCAAATGATTTGGTTAAGCGGGTATTTTGAAGGCCGGTTGGCCGGAATGAATGGGACTGTTTCGTTGGTGCCTGTAGTTGAAAGTGTGCCGGTTTCCAATACCAATCTTACCATCTTGTATGGTTCTGAAACAGGCCGCTCACAATCATTGGCAGAAAAACTGGCAGAAAAGGCAAAGTTTAAAGGTATTTCCGCCAATGTATTCAGCATGTACGATTATAACTATAAAAAGCTTCAGGAAGAAGATAACCTGGCTATAATTGTAAGTACACATGGCGAAGGCGATCCGCCGGATATGGCTGAAGATTTTCACAAATTTATTACAGGGAAAAGAGCACCCCGACTGGAACATTTGAATTTTTCAGTGTTGGCATTGGGTGACAAAACCTACAAGTTTTTCTGTAAAACAGGGGAAGATATTTATGATGCCTGCCGGAGTTTAGGTGCTTTTAGCGTTACGCCACTTATGAAATGTGATGTAGATTATGAGGTAAATGCTGATATCTGGATGAACAATCTCTTGGTGAATCTTACACCTGCCGAACCTGTTGCTTCAGCGGCAACAGAAGAGGTTAAGAAATCGGTTACGGAATATTCAAAGAAGAATCCGTACATGGCAACCATTCTGGAAAAAGTAAAAATTACAGGTCGCGATTCTGATAAGGAAGTTTATCATTTGGAACTCGATCTTGACGACTCCGGAATTACTTATGAACCGGGAGACTCCGTTGGGATTTTTGCAAAAAATCCGGATCAGCTTGTGGAACAAATAATCAAAAATACAGGATTCGATCCGGAACATATTGTTGATTTGGAAATTGGCGAGGTAACATTTCATGATGCTCTTTCCTATCATCTTGAAATTACAGTTGTTACTATCGATATGCTTCAAAAATATCTCGAAAAAACAAAAAATCAGGATATAGAAAAGCTACTGAAAAATGAGGAGGCGCTTGACGAATATTTGTACGGGCATGATTTGCTTGACATGCTGGAAGATTTCCCACACGAATGGCACCCGCAAAAATTGGTTGAAATACTGAGGGCGCTCCCACCGCGTTTATATTCCATTTCTTCAAGTCAGGAAAAAGTTGGCGATGAGGTTCATGTTACCGTTTCGGTGGTGCGTTACGAAAAAAGAAAACGGATGCGTTTAGGTGCCTGTTCTTCTCATTTGGCTGATAATATTGATTTAGATAGCGCAGTACCAATTTATATCGAAAAAAATCCATCGTTCAAGTTACCGGCCAATGGTTCAAAAATAATTATGGTAGGCGCCGGAACCGGAATTGCGCCTTATCGAGCTTTTCTGCAACATCGCGAAATGAATGACTTAAAAGGCGGTTCGTGGCTATTTTTTGGCGATCGCCGATTCAATTCCGATTTTCTCTATCAGGTGGAATGGCAAAGATTACTGGAGTCGAATTATCTGGAAAAAATGGATGTTGCCTTTTCCCGCGATCAGGAACAAAAAGTTTATGTTCAGCACAAGCTTCTCGAAAATAAAGAGGAAGTTTTTAAATGGATTGAAGACGGCGCATACTTCTATTTGTGTGGAGATATGAAACACATGGCGAAAGATGTAAATAAAACGCTGCTTCAGATTATTCAGGAGCAGGGTGGTGTGAGTGAGGCAAAAGCGGTAGAATATGTAAAAAAATTAAAGAGAGAAAAACGTTTCCAGTCAGACGTGTATTAAACCCAAAAAAATCGAAAATTATGAGTGAAACAATAAAGTGGGAAGAATTGTCGGAAGTTGAAAAAATAAAATTCGAAAGTAACTATTTACGTGGAACTTTGGTAGAAAGCATGGCCGACCCGATTACCGGGGCAATCGCACCAAGTGATACGCAAATTTCAAAATTCCATGGGTTTTATCAGCAGTATGATCGGGATATTGACAAGGAAAGAAAACATCAAAAGCTGGAACCGGCGTATTCATTTTTAATTCGGGTTCGGATGCCCGGCGGACTAGTTACTCCTGAACAGTGGCTTAACATGGATACGCTTTCTGATACCTATGCAAACGGAACATTGAAGCTAACCACACGTCAAACGTTCCAATTACATGGTGTTTTGAAAAAAAACATGAAAACCACATTACAGGAAATCAATAAAAGTTTGCTGGATACCATTTCTGCCTGCGGCGATGTTAACCGGAATGTAATGAGCCACGCCAATCCTGCTGATTCGCCTCTGCACGCCGAAGCAATTGAAATGGCAAATAAAATTGGAAGTCATCTTTTACCAAAAACTAGGGCGTACCATGAAATCTGGCTCGACGAGAAACTGGTTGCCGACAGTAAAGAAGAAGTTGAACCGTTGTATGGAAACCGGTATTTGCCACGAAAATTTAAAATTGCAGTGGTAATTCCGCCGCAAAACGATTGCGATGTTTTTTCGCAGGATCTTGGTTTTATTGCTATTGTTAAAAACAATAAAATTGTAGGTTACAATGTAGCTGTTGGTGGCGGAATGGGAACTACTTTCGGAATTCCTGAAACTTATCCGCGGCTGGGAACCATAATTGGTTCGTGTAAACCAGAGCAGGTTGTTGATGTGGCTGAGAAATTGTTAATGCTTCAGCGCGATAACGGTGATCGTAAAAACCGGAAACAGGCCCGTTTAAAATATACCGTTGACCGAATGGGAATTGATAATATTAAGGCAGAATGGGAAAGTAGGCTGGGGTATAAGTTCGACGAAGCTGTTCCTGTTAAATTCGAAAGAAACGGTGATAATTTTGGATGGAAAAAAGGAGTGGACAACAAATGGCATTTAACCTATTTTGTTGAAGGCGGCCGTGTTCGGAATGATGATGATAAAAAGCTAAAGACGGCTCTAAAAGAAATTGCAAAGATTTCGGATGGAAGGTTTATTTTAACCGGAAATCAAAACCTCATAATTTCGGGAGTTTCTGCCGAAGTGAAAAAGAAAGTAGATGAAATTCTGAAAAGTTTCAATGTTTCGCCGGAGGAAATTTCAGGATTACGAAAAAATTCCATTGCCTGCGTTGCTATGCCAACCTGTCCGCTTGCCTTTGCAGAAGCAGAACGATATTTACCTACACTGGTTTCAAAAATTGAAATCATTTTGAAGGAATTCGATTTGACGAAAGAGGAAATTGTAATCCGGATGACCGGTTGCCCGAATGGTTGTGGAAGGCCGTATCTGGCCGAAATTGGTTTGATTGGCAAATCACCGGGCTACTACAATTTATATTTGGGCGGAAATTTTGAAGGTGAACGTTTAAACACACTTTACAAAGAAACCATTCAGGAAGAGAACATCCTGAAAGAACTACGGCCGATTATCAAAGATTTTGCTGAAACCAGGAATCCGAATGAGCGTTTTGGCGATTTTGTGATTAGAAAAAAATATGTTGCCGAAATAAAGGAAGGAAAAGAATTCAAGCATTAAATCGTGAGTTATTCAGTTTTTATAGGACGCAAATTAAGTCAGGAAACTCAAACCTGGTTGGAAGAGAATAATATCTCGTTCTCGGAAAAACCGTTAATAGAGGTCGAATTACTTGCTCCTGATTTGTTGTTTTTCAATAAAACTAAAAATGAAAGTAAAAACTGGATAATTACAAGTAACTGGGCTGCAAAATGGCTTTTGAAATATAATACTGAAATAGGTTTCCAATCTCCCGATTTTATTTTCTGTATTTCAGAGAAACAAGTGGAAACTCTTGCCGGGATTTCTGTCAATGTTTTGGTTTCTGAACAAAAGAATGCAAAATCATTAGCCAAACTTGTGCGAAAGAAAAGCGATGGGAAAACAACTGTTTATTTAAATGGGAACAAATCGTTGAATATTTTTCAAAATGAAGTTGGCCAAAACATTCATATCATCGAAACTGAAGTTTACCGGAATATTCCGGTTCGTCAGGAAATAGCCGGATTTTTTGGTGCCTACCTTTTTTTTAGTCCAAGTGGAATTGAAAGTTTTATCCATAGTGGAAATAAAATTCCCGACGCGGCATTGATTTTTACAATCGGGCAAACCACCGGGCATTATGCAAAAAGTATTTTTTCGAATAAGGTTGTCGAATCTCCCATTCAGAAAGAATTGGAATTTGTGGAGTTTGCAGTAAATCAAATTGAAAAGTATCAACGAAATCGGGTTAAAACGGAGAATTAAAATGAGAAGGGAAAAAAGCGAAATATTTTTTAAAAAGGCACAGAAATCGATTCCCGGCGGGGTTAATTCTCCGGTGCGGACTTTTGCCGGTGTTGGCGGAATTCCAACCTTTATCAAAAACGCCGGTGGTAGCATTTTGACTGATGTTGACGGAAATTCTTACGTCGATTATATCGGTTCGTGGGGACCAATGATTTTTGGTCACGCATGGCAACCGGTTGTTGAAGCAGTAAAAAAGCAACTTGAGAATTCGTCCAGCTACGGTCTGGCTACCGAAAAGGAAATTCAGCTGGCTGAGTTAATTATTTCCATGGTTCCCGGAATTGAAAAGGTGAGGTTGGTTAACTCGGGAACAGAAGCTTGTATGACAGCTGTTCGGATTGCGAGGGCGGCAACCGGAAGAGAAAAAATCATCAAGTTTAATGGGTGTTATCATGGTCACGCCGATACTTTTTTGGTTAGTGCCGGTAGTGGCGCTTTAACATTGGGAAAACTTTCCAGTCCGGGTGTTTCGAAAGAAGTAGCGCAAAATACATTGATTGCGGAATATAATGATTTAGCATCTGTTGAACATGTTTTGGTTGAAAATAAAAGTTCAGTTGCTGCAATTATTGTGGAACCTGTTGCCGGAAATATGGGGTGTATTCCTCCAGAAGAAGGCTTTCTGAAAGGACTTCGGAAACTGGCCAATGAACACGGAGCGATATTGATTTTCGATGAAGTAATGACCGGATTTCGCCTTGCAGCAGGCGGCGCTCAGCAAATATTTGATGTGCATGCCGATTTGGTCACCTACGGAAAAATAATTGGCGGTGGTTTTCCGGTTGGCGCAGTTGCAGGCCCAACGGTTTTGATGAATTTATTGGCTCCGGCTGGTCCGGTTTATCAGGCCGGAACACTTTCCGGAAATCCGGTGGCAACAACTGCCGGAATCACGGTTTTGCAGGAACTAAAAGAACATCCTGACGTTTATAAGACACTGGATACGAAAGGAGAAAAATTACAATCGGGGATTGCAGAAATTTTCAATAATTGTGAAATTCCGGCGCAGATAAATCGCGTGGGGTCAATGATTAGCGTATTCATTTCAAAAGAAAAAATTAAAACATTCAACGATATAAAAAACGCCGACATGGAACTGTTTTCAGCTTTCTTTCATCAAATGCTTGAAAACGGAATTCATCTGCCACCTTCTGGTTATGAATCGTGGTTTTTAGCAACTTCTTTAACCGATGAGTTGATTGAAAAAACGATTGAAGCTACGGAAAAATCGGTTCAACAAATTAAAATTGAAATAACATGAGAACAAATATATCCATACTTGGCTGCGGTTGGCTGGGAACTGCATTAGGAAAACGACTCCTTGCAAAACGTTATATTGTGAAAGGTTCCACCACCTCGAACGATCAATACAACAAACTTGAAACCACAGGCATTCAACCTTATTATCTGAATATTACTGCGGATTCGATGGATATCGATTATGCTAATTTTTTCAACACCGATGTCCTGATCATTTCAATTCCGCCCAAACGTGTTCAAAATGTGGAAGAAATTTTTCCGAAGCAAATAAAGCAGATTGTGGATTATATTGAAAGACTTAAAATTCCAAAGGTCATCTTTATTTCGTCCACATCGGTTTATGAATGTAAAAATAAGGTTGTAAAAGAAGATGAAACAGGGAATCCTGAAAAACCGGTTGGCAAGGCGCTTTTGGAGGCAGAAAGAATGCTGCAAGGTATTCAGGGAACAAAAACTACCATTTTGAGGATTGCAGGAATGATTGGAGCAGAGCGGAATCCGGCCCGTTTTATGGCCGGAAAAAGCGAAGTGGTTGGAAATACTCCGGTGAATTTGGTTCATCGAATTGATTGTGTAAATATTATTGTGGAAATTATTGAGAAAGAGTTGTGGTGGGAAGTGTTTAATGTTTGCGCAACTGGGCATCCCTCCAAAAGGGAGTTTTATACAAAAGCAGCAGTTGTTGGAAATCTGCCTTACCCCAACTTTGTTGAGAAAAACGAAAATTACAAGATAGTTGACAATAGCAAATTGTTAAAAAAGCTGGATTATAAATTTGAATATCCGGATCCGCTTGACTATCTGAAAGAACTGGAAGAATGGATTTACCGCATCTGATTTCTATTGTTGGCGCCGGACCGGGCGACCCTGAATTATTAACGCTGAAAGCGCTCGACCGCTTAAAAAGCGCAGATGTGGTTTTGTATGATGCATTGTTAGGTGATGATATTCTTGGTTTATGCCGTCTGGATGCTCAGAAAATTTATGTTGGCAAACTCTATAAAGACGGGCAAAACCAAACCGAACGGCAAAATGAAATTCACAATTCGTTTATAAAATTTGCAAACCAAAGTAAAAAAGTAGTTCGGTTGAAAGCCGGAGATCCGATGATTTTTGGAAGAGGCGCAGAAGAAATCAGGTTTTGTAAAGAAAATCATTTAAACTATGAGGTTATTCCCGGAATCACGGCAGGAATTGCAGCGGCTTCACTTTTTGAAATTCCGTTAACGGAAAGAGAAAAAAACGGAATGGCGCTTTTTTATACCGGTCACCGGGTTGATGGAAGTTTTTCGGATTTGAATACCGTGGTAGAAACACTAAAGTCGGATTCGCCTGTAATTGTTTACATGGGATTGAATAATCTGGCTGATTTTTCGGATGCCCTTTTAAATCTGGGAGTTGATAAATCAATGCCGGTTCAGATTTTATCAAAGGTTTCTCAGCCGAATCAAAAAAAATACACCGCAGAGTTAGATGAGGTTCGGAATTTTCTGAATATTGAAAATCCGGAAACGCCGGCTGTAATTATCGTTGGAAAATTTGCTGAGCCGATATGAAACAGAAAATCACAATTGCAACCAGGGGAAGCAGGCTGGCACTTCGCCAGTCTGAAATTGTAAAGGAACTGCTTTTGCAAAGATTCCCTGAGTTAATTGTCGGGTTTCTTGAAGTGACAACCACTGGCGATATGGATCAAACCACCCCGCTCAGTGCATTTGGAAATACCGGGGTTTTTGTAAAAGGGCTTGAACAAAGATTATTGAGCGGTGAAGCAGATTTGGCGGTGCATAGTTTAAAAGATGTTCCTGCTGATTCTAATCCCGAGTTAATGCTGGCAGCTTTTCCTCAAAGAGAAGATCCGCGCGATGTTCTTGTAACATTAAATGGTATTTCGCTGGAAGACTTGAAACCCGGCAGTATTATTGGCACAAGTAGTCCCGGTCGCCAGGAACAATTGAAAATACTGCGGCCTGATTTGGTTTTTAAATCCATTCGCGGAAATGTCGACACCCGGGTAAACAAGGTTTTGAATGGAGAATACGATGCCACTATTTTGGCTGCTGCCGGTTTAAAACGGCTTGGATATACAATTCCTTCGGAAAATTATTTTTCACTAGATGAGATTGTTCCTTCACCCGGACAAGGCGCTTTGGTCATTCAGGCAAATAAAACCAATACCGGGGTGGTTGAAATGATTAAGCAAATCAATGATGAAACTATTGAAAAACAAGTTCTGGCAGAGCGCAGGTTTATGCAAATTATTGGCGGCGGATGTAAATATCCGGTCGGTGCTAATGCCGAGATTTTTCCTGATAAAGTCATTTTCAGGGCAGTAGCTTTTAAACCTGAATTTGGTAAATTGAAAAAGATTAAAGTAGAGACTTCCCTTGAAAATTTATTTGAAGTGGCTGAGAACACTGCCAGGAAAATGCTTTTGGTGAAATAAAATAGATAAGCTGCAAGTTTTCAGATTTCGACTTCGCTCAATCTGACGGTCACAGTTAGCGGAGTTGAACTATGATTAGAAATACTATTAATAATTCAGAGTAACATAAAAATAAGTTTATGACTTCAACACAGTTTCCAATAACCCGATTAAGACGCCTGCGATACAATCCTCAAATTAGAGAGCTATTTGCCGAAACAAAACTTTCTTTGAACGATTTGGCGATGCCGCTTTTTGTAACTTTTGGTACGAATGTAAAACAGGAAATTTCTTCGATGCCCGGACAATATCGTTTTTCTATTGATTTGCTGGTTGAAAAATGTAAAGTGCTTTGGGAAAAACAAATAAAGGCGGTTTTGCTTTTTGGAATTCCTGAACATAAAGACGAAACCGGCGACGTGGCTTGTCATAATTCAGGAATTATACAACAGGCAATTGTTGCGCTTAAAAAGGAAATTCCCGATTTGTTGATTATTGCAGATGTTTGTAATTGTGAATATACAACTCATGGGCACTGCGGAACAATTATCGATGGTGATGTGGATAACGACTCAACGCTGGATACTTTGGCCAAACAATCGGTTTCGCTGGCAAAGGCTGGCGCCGATATTATCGCTCCGAGCGATATGATGGACGGGCGGGTGAAAGTTATTCGCGAAGCATTGGACAAAAACGGATTCTATAAAATTCCAATTATGGCTTATTCTGCAAAATTTGCGTCCGGTTTTTACGGACCTTTTCGTGATGCGGCCGACAGCGCTCCTGCGTTTGGCGATCGCCGGACGTATCAAATGGATTTCAGAAACGGAAACGAAGCGCTTCGGGAAATTGAGCAGGACATTGCTGAAGGTGCCGATATGGTGATGGTAAAACCCGGACTGGCTTATCTGGATGTAATTGCAAACGCACGACAACGTTTCAATATTCCGATTGTGGCTTATAATGTAAGTGGCGAATATTCAATGGTAAAAGCCGCGGCACAAAACGGCTGGATTGATGAAAAACGGATTGTAATGGAAACCATGTTCGCGTTCAAACGTGCCGGGGTTGATTTGATTTTAACCTATTGGGCCGAAGACATTGCGGGTTATCTTAAGGAATAATATCTTTGCCGGAGAAGGGGTAACTAATATGAAAATTTCAGTTTAACAAATGAAAAATAAACTTTGCTGCCGTATTTTTCCAATCATACTATTAATAATAGCATTTATTCTTTCTCTTGGAATTTGGTATTTTGAAGAAGGAATCCGCTCTTTTTCATTCTTAACGAACAAGGATGAAATTTTCAATTTTATTGGTACGGTTTTATTTGTTGTTATTATTCCCATTGGGATTTTTTATCTCCTAAACGATAAGGAAAAGTACCAATCGAAGGCCAGGCAGATATCCTTATTAGGGTTCTTACCATCTTTTTTATTTCTGATTTACACTCTTCTCTAAAGTAATTAACAGGCATTCAAATATTTAAAATTTAAATGTTAAAAACCAGTCTTTCAATTTTTAATTCGATTTAAATCAAATTACTATCTTTCGGAACCAAAAAAATTGAATGAGCAGCTTTCCACATTATTTGCAGCCTGATGCCATGGATTGTGGCCCGACTTGTCTTCGTATTGTTGCGAAGCATTTTGGCAGGCATTATAATCTGGAAACGTTGCGCGAACTTACGTGGAAAACAAAGGAAGGGGTTTCGCTTTTAACGATTAGCGATGCTGCCGAAAAAATCGGATTTCGCACACAGGGAGCACGTTTAACGTGGGAGAGGTTGCAGGATGTTCCGTTGCCGGTAATTTTGCATTGGAACCAATATCATTTTGTTGTTCTTTATAAAATAAAAAAGAGAAGAGGAAATCTTGAATTTCATATTTCTGATCCTGCGCATGGTTTGGTTGTATATAATAAAGAAGAATTTTTAAAAAGCTGGGCTTCCACACAACAGAACGGAATTCCAGCGGGAATTGCTCTTTTGCTCGAACCAACTGCTGAATTCTACAAAGAAGAAGGTGAAAAAGTAAATAAAACCGGTTTCCGATACTTGTTTACCTATTTGAAACCCTACCGAAAACTGATTATTCAGTTAATGCTCGGGTTTTTTACAGGTAGTATTATCAGCTTACTTTTCCCGTTTCTTACACAGGCGATTGTTGATGTAGGTATCACAACTAATAATCTGAATTTTGTTGTGCTGGTTTTGGTGGCACAATTGGTGTTAACGGCAAGTCAAACAGCAGTCGGATTTATCCGGAGCTGGATTATGCTTCACACTAGTACGCGAATCAGTATTTCGCTAATTTCCGATTTCCTTATTAAGTTGATGAAGCTACCCATTCGCTTTTTCGATACGAAATTAATTGGCGATCTCCGTCAAAGAATTGAAGACAACGATCGAATACAAACTTTCCTTACCGGAAATCTGGTAAGCATGTCGTTCGGAATTTTCATATTTGTTATTTACAGTTTTGTACTTGCGTATTATGATTGGGTGATTCTGCTGATTTTTTATCTGGGTAGCGCTTTTTATGTGTTATGGATTTTAATGTTCCTGAAGAAAAGAAAGGAACTGGACTACAAACGATTTAGTGTAGCCGCTGCCAACCAAAGTAATGTTTATCAGTTAATAACCGGAATGCAGGAAATTAAACTGAATAACTGCGAAAAGCAAAAACGTTGGGAGTGGGAGCGGATTCAGGCACAGCTTTTCAGAGTTAGTGTAAAAGGATTAATGTTGAATCAGAATCAACAAGCCGGTTCGGTTTTTATTAACCAGGTAAAGAATATTCTTATTTCGTTTATTGCGGCAAAGGCGGTAATCGAAGGAAACATGACTTTGGGTATGATGATGGCTGTACAATATATAATAGGGCAGCTGAATAGTCCGATTAACGAATTTATTGGTTTTATTCGTGCCGGCCAGGATGCAAAAATAAGTTTGGAGCGTTTAGGCGAAATTCATGTTAACGAAGATGAAGAGGATGATAAACGTTTTAAAAACTTTGAATTGCCGGAGAATAAGGAAATTTCTATTCATGAGCTTTCATTTCATTATGAAGGGCCAAAATCGCCCCGCGTTTTAAATAATATTAAACTGGCTATTCCTGAGAACAAAATAACTGCAATTGTTGGGGCAAGCGGAAGTGGCAAAACCACATTAATAAAATTGATTCTTGGTTTTTATCCTCCAGACGAAGGTAAAGTTGAAATTGGAGGAATAAATCTGAACCAGTTTAGCATGGAAATGTGGCGGAGTAACTGTGGTGTTGTAATGCAGGACGGGTTTATTTTTTCTGATACGATTGCAAATAACATTGCGGTGGGAGACGAACATCCGGATAAAGACAAGTTGCTTTTTGCTGTAAAAATGGCCAATATTCACGATTATATTGAAAGTTTACCGTTGCGCTACAATACAAAAATAGGTCAGGAAGGCTCCGGTTTGAGTCAGGGACAAAAACAACGTATTTTAATTGCCCGCGCTATTTATAAGAATCCGCAATTTTTGTTTTTTGATGAGGCAACAAACGCTTTGGATGCCAATAATGAAAAAGTGATTGTTGAGAATTTAAACGAATTTTTCAAAGGAAAAACGGTAGTAACAGTTGCACACCGTTTAAGCACAGTAAAAAATGCCGACCAGATTGTAGTACTGGAAAAAGGAGAAATAACGGAAGTTGGTACACATCAGGAATTGGTAAATAAAAAAGGAGCATATTTCAACTTAGTAAAAAACCAATTGGAGTTGGGAAACTAATGACTAGTTACTAATGGCTGATGACAAGCACAACATAGAATTACGTTCCGAAGAAGTACAGGAAATAATGGGAACACCACCTAAATGGATTATCCGTTGGGGGGTTGTTATTATAATGTTTGTAGTACTAATTTTATTGTTAGGCAGTTTCTATTATAAATATCCCGATTTAATTGATGCCAGGGTTACCATCGTTTCTCAAAATCCTCCAATTTCGATAATAGCCCGTTCTTCCGGAAAACTCGATCATATTTTTGTAGCCGATAAACAGAAAGTTCAGGCAGGTGAGCTACTAGGAATGATAGAAAATCCGGCTGATTATGAAGATGCTTATGAGCTAATTGCCTTTTTGGATTCTATTCGGCCATTTTTTGCCAAACCTGAATTATTTAATGAACTTAGTTTTAATCATAGTTACAACCTGGGACAGAATCATTCTTTTTATTCTTCATTGGTAAGCCAGTTGAGAGACTACCAAACCTTTGTTCGATATAATCCATATGATCAGCGAATCAGTTCATTGGAAAAGGAGGTAACAGATTATCAGAATTATTACGAAAAGGCTCAGGATCAAATCAGCAGTCTTAATCAGGATTATGTTATTGCGAATAATCAGTTTTTGCGTGATTCTTCATTATATATAAAAGGTACGTCATCGCAGGTTGAATTAGAAAAATCAAAAGCTGCTATGCTAAAACAAAAGTATGCTTACCAGGAGGCTATGACGAACCAGGCAAGTACAAAAATAACAATGAACCAACGGACGCAACAAATACAGGAACAACGTGTATTAAAAACAGAAAACGCAAATAAGCTGCTTGCGTCACTCAAAGAAAAATATGATAATTTGGTTAACCAGTTGATAGCATGGGAGCAGGCATTTGTTTTGAAGACACCAATAAGCGGAAAGGTCACATTTACCAATTTCTGGAGTGTAAACCAGTTTGTTTCTGAAGGAAATGTTGTTTTTACGGTTGTTCCGGCGGATGAACAGGAAATTATTGGTAAAGCAACAATTCCTGTTACAGGAGCAGGTAAAGTAGAAGTTGGGCAAAAAGTAAACATAAAACTTGATAATTACCCGTACATGGAGTTTGGAATTTTGCAAGGAGAGATAACTAATTTGTCCATGGTTCCGGTTTCTTCAGAGCAGGGAAGTTACTACACTGCCGAAATTAAACTGGACAATAATTTAATAACCAACTACAACCGAAAACTGCCATTTAGCCAGGAAATGCAGGGTTACGCCGAAATAATAACAAAAGATCGCAGATTAATTGAAAGACTGGTTGAGCCGCTTGTTTCTATTTTTCGCGAGCGATTTTAAAGTAGGCGATAAATTCAAATACTCTCATTACTTAAATTAATTTTTAGGCATTGTTTTGAAAAGCCATGTTTTAGATTTGGTTTAAATAAAACATAGTCAATTGTTTTCAAATTTAAATTATTGAAAAAAAAGTAAAAAAAGTATGGTTCTTCAAATAGAATTTGTACTTTTGCCAGCCGTTTTAAGGGGGTGGTGTGCATTTTCCCCTCGAAACGTGTTGTTTTTAACGAATTTTGCATACTTTTGCAGTCCGTTTTTAAAAAATTTATTAACGTTATAAAAAACAGGTATTTATGCCAACTATTCAACAGTTAGTTAGAAAAGGAAGACAAAGTAAAGTTGAGAAGAGTAAATCTCCGGCTTTAGACTCATGCCCACAACGTCGTGGTGTATGCGTTCGTGTTTACACGACCACTCCTAAAAAACCAAACTCGGCGATGCGTAAAGTTGCCAGGGTAAGGTTAACCAACGGTAAAGAAGTGAATGCCTACATTCCTGGTGAAGGACACAACCTTCAGGAACACTCCATCGTGCTTGTTCGTGGTGGCAGGGTGAAAGACCTTCCCGGTGTACGTTACCACCTTATTCGTGGTGCGCTCGATACCGCAGGTGTTGAAGGACGTTTACAGCGTCGTTCTAAATATGGTGCAAAACGACCAAAAGCGAAAAAGTAATAAAAATTAGTAATTAAGTTATTTGCAGTGGTTTGGTTGAGTAAGTTTTTTCCTTCATTGTCTTCCGGGGAAAAGCTGAAGACCGCCTCAGGGCAGCCAATTTAAATAACACAAAGAACAAACAAAGATGAGAAAGTCGAAACCGAAGAAGAGACATTTACTGCCGGATCCAAAGTTTAATGATACATTGGTGACCCGGTTTGTCAACGATTTAATGGTTGATGGTAAAAAATCTACAGCTTATTCTGTTTTCTATGATTCATTGGAAATGGTAGAAAAAAGGGTAAAAGATACAGAACTGTCGCCACTGGAAGTTTGGAAAAAAGCATTGGAGAACATTACTCCTGCAGTTGAGGTAAAAAGCCGCCGTGTTGGTGGAGCAACTTTCCAGGTACCTATGGAAATTCGTACTGAAAGAAAAGTTTCCATCAGTATTAAAAATATGATTTTATTTGCTCGCAAACGCTCCGGAAAATCAATGGCCGATAAATTATCTGCAGAAATTGTTGCTGCTTTTAATGAAGAAGGTGGTGCTTATAAGAAAAAAGAAGATACCCACCGTATGGCTGAAGCAAACCGTGCGTTCGCTCATTTTAGATTTTAGTTTGGCAGAGTTTAGTTTATAGGATAGAAAATATAGGATTAGAAAAATTTTTAGTAATGGCTAAACAAGATCTAAAATATACACGAAATATTGGTATTATGGCCCACATTGATGCGGGTAAGACTACGGTATCAGAACGAATTCTTTATTATACCGGGTTGACTCACCGTATTGGTGAAGTTCATGATGGCGCAGCCACAATGGACTGGATGGAGCAGGAGCAGGAAAGAGGTATTACAATAACCTCCGCAGCAACAACAACTTTTTGGAAATATAAAGATGTTGAACACAAAATCAACATCATCGATACTCCCGGACACGTTGACTTTACAGTTGAAGTAGAACGTTCGTTACGTGTTCTTGATGGAGCAGTTGCATTGTACTGTGCTGTTAGTGGTGTTGAAGCTCAATCGGAAACTGTATGGCGCCAAGCCGAGAAATACGGAGTTCCAAGAATCGCTTTCGTAAATAAAATGGACCGTCAGGGGGCCGATTTCTTTAAAGTTTATGATGAAATTAAAGAAAAATTAGGCGCTAACCCGGTTCCTGTTCAGATTCCAATTGGAGCTGAAGAGAAATTCGAAGGAGTTATCGATCTTATCGAAATGAAAGCTGTTCGTTGGTATGATGATGAAGCCATGGGAACAAAATACAGTTTGGAAGAAATTCCGGCTGATTTAGTAGAGCTGGCTGAAGAGTGGAAAGAAAAGTTAGTTGAATCAGTAGCAGAAATAGACGACCATATCCTGGAACGTTATTTCGAAGATCCGGATTCGATTACTAAAGAAGAAATGTTGACGGTAATTCGTCAGGCTACGATTGATGGAGTTATCATTCCAATGATGTGTGGTTCTGCATTCAAAAATAAAGGTGTTCAGCGTTTACTTGATTCAGTTTGTGCTTTTTTACCAAGCCCAATTGATAAAGGTCAGGTAACAGGTATTAATCCATATACTGAAAAAGAAGTTCATCACACAGCCGATGTTGATGAACCATTAGTAGCGCTTGCATTTAAAATTGCAACTGACCCATTTGTTGGAAGATTGGCCTACATCCGTGTTTATTCAGGTAAAATTGAAGCCGGTTCTCAGGTGTTAAATTCACGTACTGACAAAAAGGAAAGAATTTCACGTTTGTACCAGATGCACTCAAACAAGCAAAATCCGAAAGATGTAATTGAAGCTGGAGATATTTGTGCAGCAGTTGGTTTTAAAGATATTCGTACAGGAGATACACTTTGTGATGCTAAAAATCCGATTGTGTTGGAAAGTATGGATTTTCCTGAACCTGTTATTGGTATCGCTGTTGAGCCGAAATCGCAGAAAGATATTGATAAATTATCTAATGGATTGGCAAAGCTTGCCGAAGAAGATCCAACTTTCCGCGTAAATACTGATCCTGATTCAGGACAAACAGTAATTCGGGGTATGGGCGAATTGCATCTCGAAATTATTATTGACAGGCTGAAACGTGAATTTAAAGTTGAATGTAACCAGGGAGCACCTCAGGTTGCTTATAAAGAAGCAATCAGCAAGCCTGTTGAGTTACGCGAAGTATTCAAAAAACAAACCGGAGGTCGTGGGAAATTCGCCGATATTATTGTGCGTGTTGAACCTGCAGACCAGGGAGTTACAGGATTGCAATTTATAGATGAAGTGAAGGGTGGTAGGATTCCAAGAGAATTTATTCCGCCGGTACAAAAGGGTTTCGAAAGCGCATTGTTAAATGGTCCGCTTGCCGGATATCCGGTTGACAGTTTGAAAGTAACTCTGCTTGATGGTTCATTCCATCCTGTGGATTCCGACCAGTTGTCGTTCGAAATTTGTGCAAAACAAGCATTCCGGAGTGCAGCTTCAAAAGCAGCACCAAAATTACTTGAACCAATTATGAAACTGGAAATTGTTACTCCAGAGGAATATATGGGCGATATTATTGGCGACCTTAACCGTCGCCGTGGTGAAGTAACTGGCATGGAATCAAAAGCTGGAGCCAGGGTAATCAATGCCAAAGTTCCGTTATCAGAACAATTTGGATATGTTACTGTATTGCGCACACTTTCTTCAGGAAGAGCTACTTCTTCGATGGAGTTTAGCCACTACCAGGAAGTACCAAAAGCAATGGCTGAAAAGGTACTGGAAAGTGTAAAAGGAAGAACTGATTTATTATAATACATAATAACAATTTTAACAATTTCTCATTATGAGTCAAAAAATCAGGATTAAGCTTAAATCGTACGATCACAACCTGGTTGACAAGTCGGCTGAGAAGATCGTTAAAACCGTAAAAACTACGGGTGCCATTGTTAGTGGACCTATTCCACTTCCAACGCATCGCAGGGTTTTCACCGTTTTACGGTCAACTTTCGTAAATAAAAAATCGAGAGAGCAATTTCAGTTGTCTTCATACAAACGTTTGATCGATATTTACAGCTCAACCGCAAAAACAATCGACGCCTTAATGAAGCTGGAATTGCCCAGTGGCGTTGAAGTAGAAATTAAAGTTTGATAACTAAAAAGTAGTCGAAATGGCTGGTATTATTGGAAAAAAAATCGGAATGACATCCGTATTCAGTGTTGAGGGGAAAAATGTCCCATGCACTGTTATCGAAGCGGGGCCATGTGTAATCACACAGGTAAAAACCGCAGAAACCGACGGCTATGAGGCTTTGCAACTTGCTTACGGCGAAAAAAAGGAAAAAAATGTAACCAAAGCAGAGTTCGGGCACTTTAAAAAAGCTGGGGTAACACCTAAGCAAAAAGTCGTTGAGTTTAAGAACACCTACCAGGAAGAATTAGAATTGGGACAGGTTATCGACGTTAGCATTTTCCATGAAAATGACTATGTTGATATCGTTGGCGTTTCAAAAGGAAAAGGTTTCCAGGGCGTAGTAAAAAGACATGGTTTCCGTGGGGTTAACGATGCCACACACGGACAGCACAACAGGCTTCGTGCACCAGGTTCTGTGGGTGCATCATCATGGCCTTCACGCGTATTCAAAGGAATGAGAATGGCGGGAAGAGATGGTGGTGATACTGTAACCATAGAAAACCTTCTGGTAATGAAAGTTATGCCTGAGAAAAATTTAATTGTGGTGAAAGGTTCAGTTCCTGGCGCCAAAGGTTCATACGTAATGATTAGAAAGCAATGGAACTAAGTGTACTGAATATTGAAGGAAAGGAAACCGGAAGAAAAGTTACGTTAAACGAACAAATCTTCGGTATTGAGCCCAGCGATCATGCCATTTACCTCGATGTAAAACAATATATGGCAAATCAACGCCAGGGAACGCATAAAACAAAAGAACGTGGAGAAGTTGCCGGTAGTACCCGGAAAATCAAACGCCAAAAAGGAACAGGGGGAGCACGTGCAGGTAGCATTAAGTCTCCAACAATCCGTGGTGGTGGTAGAATTTTTGGTCCGCGCCCACGTAACTATGGCTTTAAGCTGAACAAAAAAGTAAAGCAGCTGGCCCGAAAATCGGCTCTTACTTATAAAGCAAGCGAAAATAGCATCCTGGTATTGGAAGACTTCAACTTTGAAGCACCAAAAACCAAACAATTAGTGGCAATTAAAAGTAAGCTGCAAATCGCTGATAAAAAGTCACTTTTCGTTTTACCAGTCGAAAATAATAGTATATATTTGTCCTCCAGAAATTTAAAGGACGTATCGGTTGTAACTGCTTCTGAGTTAAGTACTTATCAGATATTGAATGCAAAAGCAATTGTTCTTCTGGAAGGTTCTGTACAGAAAATTGAAGAGGCATTTAAACTTTAAGCGTTAAAAAGAGATGGATATATTAATAAAACCATTGGTAACCGAGAAAATGACCGACCAGGCTGAACGGTTTAACCGTTACGGTTTCGTAGTTGATCGCAAGGCAACAAAACCACAAATTAAAAAGGCAGTTGAAAGCCTTTATAATGTGACTGTTGATTCTGTAAACACTATGGTTTATGGCGGGAAAGTAAAATCCAGATATACCAAAGGCGGTGTAATTACCGGAAAGACTGCATCTTACAAAAAGGCAGTTGTTACTTTGGCTGAAGGAGAAAGTATTGACTTTTATAGTAATATATAATAGAAAATGGCAGTAAGAAAACTAAAACCAGTAACTCCGGGTCAAAGGCACAAAATTATTGGCGCTTTTGATACCATTACTGCATCTACACCTGAAAAATCATTGTTGGAGCCCCTGCGGAAAACTGGAGGTAGGAACAACCAGGGCCGCATGACAATGAGGTATAGAGGTGGGGGACACAAACGCAAATACCGTATTATCGATTTTAAACGCGATAAAGACGGAGTTGCTGCTGTTGTCGATTCAATTCAGTACGATCCAAACCGTACTGCCCGTATCGCACTTCTTCAATATGAAGATGGCGAAAAAAGATACATCGTTGCGCCTAACGGGTTGCAAGTTGGCCAAACGATAAAAAGCGGGTCAGGTGTTGAACCTGAAATTGGGAATACATTACCCCTGGCTGAAATACCTCTTGGTACTTTGGTTCACAACATTGAATTACACCCCGGTCAAGGTGGTGTTATGGCTCGTAGTGCAGGTGCTTATGCACAGCTGACCTCTCGTGAAGGAAAATTTGCAATTTTGAAATTACCTTCAGGCGAATCTCGTATGGTACTGACCTCTTGCAGGGCTACAGTAGGAACCGTTGGAAATACAGAACACAACCTCGAAAAATCGGGTAAAGCCGGACGTTCTCGTTGGTTGGGAAGAAGACCACGCGTTCGTGGTGTCGTGATGAATCCTGTCGATCACCCAATGGGTGGTGGTGAAGGACGTGCATCAGGTGGACACCCACGCTCACGTAAAGGTATTCTTGCGAAAGGGTACAAAACCCGTTCAAAGAAAAAAGCTTCCAGCAAGTATATTGTAGAACGTAGGAAAAAATAAATAGAGGAAAATTATGAGTCGTTCATTAAAAAAAGGCCCTTTTATTGATTTTAAGCTGGAACGTAAGGTTTTAGCTATGAATGATACCAATAAAAAATCGGTGATTAAAACCTGGGCCAGGGCATCAGTAATTTCCCCTGATTTTGTGGGTCATACCATTGCGGTACATAACGGAAACAAATTTATCCCCGTGTACATTACCGAAAATATGGTAGGACACCGTTTGGGAGAATTTGCACCAACCCGTACATTCAGGGGTCATGCTGGTAATAAGAAAAGATAGGCATTAAAATTTTTAAAAAGAAAGTACAATGGGTGCCAGAAAAAGACTAGCAGCTGAAAAAAGAAAAGAAGAACAAAAGCAACAATATTTTGCTGTTTTAAGAAACTGCCCTACCTCTCCAAGAAAAATGAGGCTTGTTGCCGATTTGGTTCGGGGTATGGAGGTGAACAGAGCATTGGATGTGTTGAAGTACTCTTCAAAAGAAGCATCCGGCAGGGTAGAAAAACTTCTTCTTTCGGCTATTGCCAATTGGCAGGCTAAAAATGAAGGAGTTCGTTTAGAAGAAAATGAACTATACGTAAAACAAATCATGGTTGATTCAGGCCGTATTCTTAAAAGGTTACGTCCGGCTCCCCAGGGTCGTGCACACCGAATCAGAAAACGTTCAAACCATGTAACAATTTACGTGGACAGGAAAGAAAGTGTTGTTGAAGAAAATCTTAATTAGTAGTACATGGGACAAAAAGTAAATCCGATAGCAAATCGTTTGGGATTCATCAAAGGATGGGATTCCAACTGGTTCGGTGGTGATGACTATGGCGATAAACTGGTGGAAGACCAAAAAATCAGGGAATACCTGAATGCTCGTTTGGCCAAAGCCAGCGTTTCAAGAATCGTAATTGAACGTACCTTGAAATTAATCACTATCACCGTGCACACTTCACGCCCCGGTATTATTATTGGTAAAGGCGGTCAGGAAGTTGACAAATTAAAAGAAGAATTAAAGAAAATTACCAACAAAGAGGTTCAAATCAACATTTTCGAGATCAAACGTCCTGAACTCGACGCGAAAATCGTGGCAATTAACGTTGCCCGTCAAATCGAGGGTAAAATTGCATACCGCAGGGCAGTAAAGATGGCCATCGCTTCAACCATGAGAATGGGAGCTGAAGGAATCAAAATTTTGGTTTCAGGCAGGCTTAACGGAGCAGAAATGGCTCGTTCTGAAATGTACAAAGATGGCCGTACTCCGCTACATACTTTGCGTGCCGATATCGATTACGCATTGGCTGAAGCTTTAACAAAAACCGGACTAATCGGTGTTAAAGTTTGGATTTGTAAAGGTATGGTTTATGGAAATCGCGATCTATCTCCAAACTTTGGTCAGAAACCTGGCAGAACGGGAGGAGCAAAATCAGCACCAGCTGGTGGCGGTGGTCGTGGTAGAAGAAGAAAATAGTGGTTTAACACTCAGAAATTTACAAGGATGTTACAGCCAAAAAAAGTAAAATTTAGAAGAGTACAAAAGGGCCGGATGAAAGGTAATGCCCAGCGCGGCAACCAACTGGCATTCGGTTCATTTGGAATAAAAACGTTGGATGAGGCCTGGATTACAGGTCGCCAGATTGAGGCAGCAAGGGTTGCGGTAACTCGTCACATGCAACGTCAAGGGCAAATATGGATACGTATATTCCCCGATAAACCTATTACCAAAAAACCTGCGGAAGTACGTATGGGTAAAGGTAAAGGTGCTCCTGAAGCATTTGTTGCTCCGGTTTCTCCGGGTCGCATAATTATTGAAGCCGACGGTGTTCCATTTGAAATGGCAAAAGAAGCTTTACGGTTAGCAGCTCAGAAACTACCGGTAAAAACAAAGTTTATTGTTAGACGTGATTTTGTTGAAGAATAAAAAATTGGTGAATAATGAAAACAGCTGAAATCAAAGAACTGTCGACCAGTGAAATAGTCGAGAGGTTACAGGTTGAAAAAGAGAATCTTGTTCGCCTAAAATTAAATCATGCCGTTTCTCCGCTTGATAATCCTACAAAGATTAACATCAGCAAAAGAAATATAGCAAGATTAAGCACTATTCTTCGCGAAAGAGAATTAAACGAAAATAAGAATTAATTCACGATGGAAGAAAAGCAAGTGAGAAATCTCAGGAAAGAGAAAATTGGGGTAGTTGTTAGCAATAAGATGGAAAAATCTATCGTAATAGCCGTTAAACGTAAAGTTAAACATCCTATCTACGGTAAATTCGTTAACAAAACAACAAAGTTCCATGCCCACGATGAGAGTAATACATGCAACATTGGAGACACAGTGCGGATTATGGAAACTCGTCCGTTAAGTAAAACCAAATGTTGGAGACTAGTAGAAATTATTGAAAGAGCGAAGTAATCATGATACAACAAGAATCAAGATGTTCAGTAGCCGACAATAGCGGAGCAAAAGAAGTTTTGGTAATCCGTGTATTAGGTGGAACCCGTAAGCGTTATGCAACATTGGGTGATACTATTGTGGTTGCTGTAAAAAGCGCAATACCAGGTGCTGATGTGAAAAAAGGTGCAGTATCACGCGCAATTGTTGTTCGTACGAAAAAAGAAGTTCGCCGTGGCGACGGTTCTTATATTCGTTTTGACGACAACGCGGTTGTACTTTTAAATCAAGCCAACGAAATGCGTGGGACTCGTATATTCGGTCCTGTAGCTCGTGAGTTGAGAGAGAAAAATATGAAAATTATTTCACTCGCACCTGAAGTACTGTAAATTCAAAAAAAGCTCAAAATGCAAAAAAAGTTACACATAAAGAAAGGTGACACTGTAGTTGTGATTACTGGAAATAACAAAGGTCAGAAAGGCCGGGTTTTAGAAGTAATCAGAAAAACAGACCGAGCTATTGTAGAAGGTGTTAACATGATAAAGAAACATACCAAACCTAATGCGAAAGCACCACAGGGCGGTATAATTGAAAGTGAAGCACCAATTCATATTTCCAATCTGATGTTGTTCGATCCGAAAACTGACGGTCCAACACGTGTAGGAAGGAAATTAGATGACAAAGGTAATTTAGTTCGTTTTTCTAAAAAATCTGGAGAGGAGATTAAGTAATGGCTTACGTACCAACTCTAAAAAAGAAATATCAGGAAGAAGTTGTTCCTTCACTAAAAAAGGAATTCGATTACTCTTCCATCATGCAGGTTCCGAAGTTGGAAAAAATTGTCCTGAATCAAGGCGTTGGGGCAGCAATTGCCGATAAAAAGCTTATCGAAGTTGCCACCAATGAAATGACAATGATTGCTGGTCAAAAAGCAATTCAAACAATGTCAAAAAAGGACATATCTAACTTCAAACTTAGAAAGAAAATGCCTATTGGCGTACGCGTAACATTGCGTCGCGACCAAATGTATGAATTCCTAGACCGTTTAATTTCAGTGGCCTTGCCACGTATCCGCGACTTTCGTGGAATTGAAAGTAAAATGGACGGAAGAGGTAACTATACATTAGGCGTTCCCGAGCAAATTATTTTCCCGGAAATCGTTCTGGATAAAGTAAATAAAATTAACGGGATGAACATTACCTTCGTAACTTCAGCAAACACCGACGAAGAAGGTTTTGCTTTGTTAAAAGAATTAGGTTTACCATTTAAAAACGTTAAAAAGAACTAAGAAATGGCTAAAGAATCAATGAAAGCACGTGAAGTGAAACGTGCGAAGTTAGTTGAGAAATATGCCGAAAAACGGGCCAGGCTGAAGGAGGAAGGCGATTGGGTAGCATTACAAAAACTACCTAAAAACTCTTCAAAGATTCGTTTGCACAATCGTTGCAAACTTACAGGAAGACCTAAAGGTTACATGCGCCAATTCGGAATCAGCAGGATTAATTTCAGGGAAATGGCTTCTTCAGGCTTGATTCCCGGAGTTAAAAAGGCAAGTTGGTAATCGATTAAAGAACTTGAATAATGAGTAAAGTAACAGATCCAATAGCAGATTATCTTACAAGGGTAAGAAATGCAATCAAAGCAAAACATCGTGTGGTTGACATTCCTGCTTCAGGTTTGAAAAAAGAAATGACCAAACTACTGAAAGAGAAAGGTTATATTCTGAACTACAAATTTGAAGACGAAGTTGGTTACCAGGGAAATATTAAAATTGCATTGAAATACAACTCTGATACAAAATTGTCTGCAATAAAAGCGTTAGAACGCGTGAGTAAACCGGGTTTACGCCAGTATTGTGATTCAACCAATATTCCGCGCGTATTAAATGGTTTAGGTATAGCAATCATCTCCACATCGAAAGGTGTAATTACCGACAAAGAAGCTCGTGAGCTTAATGTGGGTGGAGAAGTATTATGTTACGTGTATTAAAAGGAGGAAAGTCATGTCAAGAATAGGTAAATTACCCGTTACTGTCCCTGCCGGAGTAGACGTTAAAGTTAGCAACGATAACGTTGTTAGCGTTAAAGGTCCACTTGGGGAATTAACGCAAAAAGTAGATCCTGAAATTGAACTGACCATTGAAAATGGTACAGTTGAATTAAAAAGGGCTGGCGAAACAAAGCGCCAAAAGTCAATGCATGGCCTCTACCGTGCTTTGGTAAACAACATGGTTGTTGGTGTTTCTAAAGGCTACGAAGTTAAGTTGGAATTGGTAGGTGTTGGTTACAGAGCAGAAGCTCTGCCAAATAACGTGCTAGACCTTGTTTTAGGTTATGCCCACCACACTTATATTCAGCTTCCTCCTGAAATTCAATTAGAAGCAACATCTGATAAAAGAAGCAACCCGATTATTACTTTAAAAAGTATCGATAAACAATTAATCGGTCAGGTTGCAGCAAAAATCAGGTCGTTCCGTAAACCTGAACCTTATAAAGGCAAAGGTATTAAGTTTGTTGGCGAAGAGTTAAGGCGTAAAGCTGGTAAAGCCGCTTCTAAATAATTTTTTTAAAGGATTAATTATTATGGCATTAACAAAAACAGAAAGACGTAGCCGCATTAAAAGTCGTATACGTAAAATAGTTTCAGGAACAGCCGAACGTCCGAGAATGAGCATTTTTAGAAGCAACAAGCAAATTTATGCTCAGCTTGTTGATGATGAAAATGGTGTAACATTGCTTACAGCTTCATCAAAAGATAAAACTATCGCTGGAACTGAAGGAAATAAAACAGAGAAAGCAGCTTTGGTAGGCAAATTAATTGCTGAAAAAGCTTCAGCTGCGGGTATCTCAAATGTTGTGTTCGATAGAAATGGTTATTTATACCATGGAAGAGTAAAACAATTAGCTGATGCTGCCCGCGAAGGTGGCCTAAAATTCTAATAAAATTATGGCGAAAATTAGCAATAAAGTAAAAACAAGCGACCTCGATTTAAAAGACAGGTTGGTAGCCATTAACCGCGTTACAAAAGTTACAAAAGGTGGACGTACATTCAGTTTCTCCGCCATTGTAGTGGTTGGTAACGAAAACGGAATTGTAGGTTGGGGCCTTGGTAAGGCAAGTGAAGTAACTACTGCAATTGCAAAGGGTGTTGACGCAGCTAAAAAGAATTTAGTGAAAATTCCCGTTATAAACGGTACAATTCCTCATGAACAAACTGCTAAATTTGGTGGAGCAAATGTATTGCTAAAACCTGCCTCATCGGGTACCGGTGTTAAAGCAGGGGGTGCAATGCGTGCTGTTTTGGAAAGTGTAGGTATTCACGATATTCTTGCAAAATCTAAAGGCTCTTCAAATCCTCACAACCTTGTTAAAGCTACAATGGAAGCTTTACTTGAAATGAGAGATGCATATTCGGTAGCTCAGCAACGTGGTGTTTCATTAGAAAAAGTTTTTAAAGGATAACACAGTTATGGCTAAGATAAAAATTACACAGGTAAAAAGTAGTATTGGTTCAACCAAACGCCAGAAGGCAACTTTAGAAGCATTGGGATTAACAAAGCTGAATAATCCGGTTGTTCACGAAGCTACTCCTCAAATTGTTGGAATGGTCAACAAAATGAGGCATTTAATTAGTGTTGAAGAAGTTAAATAATATTCAATCAATTGATATTATGAAACAAGACCCGACATTCGTCGGGGGGAGTTCCATCTTATACATTTGAAAATAAAAGATTAAATAAGATGAATTTAAGTAACTTACAACCTGCTGAAGGAGCAACAAAATCTGAAAAACGAATCGGAAGAGGTCAAGGTTCAGGTCGTGGCGGTACTTCCACACGTGGTCACAAAGGGGCCAAATCAAGATCAGGTTACTCTAAAAAGATTGGTTTTGAAGGTGGACAAATGCCTTTACAGCGTGTTGTGCCTAAATCGGGTTTCAAAAACATAAACCGGGTTGAATACAAAGCTATCAATCTTGATGTTTTGCAACAATTGGCGGAAAAAGGAAAATTAACTGTAATTGACGCCGATTCCCTGGTTAAAGCAGGTATCGCATCGAAAAGCGACAAAATTAAAATTTTGGGTGGTGGTACTTTAAGTGCAAAACTTGAAGTAAAAGCACATGCCTTTTCGAAAAGTGCGAAAGATGCAATAGAAAAATTAGAAGGAACCACAGAAATACTTTAAACCGTAATGAAACGATTTATCGATACCCTAAAGAATATTTACAAGATTGAAGATCTGAGATTTCGTATTGGAACAACGTTATTTCTCCTGTTAATTTACAGGTTAGGTTCGTTTGTTTCTTTACCGGGAATCGATCCTGCCCAGTTACAAAACCTGAAGTCTCAGACTTCAGACGGATTACTTGGTTTGATCAACATGTTTTCCGGTGGAGCGTTTGCACAGGCTTCCATCTTCGCTTTAGGAATTATGCCGTACATTTCTGCCTCAATTGTGATTCAGTTGTTAGGAATCGCTGTACCCTATTTCCAGAGGTTGCAGAAAGAGGGTGAGTCAGGAAGAAGGAAAATTAATCAGATTACTAGGTACTTAACCGTGTTAATCTTAATTCCTCAGGCATCGGCATATCTGGCCAATTTACATGTTCAGTTGCCCGACACGGCTTTTGGAATGACAGGATTGTGGTTTAACATTCCATCTATTGTTATTCTTACTGCCGGTTCGATGTTCGTTCTTTGGTTAGGCGAACGTATTACCGATAAAGGTATTGGTAATGGTATTTCGCTGATCATTATGATTGGTATTATTGCCCGTTTACCTCAAGCTGTTGTTCAGGAATTTGCTTCCCGTATCAACCAGCAAGGTGGTGGATTGGTAATGTTCCTTGTAGAGTTTGTTATTCTTTTCATTGTATTTATGGCATCCATTGCTCTGGTTCAAGGAACCAGAAAAATTCCGGTGCAATATGCAAAACGAATTGTGGGTAACAAACAATACGGCGGTGTACGTCAGTACATTCCATTGAAAGTAAATGCTGCAGGTGTTATGCCTATCATCTTTGCCCAGGCAATTATGATGGTGCCTATCACTATTGTAGGCGTTGCTAATTCTGAAAATCTTCGTGGTGTTGCGGCTGCTCTATCAAACATCACAGGGGTTTGGTATAATCTTACACAATTTTTATTAGTGGTAGCTTTTACGTATTTTTATACGGCTATTACCATTAACCCAACTCAAATGGCGGAAGACATGAAAAAGAACGGTGGTTTTATACCAGGTGTAAAACCCGGTAAACGCACCGTTGAGTATTTGGATACTATCATGTCTAGAATAACACTTCCAGGATCTATTTTTCTTGGATTTGTAACTATTCTTCCCATGTTTGCAATGTTAATAGGAATTAACCAGTCGTTTGCTTATTTCTACGGCGGAACTTCCCTGTTAATTTTAGTTGGTGTTGTGTTAGATACATTACAGCAAATTGAAAGTCACCTGTTGATGCGCCATTACGACGGTTTGATGAAATCAGGCCGTATTAAAGGACGTCCAGGTATGATGTAATAAAACTGCAAAAGAATAAATCATTATTTACTTGATTCAAAAAAAGTTAATTTTTTTATGGCAAAACAAGCTTCGATAGAACAAGACGGAACAATAGTAGAAGCGTTATCTAATGCGATGTTTCGTGTTGAACTGGAAAACGGGCACGTAATAACAGGTCACATTTCCGGTAAAATGCGGATGCACTATATTAAGATTTTGCCTGGAGATAAAGTAAAAGTGGAGATGTCTCCGTATGATTTAACCAAAGGTAGAATTACATTTAGATATAAAAATTAAAGAGATGATAAATGAAACAAGTCCCATCCTAAATATATAGGAAGGGACGAGTTCCATCGAGTACATTTTAAATGATTAAAATTTTATAAAAATGAAAACTCGTGTTTCAGTAAAAAAACGGAGCGCCGACTGCAAAATTATTCGCAGAAAGGGACGTTTGTATGTGATTAATAAAAAGAACCCTAAGTTTAAACAACGTCAGGGATAACATTAATCTGAAAAATTAAAATTTATGGCACGTATTGTTGGTGTTGATATTCCAAATAATAAGAGAGGTGAGATTGCTCTTACCTATATTTACGGTATTGGCCGCAGCAGGGCAAATTTAATCCTTGAAAAAGCAGGTGTTGATAAAGATCTGAAGGTACAGGATTGGGACGATGATCAGTTTGGAGCTATTCGTAAAGTTATTAATGAAAGCTTCAAAGTAGAAGGTGAATTGCGTTCCGAAGTTCAGTTGAATATTAAACGACTGATGGACATTGGTTGTTATCGTGGTATTCGTCATCGTATTGGTTTACCGGTGCGCGGACAAAGTACTAAAAATAATGCCCGTACCCGTAAAGGAAAACGTAAAACTGTTGCTAATAAGAAAATGGCCACTAAATAAGGAATTTGAATTATGGCAAAAAAAACAGGTACAAGTAGAAAAAGAACAGTGGTGGTGGAAGCCAATGGAATGGCTCATGTTCACTCTTCTTTCAACAATATCATTGTAACGCTGACGAATATGAATGGTGAAGTAATTTCATGGTCGTCGGCTGGGAAAAAAGGTTTCCGTGGTTCAAAAAAGAATACTCCTTATGCTGCTCAGGTAGCATCAGAAGAGTGTTCGAAAGTTGCCTACGACCTTGGACTTCGTAAAGTGAAAGTATTCGTTAAAGGACCGGGTAACGGTCGTGAATCGGCTATTCGCGCAATGTCAACTATGGGAATTCAGGTTACAGAAATTGTTGATGTAACCCCGCTTCCGCATAATGGTTGCCGTCCGCCTAAAAGAAGACGTGTATAATTATTTAAACGAAAAAAGGTTATGGCAAGATATAGAGGACCAAAGTCTAAAATAGCACGTAAATTCGGTGAACCCATTTTCGGACCCGATAAAGTTTTTGAACACAAAAACTATCCTCCCGGAATGCATGGTTTGGCCGCAAAAAGAAGAAAGACTTCTGAATACGGGCTACAGTTAAAAGAAAAACAAAAAGCAAAATATACCTATGGTATTTTGGAGCGCCAGTTCCGTGGAATCTTTAAAAAAGCTCAGGCTTCAAAAGGAGTTACCGGTGAAGTGTTGTTGCAGCTTCTTGAATCGAGGCTCGACAACGTGGTTTTCCGCCTAGGTATTGCTAAATCGCGTGCTGCTGCAAGACAGTTTGTATCGCATAAACATATTGTAGTTAACGGAAACGTAGTAAATATTCCATCGTATTTGGTTAAACCTGGCGACGTTATCGGTGTTCGGGAAAAATCTAAATCAATGGAAGAAATAACTGACTCATTGCATTCGCGCCGGAGTACTCGTTACGAGTGGTTAGAATGGGCCGACGATCAGATGGCTGGTAAATTTCTGAACCGTCCGGAACGCGAAGAAATACCTGAAAACATCAAAGAACAACTTATCGTAGAGTTGTATTCAAAATAATAAAATTTATTGAGGTAATTATGGCAATATTAGCATTCCAAAAGCCTGACAAGGTGATAATGTTAGAATCCGATGATAAATTCGGAAAGTTTGAATTTCGCCCGTTGGAACCGGGATACGGAATTACAATCGGTAACGCTTTACGTCGAATACTGTTATCATCGCTGGAAGGTTATGCAATAACTACAGTAAAAATTGAAGGTGTTGACCATGAATTTTCTACGATTAAAGGTGTTATTGAAGATGTAACTGATATTATCCTTAATCTGAAACAAATCCGGTTTAAAAACGAGGTAGATGATTTCGACAGTGAAAAGGTTTCTGTATCCATTACCGGACAGGAAGAATTTACTGCAGGCGACATCAACAAATTCATGACTGGTTTCAGGGTATTGAACCCAGGATTGGTAATTTGCAGAATGGAACCCGATGTAAAAATCCAAATGGAAATAACCATTAACAAAGGTCGTGGTTATGTGCCATCTGTTGAAAATAAACCCGTTGACGGCGAATTTGGAATTATTCCGGTCGATTCAATTTTTACGCCCATTAAATCAGTGAAATACGCTGTTGAAAACTATCGTGTTGAACAAAAAACCGACTATGAAAAATTGGTTTTGGATATCAATACCGATGGTTCAATCCAACCTAAGGATGCATTGAAGGAAGCTGCCAAAATTCTGATTTATCATTTCATGTTGTTTTCCGATGAAAAAATTACATTGGATTCTGACGAGAAATTTGCAAATGAAGAATTTGATGAAGAAGTACTTCACATGCGCCAACTTTTGAAAACCAAATTGGTTGACATGGATTTATCTGTTCGTGCGTTGAATTGTTTAAAAGCTGCCGATGTTGACACATTGGGAGACCTGGTAACATACAACAGAAACGATCTGCTTAAATTCAGAAACTTTGGTAAAAAATCATTAACTGAGTTGGATGACCTGTTAGACAATATGGGCCTGAATTTTGGAATGGATATATCGAAGTATAAATTGGATAAGGAATAAGACGTAATGAGACATAATAAGAAAGTTAATCATTTAGGACGTAAAAGTGCGCATCGGAAAGCAATGATGTCGAATATGGCAAGTTCTCTTATTGTACACAAGAGAATTACTACCACACTTGCAAAAGCGAAAGCGTTACGCACTTATGTTGAACCTTTGATTACAAAAGCAAAGAGCGATACAACACATTCACGCAGGGTAGTTTTTAGCTACTTGCAGGACAAAGACGCAGTTTCGGAGTTGTTCCGTGAGATTGCCGAAAAAATTGCTGATCGCCCGGGTGGTTATACACGTATTTTAAAAACGGGTAATCGTTTAGGTGACAATGCTGAAATGTGTATCATTGAATTGGTCGATTTCAACGAAGCGATGCTGGCTGCTAAAGAAGAATCTGCAAAACCGAAAAAACGTCGTTCACGTCGTGGCGGTAGCAGCAAAACTGAAGCACCAGTTGCTGAAGCTCCAAAAAAAGCAACACCGAAGGCAAAAGCTGAAGCACCAAAGGCAGCAGAAGAGGTAAAACCTGTTGAAGAAAAGGTGGAAGATGCCGCTCCTGAGGTTGACGTTGTAGAAGAAACCAAAGCTGAAGATGTTTCGGAAGAAACTACTGATGAAACAAATTCAGAAGAGAAGAAGGAAGAATAAGATTATTCTTTAAGGATACAGAAAGGCCGGTCCGTCATTTGACGGATCGGCCTTTTAATTTATAGACAATCCCAGATTTGTTTGTCAACTGATAATTCTCGGCGTTCTCCGTCAATTACCAGGAAAGAATTTCTGTGATAATTGACGGAGATATAGTTTTAAAAGGTGTAGAAGATTATTTTTTATGCTCAAAAAGTTCAATTCGGCAAATTAATCGAACTGTTATTTTTTGAGACAATCTGTTAGGATTTGCTAATTATGAATCCGGTAAAAATATAACAATTTTGAAATGCAAACCTGTCTCCACAGCATATCAGTGAACTCATTATTCGCGGTCAGCAGCATGAAGGAAGGTTTTGATGGAATGAATTTTGTCCCCAAAACTAATATACTAAGTGGTGTTGATGATTCAAGTCAGATTTTTTTATTTACTTTATAAAATTGAAAATGAATGATACAACCTGTCTTAATAATTTATCATGCGACAGGTGGTTCTTTATCGCTTTGATATGTCAGACCTCTTGTAAGCACGCTTACGGCCTGCCAAAATTTCTTGGAAATCCCGTTCACCCTCATACAAGAGCCTGTTAAATGAAAGAATATAATCTTTTAAGGATGTCATGAATAAAGTCTTTATTATCCTGTTTTTGTTATTTTTAGTCAGTTGCAGTTCTGTTAAATTTGTTCCTCATGATGAGACTTCAAATACAGCAACTCAAATTGAGGAACAAAATGGAGATTCCAAACCTGCATCCCTGTGGAGACCCAATTGTCGGGAATGTTTAGTTGTGCCCCGTTCGGGTTCGAATAAAGATTTGAGGCATGGATATTATTATGATCAGGAACAAGGTAAATGTGTTGAAATTTCATATTCTACGGGTCAGGGTTGTATTCCTCCCCCCTTTAAAACTCTTGACGAATGTATAAGTTGCTGTGGACGATAAACTGATGATTAGAAAATGAAAACTGTAATTAGCAAAAACTGAACCTAATTGCGAGAAAATAACCCTCCCTTAAAACTTTTCTTTATTTTTATAACTTAACGAAAACCAAAACTTTAAAGATGAAAATTCTATCTATCCTGTTTATTCTTGCCATATTTGTTTTCGGATGCCAAACCCCTCAGAAATCTGAAACAATGCCAGTTAAAACCTTCTGTAATCCTCTGGATCTAAGTTATCGGTTTTGTCTGGATCAACCGTCAAGAAGAGAGGCTGCCGATCCTACAATTGTTTGGTTTAGAGACCGGTACTTTTTGTTTGCATCAAAATCGAGCGGCTACTGGCATTCAAAGGATTTGGCGGACTGGACTTTTGTTGAAACCAATGAAATTCCGGTGGAAGAATACGCACCTACAGCAATTACAATTAACGATACATTATACTTTCTGGCTTCGTCAACCGAGCAAAGTAACATCTACAAATCAGCCGATCCGCTTAGTGGACATTGGGTCATTGCGCGTGAAAAACTGGATACACCTGTTTGGGACCCTGCTTTTTTTCTCGACGATGATAACCGCTTGTATTTATACTGGGGGTGTTCCAACATAAATCCATTATATGGGGTGGAACTGGATTACAACAATAACTTTTCATTTATAGGGCAACCGGTCGAATTGAAATATCCAAATCCGGCAGAATTAGGCTGGGAAGTTCCCGGCGATTACAATACGATGACACAAAGTCCGTGGATCGAGGGCGCCTGGTTGAATAAACACAACGGGAAATATTATCTGCAATACGCAGGGCCGGGTACCGAGTTTAAAAGTTATTCCGATGCAGTTTATGTTTCGGAGAATCCGCTTGGACCTTATGAACTTCAACAGCATAATCCGTTTGCCTATAAACCTGAAGGATTTGCTTCGGGAGCGGGACATGGAAGTACATTTGCCGATCAATACGGAAATTTTTGGCACATCGGAACAATAACCATTTCTCAAAAACACATGTTTGAACGCCGGTTGGGATTGTACCCTGCTTTTTTTGATGAGCAGGGGACTTTGTATTCCATCACAAAATACGGCGATTATCCGTTAGTTATTCCACAAAAGAAAATCTCTGGGTTTGATGAAATTTTTCCGGGGTGGATGTTACTTTCCTATGGAAAAAAGGTGGTGGTTTCTTCTTCCAACGATTCATTGCCTGCAACTAATATTACTGATGAAAATATTCGTACATACTGGGCAGCGCAAAGCGGGAATGCAGGCGAAAATGTAGTTTTGGATTTAGGAAAGAGTTATGATGTTTATGCAGTACAAATCAATTTTGCAGAGCATAATACCCATATTCATGGGCGGGAAAAAGGCCTGTGTTATCAATATACCGTTGAATTTTCAGCTGATGGAAATTCATGGAAGATGTTAATTGATAAATCTGGGAATGAAACCGATAACACCCATGTTTATGTACAATTGCCGGAGAAAGTATCAGGCAGGTATTTAAAACTAACTAACGTTGAGGTTCCGGATGGAAATTTTGCTCTAAGCGGTTTTCGTGTATTTGGCTTAGGAAATGATGAAGCTCCTGCAAAAGTTGATTCATTTACCGCTACCCGAAATCAGCAAGATAAAAGAAGCGTAACGCTTACCTGGGATAAATCGGAGGGAGCAAACGGATATAACATCAGTTACGGAGCTGAACAAAATAAACTGTATCAAAATTACATGGTTTACGGCAATACAACAGTTACCATTAATAGTTTGAATGCCGGGTTGGGGTACTATTTTACCATTGAAGCATTTAACGAAAATGGAATTACAAAAAGCAATTTGCTTGTAAAGTCGGAATAAAAAGGGTAGGCAAAAATTACACAAACTTTAAAAGTTCATTACAATTCCAACGCCGCTTGTGCTAACATTGAAATTCAAATTTACCGCGCTAGTGTTTGGATATATATGGTTGTAGAAATCAACTGCTTTTTTTGCATGTTTGTTAAAACCTAATTTGAAAGGGACGGATAATGCTGCACATCCTGCTCCAATAATGGCAAGGTTCCAGTGTGGATTTCTGTTGTTATACAATGATTCAGTAACCGGCCAAAGAATTAACACAGAAGCTGCTGATGTTAGCAAAGAATTTGCTGCGTAATTTAATACCAGGGGTTTGTAAAATTGTAGCAGATTCTCATCATGACTAAACAGGTTAACAAACTGCTGATCGGTTAATTCAATATCACATTTCACATAAACCTTCTTTTTAAAAATGCCTTTTTCAATCATGCCTATTTCATTGGATTGTGATAGGACAAAGCCAGAAGTAATTAGGATTAAAAGTCCTGTAAGAAGTATGTTTTTCATAAATCGTTTAATGTTCGTTTTCGACTGATGTTATTTGAGATGAATACCTTTTCAAACACATTATATAGAACCGAAATTACTCATTTGGTCTTTTGAATCGTGTTGCAACGATGTAAATAAGCCGATAAAATTTGAAATCGTATCAATCCTTAAAATCATTTTCTGCTGTTTAAATTTATAAGAATTTGCCTGATGTGCGAAAATTTGTTTGATTTATTCCATTGTGTTCTGTATTTGAACTGCCTCGTTTATTGTTTCAAAATAATTCTGTTAATTTTACCTGTACTTAAATCATATTAAAATCGAATATTTCACAAAATCATGGAAAAGAAAACTTCTAATTCAGTTTCAAGAAGAAAATTTATAGGAACTGCTGCTATGACTACTGCCGCATTGGCTTTTGCACCTCGTGCTTTTGCTGCGGTTAAAGGAAAACCCAACTCAAAATTCGGTGGAGTTCAAATTGGCGCAATAACGTATAGTTGGCGTAGTATGCCATCAACTGCAGAAGATATACTAAACTATTGTATTGAAGCAGGAATTAGTTCTATCGAATTAATGGGTGATGTAGCTGAAAATTATGCAGGAATTCCGGGAGCATTGAAAAGCCCGGCGAATAAAGATAAGATGACCGAAAGCGAAAAGGCAGCTTTTGATAAAAAAGTAGCTGAACGCAAAGCCGAACAGCGCGATTCACGTCTTTCGGTTTCTATGGATAAATACAAGGAATTAAAGAAAATGTATAATAAAGCAGGGGTTGATATTCATATTGTGAAGTTTGCGCCTGCCAACTGGAGTGACGAAGAAATTGACTATGCATTTAAAGCGGCAAAAGTATTAGGTGCAAAGGGAATTACCAACGAAATTGGCGAGGAAGCCTGTCGGCGCCTGGGTAAATTTGCCGAGAAGCATGATATGTATGCGATTTACCATAACCACATGCAACCAGGTGAGCCCGGCTTCAGCTTTGATAAACTCCTTGCATATTCACCTAAAAATATGTTGAATTTTGATGCAGGCCATTATTTTGGTTCTACGGGTAAGCACCCTAACGAACTTATTGAACGGCTTCACGATCGGATTTTTAGTATTCATACCAAAGACAAAACCGGTAAAAATGCAACTCCGCCAAATACCAATATGCCTTGGGGAAAAGGCGATACTCCAATTGCCGACATGCTAAAACTGGTTCAGAAAAACAAATGGCCGATTTATTTTGATATTGAACTGGAATATCCGGTGCCTGAAGATTCCGACGCACAGAAAGAAGTAATAAAGTGTGTTCAGTATTGCAAGGAGATTTTAGTTTAAAAATGCTTTAATCTAAAGATGAAATATTTTCTGAAGTTCACCGGTTGATTCATTTCTTCCGGTGAATTTTTTATATCGTTGAGGTGATAATTTAAAAATGAAAGCTTTGCTTGCCCCTGACTGAAAACTGCGATTGAAGACTTCAAACTAAAACCTTTCTCCCCACCATTTTTTTAACCGTTCAAGAATCTTGATTTCAGTTGCATTGTTTTGGGGAAAATAGAACCGTTCTTTTTTGATTCTTTCGGGAAGAAAATCCTGTTCCACAAAATTACCATCGTACGCGTGGGCATATTTATAATCTTTTCCATAACCGATTTCCTTCATCAGTTTTGTTGGTGCATTTCGAATGTGTAGTGGTACCGGTTGATCACCGGTTTTTCTTACCAATGCAATTGCAGCGTCAATGGCTTCGTATGCCGAATTACTTTTGGGCGAAGTGGCAAGGTAAATAGTGCATTCAGAAAGAATTATCCGCGATTCAGGCGGGCCAATCTGGTGAACAGCATCAAAGGTGCTTTGGGCAAGAAGTAAGGCATTTGGGTTGGCCAAACCAACATCTTCGGCAGCAAGAATTAATAACCGGCGCGCAATAAATTTTACGTCTTCGCCACCTTCGAGCATACGGGCCAACCAGTAAACTGCCGCATCCGGGTCGCTTCCTCGAATACTTTTTATAAAGGCAGAAATAATATCGTAATGCATTTCGCCCTGTTTGTCGTAGATGGCAAGATTCTTTTGCAGCCTCTCGGTCACTTTTTTATCGGTAATTTCCACGGGGTCGCCATCTTCTGCCTGAATTACCAATTCCAGTACATTTAAAAGCTTTCTTGCATCTCCTCCCGAAAAGCGTAAAATCGCCTGATCTTCAGAAATTATAATCTTCTTCTTATTAAGAACAGTATCTTTTTTAAGCGCCAAATCCACAATCTTTAACAGATCATCTTTATCAAGATGCTTCAGTATGTAAACCTGACAGCGCGAGAGAAGCGGTGAAATAACTTCAAATGAAGGATTTTCGGTAGTGGCGCCAATTAGAGTTATGGTTCCATCTTCTACTGCTCCCAATAGCGAATCTTGTTGCGATTTACTAAACCGGTGGATTTCGTCGATAAAAAGAATGGGGTTTGGCTTGTTAAAAAACTGCTGCTTTTTTGCCTTATCAATAACTTCCCGGATATCTTTTACCCCTGAATTTATAGCACTTAAAGTATGGAAGGGTCTTTCCAGCGTGTTGGCAATAATTCGTGCCAGCGTAGTTTTTCCTACTCCCGGCGGACCCCATAAAATCAGGGAAGATAAATTCCCCGACTCAATCATTTTTCGCAAAACGGCACCTTCACCAACCAGGTGTTCCTGCCCGATGTAGTCGTCCAGTTTTTTAGGACGTAAACGTTCCGCCAGCGGTTGATTCATAAAAGTTCAATGTTTTTCCAGAGGGGTTAAAAATACCAAAATAAGGCGAACAATCTTTAAATTTTATTATTGAAGCGACAATTACAAAGGATAATCTTCAATTCGAATTAAAAATGAATTCTTTGTATAAGATGAAGCTTGTTCAACTAATAACTGGTTTCATCCAGTTTCACTTTCCCTCTGAATGTACGGTAAACAAAAATGGTATAACCTAAAACCAGTGGCGCCCCAATGGCAACAATCGTTAGCATAATTTGTAACGACTTTGTGGATGAGGCAGCATTGTAAATGTCGATATTATATTGCGGATCGACAGTTGAAATCAAGAGTGTTGGATATAGTTCAATAGCTACCAGAATGAGCATCAAACTAATGGTTATGGAAGAAAAAATAAAAGCGGATAAATATTTCTTTTTACTTGCAAGCCGCGGAACGTTGGCAATGCTTAAAAAGGTAAGCAGCGGAACCACAAATAAAATCGGGTTATTTCTAAAATCATCAGATAAATGAGGAATGTATAAAAGTGTGTAAAGTGTTGTTATTCCAAACGAAACCATAAAAAATATCATTCCTTTTTTCATTAGCATGGTAAGTTTGGCAAACAATCTTCCTTCAGTTTTTAACAATAAATAAATAGCTCCGTGCATCATAAATAAAAAAAGCGAAGTAAAACCGGTCATAATTGCGTAGGGGTTCAGGAATTCGAAAAAGCCGCCGCCCGTGTAATGGTAATTCTCGCCAATGGCAATTCCCTGGAGAACATTTCCCAAAACAACACCCAATAAAAAGGCAAGCAGAATACTGGAAACGCTGTAGCTGATATCCCAGAGCCTGCGCCACCAGAGCATTTCTTCTTTTCCCCTGAATTCAATGGAAATGGCGCGGAAGATGATAAAAACAAGAAACAAAATAAATGGAATATATAACGAAGAAAACAAGGTGGCATACATTACCGGGAATCCGGCAAACAACGCCCCTCCTCCAATTACGAGCCAAACTTCATTTCCGTCCCAAACCGGACCAATGGCATTTAAGGCAATCCTCCGGCTTTTCTCTTTCTTAAAGAATAAGTGCCAGGCGCCGGCACCAAAATCGAAACCATCAAGAATGGCGTAACCCGAAAATAATCCTCCAACTACTAAAAACCACCATGTGGGTAAATCTATTCCTAAAAAAGTTTCCATAATTTCTGTTATTGAGTAAGTACATTGGTAATTTCCCTTGTAATCCGGCGGTCATCATCGTCAGATTCATCGTAGGGGCCATGCTTTATTTTTTTGTTGAGCAGATATACAAACAATACAAAAAGCAGCGAATAAACCAATGCAAATAGTATTAGTGAAAATAAAATCTGGTTGTCGGTAACTGCCTGCGAAAAGGCATCAGAAGTGCGCAGTAAACCATAAACCACCCAGGGTTGACGCCCCATTTCGGCAGCAAACCATCCTACCTGGTTGGCAATTTGCGGTAAAATAGCCGAAAACACAAATATCCAGAGTAACCATTTTTTGTCAAATAGTTTTCCGCGCCACCACACAAAAACCGAAAACAGGGTTAGCGCTATCAGCGCCATTCCAATGGCAATCATAATATGGTAAAACTGAAATATCGCATTTATCGCCGATGGTCGTTCATCTTCAGGAAAGGCATTTAACCCTGTTACCGGCGCGTTAAAATCAAAATCAATAAGGAATGATAGCCCTCCCGGAATTTTCATTCCGTAAACTTTCTGATTTTCTTTATCTACCCAACCAAACAGATACATATCGGCTGGTGCTTCTTTTTCAAAATGGCCTTCCATTGCGGCAAGTTTCGCCGGTTGATTTTTTGCAACGCCATGGGCAGAATCATGCCCGGTAGCCAATTGCGACAGGGAGAAAACGGTAGCAACAACAAGCGCTATTTTTAATGCTTTTTTTGAAATATCGACATAGCGGCCGCGTAAAATATAATAGGCATGAACACTTATAACCAGGAACGCACCGGCTAGAAATGCCCCAATCCAAACATGCAAAATCCGGTCAACACTCGATGGGTTAAAAACCATGGCCCAGAAATCGATTATCTCCGCACGGGCATCTAATCCTTCACCAACAATGTGGAATCCTGCCGGAGTTTGTTGCCAGCTGTTAGCTACAACAATCCAAATGGCCGAAAACATGGAACCCAGAAAAACACCAATGGTAGAAACCAAATGCACCCAGGGTTTTACCCGGTTCCATCCGAAAAGCAGAACCCCAAGAAAACCGCTTTCAAGGGCAAAGGCAAAAATACCTTCGGCAGCAAGAGCGCTTCCAAAAACATCGCCAACATAACGCGAATAAACAGCCCAGTTGGTCCCGAATTCAAATTCCATTACAATTCCGGTTACTACGCCGATTCCGAACGTAAGTGCAAAAATCTTGGTCCAGAAACGGGTCAAAACATGATACTCTTTTTTCCTGGTTTTAATAAATAAACTTTCAAAGATTACAAGGAGTAATCCCAAACCGATACTCAGTGGCGGGTAGATGTAGTGGAAGGCAATAGTAAAAGCAAATTGTATTCTGGCCAGAATTTCTGTTTCCATGATTTATATTTTAACTGACGGGAATTCATTGTTAAATTCCAATTATCGGGTAAAGTTACCGATAAAAAAAGAGGGTATAAATTGAAAAACTATTTTATATAACACCATTTTGTATTTTATTAATATTGGAAGAAGTTTAATTGTTCTGCATAAGATTCGATAAACTTATGCTTCAACATGTTGAAGTATTTCTTATTTTCTCCTCTTTGGGGGTGGCGAAATAAAAACTCCCACCGAAGCGGGAGTACAGGAATTTCTTTCCTTCGGCATATAGCCTTATTGTGATAAGATACAAAATTGAATTTCTATGTTTTTGAACAGAAGCTTAACTTCTTGACTGTGAAAGTAGAAAAAATAACGATTAAAATTTTATATTTAACAACATATTTAAAAACAGGACCCTTTAAATGCCCAAAATCATAAAAAAAAAGACGGTATCCTCAGATGGAATGAACTTTTCCAAAGATGCAAACTCCGGAAAAAGTTGTAATAACCAAACAAAGAACCAAACCATATGGCAAAAATTTTAGGACTCGACCTCGGAACCAACAGCATCGGATGGGCTGTGGTGGAAAAAGAACGCGATAGTGAATTCCAACTGTTAGAAAAAGGCGTTCGCATTTTTCAGGAAGGGGTTGAACTATACCTTATAAAAACAACGAACCTCAGCAAAACTGAGGCTCTAATTTTTTCCTTCGGCATTTAGCCTTATTGTGATTTGATGTGATTCAAAAGTAATAATAATATTAATTCCTGCAAATATGAATAACACAAAACTTGGATTAGACATTGGAACCAATAGTATTGGCTGGGCAATTTTAGAAAAAGAAGATAAAAAGTACCATTTTTTGGAAAAGAGGGATGAAAATGGAAATGTCATTCCAATTCCTACAAAGGGAAGTTATATTTTCCCCAAAGGAACAGAAGGAAGTGAAAAGTCAAAAGCTGCAACTAGACGCGGATATAGAAGTGCTCGAAGAAGAATAGACAGAATTCGTAGAAGAAAAATAGCGACTTTAAAAGTTTTGTCAGAAAATGGATTGTGTCCCCCGATCTCAAAGAATGAATTAAATAACTGGCGGTATTCAAAAAAATACCCTTGTGACAATAAAGAATTTATTGAATGGCAAAGAACAGGAAAAAAGGGAGGAGATGCAAAGTCTGAACGAAATAAACAACCTTACTATTTACGCTATCTTGCTGCAACGAAAGAGGGTTTAATGAATTCAGAATTTAGCAAGTATCAGTTAGGACGTGCTTTTTATCATTTGGTTCAACGGCGTGGGTATAAATCAGTAGACGATGAGGAACAAACGGAGGATAAAGTAGAGCTATTTAAAGCAACAGTAAATAAACTTATAGAAGAGAGCAGTTCGTGTGCTGCTTTTTATGAACCGTTTTTAGTCGTACTTGATACGTTTAAATCGGATAAGAAAGTAGAACGTCTCGGAAAGAAAATTTTGCAAAAGCTGAAAAAAGAGGGTTCGTTCGAAGTTGTATCGGAATTTATCTTTGAAGAATTTAATAAAAAAGAAAACCTTGGGAAGGTGGAAAGTGGAATTCAAGACCTTTCTCAAAAAATGGAAGAAAGTGGGCAACCCACTTTAGGAAGTTATTTCTATTCTATTTACGCACAGAAAAATGATGTTGGAAATATTGAACGTATTCGTGGACGTTATATCGATAGGGAAAAGCATTATTTACATGAGTTTAACTATATCTGTGAAAAGCAAAAAATTCCTGAGGACTTAAAAGGAAAATTGCAGTTTGCCATATTTTATCAGCGGCCATTAAAAAGCCAAAAAGGCTTGGTTGCCAAATGTCCTTTAGAACCGAAAAGAAAGAGAATTGCAATTTCGCATCCGCTTTTTGAAGAATTTCGAATGTGGGAAACCATCAACCGTATTAAAGTAAAAACGGAGAATGATGCACGGCTACGATTTTTGGATAAAGAAGAAAAGGAACTCTTAGTTAACGAATTTCAACAGAAAACAGACTTTGAATTTGAAAAACTGGCTAAAAAACTAAGTCAGGGAAAAGACTTTCGATATATCAAAGATAGAAATAAGTTATTGGCCGAGATTGAGTTTAATTTCCCGATGGATAAAACCATATCAGCTTGTCCAACCATATCGCAGTTAAAACGGATTCTTGGAAAAGAAAACTACGCAAGTTTTTCTCTGCTGAATTCAGGTTATAAAACTGAAAAAGAGAAAAGCCAGGTTAGCATTGAAGATATCTGGCACTGCTTGTTTGCTGATTCATTTGGAAAGAAAGACAAAAAGGAAGCAAGAAAAGACTTTGCATTAAAGCACCTCAATATTTCTGAAGAAGATGCAGAGCGATTTGCAAACATTAAACTTAAAAAAGGATACGGCAATTTAAGTAAATCCGCCATCAAAAAAATATTACCCTACCTGAAGGATGGAGAACATTATTCTCATGCTGTTTTTCTGGCAAATATATCGTCTGTATTTGACCGGGAACCAACAAAAGAAGAGAAGCAAACAATTATCGACGGAATTCGAGAATCGTTAAAAAAGCACGAGACAGAAAAGACGATAAATGCAATAGTCAATAACTATATTGAGAAATCTAAGAACGGAGATTTTTCTTTAGGTCGAAATGAAAACAGCATTTTAATTCATCGGGATGGAATTCGCAGCGAAATATATTCATGGTATTCCGAGGATGAGTTAGACCAAATGGAGGAAGATGAATTTCTTAAAATGGAAAATCAGTGCTGGTTGAAATTTAGTGAGGCTGCAACGGATAAGCGGATAAAGGATATTGAATTTATTAAATCGAAAACAATAACAGCATTTATTGGAGAATTTCTTACGCAAGAGTTCCGAAACGATACGATAAAGATTGAGAAGTTGTACCACCCATCTGCAATGGAAACATATGCAAGAGTGGAAAATAAGTTGGGAAATCCGGAAATTTCCGCCATCAGAAATCCTGTTTTCAACCGGGCGATGCATCAAATAAAACACTTGGTGAATAAACTAATTGAAGAAAAACTAGTTGACAAAGACACCGAAGTTAATATTGAAATGGCCCGGGAAATAAATAGTGCCAGTTACAGAAGGGCATTAACACAGTATCAAAAAGAACAGGAGTTTATCCGAAAATGGGCCAGAGAAAAAATTATTGAATGTTACGATGAGAACGAACGGGATGGAATTCATCCTACAGAGGACCAGATTACCAAATACATTTTATACTCCGAGCAAAATCACCGTTGTTTATATACTAACGATACGATAACTCCCAGAAAGTTTTTTGCTGAGCAGAGATTTGATATAGAGCATACAATTCCACGGAGTAAAATCAATGATAATTCTTTGAAGAATAAGACGCTGGCCGATGCCGAATTCAACCGAAATTATAAAAAGGATGAGTTACCTGCACTTTTAGATGTAAACTTTAAAGGGGACCAGATAACCGGAGAAATTATTATCCAAAACAGGGATGAATACCTGAAATCCTATTCCATTTCAAATAATGAGGTTCATTTCGATGTTAAATTAAAATCGTTAAAAGCAGATTTAAAAAAATACAAAAATGCTGCGAAAGCAGTTTCTGATGTGAATGCTCACGACGATATCATGTCCAAATTTTATTATACCAAACTGAAATACGATTATCTCTACGAAAAGTATTTAAAGTTTGAAATGGAAGAGGTAACAACGAAATTTACCAATGCCAACCTTGTTGATACGCGATTGATAACCAAATATGCAAGGGCGTATCTAAAATCGTATTTCAAAAATGTAAATGTTGTAAATGGACAGATAACCGATACGCTCCGAAAATTGTGGGGGCTTCAAGGTGAGAACGAAGAAAAAGACCGCAGCAATCATATTCATCATTGTATTGATGCAGTTACGGTAGCCTGTGTTGAAAAAGGAACAGTAAACCGGATGTCGGAGGCTTTTCATAATTACGAACGTGATTATTTTAATGGTAATTCTGGTGCAAGGGTATTTTTCCCCGAACCAATGAAGGATTTTGTTGCTACCATGAAAAACCTGAAAGACGAAGTTTTTATATATCATAAACAAGTTGATAGAATCAAACCATTGCTGGACGAGATAAAAAAAGAAGAGCCTCTAAAATCGAATTTGAGAGGGGCCTTAAATAAGCCAAATCCATATGGACTTATAAAAAAAGATGGACAGGATATTTATGTGCAACGTTCCTTAATAAAGGATATTCAAGACAAGGATATCCCTTCAATAATTGATGAGATGATAAAAGAGCGCATATATGATTTGAAACGTCAGAATGGAGATGTAAAGATTGACAAGTTAAAACAGGACGGGATTATTATTTTACCGGAATATAGTTATACAGATAAAAGCGGTAAAGTCAAAACACTACAAGAAATGGTATTGAGGAAAATTAGATTGAGAGCATATAAACAGAGCCAATATCCATTGAAAGAAATCCGAAAAATTGACCAATCGGAGAAGGAGTATAAAAGAGATATTTATGTACTAAAAGAGAAAGATTCGAATTATGAAGCTCGGATATTTGGAGATTTAGTACCTGACAACCCTGATGGAAGAACTAAATTTACAAGAAGAGAATATTTTTTAATCAACTCAATAGATTTAGTAAAGAATAATATATCCATTAATCCCCATTATCCATTTTTATTTTCGATACATGCAGGTGATCAATTTTTGGTTTTTAATAAACACTTTGAAGAAATAATCTGGGAAGACAAGAAAGATTTAAATCAAAGATTATTTAAAATAAAGAAATTTGATGAAGACCAGAATATTATTTTGCAAAGGAATAGTCATGCATCTGCTGAAAAGGACACTTATGCTAATGAAAGTAATATCAACGATACTAGTGCTTTCTTATTAAAGAAAGTTCCATCGTCTTTTCGGGCAATTCCCACTAAAGTAGATGAACTAGGTCGGATTGATATTGAATACTCAAAGGAATTTATTGAAAAACATTTAAATAAGTAGTGTTCCTGAATCCTTCAAGGTTTTCAAAACCTTGAAGGATTGGGAAACCAACGGAGATAGAAACTCAACTTTTCCAAAGTTTCAAACTTTGGAAAAGTTACTGTTAATAAAAGCGATGAATAACCATAAAACAACACATTATGCAAAAAACCAGTGCAAAAGGGGCAAAACCGCAAACGAAACGCTGCCAACCAAAGCGGAATTGCATCAACCACGGCGGAATGCAATAATCCGGCGCGGATGGGGCCGTAACCAGGGCGAAAACCTAAAAAACCATTGCGGAATGCAATCCGACCACGTTGTGTCACATTCCGCGCCGGTAAATCGCATTCCGCTAAGCAATAAAGGAAAAGGCATAAAAACCGTTCATGTAAATATTGTTAATCGACCCAGAACAACGGAAAAACACAAAACCGCTGGCAGTTAGCCTCCGCTTTTTTGTTTCTCCCAACGTTCGCCCTTAAACTGCCCATATGGGCAGAATACGCATTAAAATTTTTCAATTTTAAAATTTCAGATATGAATGCTTCGAGAATGAATGCAGATGAGATTTTATTTCAAGCCGGAGTGCGGATTAATAACAGTCTGAGCGACCCGAAAGTACTCAATGCTGTGTCTCCGTTTGGATATACAGAAGTGAAGTTTAACGAAGGGGAGACTTTGCTTAGCGAAGCCACAACTCTTGTTGAAACCCAAAAAAGGGAGTATGGTGAGCTTGATGCCGCCCAAACTGCTTTCGAAGACGAACGTAAAGCGGCCCACGGCAATTACATGGATATGCTTGCCATTTGCAAAATTGCTTTTAAAAACGATGTAAAAGCAATTTCTACGCTCGATTTAACCGGGCGGCGCGCCTCTACTTTTAGTGGATGGCTAAACCAAACCCGCAGTTTTTATCGTGCCCTGCTGGCCAACGACGCGTGGAAAACGGCTTTGACCACCTATGGTCAGACAGAAGAGGTCCTTAACGCGCATCTTGCAGCTATCGACACCGTAACTGCTGCATCGGAAACCAAGAAAAAAGAAATGGGCGATGCCCAGAATGCCACCCAGGAGCGCGACATGAAACTCGAAGAACTCGTCGAGTGGGTATCCGACTACGAGGTAATTGCCCGCATTGCCCTGGCCGACAAACCCCAGCTGCTCGAAAAACTGGGCATTGTGGTGAAACGCTGATTTTGTTCGAATCAGACCTTCAAGGTTTTTAAGACCTTGAAGGTCTAAAATATTATTATAATGAAAACCATCCCACTCGAATACAACCACTTTTATCACATCTATAACCGTGGGATCAACGGCTGTAACCTGTTTCAGGAGACGGAGAACTATGAATATTTTCTGTATTTATACGATAAGTATATTTCGCCGGTGGCCGATACTTTTGCCTGGGTGCTCATGCGCAACCATTTTCATTTGCTGGTGAGGATTAAATCTGTTCGCGAATTAAACCTTCAAGGTTTCGAAAACCTTGAAGGTTTGAAAGGAACAAACCGAAACCTGGCAAACCAGCAATTTTCGAATCTTTTTAACGCCTACACCAAAGCCATTAACAAACGTTTCCATCGCACAGGAAGCCTGTTTGAACACTCTTTCCGAAGAATAAAAGTAGAATCGGGTGTTCATCTGAAATATTTGATCTACTATATCCATCATAATCCGATCCATCACGGTTTTTGCGAACATTTCCTCGATTATCCGTGGAGTTCGTATGTAACAATGCTTTCGCCGAAAACAACAAAATTGAGCCGGAAGGAAGTACTGAATTGGTTTAATGATGAAAGCAATTTTAAGAAGTATCATTCGCTGGAACAAATTGAAAAATATAACAAGTTAAAGATGGATCAATTAAACGATTCTTAAAATAGAGACCTTCAAGGTTTCAAAAACCTTGAAGGTCTTATTCCTAAAACCAAAACAACATGCTAAAACGAACCTTATTTATCTCGAACCCTTACCATCTGTCGTTGAAAAACAAACAGCTGCTGGTATCCGAAAAAGCAGGTATGACAATCAAGGCAGCCCCGGTGGAAGACCTTGGGTTTATTGTGCTCGATCATCCGCAAATCTCATTCTCGATGAAACTGGTGGAGGAGCTCAATGAACTGAATGTTGCCACGGTATTTTGCGACAGCAAACACATGCCTTCCTCAATGCTTTTGCCATTGGATGCCCATCACATCCAGAGCGAATTGTTCAGGGCACAGGTGGCGGCGTCGGAACCCCTGAAAAAGAACCTGTGGAAACAAACCATCGAGGCTAAAATCGGCAACCAGGCCCGCTTGCTCGATAAATTCAAAAAAAACAGCTTGCCCCTTAAGAATCTGGCGAAAAGCGTAAAAAGTGGCGACAGTGATAACCGCGAAGGTTTTGCCGCCCGACTGTACTGGACCGCTTTGCTGGGAAAAGACTTTATTCGCGACCGCTACGGCGAACCTCCCAATCATTTTCTGAATTACGGGTATATTTTGCTGCGCTCGGCCACGGCGCGCGCCCTGGCGGGGTCGGGGCTACTGGCAACCCTTGGCATCCACCACCGCAACCGCTACAATGCCTTTTGCCTGGCCGACGATGTGATGGAACCTTACCGCCCCTGGGTCGATGAAATTGCCTTCGATTTGCATGAAAAATATCCCGATACACTCATACTGGAAAAAGAACACAAGGCCGAACTACTGCAACTGATGGCTGCCGATGTAAAAATAGGCGACAACAAACGTCCGCTGATGGTGGCCCTGTCGCAAACCACGGCCTCGCTGAGCCGTTGTTTTACCGGGGAAACCCGGAAAATCGTTTATCCCGAATTTAATTAGACCTTGAAGGTTTTTAAAACCTTCAAGGTCTGAAAAATTACAAAATGGAACTTGCCCGTTTAAATGCCTATCATATTATGTGGTTATTCGTTTTTTTCGACTTGCCCGTCACCACCAAAAAGGAACGGAAACAGGCTGCCCGTTTCCGGAAAGACCTGATGCAGGACGGGTTTAGTATGATGCAGTATTCGGTGTACAACCGGCATTGTGCCAGTAAAGAAAGCGCTGATGTGCATCTTAACCGGGTAAAAAATTTTATCCCCGAGAAGGGGCAGGTGAGTATCCTAACGGTTACCGACAAACAATACGGAAACATTATGAATGTGTGGGGCAAAAAGTCGTCGCCCTTACCCGAAGGCCCTAAACAGCTTGAAATGTTCTAAATCGTTTTTAACTTTTCCAAAGTTCCAAATTTCAACCTTTTCCAAAGTTTCAAACTTTGGAAAAGTTAAGTAAATTTGAAACCGGTTCTTTGAAATGCTGCGAAAATTCAATTTTAATCATAGAAATAAAAAAATGAATGCATTCAACCACTTCCTTGCGGACGAGCAGGGATAATCCGATTGTAATTTTGGCTAAAGAGCCTATGTTTACTGGCAATTCCTCCCCCTTGGTTGTGGTTTGATGCAAAATTGAAATGATATCCAACCGACCGCTTGCCACCACCGTTACCACGCATGTTGTGGTTTGATGCAAAATTGAAATGATATCCAACAAACGGCTTTTCAAGTCTTTGCCTGGAGTTGTTGTGGTTTGATGCAAAATTGAAATGATATCCAACCCGGTTACAGCTGGGCAAAATAGCGATATGTTGTGGTTTGATGCAAAATTGAAATGATATCCAACTTCCGGTTGTTTTACCTCTTCCGGGGCTTTGTTGTGGTTTGATGCAAAATTGAAATGATATCCAACATTTGATTTCGACTATGTGGTACAAATAGCGTTGTGGTTTGATGCAAAATTGAAATGATATCCAACGAAGTGTGTTTCAGCGTTATTTCCATCCATGTTGTGGTTTGATGCAAAATTGAAATGATATCCAACATTGTCGAAATTATCTAAAACAGAAGCCGCGTTGTGGTTTGATGCAAAATTGAAATGATATCCAACCAGCTAAAAAAGGTTGGATTTATTGGGATAGTTGTGGTTTGATGCAAAATTGAAATGATATCCAACGTAGCTTTTCCCGGCTCAATAAACCCGGCCGTTGTGGTTTGATGCAAAATTGAAATGATATCCAACAATGACACACGACGGGGCAAAGGCTTTTTAGTTGTGGTTTGATGCAAAATTGAAATGATATCCAACCCGGTTCCTATTCCTTCATTGCCGATGTCGGTTGTGGTTTGATGCAAAATTGAAATGATATCCAACAAATAACTTAAAATTCAATATCATGGCTTTGTTGTGGTTTGATGCAAAATTGAAATGATATCCAACAATCCGGCTGCTTTCTTTCCAAGAATTTCCGTTGTGGTTTGATGCAAAATTGAAATGATATCCAACAAGTTTTTGGTGAAACAATTGGTAGAAGAAGTTGTGGTTTGATGCAAAATTGAAATGATATCCAACTCACTTGCAAAATCAGTTTGGGAACTTGGGTTGTGGTTTGATGCAAAATTGAAATGATATCCAACAGTCGTTGTCGTTTTCGCCGCCGTGGTTAGTTGTGGTTTGATGCAAAATTGAAATGATATCCAACTTTCTCCAATAAAGACATATCTTCAGGGGAGTTGTGGTTTGATGCAAAATTGAAATGATATCCAACGTTTGAAGATGCCAAGAGGCCAAAGCGGTGTTGTGGTTTGATGCAAAATTGAAATGATATCCAACAGTCGTTGTCGTTTTCGCCGCCGTGGTTAGTTGTGGTTTGATGCAAAATTGAAATGATATCCAACAGCGCCGAAATTCAGGCCAATGGAGGTGTAGTTGTGGTTTGATGCAAAATTGAAATGATATCCAACAACTTATAAATATAATGAAAACATTAATCGGTTGTGGTTTGATGCAAAATTGAAATGATATCCAACCCTATGGGAAATTAAAGGCGACAAGGAAAGTTGTGGTTTGATGCAAAATTGAAATGATATCCAACGGGAGGAGCCACCTATGCAGGTGTAGCAGGGTTGTGGTTTGATGCAAAATTGAAATGATATCCAACAACTTCTAAAATCGGAAATCCGGCAGCCGGGTTGTGGTTTGATGCAAAATTGAAATGATATCCAACCCTGGTTGGAAAATACAATGGTTTCGACCCGTTGTGGTTTGATGCAAAATTGAAATGATATCCAACTTATTGGACTGTTAAAAATTACAAAGGAGAGTTGTGGTTTGATGCAAAATTGAAATGATATCCAACTTATTGGACTGTTAAAAATTACAAAGGAGAGTTGTGGTTTGATGCAAAATTGAAATGATATCCAACTTACAATCACATTAATTCTGTTGGTGTTGCGTTGTGGTTTGATGCAAAATTGAAATGATATCCAACATTAAGAACATTAGTTAGCTCTAATTTAAGGTTGTGGTTTGATGCAAAATTGAAATGATATCCAACACAGGAAGAAACAAAAGTTTTTACAACCATGTTGTGGTTTGATGCAAAATTGAAATGATATCCAACCCCGCCCCTTTTTTTAAAAGGTTGTTTCGCGTTGTGGTTTGATGCAAAATTGAAATGATATCCAACTCGATGTGAATAAAACAGCACAGGTAGCCGGTTGTGGTTTGATGCAAAATTGAAATGATATCCAACGATGTGCCTGCAGGAGGCGGCGGTGGAAGGTTGTGGTTTGATGCAAAATTGAAATGATATCCAACTTCCTCAACGAATTGGTACAGGAATTGGCAGTTGTGGTTTGATGCAAAATTGAAATGATATCCAACTTTATGGAGAAGAAAAAGAGATGGTCAATGTTGTGGTTTGATGCAAAATTGAAATGATATCCAACTATCTTCTTGCTTCAATGCTTGCAGGATGCGTTGTGGTTTGATGCAAAATTGAAATGATATCCAACATTAAATCTACAATATCTTCCATGTTTCCCGTTGTGGTTTGATGCAAAATTGAAATGATATCCAACTATGATAAACGATATCAACAACCGTCCCGAGTTGTGGTTTGATGCAAAATTGAAATGATATCCAACTTCGCCGTTTACGACAGCGAACACAGCATTGTTGTGGTTTGATGCAAAATTGAAATGATATCCAACATCGACTATTTGTTGTTTTCGGGCGTTGCCGTTGTGGTTTGATGCAAAATTGAAATGATATCCAACTTATTGATAAAACCACGAATATGTTTGAGGTTGTGGTTTGATGCAAAATTGAAATGATATCCAACATTTCGACCAGCACTCTGAGGAGCAGTAGCGTTGTGGTTTGATGCAAAATTGAAATGATATCCAACGAATTGAATTTCGTTATCAAAAGTATGTTTGTTGTGGTTTGATGCAAAATTGAAATGATATCCAACGCAACAACAATTGAAGCTTAATGATGATGTGTTGTGGTTTGATGCAAAATTGAAATGATATCCAACCAAAGTGCTGGTCGAAATTTCGTAAAGTCTGTTGTGGTTTGATGCAAAATTGAAATGATATCCAACTTAGTGTGATTGCATCAACGCCGTAGGTATGTTGTGGTTTGATGCAAAATTGAAATGATATCCAACTCCGTCGGTACTTGTCCAGATTTTCTCCGTGTTGTGGTTTGATGCAAAATTGAAATGATATCCAACTCCTGTAATTTCAAGCCGATATCTTGTTAGCAGTAAAGTAGCTCATGCCGCCAATTACTCTTTTCGTTTTAATTTGAAATCCGTTTTTAGTAATTATTGTGCCTATTTCATCTGAACTCATTGGATTTGCAACATGACCTTTTTTCTGTAAAAGATGTAAATATCGGGCGCTAAATTTTCGGTCGGTGCAAAGACTGCTTACATACAAACTGCCATCCGGTTTTAGAATCCTGTTAAATTCCTGAATTAAACCGGAAGGGTTTTCCATTACATGAAGGAATCCAAAACTGAAAACGGTTTGAATACTTTCATCCCTGAATGGCATGTTCATTGCATCGGCACGCAGGAAATGAATGGAGGAAGGATTGTTCGTTTTTTCATCAATCCTTATTTTCCCGATTTTAAGCATCTCCGCAGAAAGATCGCACAGAAATATTTCTTCTTGAAGGTTTGCATAAGCACTTGAAGTAAAACTTAACGAACCACAGCCGATATCAGCAATAATTCCCCGGGATGAATTTTTTAAACTTTCTTTGGCAAAATCTGAATAGTTTTTCGGTGAGTTTCCCCACATAATTTTGTTGTATATCCAATAACTTACCAATTTATCGTATTTAACGGCCTGACTGTCGTATTCGCCACCGGGAAGACCTTTTACTTCGTAAAACCTTTCCTCGCATTTTAAAATCTCGTCTTTGAATAGGCTGTCGTTCATATCCGGAAATAAGAATTTGTTTCAAATAAGGTTAATGGATGATATCGCCAAAAAATATTCCGTTGGCAAACAGTTTATTGGTACCCAGCCAGATTCCCCGAAAAGTCATGCTTTCGTAGTAACTTATAATTTTACCGCTGCCCAGAGATTGAGCGGAAACAACAGGAGCGCCTTTTAAACGTTCTATATTCTCATCGGATGCAAACCCACTCAGATAAGGTTCTGATGAGAATTTTACAGGCTCGGCATAAGGTTTTCCCAGAGATTCGGCAACATGCGTTCCGGTTTTAAAAACCGGGAGTTGCTGGTTATTGTAGCCATAACAAAGCGGATGGGTAATATCTAACTCTGTATTAAAAATTGCACCGCTAATGGTATTGAGACTGGCCTTTTTATTTTTGTCGGCATAATTTGGAAATAGCGTTGAGTCGGCCTGTTCTCCCTTTTTAAAACCAACTTTGCTTACATCGTTTCTGCTTGCCCAGGAAACGGCTGTTTTGTAAAGAATTAAATTTCCGCCACCCTGCGCCCATGTTTTTATTTTTTGTGCATCGCTTTGGTCAAACTCACGATACGAACCACCTGGTAGAATAACAGTATTGTATTTTGTTAAGTCAACTGATTTTATATCATCTGTTTCCACAAGTGTTAACGGTATTTGATATCGCTGGTCAAAAAGATGCCATATTTCACCTGCATCGCTGCTGCTTACTGAGCCTCCAACAAAAAGAAGTACTTCCGGTTTTTTTAGCAACTCAAAACTGTTGCTGCCCCAATCAATTCCTTGTGGAGATAAACCTGTTGTTAACCCGTAGAAATCAATTCCGGTTTCTTTTGCTGTTTTACCTACCAGTTCAAAAATCTGATTCGCATTTAGCGGTTGATCGTGCACGGGTATTAAAATTGTTCCGTAAGTAAAATTTTCAGTATTGTTTTCAATTTCGAAACCGAATTTTTCGGTAGCAACTTTTGTCAGTAGTCCGGCATTCTGCAGTGCATATAGTGCTTTTGGCGATGTAAATTCGTTCCATTTCATGAGGTAACCCAACCCACTTTTTCCTCCGATAATCTTTCCATCAATGCGGTTAATGCTCACTTCACTTGAAAATTCAATTCCTTTTAATGAATTTAATTCGGCATAATCAACATCGAAAGTGTATGGGAAATTCCAGGTTGAAATATCATAAAATGTACTATCTGTAAAAGTTGTCACTTTGTCAAAAACCGATTTTAACAGCCGGTACTGTTTCTGTTTTACAGGCACAATAAAGCTTGCTTCAGGTTCAAATTTTTTACCATCAATGGTAATTTCCTTTGAATTGAAATAAACCTTAATCTGGTGTTTTTGTAACAGATTTGCCAGCGCCAACGATTTTAATTTGTCGTTTTTATTGCCAAAAACGTAAGCTTTAACCGGATCGTTGGCAGCCTTCTTTAATGCTTCCCGATAAAACTCTTTTTGATGATTCAGAAGTTCGTCTTTCAAATTTATGGCAGCATCTAATGTTGAAAGTGTTACCGTAAATTGATTTTTGATTCCGTAAGCCAGTTTTCTTACACCATTCGAAGTTTCTCTGATTCGGCCTCTAAACCCTGCCTGTTCAAATAAAATTCCAACACTTGAATTAATGTCGGGGTATGATGAGCCTTTTCCAATATAATAATCGTCAAATTGTTCTTCGGAGAAATAGTCAGAGCCAATTTTGTTTAAATATTTGGCGTGATATTCAGCAATTTTGTGTGTTAGTTCATAATTTCTCTCCGGTGTCAGAGGGTTATTTCGTGTTGGAACTCCGGGTTGAAAAAAGAAAGTTGAATTGCTTCCCATTTCATGATGATCTGTTACAATGTTGGGAAGCCACTCATAAAATTTGGCAACACGGCCAACGCTTTCGGGATGAACCAGCAACAGATAGTCGCGGTTTAAATCGAACCAGTAATGATTGGTTCTGCCCCCCGGCCAAACTTCATGAAATTGACGCGAATCATTTTTTGTAACTCCGGTAACACTTTGGTTCATATTAGCCCAGGTACTATGACGGGTAAAACCATCCGGATTCAGACAGGGATCTACCAAAATAATTGTATTGTTCAGTAAATAATCGATCTTTTCGCCTTGTGCGGCAGCCAGATAATACACTGTCAATACCGAAGAATTGGCTGCGCTCGACTCGTTTCCGTGTACACTGTAACCTAAATTTACTACCAGCGGAACATCTGAATCCGGAATATCCTGTTCAGGATCGGCGTGCTTTACATGCAGATCTTTTAATTCATCTAATCTTAACTGGTTTTTTTGAGAAGTAAATATGATGTGAATTAACGGACGATTTTCGTAACTGCGGGCATACTCCTGAATCATGGCTCTTTCTGATAATCCTGCAATTTCTGTTAAATAAGAAAGTATCTGATCGTGCGTTAAGTGCCATTCCCCAACCTTTTGTTTGAAAAATTGCTCGGGTGTCGGAATTTTAGGATCATAATTTACATCGTCGGGTAAAAAATAGCCCATATCTTCCTGCGAAAAGGACATTAGTGCAAAATGCAAAAGAACAATAACTATAATATGTTTACTCATTTTGGTAAAATTGATAGAGTTGTAGTATGACTGGAAACCTAATTTATATCGAATATTGGAAAAAATAATGATGGTTTCAAACATAAAAAGGATAATTTTTTGCACGTGTAGTATTTAAATGAATTTTTGATTAAACTATTTGTAAAAAGTTTTATCCAATGGCATTATTTATGTAGGGACTGACCAAGAACTAAATAGCACAAACAATAGCATTTTACAACAAATTGAAATCTACACTAACCCATCGAATCTTATCCTTTATTTTATTCATTCTAATGAATAGCATTATTGCTGCCCAAAATATAAATGAAATTAACATTAGTGAAAGTTTTAAAAATCAGTCGATTAATGATTTTCTTCAGGTTTTGCAAAATAAATACGGGGTAAAAGTTTTTTACAAAGAAAGTTGGGTTGAGCCTTACACCATTACAAAAACATTTGATAATACTCCGCTGATTCAGGCTTTGAATAATGTATTTCATGATCATGATTTAACTTACAACCTTTTTCAGAATAACAGTATTGTAGTTTTTCGGAAAGAGTTGGATACCCGTTCCCGGTTTGATAATGCTTCGCAGTTGCTGATTATTGGAAACCCAATGAATTTGGGACGTTATAAGCAGGCAAGACTGACAGGTCGTGTTTTAGACGGAAAAACAGGAGAACCGCTAACGGGAGCTGTTGTGTATATTGATAAGCTTGATAAAGGTACCTCTACTAACGGTAATGGCGAATTTGAACTGGTTTTGCCGGCTGGTGATCTTTGGATGCGGATTTCGTTTATGGGATTCGAAAGCTCCACACTTCAAATTCGACTGATTGAGGATGGAAACGCAGAGTTTGAGTTATACGAAGAATCGCACCATATTGGCGAAGTTACTGTTATGGGGGCCGAAAAGGATTTGCCACGTTCACAAATGAGCATGGGGCAGATGAGTTCGAAGGAAATGAAACAAATGCCGGCTTTAATGGGAGAGGTGGATGTTTTAAAGGGGCTCACAATGCTGGCGGGAGTTCAAACCGTGAGTGAACTTTCCTCGGGGTTTAATGTACGTGGGGGAAATACCGACCAAAACCTGATACTGATTAGTGGAAGCCCTGTTTTTAATTCCTCTCATCTGTTTGGTTTTCTGTCGTTAATTAATCCGGATGTGGTTCAGGATGTACGGATTTTTAAAGGAGGAATTCCCGTTAAACTGGGAGAGCGGGTTTCGTCGGTTATGGAAGTTGATTTTAAAGATGGCAACGATGAAACCGTTCGTATTTATGGCGGAATTGGTGTCATTAATTCACGTTTAACACTCGACGGGCCTTTAACAAAGAATAAAAAACTCACATTCGTTGCAGGTGGAAGAAGTTCATATACTGACTGGATTTTAAAGAAAATTCCGGATATAAATCTAAGTGAAAGTGTAACTCATTTTTACGATGCAACAGGAAAACTGACTTATAAATTTGATGCTCACAACAAACTAAGTGTAATGGGATATGTGAGTAACGATGAATTTAGTACAAGTTCGCAGTCGGTTACCAAATACGGAAGTACCATGGGAAATTTAACCCTTAATTCGAGGATTGCAGAAGCTTTGTATGGTGAACTGGAACTCTCGACAAGTGAGTATGACTACCGGTTAACCGATTACGCCAACCAAAAGCCAACCGAAGCGTATTACCTTAAAAACCGGCTTCAGTATAGTTCTGGTGGATATAATTTTAAATGGCATGCTACACCGCGGCACAACATCGATGCGGGGTTTAAAGTGATTTTGAATCAAATCAGCCCCGGCGAGATAATTCCTTTTGCAGACACTACCGTAATTGAAAATCAAAAGATGAATGATGAGAAATTGCTGGAATGGAGTGCTTATGCCGGTGATGAGTTTGAAATACTTCCGCGTTTCTCGGTTGCTTTTGGGGTAAGATATACTAAGGCCAGTAACATAGGAACTTCGGTTGTTTATATATATGATCCTGAAAAACCCAGAGAACCTGGAAATGTAATCGATTCGTTAAAGTTTGGTTCGAAAGAAGTTTCAGCTTCTTATGGCGGACTGGAACCCCGTTTTTCGTTAATTTATGATTTAAATATGAACTCCTCGCTGAAGGTTAGTTATCAGCGGGTGCAACAAAATATGTCTCAGTTAAGCAACAGCGCCGTAATTTCCCCGGCCGAATCGTGGAAAGCTGTTGATTATTATTTAAAACCAATTATCAGCGATCAGTTTGCTATTGGAATAGAGAAGAAATCGTGGTTTAAAAATAGTGACTTTTCAGCCGAAATTTATTACAAGAATCTTCAAAATTTAATTGAATACAAAAATGGCGCTCAATTAATCATGAATCAGAATGTTGAGACAGCGTTAATTCCTACAAAAGGTTATTCATATGGTTTGGAGCTTTCTCTGAAAAAAAATATCGGACGATTAACCGGTTACGCGAGTTATGTTTTTTCGAGAACAATGCAGAAAAATACAAGTGTTTTTGAAGATGAAAATTTTTGGGATGGAAAATTTTACAGAAGTATTTACGATCGTCCTCATGACATTTCGGTTACAACAACATATAATATTAGTCGTCGCTGGAGGTTTTCCGGAAACTTTGTTTTTATTTCCGGCCGACCGGTAACATTACCTGAATTAAAATACGTTTATGCGGACGAAAGCCTGATATATTATTCGGAAAGAAATAAATACAGGATGCCACCTTATCACCGCATGGACATTTCAATTACCCTGGATGAAAATTTGCGTAAAAAGCGAATGTGGAAAGGAAGTTGGACATTGTCTGTGTACAACTTATACGGAAGAAACAACCCGTATTCTATTTACTATAAAAAGTCGATACCCGGCGAAGACAATGATTTCAGGCGATATTCATTATATAAACTTTCAGTAATTGGTATCCCGGTGCCGTCATTAACTTATAATTTTAAGTTTTAAATGAAGAAACTGATTACATATTGTTTAATTCTGGGCGGTATTTTTGCCGCTTGCGAGGATATTTACACCCCTGAAATAGAGACGCAGAAAAATGTAATTGTAGCTGATGCCCGAATTGTGGTCGGAAGTATAGATAATTATGTAAAAATATACCAGTCGGTTAGTTTTAACGACGATAATGAAGATTATCCCGGAATTCCGGATGCGAAAGTTACGTTGCTTGATAGTGATGGAAACCGGTTTGAACTGCAGGAAGAAGAAACAGGCAGTTTTCCTGTCGATATTCAATTCAACGACAAATTAGAATACAAAATAAAAATTGAATATGATGGCGATACCTATGAATCAGAGTTCGAATCAGTTCCCAAGGTACCTGCATTCGATACAATTTATGGAATACCGGGCGAAAAGGTGATTGTACCCACTGGATCAAATGATGTAAAAGATTTTCAGAAAAAAGAAGGAATCCAACTTTATGTGGATATGGCTACCGAAAAGGAAATGCCCTATTATCGGTTCACCGAAAGAAAAATATTACAATATTACTTTTTGGAAGAGGTAAATTATATGGGTGAAGTTTTGCAATTGCCTGTTTATGGATGGTATTCTTATTATTCCAAAGAATCATTTAATATTGCTGCACCTACCGAATATTCAAGCAGCACCGAAATTATTAAGCACCCGGTATCGTTTCTGGAGAAAGAAGCAAAGATTTCTTTTGAGTATTATTTTGATGGCTGGATTTTAATTTTTTATCAATATGGAATTTCAGAATCGGTGTATAATTACTATAACGATTTAAATAGTCAACTGGATTCTGAAGGACGTTTGTTTGACCCGTTATATGTTCAGGCGCGTAATAACCTGAAGTGTATTAATAATAGTAACAAGCTTATTCTCGGAAATTTTGAAATTTCCAAAATGAAAGAATACCGTTATTTTGTGAAATATGTTGGAGAAAATAAGGGATATATCATAAAACCAATTCCCTATTTTTATGATATTCCGTTCTCTGGTAAGATTCATGGTCCTCCTCCAATAGGTGCTGACCCCCCTGACTTTTGGGAATATGAAAAGAAAGTATATCCTGATGAATAAAGTGCAGAATATAGTGTTTTTGGTTCTGTTGCAACTTGTATTTATGGTAAGTTTCTCGCAGAATATTACGCCTGTGATTTTTACAGACCGGGATTTCTGTGTTTCGGGCGATACCGTTTGGTTTAAGGTTGGATTGCCGGACAATCTTTCTGAAAAAGGGAATGCTGTTCATGTGCAGTTGGAAGCATTAAATAGAAATTGCATTGCTTTAGTTGTAAAAGAGGCTAAGAATAACTGGGCAGAAGGATATTTGCGAATTCCGGACTCTTTAAGTACAGGTCAGTATTTTATTTCATCGTTTTTAAATTCGCAACGCGAGAGTGAAATTTTGAATGTTGTTGGTAAAACCTTGTTGGTTTACAATCGGTTTGATTCAAATATTTCTAAAATTAATATTCTCAATTATACATCGGGCCAGATAAAACCAGATTACAATTCGCGTATTCAAATTAATACCGATAAATTAGTGTATTTACCACGCGAAATGGTAAATGTTACTTTAGATTTAAATTCACTGCCGGAGCTAAAAAATGCGGTGGTAAAGGCAAAACTTGTTGATAAGCTTGCAGCAGAAGTTACCGGAGATTATTTATTTCAATATCGCAGTTCCGACTCAATTATTTCACCTCTGACAGAAACAAACGGTATTCTGATTAGTGGAAAGGTAACAGATGCAAACGGGGCGCTGCAAAAAGGTGTTCTCGTAATTTTATCGATAACCGGGGAGCCTCCATATCTCGATTATTATTACTCGGGGGATGGGGGCGAATTTCATTTCTTTTTAAAAGATGCTACAGGAAAAGGAAGAATTGTGTTACAGGCAATATCATCCGGGAATGAAGAACTCTCCATTCAATTGAAAGAAAACTACTTAATTCGAAATAACGAAATTGCAGTTCAGCCGAAAATGCTTACTACTGATCAGAATGAGTTTGCTGAGAAAATGATTCAGTCAAATTTTATCAATAAAATTTTTAATCCTTTGGTAACCATCACGAAAGATACTTTTTCCTTTCCTCCGAGGTTTTCTGTTCCATTTTATGGTATTCCCACCCGGCGGGTTATTCCTGATGAGTTTATTGATTTGCCCGATTTTCGCGAAATTTCAAGAGAACTGCTGCCCGGCGTTCAGTATAGAATAAAAAATGATGAGATTGTTTTAAGAATGATAAATCCCAAACAAAATTCATTTTTTGCAGATGAACCATTGAAGCTTGTTAATGGAATACCGGTTTTTAAAAACAATTTGATTGGAGAGTTAAAATCGGTTGATATAAGTTATATCGATATCGTTTATAATGAAAGGATTTTTGGTGATTTAAGGATGGATGGGATTTTGTCAATTTCGTTGTACGATAAATCAAATTTTTGGACAAACAGGGTTTCCGGGATATCTCAATTTAGTATCGACTGTCTTCAGCCCGATAAAATTCCGGGATATATTAACCGTAAAACGAATAATGAAAATCTTCCTGATATAAGGCAAAATTATTTATGGGAAAGAGTACCAAATTCAAAACCGGTAAGTTATTCATTTTATCTTTCCGACTTGAAAGGTGAAATTGAAATTTCAGTGGAAGGTTTTGATAATGAGAATAAGGTTTTTAAAGCATCAAAAATAATTGAAGTAAAATGATGTGGAAAAACACATATCTGACAGTATTTCTAGTTATGTTCTTTTTTGTTTCCGGAACGGGACAAAATATTGGATTGGAAAAATCATTTAATCCAAACTCAAACCGGTTACAAGGAAAACTATACGGCGAAGTTTATTATATGAGTACGCTGGCGAACAGCAAATTCTTTTTACAGAACGATTGGGTTGAAGGTACTGTAATTTTAACTGATGGAGATATTTTTACTGGTGTCCGATTACGATACCTTGCAAAGGATGACGAACTGGTTGCATACAACGATAATTTGAGGTCGCTTTTTATTGTTGACAGAAATACGGTGAAAGAGTTTAAGGTAGAAGGAAATAATTTTGGTGGTTCCGGAAGATTCGTAAATCTGGGTATCATAAATATTTCAGAAGGTAAAAATTATTTTGAACTGCTGTGTGAAGGTACTGCCAGTTTATTGGCTTATCATTGGGTAGAAGAAATAAAAGTTAGTCCATTTACTGATAGTCAGGGAATGCTTCGAGATTCTGAATATAGACTGAATGAGTCGCAATATTTGCTTACAAAAGAAAAAGATTTGATAAAAATTCAGAGGAAAAAGTCGGCACTAATTAAAATCTATCCTGAACACAGAAAGGAAATTAAAAAAATTCTCAGGCGAAATAAAATAATTTTGTTTGACGATACTTCTTTAATTCAGGTAATTAAGTTGCTTGATGAGGCAGGAATTCTGAAGTAATTATATTTTTTTTGCAACTTACGCAACCCCGGGCCAAACTTACACATCTATTTCAAAAACACTAAACTGATGAAAAAATTGTGTCTGTTTATTTTTATTTCCTTTATCGCATTTCCTGTACTTGCCCAATTGGAAAAAGGATATGTTTATTTGAAAAACGGAACCATTCTGAAGGGGAAATACGAGTATTTCAATAACATGGAAAAAATAAAGATTGAATCGGCAGGGAATCTCTGGATTTTTAATGCAACCGAAGTGGATAGCGTTTCCCGTTTTAGCGCTAATAATCAAAGTATATTTGAAGCAACCAATAAAGAAGTTAAATACTTTTTTCGAACAGAAATTGGTGTTTTGGCTGGAAACTCGGATAACAGTCAAAATGCACCCTTTAGTTTTTCAACATCACTCAACTACACAATAAATTCAAATACATCGGTGGGAGCCGGTCTGGGATTGGAATTTCTAAAAGAAACCTATTTGCCGGCTTTCATCAATGTAGAATATAAATTCCGAAATTCATTTGCAACTCCTTATCTGTTTATCAAGGGAGGGTATCAAATTCCAATTGAAAAATCGCAAATGGTTTATTATGATGTTTATCCTTATTGGAGTAGTAGCAGCATTTGGCCGGGGCCAGGTTATTACAATCAGGATTTGGATGCAAAAGGCGGATTCTTAGTTAATCCCGGAATTGGTTATCAAAGAATGTTTTCTTCAGGATTTGGAATGTCTTTCGCGTTTGGTTATCAGTTTCATAGGTTGCATTTCGATGGAGAGAACGACTATCGGCTTGACATCGATTACAACAGGCTAACCATTAAACTAGGTATTATATTTCATTAAAAACTGAATCATGAAAACAATCAAAAATATAATTATTGTTCTCGTTTTATTTGCAGGCTTTAATTCCTGCATGGATGAATACACCGAGGTTTTTACAGCCAACTCTCCTGTATATATGTCGTACGAGGATTTAAGGAATGCAGTGAAAATAACTTCGGCTACAAATCTGGTAAACCCGGGTAAAATCTATTTTAAAGATGATTATATTTTTATAAATGAAGAGCTAAAGGGAATTCATATCATCGACAATAGAAACCCTGAGAGCCCTCAGAATTTAGGTTTTATTGAAATTCCGGGGAATGTTGATATTGCGATTAAAGATGATATTTTGTATGCCGATAGTTATATTGATTTAGTTGCCATCGACATTTCAGACGTTACAAATCCAAAAGAAGTTAACAGGGTACAGAAAGTTTTTCCATATACCACTCCTCCGCTTGAAAATTCAGACTACCCAATGTCTAAAATTGAAGAAGATAAGGGAGTGGTAATCGATTGGCAGATAAAAAGAGTACGTCAGGATATTGAATACCATTATTATCCACAATACTTTGTTACCTACGATTTTGCAAAATATGAAGTGGCCTATGCCAATAGTGGCGCTCAGGGGCAGTCGGGTGGTTCATTCGGAATTGGCGGTTCTATGGCGCGATTTGGTTTATACAATGATTATCTTTATGTAGTTGATAATGCTAACCTTTATATTTTTGATGTCAAAAACCCTGAAAGCCCAAATGATATTGGTAAGCAAAATGTTGGCTGGGATGTAGAAACAATGTTTATTTATGACGATCATATGTTTTTGGGAACGCAGTCCGGAATGCGGATTTTTAGCTTAAAAGTTGCCACAGTTCCTGAATATGTTTCCAATTTCTGGCATGTTACCAGTTGCGATCCGGTGGTGATTTCTGATGGTTATGCTTATGTAACCTTGCGTGGTGGAAACAACTGTGGTGGTTCGGTTAATCGTTTAGATGTGATTAAACTTTCCGGTGATTATAAAATAAATGAGCTTCTTATGTCATATCCGTTGCATGGGCCATATGGCCTGGGCATTGATGACCAAACATTATTTGTGTGTGATGGTGATGCGGGCTTAAAAGTTTATGATGTTGAAGATAAACTTCATATTGATGAGCATCAGATTGCTGCCTTTTCAAATATTAATACTTATGATGTAATACCGTTAAACAACTATCTCTTTATGGTTGGTGATGATGGTTTTTACCAGTACGATTATTCTAACCTTCAGAATATTCGGCAGGTTAGTTTTATTCCGGTAACCAGTCCTGAGTAATATTTTGTATGGTTTTCCACCTTGCGAATCAGAAAAATATTGTTAGTTCAGAGATGTTAAGTCAAATAGAATTAATATGATAAGTTAAGTAAGAGATTGCTACATGAACATAATCATTGTTGAGTAAATAAAGGATACAATTATGTGCGAACAGGAATCTCTCTGAAACTTTCTCAAATGCCTAAGGCTCAGATATTCTAATTATTCTAATAATGATTTTAAATAAAGCCACCCCCTTTTTTATATTAAAATTTTTGTTAACCTTTGTCATTGAACTTTTTGAATAGACTTTTCTAGGACGCATTTTTTTAGTGAAGATTTAAATTTTTGGAATTGTAAATTGTTAGAATCCTTAGGTTTACCTAAAACCTAATAATTGCAATAGTTTTAGACCGATTGTGGAAATTGGTTTATTGATGTTGATACTAGTTTCTAATATTTAGGTTCCGGTGTTGGGGTGGAAAAATTCTATCTCGGCAAAATAGTTTAGTACGGCCTGGGAAAGGAGCGGAAAGAATTAGCGAGTGAAAAACAGTTATTAAAATTGAAAAAGTCTGACAATTGAGTTCAACATTTTTAATATTGAAATATAACATTTCGGGTTACATAAAAAGGGACCGTAAAATGTTTTCGAAGGCTGGTAAGAGTTTTGATATTTTGGAAGGAGTAAAACAAGGAAATATTTCTGATTTTTATTTAGCCCAAAGTGTTGCAGACCAACAAATAATAAAAAAACTAGACAAACAGCCTGGATTGACAAAGGAGTTGGAAAGTTCTTTTCATAATAGCGTAAAAGAAAAAATTAAGTATTTTCAGGATGAAAACGACTCATTGCGAAAACTTCTTGAGGAGATAGCATTAGTAAATCAAGAGTTAAAAAGGAAGTTGGGTTTTGCAGAGTTAGACGATTCTGAGGATATAACGGATTAAAAAGACTTCAATACGAACCTTAAAATATTTTGACATGAAACCAAAGATGAAAAGATTCTTTACTTTGTCAGCTAATGATGCTGATTACTTCAATGGTGAGCAGAATAAAATTGAGTTGGTAAGTTGTAAAGCAAATGGTCACAGGTGTAAAAGTCATCTCCAAATTATTAACGAAAGCTGGTCTGAGTCTATCAGGTTAAGAAGGGATAAAGACTATGCAAAATCTGTTGATATCTTAAAACGGGCCTATTACGCTACTTTTGATCTGAATCAGGATACTTGTGTAAAATGTGCCGAATTATTCCGCACGATTATCTTTGAATCAATTGAAGGTACATACAAAGAATTGGATAGATTATCAAAAGGCTTTTTCAAGAAAAAGCATTTTCAGACAAGCCATAAAATAGTCGGAGATATTTTAGAAGAACTAAAAAACGTAAAAAAAAGTGATGTTGGGGTTGAAAAAGAAGCCCAAAAGCATTACTTAAATGAATATTTGAAGAGACAAGTTGGTTAATAATTTTCGGGTCAGCCTGTAATTTTTCTGTTCAAAAAACTTGCACAAGAAATAAAACAATTGCAACCCATGTAATTGTTTCTAATTAACCTCGTGAATATATTTTATCCTTTCGTACTGGCATATAAAACCTAAAATCAAAAAGTATTGACTTATTGGGAAAATAATCTATTGTTTTAAGAATTTTAAGGTCAAGGCTGAGAAATTTTTTAAACCATATTAAAAAGAAACAGGATTCAAATTCAATCAATTCGGTATTTGTTAAAAGTCCGGCAAACAGTCGGGCTTTTTCATTGTTATGCAATAAGTTTGAGTTATTTTTGCAACCGTTTAAAAAGTGCATTTTATGAATAAGAAAAAGTGGTGGAGGATTTTGTTGCCCTTTATAGTTGTGTTAAAAATTGTTGTAATCGTATTCATTCTTGGTTCTGCAAAACCTGAAAGTAAACAGATTGTTACCGAAGTGAAAACGGAGTTTACATCGGTTAAAATTCCCGATTCTGTTACTTTTGTTAATGAAGAAATCCCGCTTCATCGCTTTGATGTTAAGGAAGCACTGGATCGTGAATTACTCTCGAATGCCTACTTTCATTCGCAAACAATTCGTTACCTCAAACTGGCTCCGAGATATTTTTCAGTAATTGAACCAATTTTAAAGGAAAATGGAATCCCAGATGATTTCAAATACCTTGCATTGGCAGAAAGTGGATTTAATCCAAGGGCTGTTTCACCGGCAAGTGCAGTTGGATTTTGGCAGTTTGTAAAAGGAACGGCGCAGGAATATGGCTTGGAAGTAAATAGCGAAATAGACGAACGTTATCATGTGGTAAAATCAACTTACGCAGCCTGTGAGTATATGAAAAATGCTTACAAAAAATATGGTAGCTGGACTTTAGTCGCTGCTTCGTATAATGCAGGATTAACAGGAGTTCAAAGGCAAATTACGCGTCAGAAGACAGATGATTATTACGATTTGCTTTTTGTAGAGGAAACACAAAGATACGTTTTCAGGATTGTTGCCCTGAAATTAATTTTGGAAAACCCTGAGGAATATAATTTTGTTGTTTCTGAAAGCGAAAAATACCCGATTGTCGAGACAAAAAAAATTGAAATTAGTGGCCCTGTTCCTGATTTTGCTGACTTTGCAAAAGAAAACGGAATTAGCTATAAATTATTGAAAGATTTTAATCCGTGGTTACGGGATACAAAACTTATAAATTCCGGCAGGAAAAAATATGTGGTAGAGATACCGGTTTTAAATTAAGTTGGAGTTATTTCAGCATGCAGGAAAACACAAAAACAGATATTCAGTATGCTTCTGAATTTGTTGAATCAGAAGATAAAGTTATTGTTCACGGAGCCAGGGTTCATAATCTGCGGAATGTAAATGTTGAAATTCCAAGGAATAAGTTAACCGTAATTACAGGACTTAGCGGGAGTGGAAAGTCTTCGCTGGCATTCGATACAATTTATGCCGAAGGTCAAAGGCGGTATATAGAGACATTTTCTGCTTATGCACGCTCTTTCCTCGGAAACATGGAACGGCCCGACGTGGATAAAATTACCGGTTTAAGTCCCGTAATTTCAATCGAACAAAAAGTTACAACTCGTAATCCACGATCTACTGTTGGAACCGTTACCGAAATTTATGATTTTCTTCGTTTACTTTTTGCCCGTGCCGGAGAAGCTTTTTCTTACAACACCGGCGAAAAAATGGTGAAATATACCGAGGAGAAAATTATTCAGCTGATAAAAAGCGATTTTGCCGGGAAACGGATTTATATACTTGCGCCTGTTGTAAAAGGAAGGAAAGGACATTATCGTGAACTGTTTGAGCAAATCAGAAGAAAAGGATTTTTGTCTGCGCGTATCGATGGAGAAATAACGGAATTGCAGCATAACCATAAAGTTGACAGATATAAAAATCATTTCATCGAAATTTTGATTGACAAACTGAAGGTTGATGAGGCCGGGTTAAAAAGACTGAAAGGCAGTGTTCAAACAGCGATGAAACATGGTCAGGGAGTTTTAATGATTATGGATTACGAAACGCAGGAAGTGAAGTATTACAGCCGTTTGTTGATGTGTCCTTCCACCGGAATTTCTTATAACGAACCAGCTCCGCATAATTTCTCGTTCAACTCTCCACAGGGAGCTTGTCCGCACTGCAACGGTTTAGGTAGGATTACCGAAATTGATTTGGATAAAATTATTCCGGAAAAGGATAAAAGCATTTCAAAAGGAGGAATTGCTCCGCTTGGTCCATATAAAAATTCTCTGATTTTCTGGCAAATAGAAGCACTGGGAGAGAAGTTCGGTTTTACCCTGAACACACCGGTAAAAGATATTCCTGAAGATGGGTTACAAGCTGTGTTGTTTGGAACCAATGAGCGTATTCAGCTTAAAAATACTCCGTTGGGAACCAGCATGAATTACATGATGAGTTACGAGGGAGTTATTAAATATATTGATAGTCAAAGAGAGGATAATCCATCGAAAACTGCACAAAAATGGGCCAACCAGTTTGTGAAAACTACCGAGTGTCCGGAGTGCAAGGGCATGCGATTGAAAAAAGAATCGCTTCATTTTAAAATTGATGGCAAAAATATTTCGGAACTGGCTCAGCTGGATTTAAAAGAATTAGGCGAATGGTTTAATGGGTTGGAAGATCGAATAACCGAAAAACAACAAATAATCGGAACGGAAGTTATAAAGGAAATTCGTGATCGGCTGGGGTTTATGTTGGGGGTTGGGTTAAATTACCTTGCACTCGATCGTACTGCTCAAAGTCTTTCGGGAGGTGAATCGCAGCGAATAAGGTTGGCAACCCAAATTGGTTCGCAGTTGGTAAATGTACTGTACATTTTAGATGAACCCAGTATCGGTTTACATCATCGCGATAACCTGAAATTGATTCAGGCTCTGGAACAGTTAAGGGATTCAGGAAACTCCGTTATTGTTGTAGAACACGACAAAGATACAATGCTTCACGCCGACTATTTAATTGATATGGGGCCGCTGGCAGGCAGGCATGGTGGCGAAGTTGTGGCTGCCGGAAACCCCAGGGACGTTTTAAAAATGAATACTCTGACTGCAGATTATCTCAATAATAGAAAAAAGATTCATGTTCCGGTTAATCGCAGAAACGGAAAAGCCGATTTTCTGGAAGTAAAAGGCTGCACCGGGAATAATCTGAAATCAGTTGATCTTAAAATTCCTCTTGGAAAATTTATTTGTATTACCGGTGTTTCGGGCAGTGGAAAATCAACATTAATCAATGAAACGCTTCAGCCTATTTTAAGTCAGCATTTCTATAAGTCGATAAAAGATCCACTTCCTTTTCAATCGGTAAAAGGACTAGAATTTATTGATAAAGTTATTCGGGTCGATCAGTCCCCGATTGGACGAACACCACGGTCAAATCCGGTAACATACACCAATGTTTTTTCTGATATCCGGAATCTGTTTGCGCAACTTCCTGAAGCAAAAATCCGGGGGTATAAACCCGGAAGATTTTCATTTAATGTAAAAGGTGGCAGGTGTGAGGAATGTCAGGGAGGCGGATTGAAACTTATCGAAATGAATTTTCTTCCTGATGTTTATGTGCATTGCGATGCATGTAACGGTAAGCGATATAACCGCGAAACTCTGGAGGTTCGGTACAAAGGAAAATCCATAAGCGATGTGTTGGAAATGACCATTGAACAGGGTGTTGAATTTTTTGAAGCTATTCCATCCATTTCAACAAGGCTCAAAACGCTGGAAGAGGTTGGGCTTGGTTATATTACGTTAGGGCAATCGTCAACTACACTTTCGGGTGGCGAATCTCAGCGTGTAAAGCTTGCTGCCGAATTAGCAAAAAGAGATACCGGAAAAACCGTATATATTCTGGACGAGCCCACAACCGGGCTTCATTTTGAAGATATCAGGGTACTTCTGGAAGTGCTGAACAAACTGGTTGATAAAGGAAATACGGTGATTGTGATTGAGCACAATATGGATGTGATAAAAGTAGCCGATTACATTATTGATTTAGGTCCGGAAGGCGGAAAAAACGGTGGTGAGATTTTATGTGCAGGAACGCCGGAAGAGGTGATAAAAAATAAAAAATCGTTTACAGCGAAGTATTTGAAAGCTGAGTTGGAGGCAAACTAATCTATGATGTTCCGCGCTTTTTAGAGGAATATCAGCTTCCGGCTTACACAGTATTTTACTACTTTTACATTTCATTAAAACAGACAGCAAACAATGAAACAGGTAGAAATTTTCTGTGTAAATACCAATTCTACGCATTCTTATCCTCTGGGCACTTCTTTAATGGAAATAAGTAAAGATCTAAAAATTAAACTCAAACACCGGGTTTGCGGGGCAATTGTAAATAATCAGATAAAGGAACTCTCATTTTGTGTGGTTAAAGCAAAAAAAATCGAATTCTTCGACGTAACGCATCAAGATGGAATGCGCTTGTACATTCGAAGCCTGATTTTTGTTTTGTATGTTGCTGTAAAAAAAGCATTTCCGAAGGTGACTTTACAGGTTCAAAACGGAATTTCAAACGGATATTATTGCGAATTAAACGGGCTTGACCATGAAGTTACAGATTCCGATATTTCGGTAATAATAGCTGAAATGAAAGCCCTGATTGAAAAGGACATTCCATACATAAAAAAAGAAATGCTGACCACCGATGTGGTTAAGCTATTAAAGAAACAGGGATTGCCTGAAAAAGCGCGGCTTTTTGAACAACAAGGGCGTTTGTTTTCCAGCTTGTATTTTCTGGAAGAGCATGGTAATTATTTTTACGGGCATTTGTTACCGTCAACCAATTACCTTGTAAATTTCGGCCTTGTTAAATATTTCGGGGGAATTTTATTGCAAATACCCAAACGAAAGAACTTCGGGCGTTTACAGAAACTGGAAAAGCAATCTAAATTATTTGAAATTTATCAGGAACAAAAAGATTGGGCTGAAATTTTAAATGTCTCAACACTTGCCAACCTGAATGATTTTGCACTTCAAAACAGAAGTGGGGAAATCATTAAAATATCTGAAGCGCTTCATGAAAAGAAAATTGCAGAAATTGCCAATGTCATTCATGCAAGAAGCGGGTTTGTAAAAGTTGTGCTGGTGGCCGGTCCTTCAGCTTCGGGTAAAACAACATTCAGCAAACGCCTTGGTGTTCAGCTGGCAGTTAACGGTTTACGGCCTTATCAAATTTCTCTCGACGATTATTTTGTTAATCGTGAAAAAACGCCTCGCGATGAATTTGGTGAGTATGATTTTGAAGCCTTGCATGCCATTGATATTGAGTTTTTTAATCAGCAATTAATCGATTTGATGGATGGAAAGGAAGTGGTATTACCCCGGTTCGATTTTCATCATGGAAAACGCATTATGAATGGTAAAAAACTGAAACTGCTTCCGGGAGATATTTTAGTTGTGGAAGGAATTCATGGAATGAATCCTGATTTACTGACGCACGTGGAAGCAAAAAATACATTCAAAATATTTATATCTGCTCTAACGCAAATCTCAATTGATGAGCAAACACATATTTCCACTGCCGACAACCGGTTGTTGAGGCGCATGATTCGTGATAGTAAATACCGTGGATATGCCGCCATTGAAACAATAAAACGTTGGCCATCGGTAAGAAGGGGAGAAGAAAAGAATATTTTTCCGTATCAGGAAAATGCAAATGTTATGTTCAATTCGGCAACATTGTATGAGTTGGCTGTGTTACGAAAGTATGCAATACCAATTTTAGAGCAGGTTCCTGAAAACAAAGAAGAGTACATGGAGGCAAAGCGATTGTTGAAATTCCTTTCTTATATAAAGCCAATTGATGATATTGAAATTCCACCGACTTCGCTCCTTCGTGAATTTTTAGGAGGAAGTAGTTTTGCATATTAAAAATCAAGATTTTTTCGGATAACAGCTTCGTTTACTATCTTAATTTTTGATCTGGAAAGGTATGTGTCGCTATTTCAGGATTGTGTTAATTCAAAAATTTTACAACAGAATGGGAAATATTCTAACATTCGCTTCATTCAAACAAAAGGACCATTTACGGAAAAGAATAGATGGTATATATGAAGTAAAGGCGACTTTTAACCAGAATGGCAATTATGCTTGTTTATCATTAAAATTACTGTCTGATTATTTGCCGATTATCTGAATATTGTGAGATTAAGGAACGGTTCCGGTTTCTGTGATTTAGAAGAAACTGAATCTGATAAACTAAAAATAGAATTCGGTTTTACGCCTATCTCATTGGGAAGTCTTTTTCTGGCTGGAAAATAATTCTGTCGTTTCTCAACCTTTGGAAACCCTGAAAAACTTCGCACAATCTTAAGTGGTAAAGAATAACAATGGTCTATGAAACGTAAAAATATATTTAATTGAAATTTTATTCTTAATATTGAATTAGAAAAACGCATATTAACTTTTTAATTATTCGATTATGAAAAATTTCGGACTAAAATTTCTGGTGGTGTTTCTGGCATCCGTAACCATTCTGTCGGGGTGTAAAGATGATTCGGAAGAAACTGTTTCCGATTTTGTGGGTAATTATGTAATTAGTAGCGCGTCGGTTAGTGAATCTTTCTCAATTAAGATACTGTATGGAGGGCAAGAGGTTCCGTTTTCGGTTCCTGAAGGTACTCCAATTACAGAGGCAATTCAGTCGGCTTTATTAAGTCAGGTTGATTGTTCTTCTGCTGATAAATCGTGGGTTGGATTAAGAAAAGACAACAAAATTATTTTGAGTTGCGAAGGCGAAAATGAATTGGATGCTGGCACTTGGGAAGAGGTTTCTGAAACCGAACTGAAGCTCAATATGAATAGCAGTGCTATTCCATCGGCTCCTGCCGGAATATCTTTGGTTGTGACTGATGTTTCTTTTGTGGGGTCAAATTTAAAGGGTGAAACTAGCGTTCCGCTACCAAAAGCAACAATAGAAACAATGTTAAGTGGGTTGGGAGTAACGTTAAGTGAAAATAATCCGGAAACATTCACTGTAAGTTTTTCAATAAGTTTTATAAAGCAATAAATATTACAGGGATAACATTAAAGAAAAGCCACCGATCTTCAAATCGGTGGCTTTTTTATGTAAAAAAGTTGCCTGGTTAATTTCTGGCTTTCTCGATGTATCCTAAAATATCTTCGTAAATCAAACTAATATAGTATAATCCTCCAATCTGGGCGCTCCCGAAACTGGTTGTGTAGTAGTTGTTTAAAAGATTGGAGCCGCTAATTTTTATGGTTGTTTTCATTGCTGATACCTTGTAGGAAACCTGTGCGTCAAGAGTAGTGAAGGCAGGTATTTCTCCGGCACCGAAGCTGGCCTCCCACATAAATTTACCTTGCCAGTGGAAGTTAATATTAAAGCCTAAGTTTGGCAAAATTGCAAAATGGCTAATGGATAAATTAGCCCGGTATTCAGGTGTATTAAAACGTGTTTCGACACCGGGTGTATCAATTCCTTCTAACAGTTTGTTCTGGGCCACATTTCCTCTGAACAGTATTCCGATAGGAGTCATGTAATCTAATCCCATTGCCCATCCATAAGAAGAAACCGGCTCGTCGGTAGTAAAAAAAGTATTGTATAAAAGCTCCTGATTCGTACCGTTATCCTCTGCTAATTGAGCTAAAAGCCATGAGGCTTCAAATCCCTTGTACTTGTTGTAATATGCATAAGTATCAAAAAACAGTTTTTTCCCCAGAAATAGACCTTTGTATCCAACTTCTGTTGAAGCTACTTTTTCGGGGGCAAGTCCGGGAAGTGTAATTGGCCCGTCTTCTGTTATCGGTTTATCTGTAATCGGGTTGCGTCCAGACATGGGGTAAAGCGGGATGGTTGAAAAATTGTATTTTCCCTGAACTTGTGGCATACCACCTACCGTCCGAAATACTCCGGTGTAGAGATCTACCCATTGGTCGGCAATTGAGGGAAAACGGTAAGCCGTTTGAAATGTGCTTCTTAAGCTGTGTTCTTTTTTTCGATCCAAAAAGAGAATAGCAGAAAAACGAGGAGTGTACTGTGCTTCGAAGTTTTGGTTTTTATCGAACCTGAATGTTCCTGTTAAACGTAAATAGTCGTTGATTAAGTTCTTGTTAATCTGAATGAAAGTTCCAAACTGGTTGATGATTATCGGCTGGCCGGGTGCATCGGCAAAAATTGTCCCATTGCTGTTTACCTCGTACCATCGGTGTGATACCCCAACCTGCATTTCCATGACTTTGATAATATCGTTAAAATTATACATTCCTTCAACCTGAAATATTTTACTTTGGTCGAAAACCATTCCACCGCCTTCATTTAGCGGGGTATTGGTAATTTTATTAAAAAGCTCGTTGAATTCGGGGGTCCCGCTAACAGGGAAAGCTGGTTTTGAGTTATCGAAAATATTTCCTGTAATGGGATCCCGGTTGTCGGCAACGAGTCTGGCAAATTTATGTGCTGCGTTCATGTCGTCAGAAAGAAGAGCCGTTTGTGTATAAGCAGTAAGATAATCCTGAAACCAAGTCTCCGATGGTTTCCATCCTTCATTTAGTAAAAGCGCAGTGCCTCCAATATCGTAAGAAGACCCAGCGTTATCGCCAACTCCCCATGCCCTTACATAGTAATTCGGGTTTTTTATTTCGATTTTTCCTGATAATATGTAGAATTCTCTCGCTGCAAACCTGTTTTGTGCGGTGTAAACGGTGGTTCCCTGCGCGTAGTTTGCCTGTATAATCGACTCCGTTCTGTCTGTTATAAAGTAATTTAAAGAACCTCCTAACCGTAAATTTTTGGTTTTGTCTTCTGCCAGATCGCTTTCTATCCACCCCGTTCGGGTAACCAATTGATCCGGAAAATATTGAATGGCATTGTTAAATAAATTCTCATATTCAGGAGTTCCCTGCTGAATTCCTTGTGATTCAGCAATACCATTGATAACCTGTGAGCCCACATTTTTTAAATTAAGCGAAACTAATGTTTCATCGCCATAAGTATTTACTCCATCATATCCTGGGTTTGTTAACCTGTTTAGTTCCGGACTATTTAAATCTGCTCTGTCGCGCGTGTCTGAAGCCTGCCAGTCGGTAGCATTTAAAAATGAACCGGTAATTTTTACCGCCATCCGATTACTAAATGCTTTAGCAAAACGGATATTTACATCGTACATAGGAGTTGGTTGCTCCAGTGTTTTTTCTCCAATGTTCATGATTCCGGTTTGCACGGATACTGAAAGTCCCTGGTATCGGAAAGGATCTTTGCTTTCCATAACCAGCGTCCCATTCATTCCACCAGGGCCATAAAGTGCCGATGAGGCGCCAACCACCAATTCAACGCTTTCCACATCAATTTGTGATAACCCAAAAACATTTCCTGCAGAAAAGCTTAAGCCCGGCGCAACATTTTCCATCCCGTCAATAATTTGGTTCATCCGGTAATTGGTGTAATCGTTAAATCCTCTTGTATTTGGCAGTCGAAAAGTAAGTCCGTGTACATTCATATCCACGCCTTTTAACTGGTAAAGGCCATCGTAGAAGTTGGCTGCCGGCACAAGTTTTAAATCTCTTGAATTGATTTTTTCCACACTAACCGGCGCTCTTAAAATACTTTCTTCAATGCGGCTGGACGAAACAACGACTTCTTGTCCTAAAAGAAATTGCTCATCCATTTTTATGTCTAAAAAAGTATTTTCATTTGTTACATTTATTTCCTGAGTTTGAAATCCAACGTAGGTAATATGGATGCTAAACGGAGGTTCAACTTTTGAAACAAGTTCAAATGCCCCGTCGGCACCGGTTATGGTTCCGTACACATTATCTTTAATTGCAATATGAACGCCTATTAAGGATTCGCCTGATTTTGAATCTGTTATTTTTCCCTTAATAATATGATTTTCTTGTGATAAAATTGGATTGGCAGATACAAAGAATAGAATTAAAACAACTAAACCTGTAAACGTTTTCATCGGTATTCGATTGAATAGTGATAACCAAGATATTAAAAATATTGATAAATGTATATTTATGACACTTCCAATTTTAGTTCTGATTTTTTATCGGTGAGAAGTAATACATGCTCAATACTTTACAAGAAAAGTTCTGAGGCTGCATAACACCTTTTATCTGTTTGAGTGTTTTCTGAAAAACTTTAGCTTTATATTTCTTTCTTAAAAATGATCTATGATGAGTCAGATAGCTGCTGTTACAGGAGCCGGTGGACATATCGGGAATTGCCTTGTTCGGGAGCTTTTAAAAAGCGGGTATAAGGTTAGGGTTTTGGTTCATCAGTTTAAAAACGACTATGCATATCTTCCGGTTGAGATAGTGCATGGCGATCTTCTGGATTCCCTGTCATTAAAAAAACTTTGCAAAGATGTTGATGTTGTATTTCACTGTGCTGCTGTTATATCGATAGATAATTATCATCGAAAGATTGTTTGGGAAACGAATGTTGCCGGAACAAAAAATATGGTTGATGCCTCGCTGGCTGCCGGAATTAAAAAGTTTATTCATTTTAGCAGTATCGATGCTTTTCAGATGCCGGAAACCAACGAAGTATTGAAAGAAGAAAATCCATTAACAGTTAAAAAGAGTTCAATTTATAATTTTTCGAAAGCAGAAAGTGAAAAGGTTGTTCTTGATGGGGTATCAAAAGGACTTGATGCGGTAATTTTGAGTCCCACCGCAGTAATAGGACCGTATGATATTAGAAAATCTTTCCTGGGAAATGCGCTTATAAAATTTTACAATAACAAAATTCCGGCGCTTATTCCGGGAGGTTACAATTGGGTAGATGTTCGCGACATTGTATTTGCTGCAATTCAATCGGTTGAAAAGGGGAGGAAAGGGGAAAAATATATCCTTTCAGGGCATTTTTGCACAATAAAAAGGTTATCTGTTTTGATTGGTAATTTATCGGGTAAAAAGCCGCCTCTTTTTATGGTTCCTGCTTTTCTTGCCCGTATATTTTGCCCTTTTTTTCAGCTTGAATATTTAATTACAAGGAGAAAACCCATGTTTACCTGTCAATCTTTAAAATTGCTGATTCATGCTCCCGGAAATATTTCACTGGAAAAATCGGAACGGGAATTGAATTATTCACCTCGACCTTTAAAAGAAACATTAAGAGATACTTTCGATTGGTATAAACAAAATAACTATCTTATCTAAAATGCTGACAAGAGAAACATTTAACGTGCTGTGCTGGATTTGGATTGGTCTTGGAATCTTCATCTTTCCCGTACTTTTAAAAGTAACTCAACCTTATGGGAAACACACAAAAAACAGCTGGGGGCCTATGATTAGTAATCGATGGGGATGGTTTTTAATGGAATTACCTGCACTGCTGGTATTCTTCTTTTTCTTATTTACTTTTTCTCCGGATTTGAAGAATAAAATTGTAGTTGTTGCCGCTTTTCTTTGGGGGTTACATTATGTTCAAAGAGCTGTTATTTTTCCTTTCCGTTTAAAGACTAAAGGAAAGAAGATGCCTGTAATTATTGTTCTTTCTGCAATCCTTTTTAATGGAGTAAACGGATTTATAAATGGTTATTGGTTGTCGAAGTTTGTTCTTGATTCAGATACTGTTCGATTCAATAATTTGCATCTGTTGGTAGGAATTGTATTGTTTCTTTTGGGATTTGTAATTAATCAATATCACGACCAACTGTTAATAAAACTTAGAAGTGGCAAAAAGATAGGATACGAGGTTCCGTATGGAGGGTTGTTTAAATATGTTTCATGTCCGAACTATTTTGGTGAAATTATTTCGTGGTTAGGATTTTTTATTGTAACCCTTGGATTGCCTGCATTTGCTTTCCTTGTTTGGACATTGGTTAATCTTATTCCAAGGGCGCTGGATCATCATAAGTGGTATAAAAAAGAGTTTCAAAATTATCCGGAAGATAGAAAAGCTGTTTTTCCTTATCTTTTATAAACCGTTACTTATAGTTGTTTGTCAGATCTGTAATAAAAAAAGAAAACCTTGAAAGCATCCAAGGTTTTTTTCAAATTAGTTTGCTTTTAAATCCTTCCTTCTAATGGCACTAACTTGAAATTTATGAAAGTGACTTCTGTATTTCGTGGTTTGTAAATATGGTGTAAAGGTAATTGTATGTGCACTAATAAATACAAATTGAGAACCCAATTGAGGTGTGCATATTACCTAAATTTACATTCCATTTTTCTTACAGGAAGCAACAGAATTCATTAGAATTTGACAAGAAAAAAAATACAGATTGGAACTAAAACTGAATAAGTCCTTTTTTTAGCGCATACTTTACCACATCAGCATTAGTCTTTAGCCCCATTTTTTCGAAAATATTTTGTTTATGTGTTCCTACCGTTTTTACACTTATAAACAACTTGTCTGCAATTTCTTTGGTGGATTCGCCCTCAGCCAAGAGCAAAAATATTTCCTTTTCACGTTCCGATAAACTGGCATACTCATCGTCGGGAGAGGAAGGGGCCAGGTAACCACTTATAACCAAATCAGTTATGTCCTGGCTTAAATATTTTTTTCCATCATACACTGATTGTATTGCATCAGTTAGTTGTCTTAATGTACAGTTCTTTAATAGATAACCATCCGCTCCTGCTTCTAAAACTCCTTTTACATATTGTTTGTCGGAATGCATTGATACGGTTATGATTTTAACTTGTGGAAAGTTTTTCTTGATCTTTTTGCAGGCTTCAATCCCATTCATTTTTGGCATTGCAATATCAAGTAATATTACGTCGGGTTTTAATTGTTTAACTTTATCAAAAGTTTCTTCTCCATCAGCTGCCTGCGCAATTACATCAATTTTTTCAAAAGATGCCAGTAAGTTTGAAATCCCCTCTCTGAATAACTGGTGATCATCTGCAATTAATACTCTTATTTTCATAGTTGTAATTTATAGTAATTAAGTTGTAATTTTAAAATTCATTTTCAAATTTAAATTCAACCCTGCATTTACTATCTTCCCTTAATTTACGCGTTCATTCCAAATCCTTTTTATATACAGGAAACTCAAGTATTGCTTTAGTCCCTTTTTCTGCACCCGATTTCAAATAAAAATGTCCGTTCAAACTTTCGAGTCTTTCTTTTATACTTAACAGTCCGAAGCCTCCCATTTTATAATTGATATTGCTTTTATCTTTCTTTATTCCAACTCCATCGTCTTCAACAATAAAGCGATATTTTTTACCTGTTTGACTTATCGTAATTGTAATTGATGAGGCATTTGCATGTTTTAGTACGTTTTGTAGTAGTTCGGCTACAATGCGGTAAATAAAAATAACAAATTCTTTTTTAATTTTTAACTCCGTTTTTTCTCCGTAAATAAATGTAGAGATATTATTCTTTTTCTCTATTTGATCTAGTTTCCATTTTAAAGCAGCAATTAAGCCTAGTTCATATAGAATTGGTGGGCTTAAATCGTATGTTAAGTTTCTTGATTCTGTTATTGCTTTGTTTAAAAGTTCAGATGTTGTTTGAATTGTTTCTTTCACTTCTACAGGTAACCCGTCGTTGTGTATAGCTGACAATTTAATGTAGGCTAATGAAAGTGTCTGTCCTAAGCCGTCATGAAGATTCTCAGCAATTTTTCTTCTTTCGTGTTCCTCAATCAAACTAATTTCCTTGTTGAGGTTTTTTAATTTACGCTGATATCTTTCAATTTTTCTGATATTGTTTTTAAGTTCGATTTCAGATCTTTTTCGTATGGTAATATCAAAACAAATGCCCCTGTTTCCGTTATAACTTTCATCTTTATCAAAAAAGGGGAAGCTGTTAAATGAAAGCCAGATAGATTTTTTATTTGCACTCAATTCTATTTCAACATCATGTATCTCAGAATCTTCAGAAAGCAAAATGCCTTTGCTATTTGTTTCCAGTTGAAAAAGTTCGGTATAGTTCATTTTTCCAATGATACTTAAAATCGGGATGTTTAAAATCCGTTCAATTACCGGGCTTACGTAAACAATTGTGCCTTTTTTGTCGGTTTCCCAGTAAAACTGGCGTGCATGTTCCGAGATCTGAAGAAATCTCTCTTCCCTGCGTAAATATTTATTGGCCTCGGTTTTAATTGAAAGTTCGAGGCTCTCATTCCTTTTTCTAAGTAAATCTTCAACCGCTTTAATTCGAAGGGCTACATTTATTTGTGCCTGTAATTCGCTGTTTTTAAATGGTTTTGAGATAAACGAATCTGCACCTGCATTTAATCCTTTTATTCTTTCTTCTGAATTCCAGCCTAAAGCAGAAATCATCATTACCGGAATATGGCTGGTTTGACTATCATTTTTCAGAATTTTACAAACTTCGTGGCCATTTAAGCCAGGCATCAGAATATCAAGCAATATTAATTCTGGCTTTTCCTCTTTGGCAAGCTTAATACCAGTTTTCCCGTTTGAAGCTTTGATATATATAAAATCGGGATAATGCTGTTTAATAATATAATGCAAAAGCTCCAGATTTAATTCGTTATCATCAATAGCTAATATTTTTTTCATTAAAGCTTGTTTTCTCACAAAACCCTTTTGTAGCTTTGTGTTTTAATTGGGTTTGAATTTGTAAATATCAATCTCAAAGATATCTATTTTTTAATTTTTAATACCATTTCAAGGACTTTGAATTATTATTTGATGCTATTTCTCTGATTCTTTCTGAATAGGGTTTATTCTTTGTTTTTAAAATAATTGTGTTATTCTGATGTTTAATTAACTTTTAAGATGCTTTTGTATTATTTTAATGAGATCGTTTTTCTTTAATGGTTTTGAGATGTAATCATCGCATCCAGCGGCAATTGCCTTGTCTTTATCACCAGAAAGAGCAAAAGCTGTTTGTGCAATTATTTTTATATTCTTTTTGATTTCTTTAATTCGCCGGGTAGCCTCATATCCATCCATCGCTGGCATCCGAAGATCCATTAAAATTATGTCGGTATTTTTGTTCAACTTGAACTTTTCAATGGCTTCGATGCCATTTTTAGCAAAAATTAAATCGTAATTCGTGTTTGCCAGAAGGGTTTCTAAATAAAATCTTCCCGATTCTTCGTCTTCAACAATTAGTACTTTTAACTTTTGGGTATCCGAAGTTAGTTCTAATCCCGGGTTTGTTGTTTTTTTACTGTTGTTAGTATTTTCCGAAGGTATGTACGGTATGGTAAAGTAGAATTCGGAGCCTTTGCTGATTTCTGATTTAACCCATATTTTCCCTCCCAGCATTTCAACGTATGATTTTGTAATTGCAAGGCCTAAACCAGAACCTTCATATTCTTTTGAAATCTCATAGCCGGCCTGAATAAATCGTTCAAAAATTGCATTGAGTTTGTCTTCCGGAATACCAATGCCCGGATCTTTTACATAAAATTCAAGAAACCCATTGGAGAGTGCATATCCAATTTCTATTGTTCCGTAATTGGAGAATTTAATGGCGTTTTTTATCAGATTTGTAATTATTGACTGTAGTTTAACTTCGTCGGTATAAATTATTGCTTCCTCGTTTTTTAACGAATTTTCGACAATTATATGTAATCCTTTCTTTTCATATTCCGGCAGAAAAAAACTTGACATTGTTGTGAGGAGTAAATTGATGTTTATTTTGTTGGACGAAGTTTTAACCTGGCCTGTTTCTATTTTCGAAATTTCAATAATATCGTTTACCGTATTAAGAAGTCTTTCGCCACTTTTTTGTATAATTTCAATATACTTCTCCCTGTCTTTTTCCGAAATGTTTGGAAGGCTCAGTAAACTGGTGAACCCTAAAATTCCATTCATTGGAGTCCTGATTTCGTGGCTCATGTTAGCGAGAAAAGCCGATTTTAATCTGTCACTTTCTTCTGCTTTGCGTTTCGCTTCAATAAGCTCTAATTCTTCAAGTTTTTGTAAAGTAATGTTATTGCCAAAACAAGAACCTCCGATAACCTTTCCGTTTTTGATAATTGGGTTGAAGGATACCGTAATATAAGTTATACCATTCTCAGTAGGAATAGCATCTTCAATTGTATATTGTTTATTGGCCAATACCTTATCGTATCGGGGTTTCCAAACAGGCTGTAGCGATTCAGGTAACGCTTTAACTAAATTCATCCCTGTTTCAAGGAGAACACCAAATGTTTGCAAAAACTCTTCTTGAAACGCCTGGTTGATATATAGAATTTCATAATTTCGGTTAAAAGCCCAAATGCTGTTTTTCGTCCCCTCAATTATTGCTGTAATATTTGCTCTGCCTTCTTCCGCTTTTTCCTTTGCATCAACCAAATCTTGTATCATCTTCTTTTTGGGGTTTATGTCTTCACGGATAGATACAAAATGGGTAATTTTCCCATTTTTGTTAAAGATTGGAGAAATAGACACTTCTTCCCAGTATAATATACCGTCTTTTTTCCTGTTAATTATTTCGCCGTGCCATTCTTTCCCTTTTAATATTGTATTCCATAATTCTGTATAAAATTCAGGATCGTGAAGGCCTGATTTTAAAATGCGTGGATTTTGGCCAATTATTTCTTCTAACTCATAGCCCGAAATTCTAGTGAAAGCCGAATTGGCATATTCTATTCTGCCATCTTTCTTCGTAATTGTTATTCCTACCGGGCTTTGTTCAAAAGAACGACTAAGCAGGCGCAGTCTGTCTTCAATTAAAACCCGATCAGGGATTTCTCTTATAATATTTAGAATAAATGTGTTGCTGCTGTTTTGAAATAAACCCGAACTTATTTCAACAGGAATTTTTGAGCCTCCTTTTGTAATATAACTTGTCTCAAAAACTACATTACTTCCTGTCTGCACTTTTTTTATCAACTCAACGATTTCTTCTCTTTTCAAATAACTATCAATCCCAAATAATCCCAGGCTAACGAACTCATTTGTTGAATATCCAAACTTTTCAATGGCAACGCTATTGGCCTCAAGTATTGCACCTTCGGTATTAATTAATAAAATTGCCTCGTGCATCCCATTCAACAGAGTCATAAATTCTTCTGAAGACGCTTGAATCTTGTTTTCAAATTCCATTTTCGATAGTGGTTGTAGAGTTATATAATAAACATGAATTATAGACACTTGTTTAGTAAAAGTTATTTCATATCATTTAAATATGCAAAATACTTTAAGGGGAAACACTGAAATATGCAACATGTGATCAGTAGTTTAACGGATTTCCTTATTGAATGTATTGATTATTATTGGTTTAATTTTTTTGTGATCTTGTGTAGAAATATTCGATGGATGCATTTTTAGAAGAATCTAATTTGAGTCAGCACAATTATTATTGAATAACTGAAAAAAATATTCAGAAACAGGTTTGTTCATCGTTTTGTATCTAGTTCAAAGAATTAGAAATACATAAGCTTTGGAGCTCATAAGAAATATAGATTTTGTACTGTGGACAGATTACCTCAATATGTGGAGATTGATATTCAGAATTATTAAGCTAAAAACATATCTGATTAACTTCACGTAGTATTTATATTGTTAATTATTAAGTGTTTATTCGGTTTTTAATTGAGGCATTTTTCTGATGACATAATTGTTGGTTATGGAGAATTAAAATTATTCACTAAAATCAATAACATTATGAATTTGAAAATTAAAAACTTGGTTATCGTTTTTATTGCTCTTGGAATGACTTCTTGCATTAGCAGCAAGAAATACACATCAATGAAAGAAGGGCTTGAAAGAGACCTTGCTGTAACAAATCAACAGTTAAAGGAATGCAATGGAAACCTCGATGATTACATAAAACAACTATCGTCGAATAAAACAACATTAAATCTCAGAGAAGAACAAATTACGGATTTGAGGGAACAATTAAATGATGTAAGGCAACAACGCGACAAACAACTTACACAGGTTGGCGACTTAGCGGTGCTTTCGCAATCAGCAAATGAAAATATTAAAGAAACACTGGGGCAATTAGAGAAGAAGGATAGTTACATTCGCTTTTTACAAGAGGCCCGCTCAAAAGCAGATTCAATTAATCTTGCATTGGCTGTAAACCTAAAAAGTGTTTTGTCGGAAGGTATTGAAGACAAGGATGTTGACATCAAGGTTGATAAAACGGTTGTATTTATTAATCTTTCGGATAAAATGCTTTATAAAAGCGGAAGCTTTGAACTAACACCAAGAGCCCATGAGGTATTAGGAAAAATTGCTCTTATTATTGACTCGCGCCCGGAACTTGAAATAATGGTTGAAGGTTACACCGACAATGTTCCTATTAAAACATCTTGTATAGAAGATAACTGGGATTTAAGTGTTAAAAGAGCAACCTCTGTTGTACGGACTTTACAAAAAGATTACAATGTTGATCCGAATCGTTTAATTGCCGCCGGCAGGGGAGAATATAATACTTTAGCCAGCAACGATACGGCTGAAGGAAGGTCAACAAACCGTAGAACACGCATTATTTTACCGAAACTTAATCAATTCTACGATTTGCTCGATCCAAAAATGGCTTCAAAGAACTAAAATACAGGCGAAAAGAGAAAGCTTAGAACCGTCTCAGGATGCAAGGTTAGCAGGTTCTTCAAATCCTGCTAATCTTGCTTCTGGAGTATACTTGTTTAGTTATCCTGAATATGTGACTATTGATTATTTTTTCATTAACCAGGCTTCTGAAACCAGGGTTCCCCAGCCTCCCGAATTTCGCCATTGCTCTCTGCTCAATCTGTCTCCTCGGGCCACATCATCGGCACGTTTGAAGGTAATGATAAGCTTACCATCTTCACCAACTGATCCTTTGGGAATATTATACGTAAAAAAGTCACTCATCTGAAGTGGAAGTTCTACATTTGCAATTAATTGATCTCCTGCATAAATCTTTTCACTTTTTTGATTCATCCGGTCGTTATATCTTTCCTGATACCATGGACGAACAAGGGTAAACCTTATTTTGTAAGTAGCATTTGGGTCTAAATCCCGGTATTCCAATGTAACACCCTGTTCTTCATCCTGAGTAAAATGCATCGACTTTTGAGATGGTCTGTTTCCTTCTGACATCATTGGTGAAACATAGGGTTGTCCATGGTCATAAGGGTATCCAAATACTGCATTAGGAGCAATATTAGCAGTACCAAAGTTATCGTATCTGCCTCCTTCTCCCGGATTTTCGTAATCAACAATCATTGCCAGGAGCTCTGTTTTTTTCTCCCCCTTTGCTTCCAATGCGCGCTCAAGCTGCCTTTTTAACCAACCTAATCCAATAAAATCATGATCGAGATTTTGAAATCCCTCACTTCTCTGTCCAAAAAGTTCATTGCTTTCTTCTCCCAATTTCCGGGCCTCATCCTTAAGGTCTATCATTTCTTGGGTCTCTTTCAAATCAAACCATGTCAGCATATTTTCTATTTCTTTATTGGCTTCTTTGCTGCCATGCAACGATGCAACTTTCTCTTCAATTTTGTTTTGAAGTTCAATTTGTTGAATTACATTTAGCTGGGTATATAAATCAATGGCGGTTTTTTGCATAAACATTCTCCACAACCAATTGTCTTTCATCAGTTCTTCTGGCATTTTTTCTCCTGCTTTCTTCACCAGATTGTAACATTCTTTTACCGATTGCTTTTCTGGCAAAGGACAGCCTTCGATTTCCTGCATATTTTGCTCCAGCAGGTATATTGCTTGTGCCATATCTGGTGCAGCCTCTTCTCCAAACCAGGTGGTACAGTAGTCATCCACCACTTCTTCTACAGTTAAACGGGGCGACCATAACAGTCGCATCCACATCCATTGATTAAAATGGTCGTGATGACCGCTGGAGTGCGTAATATCGCCAACAGCGTAGGGCATTAAGTCGTTAAATACCCGGTGATAAAAACGAGGCCATGCAAAAAGTGTTAAACGGTTATATACCATTGTCAGGTATTGGTCGGGGCGACGTTCATAAATTTCATGCCCCCAGTACGGAGGTAAATTTCCATCTCTGTCAGCACGCGGATACATTTGTACGTAGGCATGTTGTGCGTATTTCCAGTGTGTTATTTCGTTGTAATAGATTAGTTTTTGTTCTGGTGGTAATTGATGCAAAATCTCTTTGGGATACATCCGGTAAGGTCCGTATCCGGGATAGCGAAACAAGTCCATACGATGTGTTTGCCGATGTCCCGGTTGCCAACTGGTAGCATCTGAACCGGGTCCATAACCCCAGGCCCAAAGCCATTTTCTTGGTTTTTCCTGCAAATATTTAAAAATTGCGTTGTCATCGTCGTTGTCAAATTTCTGATTTGTAAAATAGATTTTACTATTAGGATGGTACTTATGTATAATACCAGCCATTTTTTCTACTACATGAATAAATACTTCCCCATACGGATCGCATCGATCGCATTCACATCCTCCGCCATCGCCGCCATAAAAATCAACAAAATCATATGAAGGTCCGTTCTTAAATTCTTCTTCGCACTTTTTTAGCATATATTCCTCTGCATCGGGTATGGCAAGGCAACAGTATCCCGGCCTCCCGATGGATTCGCCGCCAAGCCATTCTTTGGGGACATTTGTTCCTGAAGTATTTGCCCCAAAGCTTCTTTGGGTCATCAACCCAAATGACTTTAGAAAATCGAAAGTGCTTTCTCCGGTTGGAAAGGTATTTGCGCCCGCAAGTGCATAATCCAGTATTACCCTTTCAGTTTCTTTTTCCGTCCAGGGCCGGGCTTTTCCGACGGAAATTACCACTCCTCCCTGATCGAATTGGGTTCCTCTAATTTCAAAAGCGGGTGCAGTTCTAATGGTAATTTCATCCCTTAAAAAGATTTTTCCATTCCTGATTTTTGCTTGTCTCAGAAATTCTCCTACAGCATAAAGACAGCCCCGCTCATCCACTCCGGCCAAAATAAGTAAGTTCTGTTCTTTATTTTTTTTGATGAGAAATCCTTCTGCCCCCGGGTTTAACCAGCTAAGATCTTCAATACGGTTTTTATAAAAATAGGAGCCCAACAGTTCACTTTTTTCTGCGATTCCGAAAATAAAAGTTAATGTTTGTTTATCCGTATTTTGAGGAACTTCGCTAACCTCACTCGTTGTCACAAAATCAACTCCTGCTTCCTCCAGTCTTTCAACAAACAAATTCAAAATGTTTTTTTCTATTGAGTTTAAATTGTTGTTCGTTAGGATATTCACTTTTGAGTACTCTGTGGAAAATCCTTTGAAGGACAGAATTGTGAACACAAGCAAAAGAAGGGCAAATTTTTTAATTGTTATAAGTTGTAAGGCTATTTTATTCATAATTTCTTCTGTTTATATTATTTGTCAATTGTTTAAGATTATTATTGTGAGGAAAATTACTTTTTCGTTGTTCTATACTGCACCTTTAATTCTGAAAAAATTGGTAAAGATAAAAGAAGGAATAAGTTTCTTGTAGATTACAAAACCAGAATAAGCTCAATTATTATAAGTATTTTCCTGTAATTTTATTAAGCAATTTGAAAAAAACAACTCCAACAGTAAAATGTCGGAGTCGTTTTATTCCAGACTAACTAACCCTCAATATGTGGTTCTGCTAATGCAGACCGAGATATATCAAATTATATCATTATTTGATAAAAGATTTTAGTTTTGTTATCAGTACTAATTTTAGTATGGCTTATTGGTACCTTGTAACAACCACATTCTTGAATATTGATTGTCAACCTCGCCTTGTATTCCATGCGTATATTCCAATCGTCCTACTGCTTGTTTGTAATTTTCCAAATATTCAGGATCGGGTGGAGAAGGATATACATAGTAGTATCGTATTGGCATAACCTTATAATTTGAAGAAGCAGCAGGAACCAGGTTTGGTAATCCTGTTCTTCTCCAATCGTACCAGGATTCTGCTGTACACCAGGATGATATCCACTTTTGAGTCATAACCAGTTCATGACGTTTGTCTTGAGGGGTTTGTGCATAATTAACATTTGACTGATTATAATAATTATCAAAACTAAATTTATCTCCTGCAGATTTAAATATTCCGTATGATTCCATTGATGCTCTTATCCCTTCTTTGTAGTGATCTTCTGCATTGGTAACGCCAAACAACCCAAGTGTTGCCGCTTCAGCCATAATGAATTTTACTTCTGAATAAGATATAACTCTTGGGCTTACGTAATCATTTGCATTTTCAAAGTAATACGGTCCAAAATAAGAAATGTAAGGGCTTCTTAAATCAAATGAAAAATCAGGAGAATCACCTTTGTTGAAATTTTTCACAGCATCACCATTACTTATTCCCGGAGGTAACCCAACATATAAAGAAGTATCAACAGAAGGATCGCTGGTTGGTATTACTTCAATTTGAAAGTTTTGGCCGAGTATGTCGGTATAGTCCATTTCATATTCTTCTGTTATTCCAAAAGCTCTTTTTGTTTCCACCGGACTAACAAATCGATACAGTCTTGGATCATTCCTTTCTTTAAGAGCATTTACCATTGTACTTGCAATTTTAGCTCTCCATGTAGCTTGGCCTGAATTTATTGGACCGTCGAGGCTGGAATTATCACTATTGGTGCCAAGTAAGTGCAAAACTGCATCATCGGAAGCATTTGTGAAGGCCTTGGTGGCAGCATCTTTAAATTCACTTTCGATGTTAATATCTAATTCAGCCTTTTTATTGTTTAATCTCATACAATACCGAAGTCTTATCGAGTTTATGAATCTAAGCCATTTGTCTCGGCTTCCGTCATAAAACAAATCGCAATCGGTTATCATTGGTAATGTTGAGCCTGCAGGAAGACCTTCTATTAATTCAGAAGCTGTTCTCAGATCGGTTAAAATACCTTCATAAATATCTTTTTGCATATCATATTTGGGATATTTAATGCCGTCTTCATTCTGGAGTGCCTCAGAATAAGGGATATCTCCATATAAATCTGTCATATCTCCAAACATAAGAGATTTCATTGTAAGAGCAATTGCCTGATATGCAGGATTGTTATCGTTAACCCCATTTTCATAAAGCGTCTTATTTGTCCGGAGATAATTATAATAATTATTATAAGGGTGGTTTCCTCCGTCTCGTGTCCACTCATACGCATTTTTTTCTGCAGGTTTTAATGGATCTCCATCAGCATAGTATTGCATTGCACATGGAATGTAGGCACCTGCATCTGCTGAAATTATTCGATTCTGTTTTGCATAATTTGTAATAAGATATGAAACATAGTAACTGTCGCTGGTTTTAGTCAAAGCATTGGGATTTTCATTCAGTTCTTCAAAGTTACTACAAGAGTTACCGAATATTCCCAGGCAAAAAGCTATTAATATAAATATTGTCTTTTTCATTTCTTGTTACTTTTATAATTCAACATTCAGCTTGAACCCAATGGAGCGGGTTCTGGGGACTACACTATAATATTCAGTGCCCTCACTTCCCTTAAAATAAGCGTTTTCAGGATCAACGAATATGCCGGATTTATGCCACTGGAATAGATTCTGACCTACTAACGAAAGAGATAATTTTGTGAGTTTTAACTTATTTGCCAACTCTCTGTCGAAATCATATTTAATGGATAATTCTCTTAATTTAACATAGGTTGAACTATACAGGTTTTGCTCTGCAAGATATCTTTCAGCATATTTGCTTGCATCATAAGGGCTCAAAAATACCGTAGTTTCAGGGTCTCCAAAATTTTCAATATAACCGCCATTTCCATCTTCTCTTACACCAGGAATAAATGAAGCATCGTCAACTCTTCCTGCACCTTTTCCGGCAGGCCATGGCAATCCGCCATATTCAGGATACCTGCCTCCAATCCAGCTGTTTATGTACTTTTCGGGGTTGGCAAGTATTTGATCTCTTAAGCTTATGTCCGGATCATAGCTTTCTCCTCCATAGTACCCTTCCAACATCCCGTTATTTTTCATGAATTCCATTGTCCGAGAGTAAAATTCCCCGCCCGATCTCCAATCTATATTCGCGAACAATGTGAAACGTTTATATTTTGCATTTAGTTGGAAACCCAGATTAAAATCAGGATTGTAATTACCTATCAGTTCTATAACGTCGTCACTGGATTTATTTACTTCGGTAATGCCGCTTGCTGATAATATGGGAAAACCATAATAAGGCGAGTTTATATCTTCTACTCTTTTAAAAGGATATTGATAAATACTTCCAACATCGTCACCGATATAAGTTCTGAGTATTGATTCTCCGGCTTTTGTATCGTTTTGAATATACAAAACTCCTTCAGCCAGCTCTTCAATAGAAGTCCTGTTTCTTGTGAATGTTGAGCCCAGATCAATCGTCCAATCGCCTTTTCTTAACACATTCACATTCAAAGATGCATCCCAGCCCCTACTTTTTATTAATCCGGCGTTTACAGTTCTACTTGTAGCACCCGAAACAACCGGTTGAGCCAGTCCAAAAATTTGATTTCGGTTTTCCATTTGGTAATAAGTTATGTCAAAGCGAATTTTATTATCGATGAATGACAAATCAGTACCAAACTCTATTGACGTTGCTATCTCTGGTTTTAGGTCAGCATTCGGAAACGAACCATTAATATATTTTCTTGGAGCACTTCCCCAGTCTTGTTGTGTACTAATAGATTTACTCAAAGAGTAAGGATCTGTATCTTTTCCTACCTGGGCATATCCGGCCCGTAATTTAGCAAGAGAAATCCAGGCCGGGAGACTTGTCATCTGGTTTAACAACATGCTAAGAGATGCAGATGGATAAAAATATGACCAATTGTTTGGAGGCAAAGTGCTTGACCAATCATTTCTTGCAGTTATATCAAGATAAACTGCATTGGCATACCCCAAAGAAATAATTCCGTATAAACTGTTAACTTGTTTTTCTCCCCAGCCTGCACTGTAAATTAATGTTCCGGGGGCTGCATTACTAATATTATATAAATTAGGTTCAATTAACTTTCCGGTTTCATTGCTTATGTAGTCATAATAGTTATAACGTATAGCTCCTCCCAGGTTTGCTGTCATGCTTAGCTTGTCGATGATATTAATGTTTGTATATCCAAACATTCCTTCCCAATTGTCTTCCCGGTTATGGTCATATTTCAGCATATACAGGCCATTAGGGTTATCTTTCTCTGAAAATGCAGCTCTTTGTACTATTCTTTGGTTGAAATCATTACGACTATACCGGATCATAACAGTAAAATCTTTATAAAATTCCCAATCAGCTTGCAGCTTATAGGCACTTTGTGTTCTTCTGTACCCAGTTAAATATTCGTTCGCAATGAAATAAGGATTATTCCATCTGTTGCCGTCTGTAGGATAGTAGGTTAATTGTTGCACATTTTCCATTCCTGGCACCCAGTAATCTTTAAAGTTATTTATATTTTGCTGAGGCCCCATTGCGAAAAGCATTCTAACAGGATCATTGTAGCCTCCTCCAAAACTGGGTCTATTGTCAGAACTTGCATCATTAATATTAAAAACTCCGGATACATTGAGTTTCTTGGTAAGCTTTGCAGTTCCATTCATACTAATATTGTTCTTGTCGAATCCTGTATTCGGAGTAATACCTTCATTTTTAGCTTTGCTGGCAGAGATACGGATTTCTGCATTCTCGCCTCTTGATGTGAATCCCAAGCTATTGGAAGTAGTATGCCCAACCTGGTAGAATTCCTCAACTCTGTTGGGATAAGAAACAAGTTCCACCTTTTCTCCATTTGAATTCCACATTTCAGCCATGAATCCATTATTTAACTTAGGCCCCCAGGTTTCAAAAGCTAATTCGTCATAAGAATGGGCTCCAGTTTTTGAAGAGGCAAACTCGTATTGCAATGGAAAAAATTTATAAGGGGTATCGAATACTATGGAAGTATTGTAAGAAACTCCGATTCCTTTTTTTGCCCCTTTTCCTGATTTTGTAGTTATAAGAACAACTCCGTTTCCTGCTCTTGTTCCATAAAGAGCCGCTGCACTTGGACCCTTTAATACCGACATAGATTCTATGTCATCAGGGTTTAAGTCCGAAATAGCGTTTCCCAGATCCACAGCACCTTCGAATACTCCATTGCTTGAATTGGTAATAGGGACACCATCGATAATATAAAGAGGGTCATTGTCTCCTAATGACATGGCTCCCCTTATTGTCATCTGAACTGAGGAACCTGCTAAACCATAAGTCTGGTTAATCTTAACACCGGAGACTTTTCCCTGTAAAGCTGATAATACGCTATTCTGAGGAGTTTCGTTAAGTTGTTCCCCTTTTACTTCTCCAACCGAATAACCTAATGATTTTTTCTCTCTGGTAAAGCCAAGTGCTGTTACAACAACATCGTCCAGTCCAATGGTTGCCTCTGATAACGTAACATTGATAATTTTTTGTTCCGAAACCTGAATTTCCTGGCTATTCATTCCAACAAACGAAAAAAGTAGAGTAGCTTCTTCCGGAATGTTTGTTAAAGTATATTCCCCATCCGGATTGGTAACTGTTCCCTGCGGAGTACCTTTTACAATTACCGTAACTCCGGGTAAAGGTTGTCCATTTGTATCAGTAACCTTTCCTGAAACAACTCTTGCCTGCTCCGGCATTAGCTCTTTATTAAAGGTTGTAAGTACAATCTGCCGATCGTAAATATGGTAATTTACATCTGTTCCGGAGAAGAGTTTTTCCAGAATAGCATCGATTGTTTTCTCTCTGACATCAATATTTACCTCTCGTTCCGCATTCAAAAGTTTTTGGTTGAAAAGGAAGTAAAACTCACTTCGCTTCTCAATTTCATTTAACACATCAATAACTTTCGAACCATTCATTTTAAGGGTTAATTTGGTTGCCTGCGAATATCCGGACATTGCCCAGGTACTCGAAAAACACAGAAACAGAAAAAGAACACTTAATCGCATAATTTTCCACGTTTTAGTTTTGATGCAAAAAAACAATGCATCATGAATCCACTTTTTTTTCATAAATTTGAATCATTAAGTAGTTAATAATAAAAAAACTAACACTGCTTGACTTACAGGAGGGTGCCGCAAACACCCTCCTGTTCTTTTAGTTAAAGGCTCTTAGCCTTTTCCTGTCTAACTTAACTAACACTACCTTTTTTTGGCATATATTTTCGTTATTAATCGTACGCGGTAAAATTTCGTATTTATAGGGAGTTGTTACGGCCATAAATTTTAGCACTTCTTCCAGGGGTTCGTCAACAAACGTAGCATGAAAAGTGTATTCCAGAAGTTCTTTATCTTCAATTCGTATTTCTGCATTGTACCACCGTCCTAAACGTTCGGCTACCTGTTGCATATTTTCATTCCTGAAAATTAATTTTCCTTCTGTCCAACCAACGTATTGTGATGCAACAACCCCAATGGTTTTAAATGATTTCTTTTCCTTATTCAATATCAACTTTTGATCCGGGCAAAGCACATCGAGTTTTGTTCCGTCTTTTGTATCTATTGCCACTTCTCCCCGGGTTAAAATCACTTCTTCGTTCGGATCGTCATCATAAGCAATTACATTAAATTGAGTACCCAAAACCTTTACATTCAAATTAGAGGTGTGAACTACAAAAGGGTTTTGTTTATCGGAAACGACATCGAAAAAAGCTTCTCCTGAAATTTTAACTTCCCGACCTTTAGTAAAACGAACCGGATATTGAAGACTGGAACCACTGTTCAGAAATCCTGTTGTGCCGTCAGGAAGCTGAAATTTTGTGCGGACTCCCAAAGGACATTGTATTTCGGCATATCCATCGCTTTCATATGCAATCACTTCATCTTCTTTGTTCTGGGAATAGAAAAACACAAAAAAGGAAAGTAAAAGAGGAATGAATAATATGGCTGCAAATTTCTGGAAAGCTACCCATAAACGGATTTTCTCCTTTCCATTTTCATCAAGTCTGATCTTATGATGAATTTTGTCCAACATGTAACCCACATTCTCTCGTGGAATACTTTCTGTTGAAAATTCAATCCAATGCTTTTCGAGATATTGATTTAACAGTGTTCGGTGTTCTAAACTTCCGAAAATATATTTTGTATAGAAATAATCTTTTCTGGAATACTTTCCTTCAAAGAATCGGTTTATTATCATTGGATCAAAATCCATTCATCAGGTTTTAGTTTACATGGAGTAATAGGGACAAAACCTCAAAATCCCCTAGTCAAATGAAGAAAAAAATTGTTGACTTTTTAGAGCGCTTTGGATGTCAGCATTTTACAAACATCATAAAAAACAACATTGCCGAGATATTATCTTCTCCTAATTGCTTTCTAATTGTTTTTAAAGCTTCAGTAAGGTGGTTTTCTACGGTTTTTGGGGCAATGTTTAGCTGAACTGCGATTTCTTTTAAAGGAAGACCTTCTTTTCTGCGCTTAATTAAAATTTCTTTTTGTCTGGGAGGGAGTCGGTCGATCAACCGCTCTACTTTCTCAAGCAGGAATTGGTAATTTAGTTGTTCTTCGTTGCCTGGAGAGAACTTTATGGATTCTTCTATCAATTTATCTTTGAAGGCTCGCTGGCGGGAAGCCTTCTCAAAATACTCTAAAATGAAATGATATGCAATTTTGAAAAGATAGGCTTTAAAAGATAATTCCGGATTCAAGTTCTTGCGCTTTTTCCAGATGCGAAAAAAAACCTCCTGAACCACTTCCTCTGATTCCTCTTTCGATTTCAGATACTTAAAAGTAAATTGATAAATACGGTTTCCGTAAAGAAAAAAAAGCTCATCGAAAGCCTCAGCATTTCCTTTTTTTAATGCTTTTACTAATAATATCTCATTTTCGCGAGATTCCAACCGGTTCAGATTAGTTTTATTAAAAATAGCTCCAAAAATAAGGGTTTTTTATTCACACTGTTCAATAATATCCATAAGCTTTTTACTATCTGAAAATTAAGAGAAGTTTATTCCGAATGCAGGAATTGTTACCTTTCTGATTTTGAGAGTCTTTGTTTAGAACGATAATAATTATAGATTTTTTGCTGATGCGACTTTATATCTTTCTAAAGCAAACAATAAATGATTTAGGCTTTATTGAAATCCTTTAAAGGAAGGAATAATGCAATATGTATCCTGGACTCACTTTCTGTTCTATTCAAATATGCTTTAGTAATTTAAACTTTATAAGATTATATTTTTTTTGATTAACCTATTTTACATCAAGAGGAATACCTTCACTAATGACAGTGACCTGTACCCTTGTGTTGATTTTGCCTGAACCTTCTCCTGAAAATGAGATTTCGTTTTTGCCGTTGGTGAGCGTTGGAACAGTACCTTCCGGTTTTACTTCCGCAAGCAATTCACCTTTGGAACCATAAAGTTTACAATCATTCTCCGACCTGAATTCCAGGTACATGCCTGATTCCATCCTCACCGGGAAAACAATTTTTTCTCCTTTGATTGTAACAGAAGGGTTTTCAATATAACCGGAAACCATCGGCAGCGCCTTAACAGGCCCCAGGATGCAGCTAACATTTTGCCCTTCCGGAATATTATTGTACCACAGTTGAAATTTGTCCACATTTTTAAAACTAACAGTATGCCTGTAAGAATCATAAACATAAAAATGGGAATCATCGGGCCAGATAAAATCGCTGATAGCCGAAGATTCTGTTTCGACCAGCTCGAAATATTTCCAGCCGGAAAAATCAATTTTTATGAAATGATCCCCGTGGGCACCGTAGGCGATATGCAGCGGGCTTCGTAAACTTAAATTCAGAACTTCCCCTTTGCCATCTCCCTTAACCCAAACGCCTAATGCCTGGTTCTTACTTAAATCAAGCAAAGGGGTAAATTCTTTTTCCATATTGACAAACGATCCATCCAGGGGAGAATCACCTGAGTTTTTGGCAGAAAACGTTCCACCTGTCTCCCCGGTTATCGCCTTTTCTTTTGATGTATTTATCTGGCCCGAAACCCCGTCTGCAACTGATTCGGCTACAAAATCACCCGGAGTCGAAAAATCAGTTAATATAATATTGGAGGGGTCTTCATAAGGTTTTACCGACATCAAAGGTTCTATCCTCAGTTTAACCGGCTGGGATTCAAATTGATTTTCCACAGTCCATTGTGTGTTGGGATGTTCAAGTCCTGCAACTTTATGTTTTTTGTAAGCAACCGGCTTAAAGTTCCAGTTGCCATCTTTTTCCTGGAATAGTGTATATTCTTTTCCGGGCTGACGCAAGAGTTTTTTTACTTCTTCGCCAAAATAACCCTTATGCCGTAATGTTTCATATTGTTTAAGGAGCTCAGCCGCCTTGCTAAAAAGCGGGATTTCATCCAGCGTTTTTTTATCAACGCCTCCCAGTTGTGAAAAACCGGCATCATTGCCAATCATTTTGCACCCAAGGTATTCGATATCATCAGGAAAGGTAGGTTCTATCTGTGGTGGAGCCCAGGTTTGGTTGCCCCACCATCCCAGGTGAAGGGGGAGGAGTATCTGTCCTTTTTCAACACCTGCGTACTTGTCGATTAACGGGGTGTGCCCGGGCCACCGTCCATGCTCCCATTCATACGATTCTATTTCTTTCGGAAGAAAAAGACCGGAGGCTTTTATGGAGGCCAGGTGAATATCAATAAACCGTTTATACCCTCGTACCGGTCGGTCCCATGCCTGCCAACGGGAACGGTAATGCCACCAGTGATGGGACATGGAACTCATTTCCATACCAACTGGCCTGTCCAGGTGCCTGGCTATTTCAAAAATGAATTTGGATCCGTAATACCAGAAATTCTCTTCTCCTCCAAGTACGGCACTTCCATCAATGGCATCCAGATAAATTCCGTCAAAGCCGCAGTGGTTAACAATCTCTGCATGTCTTTGGGCCATTTCGTCAAAGAGGCCAGTTTCGGGTCCAGGGACAAATCTCCCGAATCTTTCGCTTAGATGAAAAGCGGTTTCATCCATGCTGTGCGATGATACTTTTGTGCCGTTCGCCCCCCGTTTAAGACCGGTAAACTTGTAAGGAGGAGATTGGGTTACTCCGCTGAATTCAATTAACTCGTCTCCAATTTTTAGGGTGACACTATTTTCGGTGTGGAAACCGGTTACAGTGGAAATATTGGCGGTTGATTCCTTAACTACAATCTCATCTGCAGTTGCATCAGCGGGTTCAGCGAGCGTAAATGTTCGAACATATCCTAAGTCTTTGCTGGGGGTGGGGGTTACGTACCTTGATTTTTTATCTATAAAAAATGCGTAAGTGTGAAAAATATGTGAGATACCAGCCTCATGTAATTTTTCATTTATCCGTTTGAATGAATCCCATCCCTCCGGCCATTTGTCCTTGTTCAGGTCAAAGGTGCCGAATTCAAAGAAATTGCCTCCTCCATGACTGTCGATCTGGTTAAACCCCAGTCTTTGGCAGGTTTCAATCCACTCATCTAGGGTTTCTTCTGTCAAGGTGCCAAAATTCATCAGGTATGAACCGTAGCCTTCCTTTTTCATCAGGGCCCACGCACCACCTTCGTCTGAAAACGGGATATCTTTTGCTTCCGTCATCACTTCGCGAATAACAGGAAGTATTTTTTGTTGCGGAAGGCCCAGTAAGGTCACCTCGGCCCCTTCCAGTCCAAACCGCTTGTAACATTTTGTCCACAAATTGGTCTGCAGGGGAGGGAGTTGCCTTACATGAGTGAAGAGGTTCATGGAAAGGGCACACGCTGCAAATGGCTCATAGGGTTGTCCTTCCAGTTTTAGCGGAACATTCAAAAAAGTGAGTGACTCGACTTCCCCGGTAACGGAGGCAACCTTTAATGTTACCTTATCCCGGGAGTGGAGCACCTGAAGTTCTGCTTTTACTCCTGTGTCTCCAAATTCCATTGTAAGGAGGTCCCCATTTAAGGATACTTTTGTTACTTCATACTCTGTTCCCTCAACCGAAATGTAAGCACACCCTGAATTTGTTTCTGTGTCAAGATAATCGATACCGGTTTCCTTGTCTGTAAAGTGGAGGTTTTTACCACTGCCGGCTATCTCATATTTAAAATGATTGTTTTCGAGTATTATTTTTTTACCGGAGCAATTATAAAAGAGATAGCTTACAAAAAAAGCCATTAAAAAAGGGACCAGGTTTTTCATACTATTAAAATTTCTTTTCAAGGTATAGTATGGAACTCGCATATATTTTAATCATTCTCCTGGACGTAAATATTTTACATGCTCGTTTCATATTTTCTAAGTTTTCTATTGTCTCAAAATTTAAACGGATACCCGCCAAAATATCCTTGTATTCAATATAACTCTAAGTAAGAAGACAGTTCATGTTGCATTTATGCAGAATTCGACATGAACTGCGCAAATATACATATTCGATACAACGTATTTAAATCAACAGCTTTTAATAATCAGCAGGTTAAGCTAAACCTGTTATTTCATCCTATTTGTTTTGTTTTTTCGAAATTTCATTGGAGTGCATCCCGTTACTTTTTAAACAAACGTGAAGTATTTTTGCAGATATTAAATCCAGCCATATGGGCTATTTCACATACTTCTTTATCTGTTGATATTACCAAAAAAAGTTTTAACCGAAGTATACGAGCTTAAGTCTTTTGGGAATTGGTTTTGTGTGTAGGCGGCGATTAACTCTTCTGGCTTTGAAGTGAATGGCTTTACACTGGAAGCTTTTGAAAACCCGGAAGGCCTGTTTTTCGAGAATATAGGTGATTTGTGGCAGGGGTTGAATTCTATTGGATTAGAACTAATTCAAAGTGATTACATAAAGTACGTCCGACTTTCCAAATTCAAACGTCCGACTTCCTTAATATTGTCGATTGCCACTAATTGCCACGATAATTTTGGTGAAAAATTTAATCATCAAAATTAAAAGTCATGAAAACAATTTTTACAGTTCTATTTTTTATTTCCATCTCGGTTGGAAATCTGTTTGCCCAGAAAAATGGGGAATTTGCAATGAGTCGCAAGGTTGAAAAAGGCAACATTGAGGTATCGAAAAAGATGACCGGACAATCTCAGTTAGATGTTTTATCAAAACAAAACAACCAAAAAGAACACCCCAAAGCATTAGCTCACCAGGCAACTAAAGAAAATATCAAACTATCATTTAGCGATGGTAGAGAAGATGCCATAGGTTTAGTTGATATTAATGCCGTGTTGCGTTCTGTTGGTGTAAGAGTGAGCGAAGTAGAACTCCCGGAAAGGGCAAAACCAATTCTGAAAACTTCAAAAACAAGAGCGTTAAATGAGGAAGAGGCTAATACTTTAATTGCAACCTTTCATTTAGATAGAGATGCTTTGCTCAATCAGATAAAAAAAGCAGGAAGGAAACCAGCGGTAGAAAATGGAGGTTCACGAACAACCGGTGAAGACAACATGGCTCCTTATCCTAAAGTGTATGATATGAAAGCTTTATCGCCGGAAGTTACAGTGTTTCTTCAGGATAAGTTTGGGAAATTACATGTAAACAGCGCAGATGATGGAATGGGTATCGATGAAGTAATGACGATCGTTTCAGGAGGCCCGTGGACATGGTTTTTTGTATTGCCAGATAATGTGGTTGGAAAATTAACTCTCGGTCATGTCGAAACTGATGGATTAGGCTGGAGAATTAGTTATCCGGGACTCGGCCCGCATGGAGGTTTCTTTAATGCTGAATACGGTTTGGTAGTAGCATTTGCCCATGGCCCCGAAAAATTTGTAATGCGTTATGAAGCCCCTGGTGTAAAATTGGATAAATGGATGGGAAAGAATCCCTGGATAGATTTTTCAGGCAGCACACCTAAATTGTTAGAAAACATCAGCAAGTAAGCAATTTAATCCCTAATTCAAATTGAACAATTATCAATTTAAATAATAAGAAAATGGAATTACTAAAAAACTTAGAATGGCGTTATGCCACCAAAAAATTCAATCCCGAAAAAAAGGTTAGTTCGTCTGATTTAGAAAAGTTAAAACGGGCAATTCAACTTTCGGTTTCGTCGTATGGTTTGCAATTGTACAAAGTATTTATAATTGAAGATATTGAATTAAGAAAGAAACTGAAACCGGTTTCCTGGAACCAGAATCAGATAACGGATGCTTCTCATCTATTTGTTTTTTGTAATTACAACAGAGTTAATTCGAAAGACATTGATACATTTATCCGTCAAACTGCTGATTCCAGAAATACTGAATATGAAAAGTTGGCTGGTTACGGTGATTTTATAAAGATGAAACTGGATGAAAAATCAGACGCAGAACAGACCAACTGGCTGGAAAGACAACCTTACCTGGCATTGAGCAATCTGCTAATAGCATGTGCTGAGCTGGGTATCGATGCTTGTCCGATGGAAGGTTTTGAGGTGGAGGAATATAACAATATTCTAGATTTTGAAGAAAAAGGGCTGAATGCTTGTGTGATTGCCACGGTTGGCTACCGGATGCCGGATGATCGTTCTCAGCATTTGCCCAAAGTGAGAAAGCCTATGCATTTACTGTTTGAGGAGATCAAACAATCGGTAGAGAATCCTGTTTTTAACATTAACTGATGACGCAAGAACCTTGTAATTCCTGTCATTAGACAAAAAAGGAATGGCAAAGAAGACTTTTTAGTGCGGAATTATAATTCGGAACATGTATAACCCTGACCTGCCTTATATTTGTCGTTTCACACTTTTAATTATAAAATCATCATTACAAAAGGAAGTTTAACCAAATCAGAAAATATATAAAGATGGAATCAAAAAAGGAAATGAAGAACAGGTATAAAGAGATGAAATTCCGAATGGGAGTTTTTCAAATCAGAAATACGAAAAATCAAAAGATATTTATCGGTAGCAGTACTGATGTGGATGCCATTTGGAACAGGATTAGAACCGAATTAAAGTTTGGTAGTTATCCGAATCCGGAATTGCTGAAGGACTGGAATGTTTATGGTGATGACAGCTTTGTTTTTGAAATACTTAGTGAGATAAAACCAACAGAAGACGACAAACATATAAATTACCGGAAGGAAGTAAAAGAACTGGAAAACATGTTCATCGACGAACTGCAACCTTTTAATGAGAGAGGCTATAATGCTCCTGAAAAATTCAGCAAATAATGAAAGTCGCATCTTATGTTTAGCGTCATTTATTCCTTTCAGGCTAAAGAAGGATTTGAAGAATCATTTGAATCTGCCTGGAAGGAGCTCACCATATTATTCCTTGATTTTGCAGGTGGACTGGGCTCCAGACTTCATAAAAGTGAAGGCAATCAGTATATCGCCTATGCACAGTGGCCTGATGAGGAAACCTGGGAAGTTGCCAATAGTAAGTTGCCGGATGATGCCTCTAAAATTAGAGAAGCCATGCGCAACGCCATTGAAAAAATTGAAATTCTTTACAAACTAAATGTAGTAGATGATTTATTGGTAAAAGATGCAATTGATTAATGGAAAAACTTACAATAACACTTGAAGAACAAAGAAGTGAATTTTCAAAACGAAAATTTTTAGCGACTCCGATGGCCGGTTTAATTGCCTGACCTATAACCGGAATTTCAGGCATTGTATTTCCTGCTAAGATTACTGTTTGGTATTATTTATTGCCACAGGCAGCATTGTTTACCTGGCGTTGTTTATTTCAAAATTTACCAGCGAAAATTTCCTCGGTAAGAACAAGCCGAAAAATGAATTTTACCGGCTTTTTATGTACACCGTTTTTTAGGTGATTTTAGTGTATTCCATTGCCATTCCCTTTTTTCTGGTTGATTACACTTCGCTACCCATGACAATCGGGATTTTAACCGGGTTAATGTGGTTGCCTTTTTCGTGAATGATTCGGAATTGGGTTGGGATTTTTCATGCGCTTGTGCGAACTGGTGTTGTGCTTGTCCTTTGGTACCTGTCTCCTGAACACCGCTTTGTGGCTATACCTTTTGCCATTGTCTTCCTTTACATTGCAACAATTGTAGTACTAAAAAACAGGAAAGTGGAAGTGTAAGTTTAAGGCAAGAAATAAACTTTTTATTCGCACTCATGTTTACAATTGATATATCCGGGAAAAAACGATATATCAAAATGCAACTTCTGGTTTTATTAAATTTTGCGGCTGCCATTCAGGGCCTGTTTTTAACGTATATAATTGCTCATAATCGTCTAAGAGACACGAAATCGGTAGTTTTGGGTTTGCTTACCTTTGTGCTCTCCTTAAGTCTTTTAGGCGGCATTTATGGTATGACGGGATTTTACAAAACCTTTCCGCACTTTACCAATGTTGCCGATCCAATGTTTTTACTCTACGGGCCGCTTCTCTTTATCTATATTTTTGTGCTTACGCGAAACCGTTTACCACAATATTATTTATTACACAGTTTGCCTTTTTTTATTTACATTTTATCGTTTATTCCTTTGTACCTGAAAAGTGGGGAAGAAAAAATTGAATGGGCAGAGTATATTTTTCTAAATGATCATGTCCCGCTGGAGGGACTGTTAATGCAGTTGTTGCGTGTGGTTCATATTTCAGTTTATATTATACTCAGTCTTCTGGCAGTAAAAACATACCAGAAAAAGATAAAGGACAATTTTTCCGACATCGAAAAGATTTCATTGAACCAGGCAAAAAACATTCTTTATTTCTTTTTGTTTGCGCTGGTTGTGGCCTGCATTTCGTTTGTATGCGGCTATTTTCTGTCCTACAGTTTTAGCCTGTCGAATAACATTATTGGTTTGGTTATCGGAATCATCATTTTTGCAATGGCCTACTCTACCTGGAACAAAAAGGATATTTCAGAAATTGTATCAACAAAACTGGTAAACAAAACAGATAACCCAATTGAAATGCTTAACCCGGAGGCAAACAAGGCCAAAGGAAGAAGCGTTTTTGTGCTGAGCCAGGAACAATTGGATGAATACAGGATCCGACTCGAGACTGCTATCGAAAAGGATAAAGTCTTTATCGAGAACGAGCTGTCGTTAGCCGAATTAAGTAAAAGAGTAAACATTCAACCTTATCAATTATCCGAATTAATCAGTCGGGTTTATAAAGAATCGTTTTTCGATTTTATTAACCGCCATCGTATTGATGAAATCAAGTTGCGCATTAAAGATACGGCATCTGATTCTTATTCCTTGTTAGGTATTGCAATGGATTGCGGATTTAACTCAAAATCATCATTTAACACAGCTTTCAAAAAATTTACGGGCATTACGCCAAGCGAATACCGAAACCAAAAGATCGCCTCCCCTGCCAGCTTAAAACATGATTAAGTTAAGTGTGTTTATTTGGTATTTACATTTACTAAAATAATAGCTTTGGTGCTTAAAGGATTCCTGAAATTGATTGTGTAAAAGGACACATAACCAAACACATAAAAACAAATTTATCACTGAGAAAATTGTCCATCCCTTAACGAAGTTTGTCCATTTTACAACAGTAGAGCACTCCCCACCTTTGTAGTGTCAATAATGACACAAAACATTAGAACCGATTAAAAATGGAAAGTTTAGTAAAAACAGAATTTAACGTGCCTACAAGAGAAGAGGTATCAACAACAAATCAGGAGATTTTTGACAATTTAACCAAGGCACTCGGTTTTGTCCCTAATCTTTATGCAACAATTGCATATTCGGATAATGGGTTAAAACGGTATTTGAATTTTCAAAATGCAAAAACATCATTATCAAACAAAGAAAAAGAAGCTGTAAATCTTATTGTTAGCCAGGTAAACGGATGTATTTACTGTCAGAGCGCACACATTGTTTTGGGCAAAATGAATGGATTTAGCGACAAGCAACTACTGGATATCCGCGTAGGGAGAAGTGAAAATCCTAAGCTAAACGCGCTGGTAAAATTGGCGGCTGACTTAACCGCTAACAGGGGCAATGCAAATACTGAGAATGTGGAAGACTTTTTCGCTCAAGGTTATTCAAAAGAAAATCTGGTTGATTTGATTCTTCAGATTAGCGACAAAACCGCTATGAATTACTTACACAATCTTACAAAAATTCCGGTGGATTTTCCCATTGCATCAACTTTATAAGTCACATCATAAAAGGAGAAATATAAATAGTGTGTTTCTCCTTTTTTAAAATTCATATACAATGAAAAAAGAAGAAAAAAGATATCCACTTCCACCTTTTACAAAAGAAACCGCCCTTGAAAAAGTACAAAAGGCAGAAGATGCCTGGAATAGCAAGGACCCGGTGAAAGTTGCTCAGGCCTATACCGTACATTCTGAATGGAGAAACCGGACTCAGTTTATAAATGGAAGAGAAGAGATTATTCAATTTTTAACCGAAAAATGGGAAAAAGAAAGAAATTATAAACTAAAGAAAGAGCTTTGGGGTTTTAGAGAAAACAGAATAGCCGTGCAGTTTGAATATGAGTTTAAAGATAAGAACGACCAGTGGTACAGAGCCTATGGAAACGAGCTTTGGGAATTTGATGAAAATGGTTTGATGCAAAAACGTTTTGCAAGTATAAACGATTTGATGATTGAGGAAAAAGATAGAAGATTGACGTAATTTAAACTTATGATACAAAAAGATAGTTTTACTCTTATCGATCCGCAAACAGGCAACCTGGCATTTAAATTATTTCGATTTGAAAAAAATAATCCATTTGACCACATTCAAAGGTTAAATTATTATACAATGATCTGGCTAGAAAGTGGGATTGGTACTGTAAAAGCAGATTTATCGGAGTATAACTTTCAGAAAAATATATTGTTTTCATTTTCGCCTTATCAACCTTTCATGCTAAATATTAATGGAGAAGCAAGTGGGTGGACAATCAATTTTCACCCCGATTTTTTCTGTATTCATAAGCACCACAAAGAAGTTGCCTGCAACGGTGTATTGTTTAATAATATTTACAATCCACCTTTTGTACAAATTGACGATAAAACATCAAAAAGTTTTGAGATGGTAATCGACCAGTTTAAAAATGAAATGCAAAATCCTGCCCTGGCACAATATGAATTGTTGATTTCATACTTAAAAATATTCCTTATTACAGCATCCAGACTCAAGACAGAACAGCAAACAGATACGAAAAAAATCACAGAAAAAGAGGACGAACCTTTTGTTTTACAGAATTTAAAAAATGCTATTGAGTTGCATTATAAAACAAAACACAGTGCCAGCGATTATGCTGATATATTAGCTATAACGCCAAAAGCATTGACACGACTCACCAAAACACATTTCAACAAAACATTGACTGACCTAATTGCCGAACGCATAATTATTGAGGCAAAAAGAGAATTGTATCTTACCAATAAAACAGTAAAGGAAATTGCTTACGGATTAGGATATAACGATGAATATTATTTCAGTAGATTTTTCAAAAAAAATGCTGAAGTATCTCCTCTGCTTTACAGAGAAACTGTTGGATTCGATAGAGCTTCCTCCTGATTTTTTACTGATTTTATGATTTTACGCCTGTAAAATAATTATAGACAGATTCCCTCCGGTAAACTCATTTTACACAAAAATCATTTAATAAATACTTTTTAGTCCGTAATTATAATCCCGAACACCTGTATTCATATCCCGAACCTTTACATTTTTATACTCACATACATTTGCTCCAGAATAAATAAAAGGATGAGTGCGATGAAAGAAAAATATGATTTCTGCAGAGAGGAAAACAATAGGCAGAGATGAAATAAGAACCGGGAAACAATTTTGTCCGACTTTCGAAATCCGAACGTCCGACTTCCCGAAAAACGTCGATATTCATAGCACTTCACCTTAGTTTTGGCTCTTAATTATTTAAAATCAAAACGATGAATTTTTTTCTGAAAATAGAAGAAATAAGCATGTTGTTCCTTTCATTTTATGTAAGCCAATTGCTTGGATACGAATGGTGGCTATTTATACTTTTTTTGTTCACACCTGATTTCAGCATGCTCGGCTACATCATCGGGAAAAAAACCGGTGCTATTATATACAACATCTTTCATTACAAATTTACAGCTGTATTTATAGGAATAATTGGTTATACAAATTCGATTAGTGAACTGGCTTTTGCAGGAGCTATTTTGCTCGGGCATAGTTCGTTCGACAGGTTATTCGGTTATGGTTTAAAATACTCGACAGGATTCAATTCTTCGCACCTCGGAGCCATCGGAAACAAAAATAATGAAAACAGAAACAATTAAACAAAATGAAAAACAATTCGAAAACAAGAAACAAAATTGCACTTACGCTGCTGATGATTTTGGTAACTGCTTTGTCGGTTTTAGCCGACGAAACAGTTACCATCAGCGGTTATGTGCGAAGCGCCGAAACAGGCGAAGGCCTCATCGGTTCAACTATTTATGTAGAAGAACTTAAAACCGGAACGGCAACAAATGCCTATGGTTTCTACTCGCTAACAATCCCAAAAGGGAGTTACATCATCCGGTATTCATACATCGGTTACGAACATGATTTTCTTCCGCTTAGTTTATCCGAGAGCAATGTGAAGAACATCGAACTGCAACCACGGTCTGCCGAAGTGGAAGAAATTGTAGTTCGCAGCGAAGTTGAGGATAAAAACATCAGAGATGCGGAAATGAGTGTCACAAAATTATCGCCAAGAGAAACAAAGTTAATTCCGGTGATACTAGGCGAACAGGACATTCTGAAAACCATTCAATTGTTGCCCGGAGTAAGTTCGGGAACTGAGGGAACTTCCGGATTTTATGTGCGCGGTGGCGGAATCGACCAAAACCTGATTATCCTTGACGAAGCACCGATTTACAGCGCCTCACATTTAATGGGATTTTTCTCGGTATTTAATTCCGATGCCATTAAAGACATGAAACTGTATAAAGGAAATGCCCCTGCCATTTACGGAGGCCGGTTATCGTCCATCCTCGATATTCAAATGAACGAGGGCAACACCAAAAAATTCAGCGCCTCGGGTGGCCTGGGGCTTTTGGCTTCACGCTTAACAATCGAGTCGCCAATTGTAAAAGACAAAGGTTCGTTCATCATCTCCGGGCGACGAAGTTATGCCGATATGTTTTTGATTTTTTCAAACAACGAGTCACAAAAGGAAACCGACCTTTATTTCTACGATTTGAATGCCAAAGCAAACTACAAAATCAATGACAATAACAGGATTTATCTGTCGGGTTATCTTGGGCGCGATGTTTTTAATATCGATGATTTATTTGCATTGAAATGGGGAAACAAAACGGCAACTTTCCGCTGGAATCACATCTTTAATAATCAGTTGTTTTTGAATAGTTCTTTGATTTACAGCAACTACGATTACGGTTTCGGATACAACTTTTCGGATAATATGATTTACATCAATTCCGGTATCAGCGATATAAACTGGAAAGAAGATTTTCAGTATTACATCAATACCAACCACACGCTGAAGTTCGGTTTTAATGCGATTTATCACACTTACCAACCCGGAGAAATTGATGCGGATAACAATGGTTTTTTCAACTCTGTTTTTATCGGCGAAAAACAGTCGTTTGAAGGCGCATTATATCTTTCGCATAACTGGAACATTTCCGAGCATTTTAAAGTGAATTACGGTTTGCGCTACTCCGGTTATATGGCAGTTGGCCCCGACACGGTTTATACCTACAACGAGCAAGATGAGCGAATAAATAGTGAAGTTTTTACCGACGGCGAGGTCATTCAGAAATATAAAGAAATTGAACCCAGAATAACTTTCAATGTGCTTCTGAACAAGAACAGTTCGCTGAAACTTTCGTATGCCAGAAATGCGCAATACGTTCACCTGCTCACAAACTCTTCCGCATCGCTTCCAACCGATATTTGGATACCGAGCAGCAAAAATGTGAAACCCCAGGTTGCCGACCAAATTGCAGCCGGCTACTTCCGGAATTTTAAGAATAACATGTTCGAAACTTCGGTGGAAGTGTATTACAAAGACCTTTACAACCAAATTGATTATCAGAACGGAGCTGAAATCCTGCTAAACCAGGATGTTGAATCGCAGCTGGTTTTTGGCAAAGGAAGAGCTTACGGACTTGAATTCTATCTAAAAAAGAGAACGGGAAGACTAACGGGTTGGTTTGGCTATACACTTTCGAAAACCGAAAAGTCGATAGATAAAATCGAAGATGGCAGATGGTTTCCTGCAAAACAAGACCGCACACACGATATTTCGGTAGTAGGCATGTACCAGCTGAATGAAAAATGGAACCTGTCGGCCAACTGGATTTTTAATACCGGAAACGCAATAACATTCCCAAGCGGGAAATATTCTGTTGACGGGTTTACGGTACCGGTTTATACGTCGCGTAATGCGTATCGCATGCCCGATTACCACAGGCTGGATTTGGGGGCCACATTCACCCCAAAAAAGAAAAAGCGTTTTGAATCGAGCTGGAGTTTTTCGCTTTACAACGCCTACGGAAGAAAAAATGCGTTCTCCATCACCTTTCAGGAAAATGAAAACAACCCGGCACAAACTGAAGCCGAGCGCTTAGCGCTGTTTCAAATGATTCCATCAGTTACCTACAATTTTAAATTTTAAAGCATGAAAACGATAAAAGCATTCATAATACTATCGGGCATCGTTGCCCTTTTCTCCTCTTGTCGCGATATCATCGACATTGAACTCGACTCTATTGAGCCCAAGCTGGTTATCGATGGTGCTGTTAACGATATAAACGATACCTTACAAATCAGACTCACTAAATCAGTCGATTATTTTGAGCCGGGGGTTTACCCAAACGCATCCGGTGCTGTTGTCACAGTGGCTGACAATATGGGAAACATTCACCACTTAAATGAAACAGCTCCCGGAGTTTATACCCAATTTCTGCCGGGAATTGAAGGCAACGAATATACATTAACCGTTGAGCTTGAAGGTGAAGAATATACTGCTGAAGTAAAAATGCCGAACAAAGTTTTTATCGATTCAATATCGATTGAGCCAACTCCGGGTTACCTGGAGTTCTCGGGAGGCTATCTTGTAAATTGCCATTTTGATGATCCGCCAGAAGTTGAAAATTTTTACCGGCTAAAAGTTTCAGGTATTAATGAATTGTCGGCTCCGGATGATGTGCTACTTGTTTATGACGATGCCTATGTTGATGGCAACGAAATTGCACTGCGCTGGGACGAAGAACAGTTTTTTCCGGGAGATACCGTGGTGCTTGAATTGCAAACCCTGGCCGAATCAACTTACGAATACTACCGTACACTGGCAGCACTTTTCGAGAGCGGAATGATTGGCAATGCCAACCCGGCCAATCCTGTAACCAACCTTTCGGGTGATGTGCTGGGTTACTTTGGTGCTTTTACGGTTAGCCGCGATACGATAGTTATTTCATACTATTAAAATTGTTTGTTTTCAAAGGTATAGTATGGAACTCGCATGTGTTTTAATCATACTCTTGGGTGTAAATATTTTACATGCTCGTTTCAGAATAATTTAAAAAGATGAAGTGTGAAAACAATAAATAAAATAAAAAATCGGAAAGTGCTGGCGAATCTGGGTTTAGCCATCGTTACACTAATTGTTGGGCTATCCTTTATTTTTGTGAAAATCGGATTACGAGAAGCAGATGCCTATGATTTGCTGGCGCATCGTTTTACCATTGCATTTATATTGATTCTGCTACTCGCGAGTTTCAGGAAAATCAAGTTTCCAAAAATACTTTCGAAAGATTGGGTATCCATTTTATTTGTTTCTCTTTTTTACCCCATTCTGTTTTTTGGATTTCAAACCGTAGGAATGGAAACATCCACTGCTTCTCAAGCCGGAATTATATTTGCATTATCGCCCACATTTACCATTATCGCAGGTGCGTTATTCTTAAAAGAGAAAACCACATTAATGCAAAAAATTGGCGTTGCCTTGTCGTTCCTTGGGTTGGCCTACATTTTTCTATACAAAGGGGGCATACAAACGGAAAGCTGGGAGGGTAATCTATTTCTTGTTCTTTCAGTGTTGTGTACCGTTGGCTATTACATGATTGGAAAAAGGCTGATGCAACGTTATGATTCGTCAAGCCTGACAGCAATAATGATTAGCATTGCATTTATCGTATTTAATTCAATTGGGATTACCAGGCATGTAACAACCGGCGATTTAAATACTTTTTTTGAGCCTTTACTAGAACCTTCATTCTTACTTTCAGTATTGTATTTAGGAACCTTGTCGTCAGTTGTCACTTCGTTTCTAACCAACTATGCATTAACATTTGTGCCCACAAGCTCGGTGAGTATTTATAACAATCTTAACCCAGTGATTG
>JAWKKP010000024.1:0-114458 GCA_041393215.1 Draconibacterium sp.
TCCGACATGGGAATCGATATTCTACTCTCTTCAAATCCAATGTTTTCGAGCGTTGGCATTGGAAAAGGTTTATTTTGCAGCACTTTGCTTAATAATTTTTCCGACTTAAACTGAGGTATCGTTTTATCTGCCAGAAGCAATTTCCATTTTTTACTGTACGGTGTAAAAACAGTGTAAGGTTCTCCGTTGTCTTTTACAATTTCGTTTTTTTCAAAAATCACATGATCTTTGAACGTCAGAAATCCGATATTTTTCGATTTTAAGAAGTTCTCCATTTCAGTATCCCTTTCCAACGCATCAGGTTCATAATCCCGATTTGTAAAAACTGTTTTTATTTCGTACTCAGTCCAAAGCCCCTGAAAAGCTTCCAATGGAGTTGAATGCAGCACTTTTAATGATCTTCCTGCTTTTTCCAGTTCCTGCTTTATCTTTTCAAGCTGATGATAAATGAAAGTCACCCTTGCATCCGTCTTCAAACTTAATTTACCCAGGATTTTTTTATCGAAAATAAAAATTGGTAAAACCGGAAGACTGGCTTCCAGTGCATGAAAAAGCCCAACATTATCATTCAAACGCAAATCACGCCGAAACCAGAAAATATTTATTTTTTCTTTCATGTAACCGAATTATGTGACGCAGAAACGGTAGAAATTGATTGCGTTACAGCTTTTGCAACCGCAATAGAATCGGCTACAGCAATAGAAACCGGATTGGTATTCATTAATCGGGTTAACCTTTTACCGGCCTGTCTTCTTTTCTCGCGCTCAGGAAATATTCTTCGTATTAATCCCGCCGGCTTAATAAAAGACAAAAGAAAAATTTCTGTTTCAGAAGAAGGGTTTTGCAAAATCTGTTTTTCAACCTCGGTGAGGAATTTTGTCACAAATTGTTTATCATAAATATAAGGGGTATTCCATGTAAAAAAAAGAAATCGTTTTTGCTCCATTACAATAATTTTCTTTTGAGCCAGCTGGTGCTGAGTTACACTCCGGATATATTTTAACGAGAAATAGAATTTATTAACCCAGTGAGAAATTCTTCTCGATTTCTCCGACCTGCCAATTTTTTCAAGAATAAAACGGTATAATTCGTTATCTGTTTTTCCATCAATCAATACTATCCGCTTATTAATAATTTTAATCTTCTTAAGCTGATACAATTCAAGAAACAGTGCTCCCAAAATACAATAATCCATTGCAGTGTAAGCTGGAGAAATTATGCCACCCTTTTTAGGATGAATACCAAGCAGGTAAATTTTCTGAGATAAAGTGAGACTCTCCATAATTGCAATTAACGTTCCCGGTTTCTTTTTAATAAGTATGCCCGAAGTTAAAACATTACAAGTAAATTATCCGACTATCTTCTCATTCACATTTTTGAATTTGATTTATTATGAAATACAATGCTTTCCACGTAAATCTTATCCTAAAATTAAATTGAATAATGAACAATCTCTTGTTATATTTGCCACCAAAGTACATTCTAAATACTATTCGTACTATATAAACTCTGCACTATGAAAAAAGGTTTTGCCAGTGATAATAATTCAGGGATTCATCCTTTAATTTTAAAAGCTATTGAAAATGCCAATGTTGGTCATGTTGTTGGCTACGGCGGCGATCCGATTACTGAAAAAGCAGTTCAGGTTTTTAAAAATAATTTTGGCGAAGAAACCGAAGTATTTTTTGTTTTTAACGGAACAGGTGCAAATGTTTTAGGTTTATCAACTGCTACACAAAGTTTTAATTCGATTATATGTGCTGAAACAGCGCATATTCAGGAAGATGAATGTGGCGCTCCCGAAAAATTTACGGGTTGCAAATTATTACCGGTTGAACCTGTAAATGGGAAATTAACTCCGGAATCAATCCTTCATCATTTAAAGGGGTTCGATTTTGAACACCATTCACAGCCAAAAGTGATTTCTATTTCGCAGGTTACCGAAATGGGAACCGTTTACCAACCATCCGAAATTATAGCTTTGGCCGATTTGGCGCATAAAAACAATATGCTTCTGCACATGGATGGTGCGCGAATTGCCAATGCTGCCGTTTCTCTAAACCTGAATTTTAAAGCCTTTACCAAAGATTGCGGTGTTGATATTTTATCGTTTGGTGGCACAAAAAACGGAATGATGCTGGGAGAAGCTGTTCTTTTCTTCAATCCTGACTTGACAAATTACACTAAATATATCAGGAAACAAAGTATGCAGCTTTATTCGAAGATGCGTTTTACATCAGCGCAATTCATTGCCTATTTTGAAAACGAGTTATGGAAGCAAAATGCAACGCATTCAAACAAAATGGCAAAACTTCTTGAAACTGAAGTTTTAAAAATTCCTGAAATAAAAATTACACAACCGGTTGATGCTAATGGAGTTTTTGCCATTGTGCCACCTGAAATTATAGAACAGCTAAAAGAGCGTTTCTTTTTTTACATGTGGAATGAAGCAGAACACGAAGTAAGATGGATGACTTCGTTTGATACCACAGAAACAGAGATATATGAGTTTGTTTCCTTAATAAAGGAACTTTTGAAAAAGACATAACAACTGCTCAAAATCCAAATCTTAAATAAACTCCAAAATCCTAATTTCACTAAAGTATATCGTATTGGTCTTTTTCTGAATTGGTTTTTATTTGTAATTTGACCTTTGAAATTTGGTTTTTTAATTTTATGCCATTATTCAAATATTATCCCAGTAACCCCAAACGATTGGATTCGGAAATGGAAAAACGCATATTTTTTCATAGTCTGTTGTTTTCAGGTGCTTTTGTAATGGCTTTCTGGATAGTTAAGATTATTGAGTACACCATGGGGATAAGCTTGGTTCGGTTTGGTATTTTCCCGCATCATTTAAAAGGCCTGCCGGGAATTTTATTTGCTCCGTTTATTCATGCCAATTTCGACCACCTCATTTCTAACTCTATTCCGTTTTTTATCCTTCTTTTTGCCCTTATCTATTTTTATCGCCGGATTTCATACCGCATTTTTTTTCTGTTGTATTTTTTGGCCAATCTGAGTGTGTGGCTTGCCGGACGCGAAGCCTGGCATATTGGTGCCAGCGGTGTGGTTTATGCAATGGCTTCGTTTCATTTTGTAAGCGGCGTAATTCGAAATGATGTTCGCTTATTAACACTTTCGGTCATGGTTGTTTTTTTATACGGAGGGTTAATCTGGGGCCTTTTCCCCATAAATCCGGAAGTCTCGTGGGAAGGACATCTTTGGGGATCTGTTTCAGGAGTTGTTCTGGCTGTATATTACCGTAAATACATTATTCGCCGCGATAAATTTGAATGGGAAGAAGAGGAAGCAATTAACGAAGAGCTTCTTTCCGAATACAGAAAAAGCACCTATATGACTCAAAAACAAGAAAATAACACAGAAGCCACAGAAATACAAAAAAAAATTGAAGAAAAAGAAAATAATCAGCCTTTTTCCAATAATCTACCAGATAATATAACCCATACCGGGCAATATTAAATCTTGGTTCTTAATTCTTATCTTTTAATATTATTAAAAACAAAAGTGGCATTAGATTCAAAAAAAATATAATTTTGCGCCCACAAAACAGGATGTTCATTTAAAATGATTAGCAGAAGAATTATCAGAACCAAGGTGTTGCAAATGCTTTACGCCTATTACTCTTCCGAGGAAAAATCGATTAACAACACCGAAAAAGAACTCTTTTTCTGCATACATAAATCATACGATCTTTACCACTATCTTTTTTCGCTGGTAATTGAAATTGCAGATTATGCTGAAAGCAGAATTGAACTGAAGAGGAATAAACACCAGCCAACAGAGGAAGATCTTCATCCGAATACAAAATTTATTACCAACCGGTTTATACAACAATTACGCGACAACCGACAGTTAAAAGCGTATTTGAATCAAAAAAAGATGAGCTGGATAAACCATCCGGAACTGATAAAAGAATTGTATCTTTTTGTGACCGAGTCGGAGTTTTACACCGAGTACATGAAGGACAAAACCCGCTCTTACCTGGACGACCGTAAATTTATAGAGAAGCTCTTCAATAAAATCATTCTAGTTTCTGAAGACTTGTACGAGGTTTTAGAAGAAGAAAGTATTTACTGGAATGACGATGTAGAGTTTGTGGTTTCAATGATTGTAAAAACAATTAAAAAGTTCAACGAATTAAGTGATTCTGACCAAAGTTTAATGCCGCTTTACAAGGATATTGAAGACAAAGACTTTACAAAAGATTTGCTGAGAAAAGCCATTCTCAATCATGACGAACTTCGGGAAATAATAAAAGAACATTCGAAAAACTGGGATGTGGACCGAATTGCGTTTATGGATATTCTAATTATGCAACTGGCTATTACCGAATTTCTGTATTTCCCTTCAATTCCAACCAAAGTATCAATGAATGAATACATTGAACTTTCAAAATATTACAGCACCGACAAAAGCCGTAATTTTATAAACGGCATTCTTGATAAAACATTAAAAGACCTGAAAAAGGAAGAAAAAATAAAAAAACTGGGGCGGGGTTTAATTGGCGAACAATGAAAATCTATTTCCTGATCGGCATAATTATTTTTTGTTTTTCCTGTGCTGAAAAAAAGCAACAACAAGAGTCGGGCAACAAAACAGCAAAAGGAACTCCGGAAATAAAGTTTGATGAAGAAATGCACGATTTTGGAAAATTAACTGCTGGAGAAACAGCAGTCTTTAGTTTTGTTTATACAAACACCGGGAATAGCGATTTAATTATTGAAAATGCTGAATCTGACTGTGGCTGCGTAAGAGTTTATTTTTCAAAGAGTTCGGTAAAACCTAATGAAAAAGGTAAAATCGAAGTCGAATTTGATTCGTCAGGGCTGTTTGGAAGACAATTAAAAACAATTGAAATTCAGTCGAATTGCAAAGAAACAAAACAATTGGTTATTTTTGCTGAAGTAAAAAATGAACTATTTGAAATTAAATCTTAAAATTTATAGATCATGTTGAATATTATTTTGATGATGAAACCTGTGGAAGGACAGGAACCCAATCCGTTTATGAGCTTTTTGCCCTTACTACTTATTGTAGTTGTGTTCTACTTTTTTATGATTCGTCCGCAAATGAAACGCCAAAAAGAAACAAGGAAATTTCGTGAATCGTTGAAGAAAGGCGATCAAGTTGTTACTACAGGCGGGATTTACGGAAAAATTGCAGAGGTTAAAGAAACCACAATTATTCTGGAAGTAGCAAAAGATGTTCAGATTAAAGTTGATAAAAATGGCATTATCAAAGATATGAGCGATGCTCAGCCACAACGTTAATCCGGAAATTTTCAGGCAAAAAAAAGGGTTGGCATTTTTTATTTGCCAACCCTTTTTTTCTGTTCTGTTTTGTCTCTACACATTAAATCGAAAATGCATTATATCTCCATCCTGAACCACATATTCTTTTCCTTCAACAGCAATTTTTCCTGCATTTCGGCATGCACTTTCAGAACCTAACCGAACATAATCATCATATTTAATTACTTCGGCCCGGATAAAACCGCGCTCAAAATCGGTATGTATAATTCCTGCAGCCTGCGGAGCCTTTGTTCCTGCAGTAAAAGTCCATGCACGACTTTCATCAGGTCCGGTTGTAAAGTATGTTTTCAAATTCAGCAGATGATAAGCAGCATGAATTAGTTTATTCACTCCCGGCTCAGCTAATCCCAATTCTTCCAGGAAAAGCTGTTTTTCTTCATAGTCTTCCAATTCTGCAATATCGGCTTCAGTAGCTGCAGCAATAACAAGTAACTCGGCATCTTCATCTTTTATCGCTTCTTTTACTTTATCTACAAAATGATTTCCGTTTTTTGCTGATGCTTCATCAACATTGCAAACATACATTACCGGTTTGTTGGTCAGCAGGTAGAACTCCTTTGCAATCCGAGCTTCCTCCTCATACAATTTTAAAGTTCTTGCCGATTTTCCTTCTTCCAATACTTGCTTATATCGAACTGCCAGCTCATACATTTTTTTCGTTTTCGGATCACTGGAATGTTGCGCCTGTTTTTTTAGTTTATCAATTCGGTTATCAATGGTTTCCAAATCTTTTAACTGTAACTCAACATCAATAATTTCTTTATCGCGAACCGGATCAACAGAACCATCCACGTGAGTAATATTATCATTCTCAAAACAGCGCAACACATGCAAAATAGCATCAGTTTCCCTGATATTTGCAAGAAATTGGTTTCCTAAACCTTCCCCCTTACTCGCACCTTTTACTAATCCTGCGATGTCAACAATTTCTACAGTTGTTGGTACTACTCTTTTCGGTTTATCAATTTCTGTTAATTTAATCAAACGCTCATCGGGTACAGTAATAACACCAACATTGGGTTCTATTGTACAAAAAGGGAAATTTGCAGATTGAGCTTTTGCACTCGACAAACAATTAAAGAGCGTTGATTTACCAACATTTGGAAGACCAACAATTCCACATTTTAAGGCCATCTTTTTCTTTTAAAATTTTTCGCAAAGGTAATTTTTTAATTCATTTTTCATGACTGAAAACTCCACCGTTAAAATTGAGTTAATATATTTGCATTCTTTAAGTTACTATTATTAAAAATAGATTGAAAATAGCATTTCAATATGTACATTTGTCAAAACTAAACACTTATGATTTTAAAAAGCGTTTCTGTTGACTGTGTTGTTTTTGGATTCCGAGATAACAAACTTAATGTTTTACTGTGGCAGGCCGAACCTGAATTACTGAAGAAGTTTTTGACTTCTCAGGAAGAATATGACCAGATTGAAGATATTTTTAAGAAAAATCCTGCGTTGGCTACTGATAAATTCTGGGGGTTAATTGGAACACACCTGCCAGAAGACGAAGATTTGGATTGTTATGCAAAAAAAATACTGCAAATTTCAACCGGCATTGAAGATGTTTATCTAAAACAGTTCAAAACATTTGGAGCACTTGATAGAGTTCCTCATTCCAGAGTTTTAACCGTAGCATATTATGCGTTAATCAACCCCGACTATTACGATTTAAAACTGTCACCAGTAGTAAAATCGGTAAAATGGTTTGAATTTGAAAAGTTACCTGAGGTAATATTTGATACAAGAGCAATTATTGAAAAGGCATTAAGAACGCTACGAGAAGAAGTTCAATACCACCCGGTCGGATTTCATTTACTCCCTGAAAAATTTACGTTAACCGAACTTCAATCGCTTTACGAAATTATTCTAGGTAAGAAACTTGACACCCGTAACTTCAGAAAGAAAATATTGAACATGAAATTACTGGTTGACACCAACGAAAAACAATTAAACGTTGCTCACCGGGCCGCCAAACTATATTCTTTTGACGTGGCTATTTACAATCAGTTAAAAGAAGAAGGGCTTAATTTTAGAATATAGACAAATCATATTTTGTTAATCTTTTCTAATAATTCTATTTCGTTTTCGCTGACAATTAAACCTTTACTTACTTGTAAGGTCTTAATTTAAATTTCTTTTATGGATACTGACGATCGTGATTTAATTACCAGCCTAAAGGATGATTCCACGCGAGAATATGCCTTTCAGATGTTGGTTAAAAAATATCAGGAACGTTTGTACTGGCATATCCGAAAAATTGTAATGAATCATGATGATGCCGACGATGTTCTTCAAAACACTTTTGTAAAAGTGTGGAGAAGCATTGAAGGATTCAGAGAAGAATCGACTCTTTACACTTGGTTATACAGAATTGCAACAAACGAATCACTTACATTAATCAACTCGAATAAAAAGCGCAATTTTATATCCACCAACGAAACCAGCGAATTTTTGATGGGCAATTTAACCTCCGATCCTTACTTCGATGGCGATGAAATCCAGATGAAATTACAGGAGGCTATATTACAGTTACCAGAAAAACAGCGCATTGTTTTTAATATGAAATATTTTGATGAAATGAAATATGAAGACATGTCGGAAATATTAGACACCTCTGTTGGTGCACTGAAGGCATCATTTCACCATGCAGCAAAAAAAATAGAAGAATACTTTAAAAACAAAGATTAATTGTTTGAGTTTAAACCTTTTTTGAAAGATAAAGTCAAATCAATAAAATGGGAAAAATGGATGAATCTAAAAATAAGTTTTCAGAATTATCGAACTTAAAGAAAGGGCAACCGTTCCGTGTGCCCAATCATTACTTCGATGATTTTTCTGCCCGGCTACAAAACAAGCTGGATGCAGAATCTATGAAAGTTCCCGAACCACAAAACCTAATAATTCGTGTGCTAAAACCCGCTTTGGGGCTTGCTGCCAGTTTTGCGTTAATTTTAATGCTTGTTTACTGGCCATTAAAATTATTTACCCCAAAGGAAATGGTAGATAATACAAATTTGGGAAATGAATTTATCGATTACGAATATCGCACGATGGTGGAAGGAATGGACGAAAATTCCTTTTATGTTTTGCTGAGTGAACCTGTGCAAAAAGTAGAAATAAGCGATGACGATTTATTAAACTACCTGAGTGCAAGCATTTCTGATTACGATGTATATATTGGAACCGATTATTAATTTTATTATGAAGCGAATCATATTTTTATTTAGCATTATTATTTTATTTAATGGCGGAGTAGTAAAAGCACAGAATGATGAGCACAAATCCAGGTGGCAAAAAATAAGATCTGAAAAAATTTCTTTTTTGACCGACAAACTGGAATTGACTCCGACCGAGGCACAAAAGTTCTGGCCAATTTACAATGAACTTGAAAACAAACGCTGGGAAGCACAGAAATGCCGTCGCGATTTGGAAGTAAAAGTAAAAGAAGCAGAAGAATCTCTTTCGGATAAAGAAATAATAGAACTTACCCACGACTATGCAGGCAATATGCAAAAAGAAGGTGCGCTAATGGTAAAGTATAACGATGAGTTTCTTAAGATTTTACCACCTCAGAAAGTTCTTAAACTTTATAAAGCCGAAAACGAGTTTCGAATGTATATGATACAAAAGTACAGGGATCGGAAAAAAAGTGAAGAAGAAACAAATTGAAATAAAAAAGACAGGCTTGAAAAAACCTGTCTTTTTTTTATTGAGCGGTAACAAATTTTACAAACCTTTAAACCAGTCCTGAAAATATTTTCCAATAACCGGTGTTTCTTTCATCTCTCCGTTTAACGCACCAATTAAACTTAAAATCCAAAAAACCAAAGCAAATATCCACCCAATCAGATTGACGACTGGAATAAATGCAATTACAATGCTGAATAGATAAATACCAAGAAGTTGACGAATATAAAAGCTTGCTATTTCGTCTTTTTCATTCATGTTGATTACCAGGGCAATAATCCACCCAATGTAAGTAATGTGAGCGACAATCGCTTTTGTTTTTCCATCCATAATTTTAAGTTTTAAATTCGATTCTAAATTTAAATAATTTATATCATACCAAACAAGGTGCAAATCAAATACATTTCATATAAAGAACATATATTTTTCTCGAGTTAGTTTAGTTTAACAGGTCCAAAGAAATTAGCTTGCTTTCGTTCTGAACAAATATGTTTATGCACATTTTCAGAAAAAGAAACTCCTTTTAATTTCAATCGTAATTTAAATTTCCCAGATGGTGCCCCATCCTGTCTCGCTTGGTTTTCAAATATTTCTGATTGTATTTATTTGGCTTAATTTCCAGCGGAATAATTTTAGACACCTCCAGGCCAAAACCTTCAAGGCCAACTCGTTTCACCGGATTATTGGTTAAAAGTTTCATTTTTGTCACACCCAAATTCCGTAAAATTTGTGCACCAACACCATAATCACGTTCATCCGGATTAAACCCAAGATGAATATTTGCATCAATTGTGTCAAGTCCCTGATCCTGTAATTTGTAAGCCGCAATTTTATTCAGAAGCCCAATTCCACGGCCTTCCTGCATGATATAAACAATTACACCTTTCCCTTCTTTTTCTATCATTTCCATTGCTTTATGCAACTGATCTCCACATTCGCAACGTAATGAACCAAAGATATCACCGGTCATGCAAGAAGAGTGAACCCTGGTTAAGATAGGTTCTCCTGGTTCCCATTCTCCTTTAATTAATGCAACGTGTTCAACTCCATTTGATTTTTGGCGAAACGGTACAATTTTAAATTCACCAAAATGCGTCGGTAACATTACTTCTTCACCTTTTTCAATTAAACTTTCGCTTTGAACCAGATAAGAAATAAGATCTTTAATGGATACAATTTTAAGATTAAACTTTTCTGCGATAGGAATCAGCTCAGGTAAGCGGGCCATTGAACCATCATTATTCATAATCTCAACCAACACACCTGATGGATACAAACCTGCAAGCCTTGCCAAATCTACAGCTGCCTCTGTATGCCCGCTGCGACGCAAGACTCCCCTTTCTTTTGCTTTCAGCGGGAAAATGTGCCCAGGACGCCCTAAATCCTCCGGTTTGGTATTTTCATCCACCAACATCTGTATTGTAATTGCACGATCTTTTGCAGAAATACCGGTAGTAACTTCAGGATGAATAGCATCAACAGAAACGGTAAACTGTGTTTCGTGATGCGATGTATTTTTACCCACCATTAAATCAAGATGTAATTCTTCACACCTCTTTTCGGGCAAAGCCACACAAATTAATCCCCGACCATGAATGGTCATAAAATTGATAATCTCTGGTGTAATTTTTTCAGAAGCAACAATAAAATCCCCTTCATTTTCTCTATCCTCATCGTCAACAACTATTACCAGCTCTCCATTTCGTATAGCTGCAATAGCATCAGGGATTGCATTTAGCTTTATTTCACTCATGCCACGGTTTTTAAAAATCAGGCGCAAAATTACAACAATTATTTCGAAAACAGGCTCACAAAGTTCTATTGTTAATTATGAGTATTAATGATTGACCCCGTTGAAGAATTTAATTGCCAGCCGGATGAAAGTAAAAAAAAGCTCTAATTATTTTCCTGCACGTTTCGATTTCTCCCAATTAACAGTCTGATTTCCTTTGAAATACCGAAATATCCCTCTAATGGCTGCATAATTAATTGAGACAAAATAGTAAGGTGCAAATAATACTTTTAACCGAACGCGCCGATTTTCAAAATACCAACCGATAATTGAGAGGAAATAACATAAAATCTGCAGGTATAGAACAGAAGTATAAAAATCAAGACCAGCCCAACTATCGCGTGCTGCAACAATTATTAGATTTACTGGAAAAAAGAGGAAGAGTGAAATTGGAGCTAATGTCCAGCGAAGTACTTTGTGTGAAATGTACTGCCATGAAAGAACCCCATATTTAAATGGGTTTAAAAGACTCCTCAAGCGAAAAATAGTCTGGATTCCCCCTGCCGCAATCCGAATTTTTCGTTTTAACTCTTCTTTTACATTAAGCGAAGCTGTTTCTTCGGCATAAGCATTTGGTGCGTAAGCAATTTTATATCCTTTCTGGGCAATTCGTAACGAAATAATAAAATCATCCAGCAGCGTATCCTTTTCAACTTCCCGAAATAATTCGGTTCTTATGGCAAATAATTCACCTACTGCACCCACTGCTGAATTCAGTTCAGCGTCCATATTTTTAATCCACGATTCCAGTTTCCAGTACAAACCTTCACCGGCACCGGCAGCATCATCTTCCTCTTTTTCAAGGATGCGTTTTTCGCCTGCAACACAACCAATTTCCGGATTACTAAATTTTGCTACCATTTCCCGAATTGACTGTTTACCCAAAGTAGTGTTTGTATCCGAAAAAATTACAATAGGGGCTTTAACGAATTTTATCCCACGATTCATCGCATGCATTTTCCCCTTTCTTTCAGACAAATGATGCACTTCAATATTATCATATTCTTGAAGTAGCTCTGATGTGCCATCGTTGGAACCATCCGTAATCCACAAATACTGAACTTTTTCTTTGGGATAATCAAGTGAAAAGGAATTTCTCACTTTTTGTTCGACATAATCTTTTTCGTTAAAAGCCGTTACAAAGAGACAAACCTCCGGTTCATAGTCAGCATCAACTTCTTCAATTCGCTTTGGAGCAATTAAATGCTTTATTTTCAGAAGAAAATACAATACAAATCCATATCCGGCATAAGTATAAAACAGAATAAAAAGAAGTATCCAGAAAACGAGTATTAAACCCATTAAATATGCTGTTTATAAAATTCAATCAGTGCCCCGGCAGAAGCTAAATTATCAAAATTCTCGTGAATATATTCAATCGCATTTTTACTGATATTGTCAAAAAAATCACGATCTTCAATCAGTCTTGAAATAGCTTCAATAAAACCTTGTTTATCTTCAGCAATTATAATGTTTTTGCCCGAAGTAGTCGAAATCCCCTCTGTTCCAATTATTGAAGTTACAATGGGTTTTCCGAGCGCCATTCCTTCAATAATCTTTATTCGCATTCCACTTCCCGAGTTAAGTGGAACAACCATAATTGATTTTGAATTGATGAATTCATAAGCATCAGACACTTCTCCCATGTAAATAATGTTTGGCAAAACTAGTTTTCGTTGAAACCAAACAGGGGCATTTCTACCTGCAATATAAAAATTCAGATTTGGATATTTTTCATGAATCTCCAACCAGCAATTATCCAGAAACCAGATGAGTCCTTCCTGGTTGGGCGCCCAATCAAGCGACCCAATATGAAACAGGGAAGGATGTTCCAGATTCTTTGCATTGGGTATTAACATCGAGGAATCGATACCTGTTTGAGACACATGTAACGGTTTGTTATTCCCCATTTTTTTCAGAATTATTCCGTCGCGCTCGGTAATAGGAACAAGAAAATCGTAGGTATTCAGCATTTCCTTTTCAAATCGTCGTATTCTTTTTGAAAGATTTTTTAGATACCACTTTTTTAAACCGGTAGCCAAAGCAGCAGTTCTATTCCATATTTCGTGCTCAATATTATGCGCGCGGTAAACTATTTTTGCTGTTGAATTTCGTTTAATTGCAGGAATATAAGGGCAAACATAAAGCCCTTCCAACTGAACAATATCAAAAGAGTTTTCTTTTAATATTTTCTCCAACTCAACTTCAAAAGTTTTCGAAATAAAGCGAACTGCATTGTAAGGTTGCTTGCTAAAAACCAAATTAAGCAAGGCTGAAATACGTGTAATTTTTGCAGGAACATCTACCAGTTTGAATTCTGCCAGTTCCTTAATATTCTCCGGCATCTCATTGAGGGTGGTATGATGCTTTACCGTATTCATTGCGAGTATGGTAACTTTATGTCCCAACAATGAAAAACCCCGTGTCAGATTCATACAGGCAATAGCACCACCGTCGTTTGTCGGATACGGAACTTTATTTGTTACCTGCAGAATTCTCATCTTTCTTTTTTCTTTTGTTTTTCAATAAGTTTCCTAGCCCAAGTTTATTGAAAAAGCGAGTGTATGTTTCTGCCGACATAATCGCCGAATCTGCTCCCGCTTTATACGACAACCAAATTCCTACGGGTAGAAATACAAACGATGAAAACCACATTCCGGTAAACATTTGCCAAACATCTTCACGGGCTGACTTTTCGCCCGTCATAGAAACAATGTAATAGGCAATAAATAATAGTATTGAAACAACAACAGGCATTCCCAATCCCCCCTTTCGAATGATTGCTCCTAATGGGGCACCAATAAAAAAGAAAATAAGCACAGCGACTGAAAGTGTGAACTTTCGGTGTCGTTCCATTTCGTATTTATTGATTGTTTTTTTTCTTTCATACAATTGCCCCTGATAAATATTTAAGTTTTGCATGTTGTTTCGGGCACTTCCTAAAGCTCTTTCCGCAATTTCGGCTTTAACCCATTTATCAATGGTTCCAAAATAAGAATCGAAATTAAAAATAGAATCGGGATGAAGGTCAAGTTTGCGTTTCAATGAATCGTTTACTGCGGTTAGATTGTTCATTCTTTTTGTAATCGTCGGATTTATATTTATCTGAAATAAGAAATTACGTAGCTGCGATAAATATTTATCATTTAATGTATCTTCCTGCAGATATAATTCTTTTATGTTTAGCATTCGGTACCAGTTCTTATATATTCCTTCATCACGCCGGTTAAAATCGAAATTATGAACCTGAACCCGAATGGTTTGCTCCTTGAATTTATCGCGCCGGAACGGACGTTTATTTATGTCTCTCCTGTTTCGGTTATTGTCTTCTGATTCTGAATAGTTAATACCATCATACAAGGTCAGAACCATATATTTTTTATCTTCTGTAATTTTCAGGTAACCAGAATCCGCAACCGTAACACTTTCATTAGACTTATTTTTGGTATGATCATAAATCATCCAGTTATACATCATGTCCGATTCTTTGTTCTTTTCGCCAACCTTTATGCTGTAACCATCAATCTCATTAGTAAAAACTCCCGGTTGAAGGACAAGTTCCGGCCTTTGCTGTTTGACGCTTACCATTAAGGTAGTAAACTTTAAATTGGTTTGAGGCAAAATATTATTTGCAAAATAGAATGCGATGATTGTAACAAAAATCGCAATAACAATCAAAGGCCGCATAATTCTAAAAAGCGATATTCCGGATGCCTTCATTGCAACCAACTCATAATTTTCGCCCAAAGATCCAAAAGTCATAATCGAAGCCAACAGCATGGCAAGCGGGAAAGCATATGGCAAAAGTCCGAAAGAAGCATAAAAAAGCATTTCGCCAAGAACTTTCATATCCAGCCCCTTCCCCACTAAATCATCTACATATTTCCAGAGAAATTGCATCAGAAGTACGAATACAACGATAAAGAAGGTCATAAAAAATGGCCCCATAAACGATTTTATTACGTACCAATGCAGTCGTTTCATACAACTAATTTAAAAATAGGAAACGCTTACAAAACTAAGTTATTTTAACGATTAGGAAAGTAAAAAAAGGTTAAGAAAAACAGATCAGATAACAAGCCGGTTAAATTTGATAAGAATTCCGATAGATAAAATTAAAGTGCCCCCAATACATGTTTCAGGTCAGCAATCTGGGTATCCCACAATCCTCTTGCTTCTTCTTCTTCTCCTTGTTCTATAAAATCGTTAATAATCAATGAAACATCGCCGGTAAGTTCGTCCTGTGTTATTCTGAATTCAAAATAGACATCGTCTTCATCTAACCACGAAAAGCGCACAAGCCTGTTTTCCTTGTATAAGGTCATTTCAGCTGTTTGCTCTGCTCCTTCCCAAATAAAAGTATATTTCTTCCCTCTCACCCGAACGTCTTCGGCAAACCACTCTGTTAATCCTGATGCTGTGCTAAGTCTGTTAAATAAAACCTTAGGAGAACAGTTAATTACATATTCAAATTGAATTCTTATCTTATCAGTCATACATTTGATTTTCGGCCAATATAATTATTCTGTTTGGAACTAACAACCCGCGAATTGATACAAGTTTTACACAAAGTCAATTTTTATCAGAAAAATCAGTGTAAATAAAAATAAATACTATATTTGCACCGCGAAATTTAAAGCCTTTTAAGGTTTTTCACTCAGAAAAAGCTGGCGTTTAATTCTTTGCAAAATTGAAATAATGGCGAGGTAGCTCAGCTGGTTAGAGCGCATGATTCATAATCATGAGGTCGGCGGTTCAAGCCCGCCTCTCGCTACTGTTTAAATAAAAAAGACTTACAGAAATGTAGGTCTTTTTTTATTGACTGGAGAGTGCCCTTTTCTCCTTTTGGAAATGTTCTAAATCCATTTCCAGCCATTTGTTTTGAAATTTCACAAGTTTATACAAGCATCCTCTTTCGTGATATTAGTCTGACGCATTTATTATAGAGAAAGAGTTGGGGCTACTTAAAGCAACACTTACAAATAAGCTATAATTTTATCCATTCTTTCAGAGACATCCTTTAAGCGGGTTCTATCACCTCCACTAACCTCGGCGGTTAACCATCCTCCTTTGTAGTTGATTTCACTAACGGCTTTCATTACCACAGGCCAGTTATTATCGCCTTCGAGCAAGTTAACATTGAACCCCTCCCACAATCCTTTTGTATTCATTAATTCACGGCTGTATTCCTTAATATGAAGTTTCATGATGCGCGAATTCAGGGTTTTAATCCATTGTTCGGGCCAGCCGTAACGCAAAACATTTCCAATATCGAAATACCAACCTATTAATGGATGGTTGATTTCATCAATAAATCTTTTGGCTTCTAAGGGACTAATCAGAAAATTGTTCCAAACGTTTTCAAGGGCAATCTGTATCCCGGTTTTTTCGGCGTAAGGAATCAATTCTCTAACAGTGTTGAGGGAGGTAATGTACGCCTGCTCATAGCTAACCTTTTCGTTTACTACACCCGGAACTACCAGAACTGTGTCGCCGCCAAAATCTTTCGCTTCCTGCATTGATTGGGCAACAGAATGAATGATTTGTTTCCGAACTTCCGGACTGGGGTCGGATAGCGGCATCTTCCAGTGGTCTTTGTTAACTACACTCGGAAGTTCGATCCCCGATTTTGCTTTGGCTTCCAATATTTCAGATATACCCAGGTCGATAGGGCTGTTCAACTCTATCCCGTCAAATCCTAAGTCTTTGGCCAATTTGAATTTGTCTGGCAGAGATAACTCCTCTTTAATCATGCCAAAGCCAATGCTTTTCTTTAATATAACCTTACTTGGGCCATTTGCCTCTGATACACTTGCTGAAAGTGTTGAAGAAACAAAGGTCGCCGCACCGGTCATCAGGGCTGCTGATTTAATGAAACTCTTTCTGTTCATGGTATATTCTCTATTTAAATTTTGTAATACCTGGTACCGCAATTGGTATGTCATATTTTGTGTTCCATGAAATATTTCCTGGAAATAACACTTCCATTGACGAGAGCGCTTGTTCATATGAAATGGTCTCTCCTGAATATGCAGCCATCCGACCAGCCATGGCCAGCAAATTGGAACGGGTCATCCACTCTCCATCGTTCATAGGCTTACCACCCCTGATGGAAGCAAACAATTCGTCGTGTTCCTGCTGATACATATTCTTCACTTTCGACTTTTTATAAGCATTTTCGTCTGTAAATTTAGTATCATCATCGTATTTCCAAAGATTTTTTCCTTTTATTTCATGTAATCCTGCTCTGCAATCCACTAGCCATTTACCATCTAAGCCGATAAGTTCAACTGTATATGAAGGAGTGGTCACAAAGCCCAATACAAAATCAATTATTAAGCTTACATGTAAAAATTGTTTTTAGTTGTAGCCGTATTGAATTCAAAACCAGTTCATAAAAAAAAGGAAGAGTAGAATTTGATTTGACAATCGTAAATTTGAGTTCCTATTGTTATTTTAATATATTTGATTCTCGTAATACGTTTTTAAAACAGGTGTTATTATGACAGTTTCAAGAATTGGAGTTTCGCTGGAAAAAGAACTTCTGGATGCATTAGATGAATATGTGAAAGCCAATCATTTTGCCAACCGTTCCCAGGCAATTCGGCATTTGGTAAATAAAAATACAGTAGAACAAAAGTGGCAGTGCAACAATTATGTGGCTGGCTCTGTTACTTTGTTGTATGACCCGAATAAAAGGGAAATTCAAAACCAGATTGCAGAAATACAGGTAAACTATTACCAGGAAATTTTATCGACACAACGAATTATTCTGGATAAGTCGAAACACATGGAAATTATTGCTATAAAGGGAATCGCAAGCCGGCTTACTGAGTTGGCCGACAAATTAATCAGTATCAAAGGAATGCAAAATGGCAAATTAACGATGAGCCGAGCCGATTAATTTTTTTTACAAATACAGTGTTATGATTTTATAAGAAAATGTTACCGAATTAAAAAAATGATTGGGATGGAAGACTTAAATTCACATATTCAAAATAAAATTGAGGATCTGGAAATCTGGTTTTCAAAGCGAAAGGGGTCCATTGTTGCGTTTTCAGGAGGAATAGATTCAACACTTGTTTTATTTTTATCGCGCAAATTTCAGGGAAAGGAAAATGCAATCGGTGTAATTTCTAATTCAGAAAGTTTGAAAAGCAGGGATTTCGAATTTGCAAAAGACTTCTGTAATCAGTTCGATATTCACCTTGAAATCATCAAAACCCTTGAACTAGCCGATGAACGCTACAATAAAAATCCTGAAAACCGTTGTTATTTCTGTAAAGAGCATTTATTTCATGATCTTCAGTCTATCAAAAACAAGTACCCGGAATTTGATGTTCTAAGCGGAACCAATCGTGATGATTTAGGTGATTACCGTCCGGGATTAAAGGCAGCAGCCGAATACAAAGTTTTGTCGCCAATGGTCGATTGCACGGTTTCGAAAGAAGAACTAAGACATATCGCCCGCTATTTTGGACTTCCGAATTGGGATAAACCTTCCAGCCCTTGTTTAAGTAGCAGGGTTCCGTACAACCATACCATTACAAGCGAAAAGCTGCGCCAGATAGAAGATGCTGAAAATATTCTTAACGAATACGGTTTTAACGATGTTCGTGTAAGACATTATGGGACTTACGGCCAGATTGAAGTAAGAAAAGAAGAATTGGAAAAGCTTCTAATGGTAGAACAAGAGGTCGTGGAAAAAATCAGGAATATTGGTTTTGAAGAGTTAAAAATTGACAAAGAAGGACTTGTTTCAGGAAAATTAAACCGAGTTTTAAAAAACATAAATAGTAAATGAGAATATTGTATTATGATTGTTTCGCCGGAATCAGCGGCGATATGAATCTGGGCGCCCTGATAGATTTGGGCGTTGACAGCAATTATCTGATTTCAGAACTGGAAAAGCTGAACATTGAAGGATTTCATCTTGAAATAAAAAAAGACCAGAGAAGAGGAATCTCGGGGACGAAAGCCGATGTAATTATTGAAAACCAGGAAAACGAAAAACACCGCCATTTAAGGCATGTAGAAGAGATTATAAATAACAGCACACTTTCAGAAGAGGTAAAAACTAATGCGCTGAAGATATTTAATCTTATCGCTTTTGCGGAGGCAAAAATTCATAATATCCCGGTGGAGAGAGTTCATTTTCATGAAGTAGGAGCTTTAGATTCTATCGCTGATATTGTTGGTGCGGCAATTTGTCTCGATTATCTAAAAGTCGACAAGGTAATGTCCTCTTCCATTCAACTTGGAGGTGGAACTGTAAAATGTGCGCACGGTATTATGCCGGTTCCTGCACCTGCAACTGCTGAAATTGTGCAAAATATTCCTGTAAAAAGCGGATTGGTTAACCACGAGGCAACAACACCAACGGGGGCAGCAATTCTGGTGGCAATGGTAGATGAATTTACGGATAAGCTGAATTACCCCATTGTTAAATCGGCCTATGGAATTGGAAACCGCGACAGTGAAGTTCCGAATGTTTTGCGCGTTTTTTTGTGTGAGGATAAAAAAAAGGAAAGCGATATAATTATAGAAGAAGCAACCGTTATGGAATGCAATATCGACGATATGAATCCTGAGCATTACGATTTTCTATTGGAGCAACTGTTTGAAGCCGGGGCAAGCGATGCATGGCTTTCACCTATTATTATGAAAAAATCGCGACCAGCTACAAAACTTTCGGTTCTCAGCAAAGAAGAACTGGTGGAAAAACTTAAACAAATCATTTTTGCAAACAGCACTTCTCTGGGCATTCGCGAATACCAAGTTAGAAAGAACATGTTAAAGCGGGAAACAGTTGAAGTTGAAACTGAATATGGAAAAGTTCATGTAAAACGGAGTTTTTTAAATGGAAAACCTGTTCGTTCCAAATCTGAATTTGATGATTGCAGGGAACTCGCGAAAAAAAATAAAGTTAGTATCGCCGAAATTGAAAGAGCAGTAAATCAAAAGTTGACTGAATTATGAATCCTAGAGATATTCTTGAAAAGTATAAAAACGGGGAAATTGATTTAACTGAAGCTTTGGAACACCTGCCCAAAAGGGGAATTGAGGAGATGGGCTTCGCTACAATTGACACCGACCGAAAGCGACGTACCGGAATGCCGGAGGTAATTTATGCATCAGGAAAAACGCCGGAACAGGTAGCTTTGATTGCAGAACGAATGTTTAAAAGTGGCATTGATGTTCTTGCAACACGCGTAACAAAAGAAATGGCAACCGCTGTTCAAGCTGTTATTCCGGATGCCGAATATAATCCGACAGCCAAAACAATTGTCCATAAAAAATCAGAAGATGAAAAATCCACTGGATATATTGCCGTAGTGGCAGCTGGTACATCCGATCTGCCTGTAGCCGAAGAAGCTGCAGTTACAGCCCGTTTTCTTGGTAATAAGGTGGAAACCATTTTCGATGTAGGTGTTGCCGGAATTCATCGTTTGTTTAATAAACTGGAAATCATCCGAAATGCGAGGGTAATTATTGTAGTTGCAGGAATGGAAGGTGCTTTAACCAGCGTGGTTGGCGGACTGGTGGATAAACCGGTTATCGGTGTGCCAACAAGTGTGGGATATGGTGCTAATTTCGAAGGGTTATCGGCATTGCTGGCCATGTTAAACAGTTGCGCCGCCGGCATTAGTGTTGTAAATATCGATAACGGTTTTGGGGCTGCCTGCCAGGCTTCATTAATCAACAAATTGTAAATCTTTTTATTATGAACGAATTATCTGTTTTACTGATTTCGGCCGCATCATTGGGTTTTATTCACACCATTCTTGGCCCCGACCATTACCTGCCGTTTATTGTATTGGCTAAAGCCCGTCAGTGGTCAAGTTCCAAAACAATGTGGATTACGTTTATTTCGGGTATCGGTCATGTGGGAAGTTCAGTAATTATTGGTATGATTGGAATTGCACTTGGCATCAGTTTAAACAAGCTCGAATATTTTGAATCTTTCCGCGGAGAACTTGTCGGATGGATGTTGTTTGCCTTCGGTGTTGGTTATACTCTTTTTGGAATTTATAAGTATATCAGACATAGCCATCATTTTCATTTACCCCAATTTTTATTGCCGAAAAAAATCCGGGAATTCCAACATCTTCCAACAGAAGAACAAAAAGAAGACAATACAAAAATTACTCCCTGGATTTTATTCCTGATTTTTGTTTTTGGCCCGTGTGAAGTATTGATTCCGATGCTAATTTTTCCGGCTTACAAAAACAGTACAATCGGTATGTTTATGGTTGCCCTTATTTTTGGAATTGCCACGATAGCAACCATGATGCTTGCCGTTTATCTGGGGCACAAAGGAACATCGCTGATAAAGTTTAAGAAACAGGAGAAATACTTTCACCTTGTTGCCGGAATGTTAATACTTTTCAGTGCTTCGGGAATTTTGTTTTTAGGCTGGTAATACTTTTTTATCAATCTGATTTTATTCAACAGAATATCAACCTGCCATTCTGTATTCAGATTTCTACCTAATTTATTCGAAACCAATCAAAATCGACATGGCCTCCTATTGCTTTTGTTGCATAATTAAACAATCCGAACCGGTAACCCATAAAGTGCTCCATTAAGGTGTACTGCATGTGCAATTGTCCTCCTATTTTATTCCACGATTTCCCGTCGAGGCTGTAATAGAAGTTTGCAATATCCCTTTTATCCTGAAAGTTACAATGAATCTTAAAATATATCTCCTTTTGTGAAAGGGGAACGGCTTCCATTTCAACAGGAGTTTCAGTTTCGTTGCTAATCATAAAAATATACTTTTTCCCGTTAACCATCTTAACTCCAACCTGACCAAACTTCCGCTGGAATGCACACAAACCTGCATAATCGCCATCTTTCATGTTTGAGATATCTACAAGTGTTGCCCCCGAACATTCAGGGCCAAAAGTACGCTGGGTTAACGTATTTCTCGATTTTACAAATAAAGTATCGATACGACCGGTTTTTAGTCGCAACCAACCTTTACGTTCAGAAATTGACCAAAGTGAATTGTCGGGGTTATGATTCCATTGCCAAACTAAAGGCAAGGCAAGATCACCTTTTTTTCTGGTAAAGTCATCAGAATTAACAATTCCGGGTATTAAACTTCTGTTGGCCGGTAAACTTTCCAGTGTTACAGGAACCTTTTTATCAATTCCCAAAACCGGCCAACCATTTTCCCATTTCACAGGAACCAGATATGGAATTCTGCCCACCGAACCGTAATCGCGAAAAAGATAGGAATACCATTCCCCTTCAGGGGTGTCAATCAAACCGCCCTGGGCAACTCCCATATCCTGAAGTGCTAATTTTCCTTCCCATGGTCCCGCAAGATTATCAGCCCGGTGAATAACAACGGTGCGCATTCCCCCGCGAGGCCAGGTAATGTTAAATAAATAATACTTCCCATTGACTTTAAAAAGCTGCGAGCCTTCTCCCAGACCACTGTTCGGTCCGGAAGGAATATTGGCATCTTCAATAAGAACCCTTTCTGTACCTTCCTTAAGACCAGAAAAATCTTCCTTAAGCTCAGCAATCTTTAATTTTCGAACACCCCAGATAACATAAATCTTCCCGTCATCATCAAACCAAAGCGTGTGGTCGTGAAGACTTGGACTAAATTCAATTCTTTTCCAATTACCTTTTTCGATGTTCTCAGTTGAAAAAATATAGGTTTTCCCAGTGGTGCTTGAAAAAGTTGAGACATAAAATGTTTTATTGTGATAACGAATAGAACTTGCCCAAGTACCTCTGCCGTAGTCACTTTTCCCTTTTACAAGATTTAATGCATCTATGTTTGCAAGCGTATCGTATGCATAACCTATAATTTCCCAGTTAATGAGGTCTTTCGATTTCATTATTGGCACTCCCGGATTCATATGCATTGTAGTGCTGCTCATATAATAAGTCTCTCCAACCCGAACCATCGACAAATCAGGGACATCCGCAAATATGACAGGGTTATGCGCCTGTTGAGCCCGTGTATCATTTAAATTATTGAATAAAATGATAATCAAGACAATGATATACTTCCATTTTATCACTTTGCCTGTTTCTGAATTAAATTAGTTTTTAATCTTTACTAGTAAAAAAAACAATATTATCATACTGATTATTATTTAAATACCAAAAGCACAAACTGATAAAGGCTACTCTTCCAAACGTTAAAATCATGCCCCCCTCCGGTTACGACATAATAAATGTGAGGTACTTTGAAAGCTTCAAGATAATCATGAGTACGTTTACTGAAAGAAATAAGGCCATCCTCATCGCCGCAGGAAATCAAAAGCAATTTCAGCTTCTCCTTTGTTTCTTCCGGGTTTGGCACCAATTCTTCAGGAGCTTTTGTATTTGGGGCCGAAGAAAATCCGCCAACCCATGAAAACACATCCAGATTCCCCAAACCAAAATTCAACGCCTGCCCGCCTCCCATCGATAATCCAGCAATTGCACGATGTTCGCGGTCTTTGATTACTGGATAATTTTTCTCCACAAACGGAATCACATCGTTCAGTAAATCTTTTTCAAAAGTGGCAAATGCGTCCACCTTTTCCCTGTCGAAAATATTGCCGGTGGCACGGTCGTTTTTCATAGCTCGGCCATTAGGCATAACCACGATCATTGGCTCAATTTTATTTTGCGCATAGAGGTTGTCAAGTATAATTTCGGGATGTCCCCCATTTAGCCATTCGTATTCGTCTCCACCTATTCCGTGCAAAAGATAAAGTACCGGACATTTTTTATCTTTTGAATACTCAGGCGGGGTGTATATCAAAGCACAGCGTTCATTTCCAACGGTTTCCGATTCATAAATAACAGTATCAAGCTTTCCGTGGGGAATATCAGTTTGATAAATATCGTAACCCTCGGGTGCGGGTTTTAACCCGTTCTGAGCCGCAACAAAATAGCTTAATGTCATGAGACAAAAAATGAAATAATGTATTTTTCTCATTTTGTTTGGTTTGTTAAAGTTTAATTCAGATTAGTTTCATTTGCTTGTTATCTTTAAAGCAACAGCATTTAATCCATTCGATTTTGCCCGTATTACAATTGTTCCCTTTTCATTTTCCTTCGATTGGACAATTGTCAGTGCCAACCCACTAAATGCTTTGCGTTTGTTTGATGAGAATGACACCAGGTCTGTCGGATCCCCATTATCGGTAGCAATAATTTCACCAGGACCTTCGATGCTGAATTCAATCAGATTGTCGGCCTGGGGTACAATCCGCCCTTTTTCATCTTTTACCTGAACTGTAATAAACGCCAAATCATTTCCATCAGCATAAATTGTATTCCTGTCAACAAAAGCTTCAAGTTTGGCAGGTTTGCCTGTTGTTTCAACTTGTGTTTCAGCCCACGTTTTGCCATTTTTGTATGCTACAGCCTTTAATTCACCCGGCTCATATTTTACATCGTCCCAACGCAAACGATATTCGTATTTTCCTTTCGCTTTTCTGCCAAGTGATTTTCCATTCAGGAAAACCTCAACTTCATCTCCGGAAGTAAAAACATGCACTGGAGTAATTTCTCCAATCCGGTCAGGCCAGTTCCAATGAGGCAGTATATGGACCATTGGAAGCTCAGGGCGCCAGCGCGACTGATACAAATAAAACCTGTCTTTAGGAAATCCTGCCAAATCAATAATTCCGGAATAAGAACTTCGCGCTCCGTAATACGGAGTGGGTTCACCTAAATAATCCCAGCCTGTCCAAACAAATTCACCTGCAACATAAGGATGCTGATCCTGCGATGCGAAAACCTTATCGGCTGAAGAACCAAATGCAGCAGTATATAACTCGTAAGAACTCACATACTGCGTAACAGGATCACCTCCTGAACCATCTTTTACGGGAGCGCTAATTCCTTCATATACAGGAAACAAATATGTACCACGTGTACTTAAAGCTGAAGCCGTTTCACTACTTACAATTACTCTGCCGGGGAACTTTTCATGGAAAGCAGGATATAATGGTGGAGTATTAATTCCCGGCAATCCGGCATAAGCAGGTGCATTTCGTATTCCTTCTCCCTGGTAATTCAGATTTATTATCTCCATTAGTGCAGAAAAAGGCATATCTGGTTTTGCAAAATTCATGGATGCAGAAGAAAATCGGGTTGGATCTTCTTCTTTTACAATATTGTACAGTTTAATTGCAAGTTCAGCTCCCTCCTCCCCGGTATATTGCTCTCCAACCTCGTTGCCATAACTCCAGAAGATTACAGAAGGATGATTGCGATCCCGCCGAATGAAAGCCCGAATATCCTGTTCATACCACTCAGGAAAAATAAGGTGAAAATCGTGTGGAGTTTTTTTTCGTTCCCATGAATCGAAAATTTCATCGATTACCAAAAACCCCATTTTATCTGTTAGTTCCAGTAACTCGGGAGCAGGAGGATTATGTGACATACGAATCGCATTACATCCCAAATCCCGGAGAATTTCCAGCTGTCGCTCTGCAGCACGAATATTAAAAGCAGCACCGAGTGCCCCCAAATCATGGTGTTGGTTTACACCTTGTATTTTTATTTTCTCACCATTAACCAAAATGCCTACATCTGGGTTAAATTCCAGATTGCGGATTCCGAATCTAGTTTCATATCGATCTACTGGTTTTTCGTCTTGAAAAATGGTAGTTTCTGCCAGGTAAAGATTTGGCATTTGTGTTGGCGGAGGCCCCCATAATTTTGGATTATTTAAAACAAAGGTTCCTTCTGAAACAGCACTTTTACCAGTATCAATCCTTATTTTATCAGAATTAATTTTATTAATTGGTTCTCCTAATCTTTTACCATCGGCGTTAAGCAAGTAAATTATATTTTGAATATCTACAATAACATCTTTATCCGATTTATTATCAATTGTAACTTCCAGATCAATGGTTGCGGAAGAAGAAGTAACATTTTTTGTAGTAATAAAAGTTCCATATTGAGCAACTTTAATGTTATTTGTTTTTACCAGCCAAACATTCCGGTAAATTCCTCCTCCCGGATACCACCGTGCTGAATAATTTGGATTATCAAGGCGAATTGCCAGTTGATTTATTCCGCCAAAGTTTATGAAAGGTGTAATATCCAGTCTCCACGAAGCGTATCCATAAGGCCAGCCACCAACCAAATGACCGTTTAGCCAAACCATGGCATAGGACATCGCTCCATCAATATCCAAAAAAATGGATTTGTCTTTATCGTTTTCGGGAATATCAAGTTTTTTTCGATACCAGGCAACACCAGGACTTGGCAGTCGCCCCATCCCTCCACCTACCTCAGCAGGTTCGCCTTCGTAAAACGGACCTTTTATGGCCCAATCGTGAGGCAGTTTAACGGTTTCCCAAAAACTGTCATCAAAATTACTTTGAACAAAAGGGAAATTACTTCCCGGATTTCCTTCCGGACGGATATATTTTTTAACTGAATCTTTTATAAAATCATTTCCGGTTGGCAGGATCCACGCTTTTAGTATATTCTCCTTTTCTTCAACTTCAATTGCTTCAGTTGGTTTTGTGTCGGCTACCTTATCATCTCTTCGATCAAAAACTTCAGGCCGAATATCATAGATAAGATTATCTGCTTCTTCAGAGGTTCGATACTTAAAAAATTTCCAATCTTTATTAATCGATATTCTTTCACGTAATTCCGATGTATTTGTTCTGGATGCAGAAGTACAGGAAGTAAAATATATGCAAATCGTTAAAATAACCAAATTGAAAACGAATAATACCAATCTGGTTTTGATCGCCTTTTTCATAAGATTAGGTAGTTTTCTTTAATATTTGCCAGATAAAAATAAGTGTTATACTGACATTAAAAAACATTAAATGTATTTATTTCGTGTTCAATCTCATTTTTCAGGAATAAACACGAATTGTGCTATAAAACCTTCCTTTGAACCAGCTTTGCACACAATGCTAAAATACTTGCAGAAACAATTGATTTTTAATATATTTAGTAAGCATATCGAAAGATTTACAGACCCGATGAAATAATTCGACTAACAAGCATTTAGTTGATTTAATTAATTAAACACTCTAAAAAGAAAATTATGAACTATCAGGAATTATTATCGGAAAACAGACTGACCAACCGTTTTCTGTTAGACTATTCAGTTTTAAACCGGTTGTATTCATCGCTTGTTTTATCCTTTAACATGGAATTACAAACCCAGTCGAACTGGTGTTGGGCAGCTACATCAAAAAGTGTTTCACATTTTTATTCTGTTTTTAGCCCCTGGACACAATGTAAAATTGCAAGTGAAGAATTAGGAAATACTTGTTGCGATTCTCCGGTACCTTCTGCATGCAACGTTCCATGGTACCTCGACAAGGCATTAACCCGAACAAATAATTTTGTGAACATACAAGGCGGAACTGTTACCTGGGACAAAATAAAACAGGAACTGGAAAAGGGGTTGGTTGTTGGTGCACGGATTGGATGGAACGGAGGAGGCGGCCATTTTATGGTCATTCATGGTGTCTCAAAAACGCTTGGAAGCGAATATCTTCATATCGATGATCCAATTTACGGGAAAAGTACATTAACATATAATCAGTTTGCTACCAATTACCAAAATAGTGGTACATGGACACATACCTATTTCACAAAAAAATATTATTATATAATGTGGTACAAAGAATTAGTTTTTAATCCTGAATTGCTAAAACCAATCCCGGAAGTCCGCCCGTTATTAAAAGTTTACGACGGAAATATTGACTCAGCCAAGGAGCTTTCATTGAACGACCTTAGCATACCTCACTACGTTTTCGACATGAAATTAAGCGACATAAAAAAAGGTGTAAAATTACCACAGTCGCCTTCTTCGTTAAGGGTTATGGAATTAAAAGACGATTCTCCGGTGGCTTCCTACGAAGTAAGTTTAAATGAAAAGCGACCTGAACTTGTACAGATGAACACTCACAAAGCTTTTTTCGAGCAAATGAACAGTTCCGTATCACAATTAAAATCGGCTGCTTCCAGAATTAAACAACAGGGAGAGTTACGAACTTTAAGAATTCCGGCACTTAACATGGAAGTTGCCTGGTTAAGTTTCTCAGGCCGTACAGAAGATTTACTTTGCGTGCTGCCTAAGTTTAATTATAACTTTATAAAAACAGATACAGTTTACAGCTTTCGGGAATTCTCCGAACTTTTGTTGAAAGAAAGAGAAAGACTTGGTAAAGCTGATGATTTAACCGGAGCGTAATCATTTCTAATATTTCGTTGAAAGGAGGCCAAACGGTCTCCTTTTGTTTTTACGAATTATTCCCGTTCAAATTCAATAGTGTAGGTAATTGTTTCTTCAGTTTCCTCGTAAAATAAATCTTTCAACACTAATCTGTTTTCGGAAAGTTCAATATTAATGTCCACTGGTTCAGGTTCATCTTTTCCATCAATAGTAAATTCCAAAAATAATATTGTTGAGGTTTCATTCATGCTCCAGGTCCCTTTCTCAGTTTGAACACCGCAGCCGCTCGGTTTTAAAACAACCTTGCCATCTACATAAGTAATATCGTAAGTAACGTTGGTTGATTCAAGCGTAAACTTACCATTCGAAGAAAAATTGGCGTGCATAGAAACGCAACTCATTTCTTTGGTAAGATCCGTATTCTCAATTCCATCCCCGTTTTCATCAACAGGAACAGAAGTGGTAAAATTTACAGCCTCCCATTTCCCGGTAATCAGCGAGTCAATTTTATCTTTTGAACATCCGGTAAAAAATACCAGAACCATAAAAAAGGCAATCCTTCTGTTCATTGGTAGCAAATGTTATTTGAGTAAGGTTTTATTTAAATCGCCACAATAAATACGATGGTAAATATAATCCCATTAATTCATTATCAACACATTTCAACTTCGAAATTACCTGATTAATATCCTGTTAAACCTGCTTCATTTTCATTAACTTTAAAGAAACCGTAAATCATTTGTCATGGCCAAAATCAGTAAAACAGATGCATTGGACTACCATGAAAAAGGTCGTCCCGGGAAAATTGAAGTTATTCCAACCAAACCTCATAACACACAGTACGACTTGTCGCTGGCCTACACACCGGGCGTTGCAGAACCTTGTCTCGAAATAAAGAACAACGTAGATAATGTTTACAAATACACTTCAAAAGGAAATCTGGTAGCCGTTATTTCAAACGGAACCGCAGTATTGGGCCTGGGTAACATTGGTCCTGAAGCTGGCAAGCCGGTGATGGAGGGAAAAGGATTACTTTTCAAAATTTTTGCCGATGTAGATGTTTTTGATATTGAAGTGAACGAAAAAGACCCAAAGAAATTTATCGAAGTTGTGAAAGCCATTTCACCTACTTTTGGAGGGATTAATTTAGAGGACATAAAAGCTCCGGAATGTTTTGAAATTGAAGAAGCACTAAAAAAAGAACTAAATATTCCTGTCTTTCATGACGACCAGCATGGTACTGCAATTATTTCTGCCGCAGGTTTATTAAATGCTTTACACATAAACGGAAAATCGATTGAAGAAATCAAAGTCGTTGTAAACGGAGCCGGTGCCGCCGCAGTTTCCTGCGTAAAACTTTACATTAGTTTGGGGGTAAAACCTGAAAATATTGTAATGCTCGATAGTAAAGGCGTACTTAACAAACAGAGAACCGACCTGAATGAAATTAAACAACAATTTGTAACACAAAGAAAAATTTCAACATTGAAGGAAGCCTTTGTTAATGCAGATGTTTTTTTAGGACTTTCGGTAGGAAATGTGGTAACAAAAGATATGATCCGTTCAATGGCAAAAGCTCCCATTGTTTTTGCTATGGCCAATCCAACACCCGAAATTTCGTATGAAGATGCCACAGATGCAAGAAACGACATTATTATGGCAACCGGCCGCAGTGATTATCCTAACCAAATAAATAATGTTCTTGGATTCCCCTTTATTTTCAGAGGAGCACTTGATGTTAGGGCAACTACCATAAACGAAGAAATGAAAATTGCCGCTGTAAAAGCGCTGGCATCGCTGGCTAAAGAATATGTACCTGAAATGGTTGCAAAAGCTTACAATCAGCAAAATATTGTTTTTGGGAAAGATTATATTATTCCCAAACCGCTGGATCCAAGACTAATCACAACCATTTCCGTTGAAGTAGCCAAAGCAGCAGTTAAATCAGGGGTTGCGCGGAAACCTATTAAAAACTGGGAAAACTACAAGCAGGAACTTTCCTCCCGATTAGGCTATGACAATCAACTGGTTATGGCCATCCGAAATAAAGCCAGGCAAGCGCCCAAACGGGTTGTGTTTGCGGAAGGAAACAACTTCAAAATTTTGAAAGCTGCCCAATTTGTAATTCGCGAAAAGATTGCCCATCCTATTCTTCTTGGTGATGAAACAAAAATAAAAACCATTATTGAAGAAAATCAGCTTGAGCTCGGTGATATCCCAATTATCGATTTGTATAAAAATGTAACTGAAGAAAAACGGGAACACTTTGCAAAAATTCTTTATGAAAAAAGAAAACGTAAAGGGATGACCTTTGAAGAAGCGTTGGAGAAAATGTATAATCGTGATTATTTCGGGGCAATGATGGTAGAAACCGGCGAAGCCGATGCATTCATCTCCGGTTTTACAAGAAAATATTCAGAAACTATTCGTCCGACATTACAGGTAATCGGTGTAAAAGAACAATTTAATCATATTGCCGGAATGTATATTATGCTGTCAAAAAAAGGAACTTACTTTTTGGCAGACACTACGGTTAATATGAATCCTTCGGCACAAACGCTGGTTGATACTACTTTGCTAATGGCTGCCGAAGTAAAGCGCTTTAATATAGAACCTAAAATTGCGCTTCTCTCCTATTCTAATTTTGGAGCCTACAAAGGTGAAGGAAGTCCGATCCGGGTGAAAGAAGCTGTAGAAATATTACATAAGAATTATCCGGATTTGGCAGTTGATGGAGAAATGCAGGCCAATTATGCGCTAAACGGGAAATTACGATATAAACGATACCCATTTAACAAACTGGAAGATGCTGACGCAAACACCTTAATATTTCCAAATCTGAGTTCTGGAAATATTACTTATAAAGTATTACAAAGCATTGGATCTGCAGAAGCAATCGGGCCAATATTAATGGGGATGAAAAAACCTATTCATATTTTACAACGCGACAGCTCGGTAAGAGAAATAATAAATATGATTGCCATTGCTGTGATCGATGCACAATCCCAGTCATGAAATTTATTGGAAATCGCCATCAAAGCAATTGACGGTATAACGCTTAAACAAAAGGTTTGCCTACCATCACAGTAATTTTTACTGCTTTAATACAAATTGTTTGTTTACTCCCTTGTTGAAAGCCGTTTTATTCACAGGCGGCGGAATATTTTACTGAATGGGGTTGGATGAAACGACAGTCTTTACTAGGAACATGTTATACCAACTGCCATAGTTAGTATCTATTGAAAAATGGAATTGAATCCTGCCTGCTTTATTCAAATTTTCATTTTACTTTTGAATGAAATTTGTAAAAACACTATGGACAAATATCCATCGAAATTACTTGAAAATGCGGTCAACGAATTTTCAAAGCTGCCCGGAATCGGACGCAAAAGCGCACTTCGATTAGTGTTGCATTTACTTCGGCAGGAAAAGGAGGCTGTAAATACTTTTGGGAACAGTCTTATTCAGCTTCGAAACGAAATAAAACATTGCAAAATTTGCCATAATATATCCGATACCGAAACCTGTCAGATTTGCTCTAATTCATCGCGCAACAGGAGTGTTATTTGTGTTGTTGAGAACATCCGTGATGTTTTATCGATTGAAAACACGCAGCAATTTAATGGGTTGTACCACGTTTTAGGCGGCATTATTTCACCGATGGATGGAATTGGCCCCGCCAATTTAGAGATTGAGTCGCTGGTGGAACGTACTCAAAACGAAGAAGTAGTTGAAATTATCCTTGCACTCTCCACAACGATGGAAGGTGATACTACCAACTTTTATATTTACCGAAAGTTGAAAGACAAACCCGTAAAAATTACAACTTTGGCGCGTGGTGTTTCCATTGGTGACGAGCTGGAATATACCGATGAAATTACCCTTGGAAGGTCGTTGACAAACCGGGTTCTTTATGAAAACTCTTTAGGAAAATAATCAATTCAGAATATCAAACTACCACTGTTTTACGTTATCAAAAGGAATTTTTACATTTGACACTTATAAAACTACGGACTTCGTGCTAACTGACATTTTGCAGACAGACGACTTCCTTCATTTGATGTAAATGAAACTTTCAGTAATTATTGTTAACTATAATGTAAAGCATTTTCTGGAACAATGCCTTCACTCGGTTTATAAAGCTGCCAAAGGAATTGAATCGGAAATATTTGTTGTTGACAATAATTCGGTTGATGGATCGGAGCAGTTGATTAAAGAAAAATTTCAGGGAGTAGTTTTTATTGAGAACAAAGAAAATGTTGGTTTTTCGCGGGCTAACAACCAGGCAATTCGATTGGCAAAAGGAAAATACATTTTGCTTTTAAACCCCGATACTGTTGTTGAAGAAGACACCTTTTTAAAAGTCCTTGATTTTATGGACTCCCACCCTGTTGCAGGCGGACTGGGAGTAAAAATGATTGATGGAAAAGGAAATTTTTTACCGGAATCAAAACGGGGATTACCAACGCCATGGGTAGCATTTCACAAAATGTTCGGGCTCTCCACTTTATTTCCGAAATCGAAAACTTTTGGAAAGTACCATCTCTCCTATCTCAACAAAAATGAAATTAATGAAGTAGATGTTCTTTCCGGCGCATTTATGCTTTTACGAAAAGAAGCACTGAATAAAGTAGGTTTACTGGATGAAACTTTTTTTATGTACGGCGAGGATATCGACCTTTCATACAGAATTACAAAAGGAGGTTATAAAAACTACTATTTCCCGGAAACCACCATTATTCATTATAAAGGAGAAAGTACCAAAAAGGGATCGTTGAATTATGTAAAGGTGTTTTATAATGCTATGATTATTTTCGCCCGAAAACATTTCTCAGGTGGAAAAGCTGGCGTTTTTGCCTTTATTATTCAAATGGCCATTTATCTGCGGGCATTTCTTTCAATAGTTAAAAGATTACTGGAAAAAATATGGCTACCTGTTTTTGATGGATTGCTAATTTTTCTGGGATTTTTATTGATTACACCCGTTTGGGAAAACCTGCGCTACGAACCCGGATATTATCCCGATGAATTTCTGCACATTGCAGTTCCTGTTTACATTATAATCTGGATATTAGGAATTCTTTTTTCAGGTGGCTATCATAAACCTGTAAGTTTATACAAACTTACCCGTGGATTATTTTGGGGATCGGTAGCCATTTTACTTATCTACTCTTTAGTCGATGAAAGCCATCGTTTTTCCAGAGCCTTGATTTTACTGGGATTTGGATGGGCTATGGTTGCGTTGTTAATTTTCAGGTTGATCTTGCATGGATTGAAATTAAAAGGCTTTCGGTTAAACATGAAGCAAACAAAACGTATTGCCATTGTTGGACATGCGCCTGAAGCACTCCGTGTAAAACAAATTCTGGAAAACACGCAAATTCAGTTGGAACTGGCCGGATTCATAGCTGTTGATGACAACGATAAAGGCCAGTTTTATATTGGCAGGTTAAGTCAGGTTTCCGAAATTATAAGAATCAACCGGGTAGATGAAGTTGTTTTTTGTGCGGAAAGCATGAGTTCTGCACAAATTATTCGTGCAATGCTCGACCTTACCCAGTTGAATATCGACTATAAAATTGCCCCACCTGAAAGTGTTAGTATTATCGGAAGTAATTCCATTCACACGGCCGGCGATTTGTATGTTGTAAATGTAAATGCCATTTCAAAAAAATCGAATAAACAAAAAAAGAGGTTTTTCGATATTTCTGTTTCGCTTTTACTAATGGTTATAAGCCCTGTATTTATCTGGTTTTTCCGAAACAAAACAAATTTGATTATTAACATCTGGAAAGTTTTCAGAGGGAATAAAACATGGATTGGATATGTTCCGGAAGAAGATACTTTTAAAAACCTGCCTGTTTTAAAATCGGGGGTATTAAATCCTTCCGCTCTATTTGAGGAGATTTTACTTGACACCGAAAAAAAATCGCAACTTAATGTAATTTATGCCAAAGATTACAGTATATTAACCGATACCGAAATCCTATGGAAAGGATGGAAAAATCTGGATAAATAGTAAAAAAATGACTAAGCTGCCCTCATACGGAAAAATTTCGCTTCGTGCGCTCGAACCTGACGATGTGGAGTTGTTGTATCAATGGGAAAACAACATGGAAATCTGGCACGTAAGCAATACAAAAACCCCCTATTCAAAGTACATTTTAGCACAGTACATCAAAGAATCGGCAAAAGATATTTACGAAACGAAACAACTCCGGTTAATTATTCAAAACGAAGAAGACTTGGCGGTTGGAGCCGTGGATTTGTTTGATTTTGATCCTTACCATCTGAGGGCGGGAATCGGAATTTTAATCCACAATATTCACGATCAAAATAAGGGCTATGCAACAGACTGCCTTGTTGCATTATCGAACTTTGCAATTGAATCGCTGGGGTTAAAGCAGCTTTTCGCTAATATTGCGTCTGATAATTTGGGCAGTATTTACCTGTTTGAAAAATCGGGATTCGTGAAAGTAGGAACGAAAAAAAGCTGGCTAAAAACCCGCGACGGATGGAAAGATGAAATACTATACCAAAAAATCCTAACCGATTAAATGCTGAAAAATTGGAACTTCTACAGTACAAGGAACTGTATCCGCCGAAAAATGAAAAATCTTTACTCAACCGGTTATTAATTCAGATTAATTAAAAGCGGGAATTTCTTTTAAATAAGAATAACTGTTCTTTTCATAGTTGATTTCGCAGGCAAAATGCTGCATTCCGTTTGAAACCACTACATTTTTCACTTTTAAAGCCATGTTGTAACGAACAACCTGATCAAATGTTTCCTGGGTAATTTTAATGTTAGGCGCCTTAAATTCAGCAATCAACAGGGGCTGTCCGGTTTTTGCATAAATAACCAAATCAAACCGCCGCTGATTTTGATTTATAATAATTTTCTTTTCAACAGCCATTAATGACGAAGGATATTTCTTTTCGCTTTTTAAGTACTGAATAAAATTCTGACGTACCCATTCTTCCGGGGTTAAAACAATAAATTTTTTACGAATTACATCGAAAATAAAAAACTTACCATCTTCGTTTTTCATTTTAAAATCGTATTCCGGCAAATTCAGTTTTTGCATAATTATTTCTTTTCCATATTTAACGGCTCTTGGCTATGGAAGTGTAAAAATGTACATTTGCATCAACACTATAAAATTTTATTCAAAGTTAAAACGAAACATTGAATGAAGACAAAAAAAGAAATTGTTGACAACTGGCTTCCGCGATATACAGGAATGCAGCTAAGTGAATTTGGAGAGTATATTTTATTGACCAACTTTCAAAGTTACGTCGAAAAGTTTGCACAACGATTTAGCGTTCCCATAGTTGGGCGCGATAAAAATATGCCCACTGCCACTGCCGACGGAATAACGATTATCAACTTTGGAATGGGCAGTCCGAATGCTGCAACAATTATGGATTTGCTTAGTGCCATTAGACCCAAAGCCGCTCTTTTTCTTGGAAAATGTGGAGGATTAAAAAAGAAAAATAAATTGGGCGATTTAATTTTACCAATTGCGGCCATCAGAAGTGAAGGAACTTCGAATGATTATATGCCGCCTGAAATTCCGGCTTTACCGGCATTTAATCTTCAGCGTGCCGTTTCACACATCCTTCGCAACGAAGGCAAAGATTATTGGACCGGGGTTGTTTTTACGACCAACCGAAGAGTTTGGGAATTTGATAACCGGTTTAAGAAACAATTAACAAAAACCCGCGCAATTGCCATCGACATGGAAACGGCGACGTTGTTTACCGTAGGTTTTTTCAATAAGATTCCAACGGGGGCACTGTTATTGGTATCGGACCAACCGATGATTTCAACAGGCGTAAAAACTGCAGAAAGCGATATAAAAGTTTCAACCGAGTTTGTCGACCAACATATTGAAGCAGGCATTTTGGCCCTCTTCGAAATAAAAAACAACGGTCTCTCTGTAAAACATCTAAGATTTTAATATGGAATTCGAAAGTATTTTACAGGATCTGAAAAAGAAAATTATTCATCCTATTTACCTTTTGCAAGGCGAAGAGCCGTATTATATTGATGAAATTTCGGATTACATTGAAAAAAATGTTTTAACTGACGCAGAAAAAGGATTTAACCAAACCATTTTTTACGGAAAAGATTCGGACCCGATAACCATAGCTGAAAGCAGCATGCGTTTCCCGATGATGGCCTCAAAACAAGTAATAATTGTAAAAGAAGCTCAAAGTCTTTCAAAAATTGAAACGTTGTCGTCATATGCAGAAAAACCGCTTGGCTCTACGGTTCTGGTTCTAAATTACAAATACAAAAACCTCGATTCAAGAACGAAGTTATACAAAGCCATCAAAAAAAATGGTGTAGTTTTCACATCAGAAAAAATAAAAGATTACAAACTTCCCAACTGGATTGAAAACTACCTGGAGCGATTTAATTTTACAATAACCCCGCAGGCTTCACAAATTTTGGTGGCATTTCTGGGCACAGATTTAGGCAAAGTAGCAAATGAGTTAAATAAACTGGTTATTGCGGTAAAAGACACCAACAAAATTACACCTGCCCATATTGAAAAAAACATTGGAGTTAGTAAAGACTATAATGTTTTCGAACTTCAAAATGCACTGGGTGAAAAGGATGCTCTGAAGGCGAATCAAATTATCAACTACTTTGGTGCAAATCCAACATTAAACCCCATCCAAAAAACTACTTCCAATCTTTATTTCTATTTTTCAAAATTGTTTACCTACCATTTTTTAAAAGATAAATCGGAACGAAATGTGGCCAGCCAACTAAGAGTTCATCCGTATGTTGCAAAAAGTTATATTACCGCTGCAAAAAGATACTCGCCAACCAAGCTTTACGAAATAATGGGAATTCTTCGGGAATATGATATGAAAAGTAAAGGATTTGAGATATCGACCATGGTGGACACGTTGGATTTACAAAAAGAAATGATTTATAAAATTTTGCACTAAATGATAACATACATACTTATTGGCATAACAGGACTTATCTCTTTTTTGGCTTTTGGTAATCCTGCTTTAATGGACAAGATGCAATTTAATGCTGCTAGAATCATCCATCAAAAAGAATACTACAGGTTAATTTCACATGCATTTATCCACGCCAGCTGGCCGCATTTAATTGTAAACATGTTTGTACTCTATTTTTTTGGCCGTGGAATTGAATATTATTTTGGAATTAACTTTGGAAATAAAGCAACCGCTTTTTACCTGATGCTTTATTTTGGAGGTATTCTTGCATCGAATATCTGGAGCCTGATTTCGCAAAAAAACAACTATTACTACAATGCAGTTGGTGCTTCGGGTGCAGTTTCCGCATTGTTGTTTGCATTCATTTTCTTCAATCCATGGGAACCGCTTTATTTATTTGCAGTTTTACCAATCCCCGGAATTCTGTTCGCAATAGGATACCTTTTTTACTCTTATCAAATGAGCAAACGAAAAACCGACAATGTAGCACACGACGCCCATTTTTTAGGGGCAGTATTCGGATTTATTTTTCCAATTCTTTTAAAGCCACAATTGTTTCAACATTTTATCGATCAGCTTTTTTCGTTTTTGTAGTTAATCCCAGTTAAAACCAGATGAATGGAATATGTAATTGTTAACGGAGAAATTCAAAAAAAAGAGGAAGCAGACCTCTCTCCTTTTTTATGGAATTTGCCGCATCTTTTACATCAAAAAATCTGGTATGGCTTTGGTGGAATACCCCTTTTCTCCGAGAATCTAACCAACATAAAACAACACCTTCTTGTTTTTGGCGCAAAAATTCCTGAATTATTTTACAACGAACGGGAATTATTTCGAATCACGAAACGCCTGTTGAATAAAAACAAATATTTTCGATCGGGGTACATCAATCTGCAACTATTTATTCAGGAACAGAAAACCAATTTCATAATTACTGCATCTGCTTTTTCTGAATTCGATTTTCCCTTTCCTGAGCAGGGATTATTGTTACAATTTTCAGAACAAAGAAAATATTCAGGAAACCTTTTAAGTCAAATATTTTCTTCGCATCAATCTATATGGAAAGCAGAAACAACTATTCTGGAGAACAATCCGCTATGGAACTCTATATTTTTAAATGACCAGGATGCTGTCTGTGATGTGATTTCTGCAAATATTTTTATGTTAAGAAACAAGATTCTGTTTACACCCTCTTTAAAAACAGGATGTTCAAATGATATTCTGAGAAACATTATTCTGAAAATTTCAGAGCAACTCCATTTTCAGATCCAGGAATCGGATAACATTCACAAGGAAGATTGTTTTCAAATGAATGAAGTTTTTATTGCAAGTGAACAGACTGGATTTCAATGGGTGCTAGGCATTGATAACAAACGCTTTGTCAGGCAAAATTCATTAGTAATTCACCAGGAGCTAAATGAGTTTTTAAAAAGTAAGGTGAATTAGTTGTAAGTTGGATTTTCGGGAAAGTTTTCCCATATCTTGTACCGATTACCGGCCTTCTTCACAAAATCAGACCAAGACTGCTCACTCTTTTCGTTAATCACTTCTTTTTCATCGACATCGGTAACCAGCCAGGAATCTTCTTTTATTTCATCTTCCAGCTGACCGGCATCCCATCCCGAGTAACCAAGAAAAAAATGAATATCGGCGGGATCGATATTGCCACCTGCGATTTGCTTTTTCAATGATTCAAAATCTCCACCCCAATACAAATCACCTAAAACATGAATACTTCCCGGTAGCAAATCACCTAATTTATGAATAAAGAAAATGGAATCGGCAGCAACCGGGCCTCCCAAAAACACTTTGGCATCGAAATCAGGAAAATCAAGAAAAACATCCTGCAAGTCAAATTCAATTCTCTTATTTAAAATAAAACCAACTGCCCCTTTCTCGCTATGTGCCACCAAAAATACAACGGAACGACTAAAATAATCGCCTGGCAAAAAAGGTTCTGCAATCAATATTCTTCCTTTTTGCGGAGGAATATTGTTCGTTTTAATTTTAAATATGTCGAGATTTTCTTTCATGATGCCATTTTCTTCAACTTAAAAAGTTTAGGAAACATAATGTAATCAACAGTCAATTTTGTATTAATGTTTATTTCCTTTATCCCATCCTGAAGCAATATAATAAAAATTAACTATCAATCAAACAGTTAAATCAGTTCCGATTCAAATAAAAAGAAATCTTTAATATTTTATAAAAATAAAAGAAGAAAGGTTAAAAAAACATGTTTGGCTAAATCTTGGAAGGCTCCCGATTAGTAGGTAGAGAATTAATCTTTTTCAACAACAATAAAAATGTCCTCATCAGGTTTTGACATAAAATATTGTTCCCGGGCAAATTTTTCCAAATCTCTGGCTCCTGAATTCAGATCTTCCAGTTTCTGTCTGTCTTCTTGAATTTTCTCCCGGTAATATACTTTTTGCTCATTCATTTCATTTAAACGATGGCGGTTTTTTTGATGATAAACAATACTGTTCTCATCAAAAAAAACAACCCAGGCAAAAAACAAAATTATCGCAACCAGATATTTGTTGCGAAGAACTTTCATTGCCCCGGATTTCAATTTTTCAACTTCCATTGTTTAAATAATTATTGGCCAAAATTACGATTTCACTTTATCAAAAAAAAGGGTGTTGAAAAAATTCGACACCCTTTTATAAACAATATTTAGTTTATTTTATTCATTGTCGGGCTGAAAATTTGGATACGTGTAACTTTTTGGAGAAACAAAAGTTTCCTTGATTGTGCGTATTGAAGTCCAGCGTAAAAGGTTAAAAATAGAACCTGCTTTATCATCAGTTCCCGAGCCACGGGCACCTCCAAATGGCTGCTGACCTACAACTGCGCCTGTTGGTTTATCATTAATATAAAAGTTGCCAGCACAGTTTTCAAGTCGTTTAGTAATTTTTTCTATGTTATATCTGTCCTGCGACATTACAGAACCGGTTAAGGCATAAATAGAAGTTTTATCCAGTATATCGAGGGTTTCATCCATCTTCTCATCTTCATAAACATAAATGGTAAGCACCGGACCAAACAACTCTTCTTCCATTGTTACATACTTCGGATTTTTTGCAAGAATAACGGTTGGTTCAATAAAATATCCTACCGACTTATCACAATTTCCACCAAAAATTACGTCAGCATCTTCGTCTTCTTTTGCCCTGTCAATAAACCCTTTTAGTTTATCAAACGAAGCTTCATCGATAACTGCATTAACAAAATTGGTAAAATCTTCGGGTGGACCCATTTTAACCGTCGCAAGTTCTTTTCCAAAAAGTTCTTTTACTTCCTCCCAAATACTTTCAGGAATATACACTCTTGAAGCGGCCGAACATTTTTGTCCCTGGTATTCAAATGCCCCACGAAGCATTGCAATAACAAGTGCCTGTTTTTCAACAGTATTATCAGCGAAAATAAAATCCTTTCCTCCTGTTTCGCCAACGATTCTCGGATACGATTTGTATTTATAAATATTATCTCCAATGGTTTTCCAGATACTTTGGAATACACCGGTTGAACCGGTAAAGTGAATTCCTGCAAAATCGGGATGTGTAAGTACACTTTGTGCAGCTACAGGTCCCGAAGCATAAACCAAGTTAATTACTCCGTCTGGCAAGCCGGCTTCCCTGAAGATTTCCATGATAACCCCGGCAGAATAAATTGCAGTTTTCGATGGTTTCCAAACCACAACGTTTCCCATTAAAGCAGGCGCAGCAGGAAGGTTGCCGGCAATTGAAGTAAAATTAAAAGGTGTTAATGCAAAAATAAATCCTTCCAGTGGACGAAACTCATTGTAATTCCAGATTCCTTTTGCCGACTCCGGCTGAATTTTATAAATATCCGTCATCACCTGAACACCAAACCGGAAAAAGTCAGCCAACTCGCAAGCAGCATCAATCTCTGCCTGAAATGCATTTTTTGATTGGCCTAACATTGTTGCTGCATTAATTTTATCGCGATAAGGTCCTGTTAGTAAATCAGCGGCTTTCAAAAAAATGGAAGCACGGTGTTGCCACGAAAGATTAGCCCATTTTTCTTTAGCTTCAAGGGCAGCGTCAATCGCCATCTCAACATGGCTTGCATCTCCCTGGTTATAATACCCTAACGTATGCTGAATATCATGAGGAGGAAAAATTCTTACTTTACGATCTGTAAAAACATCTTTTCCACCGATAACCATTGGCAAATCTACTTCATCAGAGCGCAATTCCGCAATTTTGGCTTTCAAAGACGCTCTTTCTGCTGTTCCCGGAGCATAGGATAAAATTGGTTCGTTTTTGGCAACTGGTACGTTAAAAATTCCTTTTGGCATAATTTTATATTTTTTGTTTGAATAATATCCTCTTATTTCCTCCAAAATTAAGGATACCAATTCACTAAAATTATAACAAAAATCAGTGACTGCGAAAAACCAACACAAACAAAACCCTGATTTTCAACCAACTACAAAACACACCTATAAAAACAAAACAAAAGTCAGTTTTTTGAATTCTGGTATTTCAGTTTTTTTAGTCTGAATTTTTTGTTTATATGTTCAAAATTCTACCTTTATTAATAATTTTGCATGATTGACAAATTCATTGTTTAAAATATTATCGGATAAACTCTGGATTAATCACACTATCCAGGAGAAAAAAAAGCTTTTTCAATTACTCATTATTTGGGTAATTCTAGGGCTTGCCTCTGTGCTTTTCTTTATTTACAATTTAGTTTTTGTTTCGGAGGAATTCTGCATTATTTGCAACATTGTTCTTATTGCATTAATGGTACTAGGAATAATTTGTGCCGTGAATGGCAGAATAAATTGTGTTTTGAACTTGGTTTTTGCTGTCCCGCTTGTTTTGTATGCTTACTATTTTTCCGATTTTAACCCACACCCGCCGCTAAATGAAACCATTTATTTGACGGTTACCTGGTTAATGAGTGCTGTTGTTATATTAATTTTTTACGCTGATTCACTTTCCAAGATAAGAGCCTTTTTTGTATTAGGCCTACTTACAATCTTGTTCCAACTTCTAAAGGCAAACTCACTCTACGATGCCTTATTTTACTACAAGCCTTTCGTTACAAACCCTCTGTTCATTTACCTTATTCTTTCTTCAGTGCTTTATTTACTTCGCATAAATTATTCACGAATTATTCGTTTTCAGGAAGAACAAATTAATGCATCAAAAGATCGGGTTACAAAAGTTCTTCAAGAATCCGGATATTCAATTGCTCAATTAAAATCGGAACGTGATGAAGCTGGAAACATTATTCATTTTACGGTTGAAAAAGTGAATAATGCATTTGAAGCCAACTTCAAAATTAATCTGTACGAAGTTCAGGATCAAAAAGCAGACTATATTTTTGATTTAATTTTTAAGCATAAATTCGACCTGAATAAATTCATCTTAAATCAAAAGAGAAGTAAAGAATTTCATGCGATTAACCATGAACGATGGTTTAACATACATGTTTTACAACCCGATTATAATCAATTTTTTATCATTTTTGAAGACATATCAAAGGTCAAAAATAAAATTGCAGAACTTGAAGAAAGTCGGCGCAGGTACAAAGTTTTGCTTGAGGCAATTCCTGATATTTTCTTTGTAATTGATAAAGACGGGACTTATGAAGACTTTGTAATAAAGGAAAGTGACCTTTTTAAACTTGAGGATGCCAATATTATTGGAAGTACCATTTTTGATGTTGGATTCCCGGATAACATGGCAGAGAAAATTTACAGCTGTATTCAGCAATCGATAAAAACCGACTCAATTGAAAGCATCGAATACCAGATGAACACGCCCAACGGTACGTTCCTGTTTGAAATGCGTTTGGCCAAGTTGAATAATCATTCTGTAATTTCGGTAGCTCGTGATATTACCAAACGAAAAACCGCAGAATTCAAGCTTGAAAAAGCCTTAATCAAAGCAGAAGAATCGGATCGACTGAAATCGGCATTCCTTGCCAACCTGTCGCACGAAATAAAAACCCCAATGAATGTGATTACCAATTTCACCCGAATGCTTGCAGAAGCCGATTTAGAACCAGATGAAAAAATGGAAATCACGGATGCGATTTCGCAAAACGCGAAGCAATTAATGAACATGATTGACAATACTATTCATCTTTCAAAAATTGAAACACAAACTGTAATACTCGATCATAAGTTTTGCAACATCAACTCAATTCTTCGTAATATCTATAACAAGTATTTAATTATTATTCCTGATTCAAAACCCATAAAGCTGAATTTGAAAATCGATGTTCCAAACAAAGAATTTGGTTTCGAAACCGATCCGGCTATTTTGAGTGAAGTGCTATCGCTGCTTGTCGATAATGCCATAAAATACACGTTAAAAGGCAATATTACAATTGAATACGAAATGGTTCGGAACGAGTGGATAAAATTCACGGTTTCGGATACAGGAATCGGAATTCCACAAGACGAATTCAAAAATATTTTCCGAAGATTTTATCGTGTAATTAATGAAATAAACGAATCGACATCAGGTTCAGGTTTGGGATTACCAATTATTCAACACTATGTTGCACTGCTTGGAGGCGAACTTGAGTTTAAATCGGAGGAAGGAAACGGAAGTTCGTTTTGGTTTGCGCTGCCATTTAAAGGTGGAAAGGGGTTTTTATCTGTTGTAAAATAACAACTTAAAAAAAATTATTTTCTTTAATAAAACTAATCAAATTGTCCATGATTAAGTTTTTCTCAAACAAAACACACTTTATCCTTTTTACTGCTTTAATAGCTTCCTTGGTTTTTACAGGAATAATCCTTTTTTCACCAAAATTTGAGAAATACAAAGCCGTTATTGCCGATTCAACGGGAAATCATGGAAATCAGTTTAAAATTTATGAAGACATTGATGGCGACGGAAACAGTGAATTATTTTATATGATAAATGATCAGTCAGGTTTTTCTCATTATGTATTTCATAAAGAGGGAAAGCAACTGTATCAGCATAATCTGAAAGGTCATTTTCTAAACATGAATTTCTGCATTTTTGGCGATTACAACCACGATTCAAAAAAAGAGATCTACATTCCCTGGTACCGCGCCGACTCTATCTTTATGGATGTAATTGATGTAATTTCAGACAAACTATTGGCAAAAAATATTTTTTTAACTCAATTTAAATACCACGGAAAGAACTTAGATACCGGAATCCAGACTTATTTCATGAAGGATTTCGACAATGATGGCTTCGACGATCTTTTTTTTGATATGGAATGTGGTTTTTCGGTTACAAACCGTAAAAACTTTATTTACTCCCCTAAAACAAAACATTTAAACGTTTCACAAGCCCGGGGGGTCAATCTGTATCCTGAAATAATTTTATATGATATTTCAAACGATGGAGTTCCTGAAATTTTCGGGACAAGAAAATCGAATGGAAATACAAGCGAAGATTATTTTCTTTCAGACCAAAAGCTTTGGTTTTATGTACCGGATGTAAATCATAATTTTCTATTTCAGCCCCAAATTGTTGGTCAATATCCCGGAATGGTAAGCACCATGCCTCTTTATATTGAAAATATACCTTTTATTGCCGCACTTTGCGTTAACTGGGGACAAAGTTATGATTCATCTTTTATTGCTACATACAATTTAAAAGGCGAGCTGATTAAAAAAGTGAACCTGAACTACTCAATGGCATTATTTGAATCAATATTCTCAAGTTTTCCAAAAGAAAAGCCTGAATCTCTTAAAATACTTTTGTCTGATGGCAATCTAATAGAGTATGATAATCAGTTAAATGTGACCAACAAACTCAAGTCATTTAAATTCATGGGATTAATTGCAAAATTAGATATAGACCATGACGGAAAAGAAGAGTATTTCTTTCAGGGCCTAAATAATAACCTCATAATTACACGAGAAGATTATCGGTATCCGGTTAATATTGAATTAGATGATATTTCCAGCCCCCGATATGTTTCGTTAAAGACATCTTCAGCATTGAAACCACTGATTTGCCTGAATACGGAAAAAACATATTATGAAATCAGGTATTATAAAAATCCATATTATGTATTCCGGCATCTCATTTTAATATTCCTCTGGTTCTTACTTTTCTTTACATTCTTTATTATTGGTAGGCTTTATCAGCGAATTGCCACAAAAAGGTATGAATCTGAAAATGAATTGGCAAGGTTACAGATAGCAGCCCTCGAAAAACAATTGAGCCCCCATTTTATCCTGAATATTCTGAATTCGATTGGTTCGCTATACGAAACCAAACAAACCGAAAAAGCACAGAATTTATTATCGAAATATGGAAAACTACTTCATATTGTTCTTTTTAGTTCGGGAAAATTGTCCATTTCGTTGTCACAGGAACTTGAGTTTACGCGGGATTACATTGAACTGGAAAAAGCGAGAATAATAAATGCTTTCGACTATGAGATTATTTTTGACGAAAGTTTATCTGAATTACAAATTCCCAAAATGCTGATTCATTCTTTTTGTGAAAATGCAATAAAACATGGATTACGGAATTTAAAACATAGAAATGGTTTTTTAAAGGTTAATGTTTTCAGAAAAGATAATGTTGTAAAAATAATGGTTTCAGATAATGGAATCGGCAGGGAAAAAGCTAAGGAATACTCATCTGTGAGTACCGGGCAGGGATTAAAAATAATCGATCAAACCCTCGACACTTATTTTCAGCTTACCAAGGTTAGGATAAACTATAAAATTTCTGATATTTATAATGCTGAAAAAAAGCCGGAAGGAACCGCAATTGAAATAACAATACCTTTTCATTCAAACTAACATTTAGTTTTTTTGTTTATTCACATTAATTTTCTTTTGAATTCATTAGCCGGTAAGCTACTAATCTATCGTAACGTCCCGAGAAATCTCTGAAATAAACCAGAATCTGATAATCATTTTCGGTTTCCCAAAAGCTACCTTCAATATTCATATTATCGGCAACGGTTGAGCCATTGGGGACATATACATACATATAATTGTAATAGCCCTGTTTCAAAAGTAAAGTTAATTCGTAGGCACTGGTATCAAAATTCCACGTCATTTCGTTACTTTTATTTGCATTCCAGCCTGTTAATGCACCAAAAACATTTACAGAGCCCCCCAGTAATGGTGATTCCAGTGGCAAAGTAAAATGCACAAATGTGTAATCACATTCGGTATCAAAATCTCTAACCTCGGGATCCTGGCTTTCAACAACAAACTTTCCATTCATTTCTTTATACTGAAAATAATTCTTGTTTGCCCGCACTTCATCGGGTATTAGTGTTTTATGATAATAAGGATCATGAAAATCGGTAGACAAGATATATTCTCCATTAAAACGATTGGTACGGTTATCGAAATAACGAAATTCATTTCCACCGGGGAACACATTCTCCCTGTCATAATCATATTCCAACCGGTTTTGGCGAATTTGAAGAGGTTTCAAATTCTTAATTGAATTGTCCCACCTGTTATTTTGCATGATGACGACTTTCACATCTTTCAACGGATTCTCCACTATAATATCGTTGCCATAAGTAATAACAAAATCAACTTCCTGATTGGATCCCTGAAAAGCATCGAGCGTGGCCCTGTGTACCCTCCCGTCTACCTGTACTTTTGGCTCAACAACATAAAAACGCTGTGTTATTACAACCTTTTCTTTGTCATTATCTTCATAAACCACCAGAACATAGTTCCCCGAAATATTTAATTTTAAATTATCATTCGGAATTTCCAACTGATAGTTGGTATAATTAAAGGCAGTATTAAAAGAGTATTTGTAATCGTTCAAGGGGTTTTCGGGATAACCATTAATATAATCCGCCTGAATTAAGAAACTTTCATTCCAGTTAGCATCACAATGAATAACAGTGTAATAGTAGTTCTTTGTGTCCTCGGAAAAGTCATCAAACTTAAAGATTAAGCGAATGTCTTCATTCATGTAATAAATGGGATTCGAAAGTTCAAACCCTTCCCTGTACATTAATACAGTTTTAATATTTTCATTATACACTGAATTCTGATAATAATAATTATCCTGCTGAGCTAAACAGTAAAAAACTGAAAGCGTGAAGAAAAACGATAACAATGAGAACTTTTTCATTTTGTAATAACTTTCTATTCCAAATTTCGCATTATGTGTAACTATTCTATATTAACGTCAAATTTGAAAATTTAATCTGAAAATTATAATTTTTATATGATATTTGACGCCCGAATTATCATTGAATCTTGCTACGCATATGAAAAGACACATGAAATTATCTTCATATTTTCAAATGTTTAAGTTTCAATTTTAAAAATTGTGGAAAGCTAATTAATTATTACTTTTGCCAAACAATAAAAATTAACACTATTGAGTTAAATATGTCAGAAACTATTAAGTTAAGGAAGGGGCTGAATATTAAGCTTAAAGGAAGTGCAAATCCAAAAACGGAAAGCTTGCCAATTCCCAAAATGGTTGCATTAAAACCTACCGATTTTCCAGGACTTACTCCAAAACTCAAAGTTAAAACCGACGAACTGGTTAAAGCAGGTGATGCATTGTTTTACGACAAGTATCATCCCGAAATTATTTTTACTGCCCCTGTTGGCGGGAAAGTTGTTTCGGTGAACCGGGGTGAACGGCGCAGAATTTTGGAGGTAGTTATTGAAACGGACGAAAAAGCTGGTTCAGCAGAATTTACGAAAGCCGATCCGAATTCACTTTCGGGTGACAAAGTAAAAGAAGCAATTTTGAATAGTGGGTTATGGCCCTTTATAAAAAAACGGCCTTACGGTATTGTAGCTTCACCAAACGAAAAACCCCGGGCGATTTACATTTCAACTTTTGATACAGCTCCACTTGCTCCCGATTACGGATTTATTCTGGAGGGGCAGATGGGAACTTTTCAAAAAGGAATTGATGCTTTGGCAAAGTTAACCGAGGGGAAAGTTTTCCTGGGTGTTAATGAAAATTCGAAATTCGCATCGGTAAAAAATGTAGTTGTTAATACATTCGACGGCCCGCATCCTTCGGGAAATGTTGGTGTTCAAATACATAACACAAATCCTATTAATAAAGGCGAGGTCGTTTGGACGGTAAATGTACAGGATGTACTTTTTATCGGACGACTTTTTGAAACCGGAAAAGTAGATTTTACAAAAACGATTGCTCTTACCGGCTCCGAAGTTAAAGAACCCAGATATATTAAAACCGTTCTTGGCTCGCAGGTTTCTGAACTTATCAACGGAAATCTGGCGCCGGCAAATAGCAAACAACGCATTATCAGTGGCAATGTTTTAACCGGAACAAAAGTACGGCCTGAAAGCTTCCTGGGTTTTTATGATTCTCAAATCACAGCAATTCCTGAAGGAGACGAATATGAATTACTTGGTTGGAGTACACCGGGAGTCGATAAATTCAGTGCTTCAAAAACTTTCTTTTCGAAATTATTCCCTAAAAAGGAATATGAAATGAATGCGAATTTACACGGTGGCGAAAGAGCGTTTGTTATGACAGGCCAGTATGAAAAACTGGTACCTATGGATATTCTCCCGGTATATTTACTAAAGGCTATCCTTGTAAACGATATCGACAAAATGGAACAACTGGGAATTTACGAGGTAATTGAAGAAGATTTCGCTTTATGTGAATATGCCTGTACTTCAAAAATAAAAGTTCAGGATATTCTCCGAAACGGAATTAATGTAATGATTAAAGAACTAGGATAGTTTTACGGAAGAAATTTAAACCACTCAGAAAAGATGAAATTTATAAAGAACTTTTTTGAAAAGACAGAACCACTTGTACAGAAAGGCGCCAAGTATCACTGGCTGAATTCAGTACACGACGGGTTCTTTACGTTTTTGTATGTCCCGAAGAAAACGGCAAAGTCGGGGACTCACATTCACGATTATATCGATTTAAAAAGGACCATGTCGGTAGTTGTACTTGCATTAGTTCCGGCACTATTATTCGGAATGTACAACACCGGTTATCAACATTTTAAAGCTATTGGTGAATTAGCTTCCACCGGTTTCTTTAATATATTTATTTATGGTCTTTTAAAAGTACTACCTATAGTTATTGTATCTTACGTTGTGGGACTGGGTATAGAATTCGTTTTTGCACAGTTTCGCGGTCACGAAATAAATGAAGGATTCCTTGTTTCAGGAATGTTAATCCCGCTGGTAATGCCAATTGAAACGCCCCTTTGGATGATTGCAGTTGCTACCGCTTTTGCCGTAATCCTGGGAAAAGAAGTTTTTGGTGGAACCGGGATGAACATCTGGAACCCAGCATTAATTGCCCGTGCATTTCTGTTTTTTGCCTATCCGGCACAAATGTCAGGAATAAAAGTTTGGGTTTCATTAAGCGATGCAGATAAAGTTGTTGACGGATTTACAGGCGCAACCCCAATGGCCGATGCAGCAGCAGGACATATTAATTTTACTGCTTCCGATGCATTTTTCGGTTTTATTCCTGGTTCAATCGGAGAAACTTCAACGTTAGCTATTCTGTTAGGTGCCTTATTACTAATTATAACCGGAATTGGAAGCTGGAAAATTATGGTTTCTACATTTGCTGGTGGTGCAATTATGGGGTTAATTTTAAATGCATTTGCAGGTAGTGCAGGTCTTTCTCCTGAAATAGCTACCTATTTTGGACTACCTTTCTGGGAACATCTGATTATTGGAGGTTTTGCATTTGGCGCTGTATTTATGGCTACCGATCCTGTCTCGGGCTCTCAAACCGAAACCGGAAAATGGATTTACGGATTTTTAATTGGATTTATAGCCATATTAATTCGTGTAATTAATCCTGCATATCCAGAAGGAATGATGCTGGCAATTTTGTTAATGAACACGTTTGCTCCGCTTATCGACCATTATGTAGTAGGAAGTCATGTAAAACGCCGTTTGAAAAGGGCCAAAGTAACTGCTTAAAAAATTAAGATTATGAACAGAAACGGTAATACATATACAGTTTTATATGCAGCAATTATGGTAATACTGGTCGCTGCAATTTTGGCCTCAGTTTCCATGGCACTAAAGCCCAAGCAGGTCCGAAATACTGAGATAGAAAAAAAACAAAGCATACTTGCTGCTGTAAACATTGAAAGTACTGCTGCCAATGCAGAAGAAATATACTCTGAAAAAATAAAAAAGGAATATGTTGTTAATGTTAATGGCGAGCAGGTTGATGGCAATGCATTTAATACCGACTTGAAAAAAGAGAGATCAAAAAAGAATCATGAAGATATGCTGCTTCCGGTATTTGAATGTCAAACTGAAGATGGCTTGAAATATGTACTTCCCTTGCGTGGAACCGGTTTGTGGGGACCCATTTGGGGCTTCATCGCTTTAAACGATGACATGAATACTATTTACGGTGCCAACTTCGACCATCAGGGCGAAACACCCGGATTAGGTGCAGAAATTTCAACCTCGGCATTTGAAAATCAGTTTATTGGAAAGAAACTTTTTGACAACTCCAATAAACTTGTTTCAATAATCGTAGCAAAAGTAGGTCAGGAAGCACCACCAGAGCATAAAGTCGATGGAATATCGGGAGGTACTATTACAAGTAAGGGGTTGGAAAAAATGCTTTCCGACGACTTTTCATATTATCAGGAGTTCCTAAATAAGAAAAAATCATAGGTGATGAGCGAACCATTATTTTCAAAGAAAAATTTAAAACTGCTTTCCGATCCGCTAAACAACAATAACCCGATCACCGTTCAGGTGCTTGGTATTTGTTCGGCGCTGGCAGTTACCGCGCAGCTTAAACCGGCTGTGGTAATGGCTATTTCGGTTACCGCCGTTGTAGCCCTAGCGAACGTAATTATATCATTGTTACGAAATACAATACCAAACCGAATCAGAATTATTGTGCAGCTGGTAGTTATTGCCGCATTGGTAATTTTAGTTGACCAGATTCTGAAAGCTTTTGTTTACGACGTAAGTAAGCAACTTTCAGTATTTGTTGGGTTAATTATCACCAACTGTATTTTAATGGGCCGTTTGGAAGCATTTGCTCTTGGAAACCGTCCATGGCAATCTTTTCTCGATGGAATTGGAAACGGTGCCGGTTATGCAGCTATTTTAATCATTGTAGCTTTTTTCAGGGAATTTTTAGGTTCCGGAACAATTTTCGGCTTTAGAATTATTCCTGAAAGTTTTTACATCACAAATGGAGGATTTTACGCTAACAACGGGATGATGATATTGCCCCCAATGGCGTTGATAACCGTAGGCATAATCATTTGGGTACAACGGAGTAAAAACCGTAAATTAATTGAAGATTAACAAGGTCAAAAAGAACGATTATGGAACATTATATAAATATTTTCATTAAATCGATATTTATCGAGAACATGGTTTTTGCCTACTTTCTGGGCATGTGTTCTTACCTTGCAGTATCGAAAAAAGTGAGTACCGCAGCAGGATTGGGAATTGCAGTAATTTTTGTTCTCGGTATTACGTTACCGGTAAACTACCTGCTTGAAAATTATGTGTTAAAAGAAGGTGCACTGGCTTGGTTAAGCCCAGCCTTTGCTGAAGTTGATCTTAGCTTTCTTTCTTTTATCATGTTTATCGCCGTAATTGCTTCCATGGTACAATTGGTTGAAATGGTGGTGGAAAAATTTGCGCCTGTATTATATAATCAGTTAGGTATTTTCCTCCCGTTGATCGCTGTTAACTGTGCCATTCTTGGAGGTTCGTTATTTATGCAGCAGAAAGAGTTTGTTAACATCGGTGAAGCCTCTGTTTATGGACTTGGTTCGGGTGTCGGCTGGTTTCTGGCCATTATTGGAATTGCTGCTATCAGAGAAAAAATTGAATACTCAAATGTACCTGCCCCATTACGTGGACTGGGAATTACTTTTATTGTTACCGGTTTAATGGGTTTGGCTTTCATGGGATTCATGGGAATTAAATTATAAAAATAAAAAAGATTACCGATGATATTGTTATCAACACAAACTACCGTTGTAATTACAAGTGTAGCAGTATTTTTATTAGTAATTATTTTACTTGTAGCAATATTGCTGTATGTCAAGAAAAAATTAACACCTTCAGGAACGGTAAAACTCGATATTAACGATGGATATCTGGAACTGGAAACGGAACCCGGAAGTACGCTTTTAACTACATTGGGAAACAGTAAAGTACTTCTGCCTTCAGCTTGTGGTGGTGGTGGAACCTGTGGAATGTGCCGCTGCCAGGTGTTGGAAGGAGGTGGTTCAATTCTTCCTACTGAAACTGGATTTTTTACGCGAAAGGAACAAAACGATAACTGGAGGCTGGGTTGTCAGGTGAAAGTGAAAGAAGATATGAAAATTCACCTGCACCAAGAAATTCTTGGAGTAAAGAAATGGGAATGCGAAGTAGTATCAAATAACAACGTGGCTACCTTTATTAAAGAATTTGTGGTTAGACTTCCCGAAGGTGAAAATCTGAATTTCAAATCAGGAGGTTATATTCAAATTGACGTTCCTAAAATTGATGTTGACTTTAAAAACATGGACGTTGATGAAAAATTCCGTGATGAATGGGAAAAATTTGGAATATTTGATTTAACCATGAAAAATCCGGAGCCTACCTTCCGCGCATACTCTATGGCCAACCATCCTGCAGAAGGAAATATTGTAATGCTGAATATTCGTATTGCAACTCCGCCGTGGGATAGAGCTAACAACGGGTTCAAGAAAGTAAATCCGGGAGTTTGTTCTTCATACATTTTCTCTCGTAAACCTGGAGATAAAGTAACTGTTTCCGGTCCTTATGGAGAGTTCTTCCTAAAGGATAATGACAACGAAATGATGTTTATTGGTGGTGGCGCCGGAATGGCTCCTATGCGCTCTCATCTTTTTCATCTTTTCCATACCGTAAAGGAAAAAAAGAAGAAAGTAACGTTTTGGTATGGGGCCCGTTCATGGAAGGAAGTATTTTACTACGATCAGTTCAGAGACATTGAAAAGAACTATCCTAATTTTACATTCCACCTTGCTCTGTCAGAGCCTCACCCTGACGATAAATGGGAAGGACCGGTAGGTTTCATTCACCAGGTAATTTATGATAACTACTTAAGCAAACACGACGAACCGGAAGAAATCGATTACTATCTTTGTGGTCCGCCAATGATGAATGATGCGGTACAGAAAATGCTTTACAATTTAGGAGTACCTGACGAAAATGTGCTGTATGACGATTTTGGAAGTTAACTAATTTTACAAAGAATATTTATCAAAACCACTTCTTCTACAAGAGGTGGTTTTTTTATTGCTTCGTTTCTCGGTAGGATTTAATAATTATCCGTACTTCCGGCTTAAAAGACCTTTAAAATAAACTAATGCATTCAGCACTGGAATCACAAAAACAATTAAAAATAAAACCGACATTATCGAGACGAGTTCATCTAATTATTCTTGATGGGTTTATCTCCTTCCGTAAAAGAAACCTGAATAATAGAATTCCCCTAAAGATACAGCAATTACAAAATGGATTCTTATAGTTGTTGATAAAGAAACTTTGTAGTCAGGGTGCAAACTAATTACAAATTATCTGCAAATGGTGAGAATGTAGTTTTTTGAGAGCCAGCGCTAAAGATTACTGACCTTACAGAGAATATCCGACTACAATTATTGAACAACCCCGGGAGCATAAACCAAGTGGTAACGGTGATTTTAGTATGGTCCGTTCCCTCATTTTATCAATCAAATAATTCATGTTCATCTGATTAATTACCCATTTTCACCTCCACAACTTTGAATATGCAACGGAAGTGCGTAACACGTTAAAAATTTAAAACAATTGAAACCTGAAGCAGTTGTAAAGACACTTCGACTAAACCGTTTGCCAACGAGTTGTAATAGTATAGTTGTCGATATATTCTTCCTCTCTTTTTTCTTCGTCGGCCAAAACAAGGTTTTTAGTATCTTTTATCATCTTCTGACATTCATGAGAAATGTCAGTTTTTGAACTATTAAAGATTTTTTTCTTTAATAAACTCTTCAAACATTGACTAATTGCAAATATCCTTTTCATGATTTTTGAGTTTTAGATGTTATTTAAGATTCATTTAATCGCTTTAACAATACAGCTGCATAAGCACTCATCGAAGTATTCTGTACTATTATTTTCTCCGGAAGATTCAGATTTACCGATGTAAAATTCCAGATGGCTTTAATTCCGCAATTCACGAGGTCTTCAGCAACTTCTTGTGCAACGGCATTTGGAGTGGTAAGAATTCCAATGCTGATATTCAATCGGTTGGATAAATGAAATAATTTATTGTATTCAAGTATATGAATTCCACCTATCTCTTTCCCAATTTTGTTTTTATCAACATCAAAAGCAGCAATAATCTTTATTCCAAGTGATTGATGTTCCTGATAAGCCATAAGCGCTGCCCCCAAATTTCCGGCTCCAACCAAAAAAGCCTCATTGGTACGATTAAATCCCAAAAAGCTCTCAAGAGACTGAATAACTTCGTAAATATTATATCCAACTTTTGGCCTCCCTTTAACACCGGTATATGCGAGATCTTTTACAACTTGAGTTGGATCGCATTTTAACTCTTTTCCGATTGTTGGAGCAGAAATATTCAACACACCCTCTTTTTTCAATTTGTCGAGGTAAAATAAATAACCAGGCAGCCTTCTTAATGTAGGTTCCGGCACCGACCTGTTTTCTCTATTTCCTGCTGAATTTTTCACTTTTGCTACTTTTAAGTTGAATGTATTATTCACCATTAAAATTAGCAATATTTCATTTAAAGATATTTTTCTTTATTTGAAATTATGAATTCTTAACAAAGAATTAAAGTCGTATATTAATATTTGATGCTATTTAATTTTTTGATGAACGATATTTAAAATCTCTTGTTCTGAGTTTTTTGCAGATAACAGTATATTTTCTGCTTCACTTAAGAATCGATTGACAGCATCTTTATCATTGTAACCCGCCGCATTAATTCTCACATTTAAATAAGCTCCTTCAACAGCAGTTCGGGCACATAATGCACCAACGCCGACATCAGAAACAGAATTAGGATTACCAGCTTCAGCCATTGCCTGCATAATTTCCATCGAATCAGCAGCCAGTTTCATTACTTTTAACGGAACTTTAATTGCATCTTTTGTGGCATTTTGTATTGCTTCTTTTCGATGCAGTATTTCACTCTCCGTTGTTTTGGGTAAACCAAATGCATTCATTATCTGATTAAATGCATCTGTATCTTCATCAACACATTTTAATAATTCATCATGAAAATATTTACCTTTTTCTGCCCAAGTTGAGAATTCCTCCCAGCGATCGTCCCAACCACGTTTATGCGCTGATAAATTTGCAACCATCGTCCCTAAAGCTGCTCCAAGGGCGCCAACATACGCAGAAATGGAACCTCCGCCCGGGGCAGGGGATTCAGAGGCGGTTTCGTTCATAAATTGCCTCAAAGTGAGATCTACAAGTTGCTTCCCCGATTTTTCCTCAATCACATATTCAATTATCTTTTTTCTTGCATCAAACGGGGCAAGCTCATCTAAACCCAATGATTTAATGGCAATTTTAATGATTTCATCATCGGAAATTCCAACCGACCGTTCCTGCTTTCTGAGAAAATATTTACCTGCATCTAACATGGCCTGAAGAGGAATTAACCCTACCAATTCTGAACCAGTCACCCTTATTCCTCTTAACCGTGCTTTTTCACAAACTTCGTCGAAAGCAACATGGACAGGCGTTACCGAGATATCTGTTAAATTCATTGAAATTTGTGCAATTCCATATTCTTCGATATACCAACCGATAGCACGTGTTTTTTTAAGAGTCCCCGGAATACGAATTGGTTCACCCTTTTCGTCGGTTATAATTTTACCGGTAACAGGGTCGCCTTCCCTCTGCACTCTTCCGGCTTCACGAACATCAAAAGCAATTGCGTTTGCGCGCCTTGTTGATGTAGTATTTAGATTGACGTTATAGGCAACCAGAAAATTGCGTGCACCAATGGCAATTGCACCGCTCTTTGCCACCTTTTCCGACCATTTTGACGGGCCAAAATCCGGCTTCCATTTTTCACTCTCAATTCGTTCTTTTAACGCTTCATATTCTCCTGAGCGACAATTTGCAAGACTAGTGCGCTCTTCTGTAAAAGCAGCCTTTTCATAGCAGAAAATCGGAATTTCCAACTCCTCACCTACCCTTTTTGCCAGTTTTCGTGCATACTCAACTGCCTCTTCCATAGTCACATTCGAAACCGGAACAAGGGGGCAAACATCAGTTGCACCAAAACGTGGATGTTCTCCCTTATGATGTTTCATGTCGATTATTTCGGACGCCTTTTTTATTCCGCGAAAAGCAGCCTCGATAACATCATCGGGTGAGCCAACAAATGTTATCACGGTTCTGTTAGTCGCTTTACCGGGATCAATATCAAGCAAACTGATTTCGGGCACACTTTCAATTGCATTGGCTATTTCTTTAATAATTCCAGCGTTCCTCCCTTCTGAAAAATTCGGAACACATTCTATTATTTTTTTCATTCTTTCTTCACATTAATTTGAAAGCGAAATTAGAAACCTGAGTTGAATAATGTTATGATTTTATTCAGTTGTCAAAAAGATTGAACTTCACCATTGATAATGACAGTCTCAATCAAATTGGAGCCAAAATAGTATGGAATACTTTCAATCCCTGAAATTTTGGATGTTATAAATAAATTCGCAGTCTTTCCTTTAGATATGCTCCCGAGACTATCACTAATTCCCATTGCATAGGCTGAATTTAAAGTAGTGGCATTTATCACTTCCTCAGGTAACATTTTATATTTAATACATCCCAAAGCTGAAATAAAACTCATGTTCCCGCTGGGTGATGATCCCGGATTAAAATCGGATGCCAGTGCAACAGGCAAGCCTGCATCAATCATTTTCCGAACCGGCGATAATTCAAGATTTAAGAAAAATGCAGCTCCGGGCAAAACAGTGGGCATGGTTTCAGAGCCCATCAAAACTTCAATTTCCTCTTCTCCCAGGTATTCAAGGTGATCAACCGAAAGTGCATTGTATTTCACTCCAACCTGAACTCCTCCTGTGAACCCAAGTTCGTTTGCATGAATCTTTGGTCTTAGTCCGTATTTCATTCCAGCCATTAAAATCCGATCGGTATCATCGGGGGTAAAAAATCCACGATCGCAAAAAACGTCAATAAAATCGGCTGCTTCTTCGGCTGCTACTTGCGGAATCATCTCATTTATTACTAAATCGACATATTTCGAAGTATTCTTTTTATACTTTTCAGGAATTGCATGAGCCCCCAGAAAAGTTGCACGAACACAAATCGGCGCTGTTTCTTTAATCATCCGGATCACACGAAGCATTTTAAGTTCTTGTTCCGTATCCAGCCCGTAACCACTTTTAATTTCAACGGCGCCTGTACCAAGTCTCATAATTTCAAAAATCCGTTCCATTGAACTGTGATACAACTCTTCTTCTGAAACCTCTTTTAATTTTGCAGCTGTATTTAAAATGCCTCCACCATTTCTGGCAATTTCTTCGTACGAAAGTCCTTTTATGCGATGAACAAATTCCTGTTCGCGTGAAAATGGAAAAACCAAGTGAGTATGTGAATCACAATAACTGGGATAAACCAGTCTGTTTGAACAATCAATTTCAACTAATAAATCATCATCGATGTATTTATCTTTTAATTGCTCCATAGTTCCGAACTCTTCAATCACCTCATCACGGATAATCAGGAAAGCGTTTTTTATAGTAGAAACTGTCTGCATATCGGAACCTGCACGAAATAAAACAGGTTCTTTAACTACCTGAACCAGTTCTTTGATATTTTCGAGCAGTATTTTCATTGGTTTGTTTTTTTATTTAATATACAAAATTGATTTGACAAATCCGCCAGTGTTTTTCTAACTATGTTCAACTTTTAGAGAATATTCTTAGAAAAACCGGAATACTTTTCTTTATTTCTTATTTTCGAAACTTATTTTTCGAAAAATGCTAAAGAAAGTTCCACATACTTATGTAATTATTTTTACTCTTATTGTAATAAGCGCCTTTGCAACATGGTTGATTCCGGGAGGTGAGTTTGACCGTGAAATAATAAATGTAAACGGAGTTGAAAGAGAGGTAATTAAAAGCCAATCGTTTCATTTCACTGAAAATGAAGCTCAAACATGGCAAGTTTTTTCGGCTTTCTTTAACGGTTTTGTTCATACATCGAACATTATTGCTTTTATCCTGATGATTGGTGGGGCTTTCTGGATACTAAACGAAAGTAAATCAATCGATATTGGAATTTATTCTTTTCTGAAAGTCTCGAAAAGCTGGGAAAAATCTAAAGTTCTGAAAAAAATAGGAGTGAATAACATCATCCTAACCGGAATCATGTTCATTTTCAGCCTATTTGGAGCCGTTTTTGGAATGAGTGAAGAAACAATTGCATTCACTATTATTTTTGTTCCACTGGCTATTTCTATGGGCTACGATTCAATTGTTGGAGTTTCGCTTTGCTTTGTTGCTGCAGCTTTAGGTTTTGCAGGCGCTTTTCTAAATCCTTTCACAGTAGGAATTGCACAGGGTTTATCTCATTTACCTTTATTTTCAGGAATTGAATATAGGATATTTATGTGGGTAGTAATTAATGCTGTTGGTTTTTTCTTTATTCTGAAATATGCTAACCGGATTCACCACAATCCTGAAAGCTCTCTGGTTTATAATGACGACGAATACTGGCGAAAACGGAATAGTGAAACCAACCTGGATTTTGAATTTTCAGTTCCGAAAAGTGCTTGGATATCTTTTGTTTTTCTTTCTGCAACACTTCTTGTATTTTCTATTTATAATTTGGTTACAGATTTAAAAATAGGAAATGGCACTTTCCGCTTTCCAATAGTTCCAATCAGCACCGTCGCATTTATTCTCACCGGAGTTATCACACTCCGAAAAACCGTTCACTATTACATTTTAAGTTTGCTTGCCTTTACTATTGTTTTCCTTATTATCGGAGTAATGGGATACAATTGGTACGTGATGGAAATTGCAACTCTTTTTCTTGCTCTTGGAATTTTTTCGGGCATTGCCATGGGTATGTCTGCAAATTCCATAACGAAATCATTTATTGAAGGAGCAAAAGATATCTTATCGGCAGCAATGGTTGTTGGCCTTGCGGGTGGCATCATTGTTATTCTTGAAGATGGAAAAATTATTGATACTATTCTATATTATGTTTCTCAATCGATGGAAGATTTAGGGAAAGTAGGCTCAATCACTGTTATGTATATAATTCAGACAATGCTTAACATATTTATTCCTAGCGGTTCAGGGAAAGCAGCTTTAACGATGCCAATGATGTCACAATTTTCAGATTTAATCGGTATTTCGAGACAGGCCACAGTGGTTGCCTTTCAATTTGGCGATGGTTTCACAAATATGATTACACCAACTTCGGGTGTATTGATTGGCGTACTTGGTATTGCAAGAATTCCGTTTGAGAAATGGGTAAAATGGGTATTCCCTTTTATAATTATTTTAACCATTTTGGGATTCCTTCTTTTATTACCCACCGTTTTAATGGATTTAAATGGATTCTGAAAACAACAAAAGCCACCGAACAGGTAGCTTTTGTTGTTGAAAGTTCAATTATTTTCTACATACCATCCATTTCCAGAATCTTAAATTCAGTGCGCCGGTTCTGCCGATGTTCTTCGTCCGAACAATCAACACCATTTACACAACGGTTTACTAATTGCGACTCGCCATAACCTTTCGCGATGATACGATCTTTACTAATTCCATGTTCAACAATATAGGCAACTGCTGAATCGGATCTCTTCTGACTTAATCTTTCGTTATAAGAATCAGAACCGCGGCTATCGGTATGTGAGCCTAATTCCACTTTCCAACTTGGATTCTCATTCATTATTTTCACGAGTTTATTCAGTTCAGCCTCCGACTCGGGTAATATATCCCATTTATCAAAGTCATAAAAAATATTTTCCATAACAAATTTCTGCCCAACAACCACCTTCTCAACCCAAATCGTATCGTGAATCGTTCCATAAGGTTTTCCAACAGTTGTAATATTTACCGATGAATTTTGATAACCTTCCAATCGTGAAGTAGCCAGCAAATTCAAATTTTTACCCAATGCGCGTTTCACAGTTAAACCACTCAAAATTCCAACGATATTATCACTGAATGCAACCTGGGGATCGGGGACAACTTCCATTGTCTTTCTGTCCATCACAACCAATTCAAGCTCATATTCACCTTCAAAACTAACTTTATAGATATCATCATCACCAAGTCCACCTTCTCTTTGCGATGTAAAATACCCAAATTCTTCATTAGGATGAATTATTAGACCAAAATCATCAGCATCGGTATTCAATTCAGCCAAATTAACAGGATTAGAAAACGCACCATCAGACAGACAGGAATAATACATATCAAAATCTTTTTTGCCATCCTCACTATAGTTCGAAGCAAAGAACAACATATTCCCACGAAAGAAAAACGGAAACATTTCATCATTGGCAGTATTTATTTTGTTTCCAAGATTGACAGGATTTCCCCATTTTCCATTGCTTCTGACAGACATGAAAAGATCTGTACCACCTACTCCCAAACCAGGTTTATTGGACGCAAAAAACAAAGTATCGCCGGTTACCGAAATGGCCGGATGACCAACAGAATAGGTAGAATCGTTAAACGGAAATTCTTCTGTAAGCTGCCAATCTCCGTTGACCATTTTTGTAATTATAATTTTTAACCGTATTTCTGCTTTTCGATAAACTTTATTTCTTATTTCCGGATTTTCAAAATTACTGAGAGTAACAAATAATTCTCCGGTCTTTTCGCAATACGATACAGGACCTGCATGATATCCTTCACTCAATCGCTCAAATTTTACATGTTTCTCTGTATCAACATTACCTTCAGCATCAATATCAGACTGATACAAATTATAGAACACTCCTTTTGTTTCGCCCTGAGACAGTTTTTTGATTTCTTCATTTGTGTAAGCAGAAAACCACAACTCATTTTTCACAATAGCTGGCCCAAAATCGCTTTGTGTTGTATTAATGTTTGTTTTATCAATTTGAATTTTACGATGCTCAAAGAAATTGCAGTTATTTTGTGCATTAAGTACCATTGGAATCACGCCCAAAAGAAGGAGAACGAACTGTTTCATAATTGTTTGAATTTAGGTTTTATGTAAATTTTGCTGTATTAAGGCAAAAAAAATGCCAAATGCAAAATAAACAGGGTTCACAAGTATCACATTCTCATTATATAACGCTTGGAATTTTTATCTTATTTATCAAAATAACATAATTTAATTATATAAATCTATTTTTTTGTCAATAAAACTACATTCTCAACATGATGGGTATGAGGAAACATATCAACGGGTTGAATCTTTACAACTTTATAAACCGAGGACATTACAAATAAATCGCGTGCCTGAGTTGCCGGGTTGCAACTTACATACACTACTTTTTCGGGTCCAATATTTATTATGGTTTCAACTACGTCGTTGTGCATGCCTGCTCTTGGCGGATCAGTAATTATTACATCAGGAGTTCCGTGTGTCCTGACGAAATCATCATTCAAAACCGTCTTTATATCACCAGCATAAAACTGAGTATTCGTAATGTTATTAAGTGCCGAATTCATTTTGGCATCTTCAATAGCTTCCGGCACATATTCTATACCGACAACTTTATTCGAATTTCGTGCAACAAAATTTGCAATTGTACCGGTACCGGTGTAAAGATCATATACAACCTCATCTCCTGATAATTGAGCAAAATCACGAACCACTTTATATAAATTATATGCTTGTTCTGAATTGGTTTGATAAAAGCTTTTCGGTCCAATTTTAAACTTCAGCCCCTCCATTTCCTCAAGAATATAATCGCGACCTTTATATAACAATATATCCTGGTCAGTAATTGTATCGTTCCCTTTTGTGTTAATAACGTACATTAGTGAAGTTATCTCAGGAAACGACTGATAGACAAAATCCAGCAAATCAGTTATAAGTTGTGTATCTTCATAAAAGAAAGACAAAATAACCATTATTTCTCCGGTTGAAGTAGTCCTGATTATTAACGTTCTTAAAAATCCTGTTTTCTGTTTTATATCAAAAAAGGACAGATTGTTTTCTTTTGCATACCGAAAAATAGAGTTCCGAATTGAATTAGAAGGGTCTGCCTGTAACCAACATTTATTTATTGAAATTACTTTATCAAATAAACCTGGCACATGAAATCCAAGTGCATTTAAATCATCTGGTTTATTTTTAATCTCATCATATGTTAACCACCGGTTATTTGAAAAAGTAAATTCAAGTTTATTCCGGTAATAAATATTTCGATTGGAACCAAGAATAGGCATCAGCTCTGGCAACTCGATTTTACCAATTCTTGTAAGCTGATCTTTTACCTGCTTATGTTTATAAAAAAGTTGTTTTTCATAAGGCAGAAACTGCCATTTACAACCACCACAAACTCCAAAATGTTCGCAAAAAGCTTCCACCCTATCATCGGAATACTTATTATAATTAGTAACAACAGCCTCTGCATATTTCTTACGTTTCTTGGTCACCTGCAAATCCACTATATCACCCGGAACTGCATACTTTGTAAAAACAACCAACTCTCCAACCCTGGCCAAAGCTCTTCCTTCTGCTCCAATATCTTCTATGGAAACACTTTCATAAAATGGTTTATTCTTTTTCCTCGCCACGTTATTTTTTTTTGCAAATATAGGCTTTAACATAAACAAAAGGACCTGAAAAACACCTAATGTTTCCCATTTGAAAAATGATTTTCCCATTTGGGGAAAACGAACATGCTCTAACGCCAAATCCTAATTTTATGTTCAGAATGGCTTTTTTGTACGAAACATTTTTAGTTATATTTGAATCGATTTAATGGTTGGTTTTATTTCTACAATAAAACTTAAAAGGGGAAAGTAACTTCTGTATTTATGATTGGTTTTGTGTTTAGGGGTTTGTAAATCATCAATCATCTTCAAAAAGCGTCCATAGTTCTTTCCCCTTCCTTCTTTATACCCGCAAGGGTATTTTTTTTGCTTATTTTTTATCTTCAAAGTAGTTTCTCAAAACATTTCTTGTCAATAAGTTTTAACGTTTAATCACTATCTTTGCGCACTTTCATTAATAAAGTATGATAGCGTTAGATAAAATATATCTGAATTTTGGCGGTTTCGAGTTGTTTAAGGAAATTGGATTTTTAATTACGCCAAAAGACAGAATCGGACTAATTGGAAAAAATGGAGCGGGTAAAACTACTCTTCTAAAAATAATTTACGGAATTGATACTCCAACAAGCGGAGTGGTTAGTATTCCCAAAGATGTTACCTTAGGCTACCTGCCTCAGCAAATGCAGTTGATTGATTCAAGAACATTAAAAGAAGAAACAACTCTTGCTTTTGAGGAATTAATTCATCTTGAAAAGAAAATTGCCAAACTAAATATTGAAATAACTGAAGAAAACGATTATCATTCTGAAGAATATTTAAATAAACTGGATAAGCTCACTGAATTAAACGAACGATACGCAATTCTTGGAGGAGAAAACTACGAAGCCGAACTGGAACAAACTCTTTTAGGACTTGGTTTTGAAAGAACTGATTTTGGCCGCCCAACTTCTGAATTCAGCGGTGGTTGGCGAATGCGAATTGAATTAGCCAAATTGCTGTTAAAAAAACCCGATGTTTTCCTGCTTGATGAGCCTACCAACCACTTGGATATTGAATCGATACAATGGTTGGAAGACTTTTTGAAAAATTATAAAGGCGCGGTAGTTCTGGTTTCGCATGATAAAGCTTTTTTGAATGCAATTTGTAACCGCACAATTGAAATATCTCTGGGTAAAATCACCGACCAGAAAATGAATTATTCAAAATTCATGGAATGGAAAAAGGAACAAAAAGAAATCAATCTTGCTGCATTTCGGAATCAGCAAAAGATGATTGAAGACACAGAAAAATTCATAGAGCGGTTTCGGTACAAAGCGACAAAGGCAGTTCAGGTTCAATCCAGAATAAAACAACTGGATAAAATTGATCGAATAGAAATCGAAGAGGAAGATACTTCCGCTATCAAAATTAATTTCCCACCTGCTCCCCGATCGGGCAAAGTAGTAGTTGAAGCAAAAAATATTGTTAAAAGTTATGGTTCCAACCTGGTCTTAAACAATGTTGATCTTACTATTGAAAATGGTGAAAAAATTGCATTTGTTGGTCGTAACGGTGAAGGAAAAACTACACTTGCGCGAATTATAAAAGAAGAACTGGAGCACGAAGGAGAGTTGAAACTGGGCCATAATGTTAAAATAGGATATTTCGCGCAAAATCAGGCGCAGCTTTTAAATGGAGAACTAACGGTTTTTGAAACAATTGACGAAATTGCGGTAGGTGATATTCGAACAAAAATAAGAGATATATTAGGCGCATTTTTGTTTTCGGGTGAGGATGCCGATAAAAAAGTTAAAGTTTTAAGTGGCGGAGAGAAAACCCGCCTGGCAATGATTCGGTTAATGCTGGAACCCGTTAACTTTTTGATTCTTGACGAGCCAACCAACCATTTGGATATTCGAACGAAAGAAATCCTTAAAAATGCCATGATTAATTTTTCAGGGACAATTCTGGTGGTTTCTCACGACCGTGAATTTATGGACGGATTAGTGAATTGTGTTTACGAATTCCGAAATAAAAAAATAAAACAACATTTAGGTGGAATTTATGATTTTCTTCAAAAAAAGAAAATTGAATCTTTAAAACAACTTGAGGCAAAAAGTACACCGTCAAAAGTTTCAAATGGGGGTACAAAGCAAAATAATCAAAACGGCGGTTTGAGTTTTGAGGATCGAAAAGAAATTAGCAGAACAATTTCGCGATTGGAAAAACAGGTCTTACAAACCGAAGACGAAATTCACCGGCTCGAAAAAAAGAGCGAAGAACTGCATGGTTTATTATCAACTCCGGAAAATATTGGAGATCATTCCGTTTTTGATAAATACGAAAAAGTAAAAAGTAAACTGGATGAAATGCTGGTGCAGTGGGAAGACCAAAATGAAGAACTTGAAAACTGGAAACAAAAGAAAAACTGGTAATGGAAAAAGACGAATATATTTTTGGAACACGCGCTGTAATTGAAGCGATAAACAATGACCGAACCATTGAAAAAGTTTTTATAAAAAGTGGATTGAGCAATGACCTTTCAAGAGAATTGCAGTCTTTGATAAGAGAAAGAAAAATTTCCTTTCAATTTGTTCCGATCGAGAAACTAAACCGAATAACCCGTAAAAATCACCAAGGCGTTATTGCATTTGTTTCTCCCATTGAATATTCTAACATAGAAGTGCTTCTTCCTGGTATTTTTGAGCAAGGAAAAGATCCATTGATTCTAGTCCTTGATCAAATTACCGATGTTAGAAATTTTGGAGCGATCGCCCGTTCAGCCGAATGTGCAGGTGTTGATGCGATTGTTATTCCCGAAAAAGGAATGGCAAGAATTGGAGCGGACGCTATAAAAACATCGGCGGGCGCATTGCATCATATTCCAATTTGCAAAACCGGGAATCTTACAAAAACTGTTCAGTTTCTTAGTATTTCCGGAATTAAAATTGTTGCGGCTACAGAAAAAGCAGAAAAAATCTATTATGAGGGAAATCTCAATTCACCGCTTGCCATCGTAATGGGTTCAGAAGACACTGGCATTTCTCAATCCGTTCTTAACCTTGCACACGAAAAACTTAAAATACCTGTGATGGGTAAAATAGAATCGCTGAATGTTTCAGTTTCAGCCGCACTTTTTATTTACGAGGCATTACGACAAAGAAATCATTCGTAAACCTGAATGGTTCTTTTAAATGATTCTTCCAGAGAAATAAAGGTTTCGGTACTTGCCACACCCGGGATTTTTTGAATTTGGCCGCTAAGAATCTTTTTCAGATGTTCGTTATCTTTGGCATACACCTTAATAAAGATTGCATATTGTCCGGTGGTATAATGACATTCAACAATTTCCGGAATTTTTTCCAGGCGTTCCACAACTTCAGTGAACAATCCGCCCTTTTCGAGGAAGATACCAATATAAGTACAGGTTCGGAAATCCACCTTTTTAGGATCGATGTGGTAACCAGAACCAACAATCACTTCCAACTCAATCATACGGTTTACCCGCTGATGTACTGCCGCCCGGGAAATACCAACTTCAACAGCTACATCTTTAAAAGGTATGCGGGCATTATTCGTGATAATATCTAATATTTTTAAATCAACCTCATCTAATTTATTCCTCAACGTCATATTGTACAAATTTCCAATAAAAATACAAATTACTAACTGAAAAATATCTTTTTGACAATTGATTTGTATAAAAGTAACAAAATGAAAACATTTGGCAGAAAATCCACTAAACGTCGCCAATTGTTATCAAAATGTTAACATAACATCCATTATTTTTTCATTTTTCTATTTTTTAATCAATTCAGACTCTGTTATAAACAAATAATATCTATTTTTAAGCAAGACAGCAAATATTAAAACATTATTTAGATGAAAAAAAAAGTTAGTTGGTGGCTAATTTTAGCCCTACTTGTAATTATTGCCTTCTTGGGCGTTGTTATTCCAACAGGATTAGGTGAACAGGATTATTCCAATTTTTCAGCAGGTGATACCGCATGGATGTTAACAGCTACTGGTTTGGTATTATTAATGACACCGGGGTTAGCATTTTTTTACGGGGGGATGGTTCAACCCAGAAACATTATTTCTACTATGCTGCAAAGCTTTATTGCTATGGGAATAGTGAGTATACTCTGGGTGGTTGTTGGATTCAGTATTGCATTTGGAGAAAGTATTGGCGGAGAAGGACACGGCATCTTTGGAAATCCACTAACCTATTTTATGTTTCGTGGAGTTGGAGGTGGAACCCATCCCGATTTTGCACCAACATTCCCGTTTGCGGTTTTCGCCATGTTTCAACTAAAATTTGCCATAATAACGCCTGCTCTTATTACCGGTTCATTTGCCGGACGAGTGCGTTTTAGGGCATACATGTTATTTATGGTTTTGTTTGTTTTGTTTATTTATGCCCCGCTTGCCCATTGGACCTGGCACCCAAATGGGTTCTTACGAAACTGGGGAGTGCTTGATTTTGCAGGAGGAACAGTTGTTCATATGTCAGCAGGTTTTGCTGCCCTCGCAGGTGCCATATTTTTAGGAAGAAGAAAAGATGCAGCAAAAGAGTTTAAGCCTGCAAATATTCCATATATTCTATTGGGTGCCGGTATGCTATGGTTTGGATGGTTTGGGTTTAATGCCGGCTCCGCTTTGGCAGCAAATGGAATTGCGGCAGCAGCACTCGTCAATACCAATACTGCTTCGGCAGCAGCTATGTTAACATGGATATTTTTCGATGCTGCCAAAGGAAAGAGACCATCCGCTGTTGGCGCTTCAATCGGATTGGTGGTTGGACTTGTTGCCATTACACCTGCAGCAGGATTTGTAAATGTTGGGTCAAGTATTTTTATTGGTGTAATTGCAGCAATTATAAGTAACTATGCTATTACTTTACGAACAAAATCGATGCTCGACGACACGCTCGATGTATTTCCCGCTCATGGGATGGGAGGAATAGTAGGGATGATTGCCACTTCAATATTCGCTAATGATGTAGGTTTAATTCATGGAGAGATAACCACTTTTCTTTATCATTTGCTTGCCCTCGTTATTGTAGGTGCATTTACATTTGGAGGCTCGATTTTAATGTATAAGATTACTGATTTAATAGTTCCATTAAGAATCTCGCCACACGGAGAAAAAATAGGACTGGATTTAAGTCAGCACAATGAATCTTACGACTTTGTGTATAAAGAAAGTTAAGGTATAAAAAAGGCTGGTAAAAAAATTACCAGCCTTTTTTCTATTTTATTGGAACCTGCCTTTTAAAATCCAATTCAAGCGAAATAAAAGTTTCTGTTCTTGCAATTCCTTCTATTTCCTGCAATTCATTGTCAATCAACTGTTTTAAATGTTTGTTGGTTTTCGTCTGAATTTTGACAAAAATTGCATATTGCCCCGTTGTGTAATGACATTCAACAATTTCAGGGATATTCCTTAAAGCTTTTACAACTTCTTTATGGTACTTAGCTTTATCAAGATAAATCCCCATATAAGCACAGGTAGTATATCCAAGCCTTTGCGGACTAACAATAAACTCACTTCCGCTAACTACTCCGATATTTAACAAACGTTGTACTCTTTGGTGAATAGCTGCCCCTGAAACACCACACTCACGTGCAACTTCCAAAAATGGTATTCTTGCATTTTTTGTAATCAGTTTTAAAATTTTCTGGTCCAGTTCATCAATATCTGCTGGCTGTTCTAAATAATCTACGTTATTCATATCATTTAATTGTAAGTTTTTAGGAATTTACTCTACCCAATAGATTGAGATTCAATGAAAAATATTGCTTGAAGTAAAAATTTTAATACACTTTATCTCATTCCTCTCAAGTTATAAATTGTTATGCAAAAGTATGAAAAATCTATAAATTTTAAATCTGAATGCTTTAAAACATGTGATTTGTAACAATTTGCAACCCAGCAATAAAACAATGACAAAAATCACATTTTGAGAATTAAAAACTCCTTGCAACACTGCTGATGAAGAATCCAATTCCATTAAGAACTTTTTGATTGTTTTGTTCCCTTTCCAAGGGGCAAGGCCATTGTGGAATACACGCTCTCAGATTCAATCTTTCCCTTTCAAGGTTATTTTCGAGATATCGGCACCGGAAGGTTCCTGAAAAGCGCGCAACTCAAATTCAGGAATTACGGCAAAAATATGGTCGAAAATATCTGCCTGAATCGCTTCGTAATTTGCCCAGGCTTTGTCTTTACAAAACACATAAATTTCAATAGGCAAACCGGTTGGTGTTGGGTGCAATTGCCGAACCAAAAAGGTCATATCCTGGTTAATCATTGGATGCTGTTTCAAATAAACTTCCAGATACTTTCTAAATATTCCGACATTAGTTTGTCTGCGTCCACTTATCACATCTTCGTCCGAAATTTTCTTGTTTTTATTGAATTCTTTTATTTCTGCTTCCTTTTGCTTTACATAGTCTCGAATCAACAGAAATTTTTCAAAGCGGCTAAGCATTCCTTCGTCACAAAACTTAATAGTTGTAGTATCAATTGAAACCGATCGTTTTATTCGCCTTCCGCCTGATTCTTCCATTCCTTTCCAGTTATTAAAAGATTCGGCTACCAGAGAATATGTTGGTATTGTAGAAATAGTTTTATCCCAGTTTTGAACTTTAACCGTATTCAAAGTAATATCAATTACGGTTCCGTCAGCACCATGACTTTTCATCTCAATCCAGTCGCCAATTTTTACCATTTCGTTGGCAGAAAGCTGAATAGATGCGACAAAGCCTAAAATAGTGTCTTTAAATACCAGAAGCAAAACAGCGGCCATTGCACCCAAACCGGCTATGAGAACCGTAGGATCGCGCTCCAGCAGAACCGATATTATCATAATTCCTGCCAGAAAATATATCAGAATTTTAACCAGCTGCACATATCCTTTTACCGAACGGTGATGGGCATATTCAGTAGTATTATAAATTTCCATTCCTGAGTTCAGGATGGTACTGCTTACATACACAATAATAATTGTAAAATAAAACTTGGCTATTTTCAGGAGAATTCCTGCCAGAGCAAAGTAATAATCCTTTGACAATTCGGACAGCATTGCAGAATCCACTTCACTTAATGGCTGGTGTAAATCGGGATAAGCAAAATTGGTTGTATAGTAAATAATAAACGCTGGAACCAAATGGGCCAAACCATTGAAAACGTTGTTTTTTACTAAAATATCATCCCAATCCGTTTTTGTTTTTTTTGCAATCCGTTGAACTAGCCTTAAAATAATTTTCCGGGTTAAGAAATGCGAAAACCATGCAATAAGAATAATTATGACAATACAAATAGTTGCAGAAAGCGGTTTTGCCAGATAATTCAATCCTGCAAATTCACGAAAATAGTGAAGTAAATACTGGTAAACGTTGTTCATGTAACTGATATCAATTTTTGCATAAACCTACAGACCCTGAAATTTGAAAAGCCTAACCTGCAACTTTTAAAGATAAATGCAGGTTCATTTATGCCATTCGTCGATTATTATTAATTTCAGCCAAAATTAATAAATGCAGCCGAAAATGAAACTAAAGATTTTTATGCTTTTGCTTATTGCACCCCTTTTTACGTTTGCGCAAGTCAATTTCAGCAGCTATTTCAACAATTATTCTTTAAGATTCGATTTCCTTTTGGGGGGAAATAGCAAAGAAGTAAAAGTATATCCCGAACAGATTAAAATGGAGCCTTACTGGGCAGGACCGAAAACCCGTTTAACCGATTCTTTTCATTACGGGAGTTACCGGTTTCGAATTTTCGATCTGCAATCGGACAGTCTTATTTTCTCAAAAGGATTCAGCACACTTTTCCAGGAATGGCAAACTACTGCAGAAGCAAAACAAATGGAACGAACTTTTTACCAGGCTGTTATTTTCCCCTTTCCAAAGAAAAACATTCGTTTGGAAATTGAAGCCCGCCAGTGGGAAGGTGATTTCAAAACCATTTATTCAACCGAAATCGATCCCAGTAATTATTTCATAATAAAAGAAAAACCAAAAGAATACCAAACCGTTGAAATATTGAACAATGGAAAACCGGAAAAGAAAGTTGACATTGTAATTCTTGCTGAAGGCTATACAAAAAGTGAAATGCAGAAATTTACTGAAGATGCAAACCGCGTTACCGGATATTTATTTGATGAAGAACCGTTTAAATCGGAAAAAGACAAGTTTAATATAACAGCAGTGCTTTCACCTTCGGAAGAATCAGGAACTGACATTCCCGGAGAAAACATTTACATCAACACACTGTTTAACTCAACGTTTTACACGTTCGACCTGCCACGTTACCTTACAACTTCTGACATGAAAACCATCTACGATGTTGCAGCAGTGGTACCTTACGACCAGATATATCTTTTGGTGAACTCTGAACGATACGGCGGCGGCGGATTTTACAACCTCATTACCGTTTGCACGGCCAGTAACAGGTTAACAAGGCAGGTTATTGTGCACGAATTCGGCCATGGCTTTGGCGGACTTGGCGACGAGTATTACGATTCGAGCGTTGCTTATGAAGATTTTTACAATCTTGACATCGAACCATGGGAACCCAACTTAACAACCTTAAAGAATTTTGATTCGAAATGGAAACATTTGGTTGCCGACACTACACATATTCCAACACCTCGAAAAATGAAATACAAAAACACCGTTGGAGTTTATGAAGGTGGCGGCTATATGGGCGAAGGAATTTACAGCCCGTTTATTGATTGCCGAATGAAAAGCAACGAAGCCGAAAGTTTCTGCCCGGTTTGCAACGAATCGATTAAGAAAATGATTCGGTTTTATACGGAATAAAATAAATTACTGATTTATATATCTCAACCTAACTTTGTTTAAATGAAAAATCTTACTATTGCAGGAATAAGTTTTCTTTTACTTTTCTCCTGTACACGAAACAAACCAGAGACCACTGTCTCTGAAGCTGTGTCAAAAGACTTTACGCAGTATGTAAACCCATTTATCGGGACAAGCAAAATGGGACATGTTTTCCCGGGCGCTACCGCTCCGTTTGGAATGGTTCAGTTAAGTCCGCAAACCAATTTCGTTGAAATGTATAACGAAGACGGTAAATACAATCCTGAAGCTTACGAATATTGTGCAGGATATCAACACCGCGATTCAACAATAATCGGCTTTTCGCATACCAACTTTAGCGGCACAGGGCATTCCGATTTAGGCGACTTTTTAGTAATGCCAACAACAGGAGAACTAGTTCTTCAACCCTTAAAAACTGAAGATGGGAAAAAAGGCTTCTACTCGACATTTTCTCATGATAAAGAATCAGCTTCTCCCGGATATTATGCGGTGGATTTGGATAGTTATGGAATTAAAGCTGAAATGACAGCAACCGAACGTGTTGGATTTCACCAGTACACTTTTCCAAAATCGGACGATGCCCATATCATTCTTGATATGGTTTACAACGTATATTACCACGATAACAAAAATGTGTGGACGTTTATTCGCGTAGAAAACGACTCGCTCGTAACCGGATACAGGCAAACCAAAGGCTGGGCAAGAACACGTTACGAATACTTTGCCATGCAGTTTTCAAAACCATTCAGAAGCTACGGACACAAGAAATACGATAAGATTCTTTATAACGGATTTTACCGGCGTTTCAACGAATTTGAAAACTTTCCTGAAATGGCAGGTAAAAACATTCGGGCTTTTTTCAATTTCGACACCAATGAAGGTGAAAAAATTAAAGTAAAAATGGCGCTTTCCGCAGTAAGTACTGAGGGTGCTTTAAAAAATTTAGAAGCTGAAATTCCGGAATGGGATTTTGAAAAGGTCAAAACAGAAACAAAACAAAAGTGGAATAACAAACTCGCAAAAATAGAGGTTGAAACCATTAATAAAGGCGACATGATTTCGTTTTACACCGCTATGTATCACGCCTGCTTATCTCCAATTATTTATGAAGATGTTGACGGGCAATATCGTGGACTGGATCAGAATATTCACACTTCGGATGGTTTTACCAATTACACCGTTTTTTCATTATGGGATACGTACCGGGCTTTGCACCCACTGTTCAACGTAATCCGACCGTCGCAAAACAATGACATGATAAAATCGATGCTCGCCCATTACCAACAAAGTGTTCATCATATGTTACCCATTTGGAGCCATTATGCCAACGAAAACTGGTGCATGATTGGGTATCATTCGGTTTCTGTAATTGCCGATGCGATGGCAAAAAATGTTGGTGATTTCGACAAAGAACTTGCATTACAGGCAGCAGTTTCAACCGCAAATGTTCGTTACTTCGAAGGTATTGGCGATTATATCGATTATAAATATGTACCCGACGACAAGAGCCATTCTTCCGTTTCAAAAACTCTGGAATACGCTTATGACGATTGGTGTATTTCCCAAATTGCAAAACAAACTGGAAATAGTTCATTGGAAAGAGAATATCTTGAACGTGCTGAATATTACAAAAATGTTTACGATCCGAAAATTGGGTATATGCGACCAAAACTATCCGATGGAACATTCAGAAAAAATTATGATCCGCTGGATACTTACGGGCAGGGATTTATTGAAGGAAATGCGTGGAACTACGGTTTGTACGTTCCGCAGGAAATCGACACCATGATAAACATGATGGGCGGTAAAGAGCGTTTTACGGAACATTTAGACTCATTGTTTACCATGTATCTCGACGATAAATATATTGAAAACAATGAAGATATTACCCGTGACGGGATGATCGGAAATTACGTTCATGGTAACGAACCGGGGCATCACATTCCGTATTTGTACAACTGGACCAGTCACCCGGAAAAAACACAATCCCGTGTTCGGATGATTCTGGAAACCATGTACCGCCCCACCGTTGAAGGTTTATGTGGAAACGATGATGCCGGACAAATGAGCGCCTGGTATATATTCAGCAGTCTTGGATTTTATCCGGTTACACCAGGTTCGCAATATTATGCCCTTGGAAGCCCGAATGTAAAAGAGGCTGTTATTCATTTTGAGAATGGAAAAAGCTTAAAAATAGTTGCTAAAAACCAAAGCAGGGAAAATATTTATGTAAAAAGTGTTTCGTTCAACGGCGAAATGTTAAAAGGAACGAACTTAAATCACAATAAGCTTATTAGCGGAGGTGAAATGGTATTCGAAATGAGCAATTTTCCTACTATGAAATAAAAATTATTTTGGGTAATGAAAACAAAAAACCGGATAAGAAAAATCTTATCCGGTTTAAATCAGGTCTGTCTGTTTCTATTTATCCTTACCCAGTAATTTTTTAGTAACCCAAAATGCCACAATCAATCCGATTCCGCCAAAGAGCAAAATCATGGTAAAAAATGCAACTACTTCGTTTATTACATTAGAGAAAGCGAATCCGCCTAAAACTCCAACAGATAAAGCGATTAAGAAAATCCCCCATTTTAAAAGTGCATATTGAGAACATTCACCTTTAAAAATTCCGGCATCCATTCCTTTTTCTACAAGCGCCAACCTTTCTTTGGTGCGGGTTGTCCAGTAAACATAAAGAATTGCAAACAGTGCCAGAAAAAAGCTGATCGGTACAAAAATTCCTTCCATGATATTCGATTTTAAATTGTTTAAATTTTGTTTTCTGCCCTTTTGACGCAAGGTTGTTTACCCGGTTACAACTTTTTCAAAAAAAATCTGCACCTCAAAACTGTAACCTCAAAACCATTTTTACGTCAAATGCACAGATGGAAAGAAAAGATGATATCTTCTATATTGAAAAAGTAATGAGCGGAGAGGCAAATTACTTTTCATACCTTGTAGAGAAGTACCAGAATATTGTTTTTTCTATCGCAATAAAAGTTCTTAAAAATCGTGAGGATGCAGAAGAAATGGCGCAGGAAAGTTTTATAAAGGCTTATAAATCGCTGCACACTTTTAAAGGAAATGCCAAATTTTCGACCTGGCTTTACCGGATTACGTATAACAATTGTATATCGCAGGTTCGAAAAAAGAAGCTGAACACGGTAAGTTCAGACGATGTTCAAATATCGGACGAGGTTGACGAAATTAATCTGGATGGCATTCCTGAAGAAAACCGTGCGAAATATATAAAAATGGCTTTGGAAAGACTTCCTGAAGATGAATATACGCTGGTGCTGCTATACTATTTTGAAGATCAATCGATTGAAGAAATAAGTAAAGTAACACAGCTTTCAGCCAGCAATGCAAAAGTAAAACTGCACAGAGCGCGCAAAAAGCTCTATACCATTTTAAATGAAATACTAAAAGACGAATTATACACTATATTATGAACGAGTTGGAAGATATTAAACTGAAAATGTTACTCCAGGAGATGAAACTGGAATCGCCAAAGGCGGATTTCTCATCGCGGGTAATGCATAAAATATTTGCCGAAGACATAGTTCTTGAAAAAATAAAATCGGAACGAATTCTTGGAAAAGGGTTCTGGATTATTACTACATTGTTTGTTGTGTTAATTGCCTCAATGTTTATTTTCCAGAACACGGGAATCAATTCAACTTCGGGAGGTGAAATAAATCAATTCTTAAACGGCATCGACAACACACAGGGTTACCAGTCATTTTTTCAAAAGATAGGAACCGTGCCACTTAGCATAGCAGGAATATTCATTGCTGTATCGGTTTTATTGTTTATCGACCGCTTTATAACCTCAAATATGAAAGTGTTTTCTTAATTGATAATCAAAACAAAACCAGAAATGGCAGGTTTCACCAGCTTTCGATCCGGTCTTTTGCAGTTTAGAAGGAAATAACTGCCTATCCAAACCATTATTAAAAGTTTGAATGTGTAATCCAGCCATTTATTATGTACAAACTCTCCGGCTAAATCGCCTACTGCAATTAAAATAAACAAAATATGAAATATTGCTTTTTCAAAAAATAAAGGATTACGAATGACTCCGGACTAATAACTTATGAAATTAGAATAATGTAATGAAAGTAAGAGTAACTAAAAGTTTTACACTAATAACAGGTTTCTTCTACCAAAAAATCACTAACATAGCGCTCAACGCCCTCCTCTAGTTCAGTAAAATCTTTTGCGTAACCAATATTTCTTAATTTATGAATATCGGCCTCGGTATAATACTGATATCGTCCGCGCAAATCAACCGGAGTGTCAACAAATGTAATATTCGTGTCTAGTTTCAGGCTGGTAAACACCGATTTGGTTAAGTCGTAGAATGATCTTGCTTTTCCTGTTCCTACATTGTAAATTCCACTATTTCTGCCATGTTCCATAAAAAATACCATCACATCTACAATATCATCAACGAAAACAAAATCGCGACTTTGCTCGCCATCTTTGTAGTCTTTATGATGAGACCGAAACAGCTCCATCTTTCCGGTTTCTTTTATCGAATGATATGCATGCAAAACCACAGATGACATTCTTCCTTTGTGATATTCATTTGGACCGTAAACATTAAAAAATTTCAATCCTACCCATTGTTTTGGGGTACGAACCTGTTTTAAAGCCCAAACATCAAAGTCTTGTTTCGACCAACCATACAAATTCAACGGTCTTAAGTTTGGGATATTACTATGAGAGTCAGAGAAACCATCCTCACCATTTCCGTAAGTTGCGGCTGAAGACGCATATATAAAAGGCACATTTATTTCAGCACAAATATTCCAAAGCCGTTGAGAGTACATTACATTGAGTTGCTGAAATAATTTTAATTCGTCGTTGGCTGTGTCGGTAATTGCACCAAGGTGAAATACACATTGAATATCCCGCGAATGTTTCACAATCCATTTAAATAAACTATCGCGGTCAATAAATTTTCGGTATCGTTTATTTACAAGATTTTGTTCCTTCCAGGGGTTATTGATCCTGTCAACAAGGATCAAATCGTTAAATCCCATCTTGTTGAGTTTTCCTACTAAATAACTGCCGATAAACCCGGCGGCACCTGTTATTATTATCATTATCTAAGTGGTTAGTTCGATTCAGTAAAAAACTCTATTTTCTGAAAAAGTGGCCTCGAAATTAAAAACTCCATATTTCACTTTTTATTGTATCGGGGTGCAAATTAAATTGAACTTTTTTAAACAACAAACATATCGGCAAAATCCTTTTTAACTATTTCTTGTTTTACCGCTCTACTTAACAAGCATTTAGCACATTACAAGCACGTTAAAAAGAACAAATATAAATTTGTATTTTTTACAATTTGATGCTTGTATTTGCGTGAGGCAAGAGCAAAAATATCACAATTGAGTTGGTAAAACGGTTTAGCTTTTTTTACATAAAATTAAGCAACAGGCACCTCCAGTTTCCGCAAAATTTCGAGAACATTGTTTTTCAGATTTTCAAGAGCAAGTGGTATATTCCATTGCGATGAATTTTCTGATTCCACATAATTGGAAATTGCCCTGATTTGATAACACGGTATTCCCATCCAACCGCAAACATAAAATACAGCTGAACCTTCCATGGTTACAATTTGTGCCGAAAATTTTTCATGAATTTCATTAATACTCGAATCTCTTTCGTGACTTGTATTTGTTGTTATGCCCCTGACTTTTCTTATTTCAATAAGGCCATTACTGGCAGGTGCTTTTAAAATTCCCTGTTGAAATGGAAATTCATTCGAATCGATAAATCCAGTTTCAAAAAGCGTGAGAAATTCATTTTCCTTTTCAATTCCTAAATCCGCAAATTCTTCGGAAACGACATTGACTACTTCCCCAATTTTTAATTCCTTAATTAAACTACCGGCTATTCCAATATTTAGAACAATGTCATAATCGTTTTCCTTTAAAGTATTTGTTAAATGAAAAGTGGTAAAAGTTGTTCCGATACCTGTAATCAGAAAATCAATATCTAAAGTTTCAAAACGAAATAGCTTTAAAATATGACTCTTTTCTTCTACAAGGTGCATCTCGTCTACCAACAGTTTCACCTCCATTTTGGTGGCAGCAACAATCAAAATCTTCATTTTTCAGTTTTAATAGAATTTGTAAACGTAAAGAGTAACTAACCTTTCTTACTGATTTTAGCAAAAAAAGTTAATCTTTGTGCTAACTAAAATTTCATAAAATCATGGATTCACCAAAAAACAATAATTCGAACAGTTACGAAAGAATTGAAATTTACGATGAAAACACCACTCATGAGCTTTCAAAAAATTATGAGAATATTTTAAAAATTATTGGTGAAGACACCGAGCGGCAAGGATTAAATAAAACACCGGAAAGAGTTGCAAAAGCAATGCAGTTTTTATTACAAGGGTATCAAACCGATCCAGTGGAGATCTTAAGGTCGGCCATGTTTAATGAAGACTACCGGCAGATGGTAATTGTAAAAGACATCGAAATTTATTCGATGTGCGAACACCATTTACTGCCATTTTTTGGGAAGGCACATGTTGCATATATTCCAAACGGCACCATAACAGGACTGAGTAAAATAGCTCGGGTGGTAGATGTTTTTGCGCGCCGGTTGCAGGTGCAGGAGCGATTAACAACTCAAATTAAAGAATGCATTCAGGATACTTTAAAACCATTGGGAGTTGCTGTCGTTATCGAAGCTCAGCATTTATGCATGCAAATGCGGGGAATTCAGAAACAACACTCTATTACTACAACTTCCGATTTTACTGGCGCCTTTCAGAAAACAGCAACCCGCGATGAATTTATTAAACTGATAAGTACAAAATTAAGCTAATTTTAAAGTTTTAAAAATTCGATACAAACCGGACTCGGTAACTTGATTTCTTTACCTGTAAATTTTAACGCACCGGAATTCCGATCAACTTTAAAAACAGTAATATTTCCACTTCTCTGATTAGCTACCAACATAAAATTGCCATCGGGAGTCAGGGAGAAATTTCTTGGCCAGTTTCCTTCAACTGGAACGAATCCAACTGTTGAAAGATTTTGTTTATCATCAACTCTGAAAACTGCAATTGAGTTATGCCCGCGATTCGACCCATATAAAAATCTACCATCATTCGAAATATGAATATCGGCGCAATAACTTTCACCTTTAAAATCATTTGGCAGGGTAGAAATAACTTGCTTTTTTACCCAATTATTTCCATTCATTTCAAAAGATGTAATTGTTGAATTTAATTCACTGATAACAAAAACGACACGCCCTTTTTTGCTAAATTCAAAATGACGCGGCCCTGCACCTGGTTCCAGTTTCATAAATTCTTGTCCGCGCTGAACCAATTTTCCGTTTTCCATATGCATAATATTTAGCTGGTCGGTACCTAAATCGGCACTAAAAACCTCGTTACCCCATGGTGAAAATTTAACAGAATGTGCGTGTGGCCCCAATTGCCGTGATTTATCAGGTCCTGACCCTTTATTTTCAATAACAGAACTTGCAGGTTGTAAACTACCATCGTTATTAACAGGAAATAAGGCTACCGTACCCTTTACATAATTTGCAGTTGCCACATATTTCCCATCTGCCGAAACATCCACATGACAAGGTTCTACTCCTCCGGAAACCTGTTTATTCAGGAACTTAACAGAGCCGTCATCATTAATTTTATATGCTGCAACAAATCCGCCTGATGGTTCAATGACGTCACTTGGCCGGGTTGCAACATAAATATACTTTTGATTAGGCGAAATCCGGAGAAAAGCAGGATTATCTAATCCTTTAAAAGTTTTTAAAAGAGATAATTCTCCTGTTTCTTCATTAAAACCACATAAATAAACGCCATCTGCACCTTCCGAAGTAAACGTACCAACGTAAAATTTCTGCAAACTACTATTTTGTCCGTTAACCAATAGAGCAAAAAACGCAAATATTAAAAGTAAACCTGTTCCTTTCATTATATTCTTTTTAATGAATTATATCAATCAAAATTTAGTTTGAATTGTTAAAATTAAAAATAGTAACTTATTCTAAAATTCACTTAATTAAAGAACCTTAATATGAAGACAATTTTATTTAGCCTTTCATTTTTATTTGCTTTTGCAATTTCGGTTACAAATGCGCAGCATCTTGAAAAAGTTTGGGAAACGAGTGGTCTAAAAACACCTGAATCTGTATTATTTGATTCAAACAGTGATGTAATTTATGTAGCCAACATTAACGGCGATCCTACTGCAAAAGATGGAAATGGCTTTATTTCTATTCTGAATTCGGATGGAAAAATCAAAACACTCGAATGGGTAAAAGGCTTAAATGCCCCTAAAGGAATGGCTGTTTACAAGGGTAAATTGTATGTTTCTGATATTGATGAATTAGTTGAAATTGATATAAAAAGTGGAAAAGTAAACAACAAATATAAAGCTTCAGGCGCCGTATTTTTAAACGATGTGGCTGCATGTATGAACGATATGGTTTTTGTGTCCGATACCCGAACTTCAAGAATCTATGCTTTAAAAGATGATAAAATAGAGGTTTGGTTTGAAGGGAAACCGTTAGAAGCACCCAATGGACTGATGACCGAACACGGAAAATTATTTGTAGGTGACAATAATATCTACGAAATTGATATGGAATCGAAAAAAGTAACAACCCTGGTTGAAAATGCGGGTGGAGTTGACGGACTGGAAAAAAACAATGATGGTGATTTTGTTTTTTCCAACTGGCCGGGAAAGGTTTTTATTCATAAAAATGGAAAAACTATTAAGTTGATGGACACCACTGCAGAGGAAAGCAACACAGCCGATATTGATTACGATTTAAAACACGATTTGGTATTAGTTCCTACATTTTTTAAAAATCAGATTGTAGCCTACAAAATTGTTATGTAATTTTACTCTTTCAAACTTTTGTTCATTTATTAATTTAACAAAAAATGGAAGATCCGAAAATTGCAGCAAAAAGTCCGGCAAGAGTAGTATTAGAACCTGGAAAATATTTCTGGTGTGCATGTGGCAGAAGTCAGAATCAACCTTTTTGTGATGGTTCTCATAAAGGAACAGGGTTTACTCCGGTTCAGTTTAAAATTGAAGTAAAAGAGGAGGCTTATCTGTGCCGCTGTAAACATTCGAATAATAAACCATACTGTGACGGGACACATAGAACACTGTAAGATATTAAAGGGACAAAAATCAGATTGTCCCTTTAATTTTTATGCATTCTTACTGAAATATTCTTTCCCTGCATTACAAATTGGACAGCGGTAGTCGTCGGGCAGATCTTCAAAAGGTGTTCCTGGCGGAATCCCCATAGTCGGGTCGCCTTCTTCCGGATCATACACAAAACCACAAATTCCGCAGATAAATGATTTCATTTTATCATCGCCCTCCTGTTTTTTCGGCTTCTCTTCTTTTTCATCGGTAAAAACCGGTTCAGGTTCCGTTTCGTTAGCAAGTTTTTCTTTTTCGATATAGGTTGGTGAGTTTTTAGGAGAAAGCATTTTGTATTTCTCGCGATAATATGCATAAGTCAAAGGTTCCTCACCCGAAATAATATCGCTATCAAGAACCTCGCCTATAATCAGAATATGAGTGCCAACATCCAGCGAATCGACAACCTTACAATCAAACCAGGCAACCGACGAATCAACTACAATTGGAGAACCTGTAACTGACGTTATGGTTTCAACATTTCTAAACTTATCAATATCTGTTGCCGACATAAAACCAAACTCACCGATTATTGAAGTATTTACCTCCTTTTTTAAAACTGAAATTGCAAATTTTCCACTTTCTAAAATTTTCTCAGTGGAAAAGTTCTTTTTATGACTGCTAACCGCAATCTTTGATGGATTTGAAGTTACCTGGAACACCGTATTCCCAATGTAACCATATTTTTTTCCTGCTAATTCTGTAGTTATTATGTAAAGTCCGTATGATAATCTGTGAAATGCTTTATATTTCATAAACTTAATTTTAATTCATTTAACCCGACACTTAACTTGGAAGAAACATAAAAGTTGCTGCCGGTAACCGAGTTAAAAGAAAAGATTTTTACGTTCATAAAATTAATACTTGTAATTAAAATCAACTCTAAAAAGGTAATTTTTCAACCATTATTTAATCTTATTTATGACGAAATAATCAGGTCAAAGGTTTTCGCAAATAAAACGAGTTTAAAGCATGTAGACCAACCACCGATGATTAAAATCAGTGAATCCGATATCACACCATTAATATATCTAACATAATTAACCATATAGTAAAATGGAATGAGTTGCTTCTGAGAATCAATCCTATTTTCACAAATACGACCAAAAAAAAACAATTAAAGACCATCAAAAACCTACATATTGTAATCAAACTCACAAAATATTGTCCCAATCTGTAAATTTTTGTCTCATATAGAGAATTATTTTAAAATAAATTCCCATTTTTAACTCTGAAATAAAGAGCATTAAATCAATCTTTAACCAAATCAGAAATGGTTGGACGCAAAAACAACACCCAGTATAAAATATTTGTTGTCGAGGATAACGTACTCTACGCACAAATACTAAAAAAGCAACTCCTTGACGATGGATATCAGGTAAAAACCTTTCACAATGGACGTGATTTTCTTGCAAATCTCGACGATGCACCGGACGTTGTAACGCTCGATTATACATTGCCAGATATGACCGGTCACGATATTCTTACTAAAATACAAAAGAGAAAGCCAGACACACACGTAATTGTCATATCGGCACAGGAAAACATTACAACAGCTATTGAGTTAATGAAAAACGGTGCTTACGATTATATTATGAAGGCACCCGATACACGGGAAAAACTCAGTAATGTCATTAAAAATATACGACAAACCGATCAGCTAAAAACTGAAAATATTTTACTTAAAGATGCAGTTAAGGAAAAATTTAATTTTAGGAAATTAATTAAAGGAAACAGCCGCGAAATAGAACATGTATTTGAGTTAATGGAAAAGGCAACACAAACTCAGATATCTGTATCCATTTCAGGTGCCACAGGAACAGGGAAAGAACTGGTTGCTAAGGGAATTCATTATAATTCGAGAAGAAATAACAAGCCGTTTATTGCAGTAAACGTATCTGCGATACCCGATGGATTAATTGAAAGTGAACTTTTTGGACACGAAAAAGGTGCTTTTACCGGAGCTGATTCCCGAAAAATAGGAAAGTTTGAACAAGCAAATAACGGCACACTTTTTCTCGACGAAATTGCCGACCTCGATGTAAATTTGCAAGCTAAATTATTACGTGTAATTCAGGAACGTGAGTTGACCAGGCTCGGTGGTTCAGACAACATTTCTCTGGATGTACGAATCATTACGGCAACTCATAAGAACCTTGCAAAACTGGTTACAGAAGGAAAGTTCAGACAGGATTTATATTATCGCCTGCTTGGACTTCCCATTGAGCTTCCACCACTAAAAGACAGAGGGAATGATATAATTTTACTTGCAAAACACTTTGTTGATGAGTTTTGCAAAGAAAACGAAATGGAACCAAAAGAAATCTCTGATGAGGCCAAAAAGCTACTTTTATCCTATCATTTCCCCGGAAATATCAGAGAGCTAAAAGCGGTTATGGAATTAGCTTGTGTAATGACCAATAAAAATGTGATTAAGACGAATCATCTGAATATGAATGTAGATGACAGTGTACAAAACCTTTTAGCAAGTGAAAAATCGCTGGAAGAATACACCAATGAAATTATCCGGCATTTCCTTAGTAAATACAATCACAATGTGCGGCTTGTCGCATCAAAACTGGGAATAGGTAAATCGACGATATATCGCTTACTTCAGAAAAAAGAATTGGAAGTGTAAAAAAATCCCGGTGAATCACCGGGATTTTTCTTTATCCTTGATAACTGTCAATTCCATTAGTTTCCATTGCCCTATCCACCTTTTTAACAAGACCTTGCAAAACTTTACCCGGACCAATTTCAGTAAACGATGTAGCCCCATCGGCAATCATATTCTGTACAATCTGTGTCCATTTTACCGGTGCGGTTAACTGAGCAATCAAATTTTCTTTAATAACAGAAGGATCAGATACTGCCTGCGCACTTACATTCTGATAAACCGGACAAACCGGAGTACTAAAAGTTGTTGCTTCAATTGCAGCTGCCAGCTCTTCACGTGCGGGTTCCATTAACGGAGAATGAAATGCACCGCCAACCACCAGCTTCAACGCACGTTTTGCGCCTTTTTCTGTAAGTATTTCGCATGCTTTATCAATTCCTGAAATCGAACCCGAGATCACCAACTGTCCGGGACAATTATAATTTGCTGGCACAACAACATCTTCGATTGATGCACAAACTTCTTCAACAATATTATCATCCAAACCAACAATGGCAGCCATTGTTGAAGGTTCAATTTCACAGGCCTTTTGCATAGCCAATGCACGTTTGTACACCAATTGCAAACCGTCTTCAAAAGTTAATGTTCCATTGGCAACCAACGCTGAAAACTCACCCAGTGAATGACCTGCAACCATATCGGGTTTAAAATCTTTTACGGTTTTTGCCAGTAACACAGAATGCAGAAAAATAGCGGGTTGTGTTACTTTTGTTTGCTTCAGATCTTCAACCTCACCTTCAAACATTATTTTTGTGATATCGAAACCAAGAATATCGTTTGCCTTTTCAAACAAGGCTCTGGCTTCCGCTGAATTTTCATATAAATCTTTTCCCATTCCCGGGTACTGCGCTCCCTGACCGGGAAAAACATAAGCCTTCATAATTTCAGTTTTAAAATTCCGCGCGCAAAGTTAAACTTATTTTCCGGAAACATTGATTTAAGATTTTAGTCGGCAAGATCGATATTGATTCAATAAATTTTTTACTTTTAAACGATTCAGTAGCGCTATTATTTTTTCTTTTTCACTTATGCCAGAAAATACAAAAACATCTATAGATGAACTAATTGCAAATAAAATTGCTGCTATTCAAGAATATGAAGATGATATTCCTGGAGTTATTATTGTTCATAATGCTTCTAATGGATCCGTTGTTTATATGTCGAAACGAGGTAGAGATCAACTGGGCGTAACAAATGAAGAATTAGTTGCAATGGGACCAGAATACCTCGTTCGTTTTTTCAATCCTGAAGAGGCAAAACAATACTCGCCCAAACTTCTTGATTTTCTGCAACGACAAGATGAAAATGAAATCATATCCGTTTTCCAACAAGTTCGTGTATCCCCCGAACTTCCATATTCATGGCATATTTCCGGAATAAAAATTATACACAAAGATGATAATGGAATTCCTCTTTTGTTGATGACTGTTGCGGTCCCCGTTGAATCCGTTCATGAACTGGCTCAAAAAGCCCAACGTGTACTGGATGAAAATAATTTCCTGAAAAAAAATTCTCATCTTTTTGAGTCACTTACAAAACGTGAAATTGAATTGCTCAAACTTTTCTCTAAAGGGCTTACAAATGAGTCGATTGCACAGCAGTTATTTATTTCAGAAGAAACCGTTGCAACTCATCGAAAAAACATAAAACGCAAACTAAATTGCAAAACCAATTACGACTGCACTTATTTTGCCCAGGCTTTTAATTTAATATAAATTAAGCCTCCCTGATTTTTACATTATTTCGTTTCACAGATTAAATCTCAACAAAATTTCGGATAAAAATACCCGGAAGTGGGTATTTTATTTTGAAAGTCCGCATCCTATTTTTGATACATATAATACAAAAAAGTATTTTATGTTTAGTTATTCATTTCTATAAATATTGTATATGAAATTATACTGTTTACTTGTTTTGTTTTTATTGCCGGTACTAACTTTTGCACAGCTAAAAGTTATTTTGCCAGTAAATCAGCCTGAAGAATTCGAATATTCACTTATTCAAAGCGAAATAACTGTAAATGAAGGCGATTCAGTTAATTTCGAAGACTATATTTCGGTATTTGGAGGCTCAGGGGAATATAGCTTTTTATGGTCTCCATCAGCCCCACTAACTGATTCTACCAGTCTTAATTCTACGGTTTTTCCAAAAGACACAACAGATTTCCTGCTAACCGCCACAGACAAATTGGGATGCAGCTTCGAACTCGGATTCAAAATTAATGTTATTAAAAACATAAATGGTATCCAAACAAATCAACTCGCAAAAAGCTTTGCCATAGAAGTATTTCCAAATCCAAACAGTGGAGAGTTCAGTTTTAAAATTTTGGGTTCCGAATCCAGAGAAATTACAATCAATTTTCTTGATATACATGGTAAATTAATTTTAAATAAAACCATCGAAAATTTTACCGGCTTTTTTGAAGATGCTCTTCAACTAAACCTGGCTTCCGGAATTTATAGCCTCAGGGCAATTTCAGGAAATGAAGTTGTAAGCCGGTTGATAATTATTCAATAATCCCAAAACACACATTGATGAAATCACTTTTACTTTTAATACTCAGCTTTGCAATTTATACAAGTGTTAACTCCCAAACAATTAACATACAAAACAATTCTTATCCGTTTAATAGCGACAGTGTTGCAATTCTTAAACTACCCGCAGTCCGGGGAGAAGTATTCTGGCAGCAATCGCCTGACAGTATCAACTGGGTCACGTTTTCTGACAATAATGTTGATTCTGTCACAATCGATTTGAAATTCCCTGCCTTTTATCGCGCAAAAATAGTCGATGGGAATTGCGAACCGGTTTATTCCGAAACTGCTAAAATTTCATTTTCCGATTCAATTAATAACCTTTTTACATGGAATGCCATAGTAAACACTTATCCGGGAACTGCAGGAGTTCCTAAACTTGTACTATTTAATAATGATACTCTCGCTGTCAACATAGTAAACGACACTATATTCTTTCAGGAAGATATCGTTCTCAACAATGACCAGCTGCAGGTATTGGATGAAAGCAAAGGAGCTAGTATTCCGGCAAATATGTACAGCAGTTCTTTTGTAAACTACTGGCCCGATAATACCATTTATTATAAAATTGATGCTTCGCTTTCAGGCGATAAACGAATTCCTCAGGCAATACAACACTACGAAGAAAATACAGCATTACGGTTTGTAAATATCGGAAATGCAACCAACATTCCTTATTATGTGGCTTTCAAAAAAGATGCAAGTTCCTGTTGGTCGAATCTCGGAAGACAAACATTAAGTAACCAACCTAACATAATTGCATTAGCAGATTGGGGGACAGTTGGGAATACAATTCACGAAATAGGACATACCGCTGGGTTAATTCATGAACAGACCAGACCTGACAGGGATAAATACATCATAATAAAATGGGATAATATAATTGATAAGCTTGAATATAATTTTCAGATATTAAAAACTGCCATTACAAAAGGAACTTTCGACTTTAACTCCATAATGATATATGCCTCATATACAAATAGCAGTATGGCAGTTGATCCCAATAAACCAATTATTACCAAGTTAGATGGCTCTGTTTATAGCCGGTTGCAAGTACTTTCCGATGGCGACATTGCGATTCTTGATCTACTTTATCCTCCCAAAACACCAACTTTAACAACAACTTCTGTAACCGATATTACACTAAACAGTGCTACGACGGGAGGAAATGTCACCAGCGATGGCGGCACAGAAGTAACCTCCCGGGGAGTCTGCTGGAGTACTATCTCAAATCCCACAATTACGGACAGTAAAACAAGAAACAGTTCCGGAACCGGCAGTTTTGTATCAGCAATAACTGGATTAACCCCTGGTAAAAAGTATTATGTAAGGGCTTATGCAACAAATAAAGCCGGTACTGCATACGGAAACCAGGTTACTTTTACAACATTGTCAGTTCCGGTTGTAACAACTGTAAATCCTTCAACTATAACCAACATTAGCGTGGTGTTGGGAGGAAATGTCGCCAGCATTGGCGGCGCACCGGTTACTGAGCGTGGAGTTGTGTACAGCAAAAACCAGGATCCTACAATTCTCGATTCGACCATAATTGTTGGTACAGGGTTAGGAATTCTTTCAACCCAGGTAAATGGATTGGAACCCTACACCAAATATTACGCAAAAGCATATGCTAAAAATGAAATCGGAATTGGTTATGGTCCAGAAGTAACCTTCACAACCTTGCCCAATCCGGCTGAAGTAAAAACGTACGATGCTACTGAAATTGCAACCAGAAGCGCCGTTTTAAATGGAGAAATAATTAGCGACGGGGGAGCCATCACCCAAATGGGATTTGTTTATAATACATCGGCAAATCCAACCACTGCTAATACAAAAGTTATATCCGATTATGTTAAAGGGCTATTCAGTCATTCTATAGCCAGTCTGCTCCCAAATACCAAGTATTATGTAAGAGCTTTTGCAACTAACGGGGGCGGAACTAGTTATGGAGAAGAAATCAGCTTTACTACATTAACAGATACCGTAATCGTTTCTACCCTTCTTCAACACAGTGTAACCAGCCACAGTGCTATTTTAGGAGGTTATGTTAGTGATGACGGAGGAGGTACTGTTACTGACAGGGGAATTGTTTACAGCACAAGTATAAATCCAACAATTGAAAACAATAAAGTTTCTATGGGAACCGGAACAGGAGAATTTAGTGAAACCGTTTCCGGATTACAGTCAGCAACTCAATACTTTTTAAAAGCATTTGCCACAAACAGTGTTGGAGTTTCGTATGGCCGGCAAATTGAATTTTTCACATCCAATGATGGCCCTCCGGAAGTAAATACTTACACACCTACCAATGTAACAAGTACCAGTGCAATGGTAGGCGGAGAAGTAATTGCTGAAAACGGTGATACCGTAACCGAATGTGGTGTTGTTTTCAGTTTCGTTAATCCTTTACCTAATTTAAGCAATATTCGAGTTCCTATTTCAAGCAGGTTCGGCCCATTTTCGCAATTAGTAACTCTTTTCAGCCCTGATAAACGTTATTATATAAGAGCTTATGCAATTAACAGTTTCGGTGTTTCTTACGGAGAAGTTGTTAGATTCTACACAGCGTCAGGACTTGCTGAAGTCACAACCGTTTTAAGTGAAGTAACCAACCATTCAGTTACAATTGGAGGAACAATACCTGATGACGGCGGTGACCCAATCACTGAAAGAGGAGTAGTTTACAGCCTCTCTCCTGCCACGACAATAACAAATGCCACCAAAGTTGTGATGGGAAGCGGAATTGGAAGTTTTAGCCAGACCATTCCAGGACTGTTTGCCGACACGCTTTATTTTGCAAAAGCTTATGGTATAAACAGCGTAGGTGCATCTTATGGCACCGAAGTTATCTTCCGCACCGAAACCGATATTCCAACCATTTATACTGAAGATGCTACATCGATAACAGCTACCGGAGCTTATTTAGGAGGTAACATAGTTGATGACAACGGCAAACCCATAACAGAGCGGGGAATTGTTTACAGCAGTACAAACAGTAATCCTAATTATACCGACTCAAAAATTTACTTGGGCTCCGGCCTGGGTAACTTTGGGCAGAATTTAAGCGGATTGCAAAGCAATACTACCTACTATTTCAGGGCATATGCAATTAATGGCGATGGAATTTCTTTCGGAGATGTAATTAATTTCAAGACTCTTGGAGATTTATCGGGTACATTTATAGATTCCCGCGATGGCAACGAGTACAAATGGATACAACTGGGAACACAAACCTGGATGGCAGAAAATCTACGATGGGTTGAAGAAGTGTGGCCAACCGACGAAATAAGCAGTACAACTCCAAGGTATTATGTCTATAATTACAACGATTTTGATACCCCTGCAGCAAAACTTACAAACAATTACCAAACCTACGGTGTGTTGTATAACTGGCCTGCTGCAAGTCTTGTAACGATTGGAAGCAACTCTATACCAAGTGGGATTCAAGGCGTTTGTCCTTCAGGATGGCATCTGCCAAGCGATGCGGAATGGTCGATACTCGAAAATTACCTCATAGATAACAATTACGGTTATTCCGGTGCCGACAATATTGCCAAATCAATGGCTTCAAAGACCTCATGGGTAGCCTCATCAACCGAAGGACTTCCAGGGTTCGATCCTGAAAGCAACAACAGCAGTGGCTTTAACGGAATGCCGGGTGGTTGGTTAGTTAACGATAGTCCCTTTTTCTTTAATCTTGGCGAAGGAGGACATTGGTGGTCGGCAACAGAAACTTCAGGTTCAGATGAAGCCTGGCAAAGGTCATTATCAGTTTACTACAAAAAACTGGATAACTATTCTATGACTAAAAATGCAGGCTTAAGTGTACGGTGTGTGAAAGATTAAAATTATAACCATGAGGATTCTCGTTAAAATAGTTGTTTTTACTGCGATTCTGGCTGTTTTCTCTTTTCAGGGATGTAATAAAGAAAACGAACCGGGAAATGAAGAAAAAACGATTCTGACATTAAGTTCATCAAGCGCAACACCGGGAGATATTTTAACCATAAAACTGGATAAAAATGTCCCATCAGAGACCATGGATATTTTTTTAAATTCAACCGCAATACAAGGGGTCTCCGACGGAGATTCTTCCTATTATCTTATCATGCCGGTAGTTGCTTCAGGAAATGTTTCGGTTTCAATACCCGATATTCAAGGTTCAAATACACTGAACCTTGAAATAAGCAAATATGAACCGATAGTAAATCCGCAAAGTGTAATCGATACATACCTGGAAAACAGGCAAAGCTGTATCGACTCAATTGCAAACAGGATTCCGGAAATTGGCAGCACTGATGATATTATTACTTTGCTCAACCAGTTAAAAGAAGAATGGGAAATTCAATACCAAAACCTTCAGGAAAACGATAAGGAAATGCTTGCCTACATTTTACAAAAGAATATGCCCGACCCTTCCTGGTTTACGCAAATAGTAGATCCAGACACATATTCGTTTGAAAAATCAGCTTCATTATCCGGTCCCGATGACAAATTGATTGCTATTGCCAAAGATTTTGTAACATCAAAAACAATTTTTATTTCCTCCGCAATAGCTACCGTAGTTAGTTTGATTTTAGTTAACGGAGCACCTCATTTAATAAGCGCAGCGCTTTTATTGGTCTCAGTAACGACATGTATAATTGCAGGAGAAAGAGTGCTAATGCGGGCTAGACAAGTTGGAGACTTAAGAGGAATAGCAGAAATAATAATTGCGGATTTTAAAAAAGCCTTATCTGAATCCAATTATGTAGATTTGAACCTAAAAAATACTTCCATTTTTGAATTCATTAATAATTCGGAAGCTATATTAAGCCCTTCGATTGAATTTCGCAACCTTTCTACCGGGGACAAAGGTATCCAACCAGATATTTCTTTAGCCTTTGACGCCGAGCAAATGGTTGCTCAGGAAAGTAAAAAAGTTGAAACATTGTATTCGCAGGCTAAAGAAAAATTCTCAAAGCTTACTGTCAATTATCCTTCCTATACATTAAAAATTGGCACCCAACCCAAACAAACGGAAACAATCCCGGTTGATGGCTCCGACATAACAATAAAAGGGGTTAGCGACAGTAGAATAAAATACAGCACATCAGTTTCTGATAACAATAGCCGGATCATTAAAATTACTTCAGATGAAAATTCTCAAATCAATTTCAATCTGCTTTTAGGTTATACCCGGAAATTAGACAATAAGGAAATTACTGCCGAAATTCCATGTGTGTATAAACCCGTTGAACCTGGTTCACTGGAAATTAATTACGGGAATAATCAAACCGGGCAGCTTAGCGAATTATTACACGATTCGATTGTAGTGCAGGTTAAAGGCAAAGATGGCCTGCCCACTTCCGGAGTTAATATCCGGTTTTATACCGATTGCGACGATTGCGGTTACCTGGAGGATATTCAGGCAACAACCAATTCAGAAGGCAAAGCTTTTGCATGGTGGCGAATGGGAAAAACCGAAGGCATCAAATACGCAAAGGCAAAAATTGAAGGCAACGACGAAATTCAGTCAGTAACTTTTTCTGCCAATGCTAAACTGATTGAACCAACACTAATTTATGTGGTGTCGGGAAATTACCAGTCGGGAAACTCCGATGAGTATTTAAATCAGCCTGTAAAGGTTAAAGTAATTGGCAACGATGATGTCCCTATACCTGGCATATTAGTTTACTTCGAGCCTGAATGTCAGGAATGTGGTTCAGTAGATATTAATATTGCTAAAACCGATAAAAATGGCATTGCCCAGGCACGGTGGAAAATAGGAAACAGTGAAATTACAAATAAACTGAGGGCCGAAGTAATGAATTATACGAATATACAACCTGTTTATTTTTATACAAAAGATAACAGTGGTTGCTTATTTGACTTATTTACAGATCCCCGTGACGGGAAAACATACAGAACCGTTAAAATTGGAAATCAAACCTGGTTCGCAGAAAATTTAGCATACTTACCTTCAATTTTTCCTGCGCAAGACGGATCTTATACCCAACCAAGATATTATATATATGACTATAATGGAACAGATGTAACAATTGCAAAACAACAATCTAATTATGCAATTTATGGAGTTTTATACAACTGGCCCGCTGCCTCAATTTCTTGCCCCTCCGGCTGGCATTTGCCATCTGACGATGAATGGAAGCAACTTGAAATGACCCTGGGTATGACACATGAGCAGGCAGACAAATTAGGTTACAGAGGTACGGATCAGGGCGACCAGCTTAAAGCTAATTACGGATGGCGTAACAATGGCAATGGAACAAATAGTAGCTGTTTTACGGCCATGCCGGGAGGATTTTGCTTCCCAGGAAATATAAATATTATTAATGGAAACTATAATATTGGTTATTTTGGTGGTATTAGTTATAGGGGTGATTGGTGGACATCTAATATTCCCGGTAGTACCACTTCTGGAAATGAGTATGGTGCCTTTGAAAGATATATATTTTCCGACTCAAATAAAATTGGGGCAGCTGGGTTTTCAGGATACATTGGATACAGTGTTCGATGTATAAAAGATTAATTGTATTGCAATGAAACCGGTAAAAGGAATTTTCAATATAAAAGCTTGCCGCAGAAGAGATAATTGCTTTTATAGTTTCGCATTTATTATGAATTGGGCTGATTAAATTAAATGAGCTGAAAGATGTGTTTTTTAACCGTATTCTGAATAAAAAATGTACTGAAAAGAAAAAATAACCAAACAATAATTAATTTAAAATTACGACTAAATAACAAACATAAGTTATTAATTATAAACACAAAAATCTATCGTACCCAATCGTTATTTCAATTAGTAAGATATATGAAAAAAGTCTGCATTCTATTTGTAATCATCGGTTTAATTATTACCGAAAGCAAAGCTCAAAACACCATGTATTATATGGATCGCCTTCCGCAGATACAGCAGTATAACCCTGCACTTATTCCGAAAGTAAAATCCTATTTTGGCTTGCCTGGTATTGGCACCGAACAGGTTGAAATCAATAACTCGGGATTTAATCTTGGCCAGTTTCTCGATTTTCAAAACAGTATAGGAGAAGCAAACTACAATCCGGATGAGTTCATTAATTCAGTTGGAGGAATTAATAAAACCAAGCTGGAGACTCGCTCCAACCTTTTAGCGTTAGGATTTCAACCCGGCAAACAGGATTACCTTTCAATGGGCCTGTCTATCCGGAATTTTGCAGATATGGTCGCTCCTTCAAAAATTTTATATTTAACGGAAGATTTTGAAAGTATTGCCGACAGGTTACCCCTATCGATTAATGAAATTAATGTCCAGACAAATACGTTTTCACAATTTTCGGTTACCTATGCACGTACATTTTGGGAAAAAGTAAATATTGGTATCTCCCCAAAACTTGTTGGGGCGCTTGGTGGTATAAACACAAAAAAGTTGGATCTGGAGATTTCTCAGAACGATGATTATGAAAACAACAGCGAATATGAAGACGAGTATATTGCCGATTACAGTGGTGAAGTTCAGATAGGGCTTCCGATGGCAATAAACCCCGACGCAATAGGCGATAATGGCGAACTTATTCCTGAAGAGGATATTCTTGACCCCGACTGGGTTAAGAATACACTAAAAAACCCTTTGTTTAAGAATACTTCTTTACTATTCGATATTGGTGTTCAATACCAGTTAAATTCTTCATGGTCGTTCTCGGCAAGTATCCTGGACATTGGTAAAACGAGTTGGAAGAAATACGCTTACGAGATTTATTTCAATGATCAGGATGAATCAGCATACGTGAAGGAATTATCTGCATTTAAAGTAAAAGTTCCATCCAAATTATATATTGGTTCAAGTTACAATATTAACCCGAACTGGAGTGCAGGATTTTTATTCCGCGATGTTATGTACGATAGCCAAAGCTATGCATCGGCAACAATCTCGTTAAACGGTTATATCGGAAGTATGCTTTCAACTTCGGTTAGTTATACCTATGGATATAGTTTCGACAACCTTGGGTTAGGCCTGCGCCTCAGGTTTTTCCCAGGCATGGATTTATATATGGTTACCGACAACATTTTACAGGCGTTTAACTACAAAAAGGTGCAGTACACAACAGTGGCTTTAGGGATGAATATTTCTTTTGGAGTACGAAAAAAACATTTCAAAACAGAACAGGAGGAAAGCCTTCAATAACGAAAGAAACAACCTTAATTTACTTTGCAAATACCTTCTTTCCCTGAGCATAAACTTTCAAAACTATCATTGTCCTGTTTCACATTAATATTAACTGTATTTAGATAGTTAATCTGTCATAAAATACCCGGAAGTGGGTATTTTATTTTGAAAATTCCTATCCTACTTTTGAGTTAAAGATATATAGATGCACATATCCTTTGAATAGATTGAATTTTAATAATTAATGACATAACCTGACAAGTATGAAAAAAATTTTGCTGATTTCATTTATCATTATTTCACTAAGTTCATTCTCGCAGCAGACTATTAAAATTAAAATAGACCAGCCCGGGATTGAAAAATGCCTGGGTACTAACACAGTAATATCTGAAATTCCTAAGTACACAAAAGTGTATCCAAACCCTGCTAAAAACAAACTATATATAGAGATTGCGGACTATCCATCGGACCAATCCCTTGAAATCCTGCTTGTAAATCTGGTCGGGCAGCGGGTGATTCATCAGAAAGATGTTGTCCTTCGGAATGCAATGACCTATTCATTGGATATTGAAAAATTGCCTGCCGGTATTTATAATGTTGTCATAATAGAGAACAAACTGATTTATTCAGAAAAGATTACGGTTCTAAAAAATTAAAATTTTAAAATTATTACGATGCGAAAGTTTGCTTTGTTCTTTCTCTTTTCGATATTGATAGTATCTGTTCAGTTAAAGATAAATGCGCAGGTTGTGGCTGTTAAAAATGATTCCATTCCGATCAGGGATAGCGTTGTATTTGTTAAGCTTTCCAATTTTGTTGGCAATATTCAGTGGGAAAAATCAGCCGATGGCCAGGAATGGAGTGCGATCCCAAATGAAACCGCGGACAGCATAGCTATTTCAACCAAAGCGAGTTCCTTTTATCGGGCAAAGGTAACGGTTAACCATTGCGACAGTTTTTTTTCAGATACGACCCAATTCTTAAAAGGTGAAATTACACCCGTTAAAACAGATATTAAGCCAAATGAGATTTGCATATTAAAAACAAAAAATGTTGTGGTTGAGAATTCCGATTTTAGCGCGAAAATAAACGGGCAAGATGTTGAGCTGATTAGTTCAGGAAATTATATATTTTTTCTGATGCCTGAGCTGGCGATGAAGAATCCTCAATTTGATTTGGTCATAAATGGCCAAAAATATTCATTTAAATATTCTTTAGGTGATCCAATCCCTGATTCTGCTTTAAACAGGGCATTTTCGGATTACATTGCGTCGAGTACCCAATTAATTATTGATTTAGAGAATAAGGTATATGAATTGGTTAAATTGGACAGCATTAATGAAGGCTTAGATTATTATCAAAATTTTTTGAATGTTTTGGATTCATTAAAGAATGATATTATTAAACTTTTCGATGAAATTTCACCTGAAGAAATCGCCCTTTTGAATGTTATAATTGCTTCAAACCCTCTTTTGTTCGATAATCATTCTCTTGAAATGAAAAGTCTTAGTTTAATATCAAGTGTATCAGAGGAATTTATCCCGGAAGCAGAACTGGAGAAATTACCAGGTATTCTTCTTGAAAAATCGGAGGAACTTGACGCAATTGCCTCCCAGGCATCATCCGTGTTGGAATTGGTTGTAGATTACATCCTAGGTGAGGTGGTAGAAAAGGTATTCGAAAAAATTATCGGTACAGCAACGAAATTAACACGTGAATTAATGGACGTAAATGATAAAAAGGAAATAATGAATAGTTATTTACAGATTAAGGAATTAATATCTACGACCAAGGCTACTGTCAGGAATCCGACCTATGTGCATGTCGGAAAGCTTTATCAGTATAAAAAATTTGAATTTGTATCGGATGAATCCCAGGAAATTAATTTTACATCGGAATACCGGCAATTAACATTGGAAGACCAGGCCAGGTTTACAAATATAAAGATGGCTTTGGAAAATTTTAATAAATCTTTTAAACAAGCCAATGAATTATTACTGCATCAATTATTTATTGGATTAGGACTTCCAACTATTACCGATTCATATCCTATTGCAGGACACGAAAACGAACCCTATACTTCGAAATATTTTGTTGACAACAGGTATATTGCCAGCACTAATAAAGATATTGAAGGTAGCATTTCAAATTCTAATGTTAAATTAGTTGAATACAGCAAATCAGATGTTTATAATTCAAACCTGAAATTTCAAAATTTGACGAATGAAGTACAGGAATTTACTTTTAATATGAATTACAAGCATGCGGGTTATAATGAATCAACAACAACCTTCACTGCTAAAGTAGACCCATCTGTTAGTGGTTTACTTATCAACATGAGCCCCTGGAAACTTCCAACTGCAAATGGGTATGGATTAATCACTTTCTCTGAAGGTATTGTTGAAATGACATGGTATAGAGATGGTGAACTAAACAACAAACAATCATATGAGTGGCATATTATTTCTGAAAACTTAATTTATTTAGACAGGAATTACTATAGAATAAATATATCAGGAGATGCAATGACTATGAGTTTTTTATGTGAGGATAATCCCCAATATGGTGAGCCTTGCAATAATGTAATTTGGAATATGTCATCAGTGGATTAATTCATGCTTTTTGAATTGCGATATAATAAACTATCGGATTTATTTCATTAAAAACTACTCCACGGTGACACTCTTCGCCAAATTTCTTGGTTGATCCACATTACAACCCCGCATTAATGCAATATGGTAAGCAAGCAGTTGCAACGGAAGAACCGTTAATAACGGGGCAAGCGCCGCATGCGATGCCGGAATTTCGATACTATCGTTTACCATTTCTTTCAGGCCTTTGTCGCCTTCGGTTACAATGGCGATTACATTTCCTTTTCGGGCTTTTACTTCCTGGATATTGCTGACTATTTTTTCATAATAATCGTCCTGGGGGGCCACCACAATTACAGGTAAGTTATCATCAACCAGCGCAATCGGACCGTGTTTCATTTCTCCGGCTGCATAACCTTCAGCATGGATGTATGATATCTCCTTTAATTTAAGAGCTCCTTCCAATGCAACCGGGAAAAGATAACCTCTCCCAAGGAAAAGCACATTAACCGCATCCTTGTATTTCTCAGCAATTACTTTAATCTTTTCATTATTCTGAAGTATGATTCTCCCCTTCTCTGGGATTTCAGCCAATTCTTTTACCAAAAGCTGATAATCGTTTTTATCAATCGTTCCTTTTGCTTTTGCCAGTTTTAATGCAAACATAGTTAAAACCGTAACCTGTGCAGTAAAGGCTTTTGTTGAAGCAACACCGATTTCAATTCCGGCGTGGGTATAAACTCCTGCCTCGGTTTCGCGAGAAAGTGTTGAGCCCACCACATTGCAAATTCCAATAACCGTGGCACCTTTTTCTTTTGCCAACTGAAGTGCAGCAAGTGTATCGGCTGTTTCGCCACTCTGACTTATCAGAATTACTACATCATTTTTCCCAAGAACAGGTTTTCTGTACCTGAATTCTGAAGCATATTCCACTTCAACCGGAACCTGGGCATATTCTTCGAGCAAATATTCGCCGATTAATCCTGCATGCCAAGATGTTCCACAACCAATGATTATAATACGTTCAGCATCAACAATTTTAGGAAACACATTTAACAATCCTCCAAGAACTATTTCGGTATAATCAGAGCGTAGCCTACCGCGAAAAGTTTCTTCAATGGTTTTTGGTTGTTCGTGAATTTCCTTGAGCATATAATGTTCAAACTCCCCTTTTTCGAGTTCGCCAATTTCAAGGTCGACATTGCTGATTTTTACTGAAACAGGATTGTTCCGTACATTCTTCAGCGTAAAACCATCTCTTTGAATTACTGCAATATCTTCATCATTCAAATAAATTACCTGGCTGGTGTACTCTGCAATAGGCGCAGCATCGCTGGCTACGTAATATTCACCATTACCAAGGCCTACAACCAGCGGACTTCCTTTTCGCGCAACAATAATTTTATTTTTTTCCTTTTCGCACAGAACTGCAATTCCGTAAGCGCCAACAACCTTACCAAGAGCAAGTTGAACAGCAAGTTCTGCATTTATCTCTTCACTTTTGTTGTAAATAAATTCAAAAAGATTGGCAAGAACTTCGGTGTCGGTTTCGCTACTGAATTTATATCCTTGATTAATTAAGTCGGCTTTTAATTCCGAGTAATTCTCGATAATACCGTTGTGAACCAAAGTAAATATTCCATTCATTGAATTGTGCGGATGTGCATTTTCGTCGCTTGGTTCGCCGTGAGTAGCCCAGCGTGTATGCCCAATCCCAACATTGCCGGAATAATTCTGATCAAGCACAAAATTTTCAAGTTCTGCAACTTTCCCTTTCTTTTTATACACGTTTAATGTGCCATTCAGAAGTGCCACTCCTGCAGAATCGTAACCTCTGTATTCAAGCCATTTCAAACCTTTAATCAAAAAAGGAAATACCTCTTTATTACCTATATAACCTACAATTCCACACATATCATTTAGTTTAAAGTTCAGAGTTCAACGTTCAAAGTATATTTCATTTTTTCAATGATTTCATTTCCAAGTTTTTCTTTTTTATCCATGTGTTCACGAATGGCTATTACAGTTCTGTTACTGTCGAATTCACCACGAACCTGGGCGAAATCCTCTTCACGGGCTCCGTTTGTTCCATCCATACCAAAACCGGTCATCTTACTCATTGAAAACTCCTTTTTGGCGTCTTCATATAAATAGCTGTCCATATCGAGCACGCTCGATTTCCATTTCTCAACAATGGCAATTACGTCATCCGCAGTAATTTCGTCCATACCTTTCCCATAAAATTCAGCCAAAGTTTCCGAGGCCCATGTCCATTCGTAACTATAATAATTATTATGAAGAGCTGCGAGCGCGGAATTCACTTCTTCCAAAGATGTGTATTCACCTCCTTCGATATTGGTTAATAGTTGATCAAGCGCTTCATACGGACAAATCAGGCCCGAAAGATCGACCCAATGGCCTTTTCCAAAAATTGTATCGGTCTGCAGAGCTTTGCGAATATCTTTATCGCTTTTAAATTTTCCATTCTCAAGTCGGGTTATCAACGAGTTTCCAAGAAATTTCCAGATAGCCATTTCATACAATTTTATTCCCCGGAAAAGCGCACGGTTTTCTATTTTCATTTTATCAAGACTGTAAGTTTCAGCTTCATCTCCCGAAATCCGTATGATAGAAAGCAACTTTTCCCTGCCGTTTATCATTTTGTGAACCGTATAAGGACTAAGCAAATTAAAATTAATGAAGTCAAGAAGATTTGAATCCGTTCGTTTATCACGGTTTGGCCATTTCTGTGTATCGCGAATAGTTCCGATACTTTTCAGGTTAATAGCTGGCACAAGAATACTTTCATCGTTACTTTCGATTAGATAGGAAAACGGAAAGTCAGTGGTATCGCAATGTTTATAATGGCGTCCCATAACCAGCGAGAATGCCCCGATTCGTGAAGGCCAAAGCAAATAAGAATCGCTTGTCGTTTTTCCACCGCGCTCCATAATTCCCTGATGAATAGGCCCCAACTTATACATGTGATTACTTTGATTACTGCCGCTTCCAGCATTCAAGAATGAAAACATCCCCGCAATCAACAGCGTCGATTTGTGGTGGGTAACCGTATAAGGTCCGGCAAATATTGAGCACGCTTCGCCGTGAAACCCCTGACAATTGGCAAAAAACAACGAATTTTCGGCTGAATAATGTTTGTCGAGAACACACCCCTGCCCGATAAAACATTTTGATACCAAAGTAGTATCGGTAATTTTTGCTCCGGAACTTATTATAAAATCCTCCATAATAACTCCTTCCCCAATAATTACAGGAGCCTCATAATTACTGTTTATGCTGCCGTTCTTAAGTTTTTTTGCCCCGTCAATAATGGTTGCAGCACCGGTTTTTATATTAACAAGTGAGTTACAGTTCAGAATTTTTGAATTGGCACCGATTACTCCCAGTCCGCTTTTTACATATTCAGCATAACCTGAAATCATTTGCTTAAGCAACTGAACCAATTTTGGCCTGTGCCGGTATAACCCCAGAATATAAGCCACATGCGATGACAAATAATCGTAGATAGGAATTTCCCGACCTCCACCTTCATTGATTGCCTCAACAAACTGACCATTTCCAAACGATGTTTCACCATCTACCGCCAGGGTAGTTACATTATGAATTATGACACCTTCTTCAATTACATAATTGGCAATATAGCTGTGTACATTGTGAATAAGTACATTTTTTCCAACCTCACAATTGTGGAGCCAAGCATTTGAGATTCCTGAATTAAAGGTTATTCCACCGGTTAGTTTTACGGTTCCTCTAAAACTGTTTAATCTGATATGACCTGTGAATTTACAGTTCTCAACATTGTCGGGGATAAAATCGTGAGATACTTTAACCAGGCTCCAGTCAGTTGAAGAACAACCCTGGTGAACCAATTGTCCGATTTCCTCGTCGAAGAGATTTCGATACTTAGTTTCCGTGCTTTGAGTCATTTTGTGCTATTAATTTTTAAATATGTCAAAAATAGATGAAACGAACTGAATAAAACAACACAAAACCTAACAGAAACACTTTACATAAAATCTACAACTTTACATAAAACAATTAATTTATTGATATTAAACTATTTAATTTAATATTAAACCTAACATATAATTTCAAATTGACTCTACAAAACCTAATATCATAGTTGATTAAGGTAATTCAGAAGACGTATTTTAGAAGACAATTTCATTTTTTTACGTAACCGAACGCGTGCAATTTCCACACTTTTGGGCGCCATATTTAATAATCCTGATATCTCCTTGCTTGAAAGCCCCAGTCTCATATATGTGCACATTTTTCTTTCTTTTGCAGAGATCCCCGGATGTTTCGTTTGAAGCCTGTCTGTAAATCCGGGATGTATTTTCTCAACCTGATTTTCAATCATTGTCCAGTCGAGACTTAATTCAGAATCTGCTTCAATTAAATTCATGATTTGATCCATCTGCTTCTGATGCGCACCGCCCGCATTCCCTTTCATCTTACCGATATGATTGGTAATTTTCGAAAGCAACTCGTTTTTCTGCGATAACTGCAAAAGAAACGATACAAGTTCACGATCCTTACTGGTTAACTGAGACTGAAGGCGTTGCCGGGTTCTGTTTTCCAACTCTTTCACAACTTCCATTTCCTGGATATGCCCCATCGCCTTTTTCAAGCGGGAAATGTCATGTATCGAGGCCCTTATTCCAAGATACTTCCCAAGCTTATCATATACTCCGCGAACATTCATCATACACCAGCGCAACTGTTTTGAACGGGTTAAAATTCTAAATTCCAGCACATGGTTAACCAATAACTGATCGAGTGAATTCGAAAGAAAATCGGAATATTTTTGGCGGTCGGGTTCATAAACCAATAATTCGGAAATTCCGGAAGAACCAAGTATCTGATTAGAAGTAAAACCAGTAAGATCAAAACAGGAAGGTGAACAAAATTTTATGTTTCCATTAGGTTCGAACCAAAGCTCCCAACCAAAGGTGAAATCGGCAACAAACTGGTAAAACTGTCTTTTAGCCTTTTCTTCCTCAAGCGAAGTCCGCACTTCCTCCAGTTCAAATTTCAATTCTGACAATCTGATTTCCAAATCTTTAATCTTATCAGAATTCTCATTGGTATTTTTGTTCACAACCATTATTTTGTCCAAAACCGCTTTCTAAAAGTAATATCTGAAAACTGTAAAAGCAAACATTTCCGATTGAGTGCAGAACTTACATTTTTGTAGGATTGACAAAATATTTTATACAAAAATGAAATTTATAAACGACTACACTTCCCTTAAACTTCTGAAAACCAACAATTGCTTTTTTGTGGCACCGGCTTTGCTTTTCTGAAGAACAAATTCAAAACGCGGGAATATGAAAGTGATGTTACCAGTAAAAGATAATTCGATTCAAAAAAATGAATTGGCAGACGGTTTTACAATATTCAGTTTGTTTGCATTTATGACAGTGTTTCGAACTCAAGCGAATGGATTTCGGCCAAAGAAATCAGCAAAATAACCAGTGAATTAAGTTCCGGCTTAATCGAAAAAGAAGTGTATTCAATTATCAGCAAAAATATTACACCTATGGTTTTAGCCATGTTTAAACGCGATTGCATCCTTGTTTTTAAAGCACAAAGCGATGATGTTTTAAAAAATATAGGACTCTTTCAAAATAACCAGCTAAAGGCCTTTCAACCGAAGAAGCACGAATGATTCAAAACTGCAATGGCAATTCCTGTTCAAGCTGTGGTTATGCATGTAAAAATTAAAAACAAAGATTGTGGCACTTGGAAAAGCAATAAAATTTGTAGAAAAAGCGAGATACAACAAGAAATTCAGGGGACAATGCAACAGGAGTAAATCGAAAACGGAACTACTAAAAACCTATGACTTTGATGAAGGTGAATTTGAAGATGTCATTAATATGCAACTGGTAAAATGCCAGACTTATAAAGCAGCAGAACATTTTCAGCAACTTAGAATGTGGTTTTCACTATTATAAGAAAATAATTATGAGTTACAGAGATCAGGAAACAGTGCGTGTTATCATTAAAGACTCAACAGGATTGGATATTACTTACGCTTATGAAGATCTTGTTTTTCCTGAACATGCAGCATTTATTATTCAATTTGATGATACTAACGAACATCACATCAACTGCTATTTTCATTCAGATTGCAATACAAAAGACAAAGAAGAAATTTACAGGCAATTAAAGGAAACTTCTGTAAAAAAAAGATTTACAATAGAAAATAAAGGGAAATTTCTACTTCAGCAAAAAGGCGAAAATGTAGAAATTAAATTCAGCTAATCTTTATTCTCCTGACGATGAATATTGCTGGAACGCAAAATCAAACGCAACGACTGATCGTAAGTAAGATAATTCCACAACCAGTTAATAAAAATTACCAGCCGGTTTTTTACACCAACAATCGACATTAAATGAACAAACATCCAAACAAGCCAGGCAGGGAATCCTCCAAATTTTAATCGTGGTAAATCAACAACGGCCCGGTTTCTCCCAACAGTGGCCATCGAACCTTTGTCGTTATACACAAAAGGAACCAATGGTTTTTTATTTTGAATATTCAAGAGATTTTTTGAAAGTGTTGCGGCCTGCTGAAGTGCCACCTGCGCCACCTGCGGATGTCCATGCGGATAATCTTTTGTTTCCATGTAAGCAATATCGCCAACGGCAAAAATTTCTTTATAATTTTCTAACTGACTATGACTATTTACTTTAATCCTGTTCCCCCGTACAATAAACTCAGTGTTTATTCCTTCCGGCATTTGCCCTTTTACACCAGCAGCCCAAATCAGAGTTTTAGTTAAAAAATTCTCCTTATCCTCCAGTTCAACTTCGTCACCGTCGTAGTTCAGAACTTTATGTTCCAGCTTAACAATCACGCCTAAGTTTTGAAGATAAGTCAACGCTTTTTCACCAGCTTCCTGGCTCATTCCATGCAGTAGATGTTCATTGGCCTCTACAAGTGTTATTGACATATGACTAAAATCCAGTTCAGGATAATCTTTTGGAAGAACATATTTCTTCATTTCGGCAAGAGCGCCACAAACCTCAACACCTGTGGGTCCGCCACCAACCACAACAACATTTAGTAACTTCCGAACTTCGTCTTTATCCCGAATTGTAACAGCCCGCTCAAAGTTTTCAAGTAACGTATTTCGAAGATATAATGCCTCCGAAACAGATTTCATTGGAATACTGTTGTTTTCAAAACTTTTCATTCCAAAAAAGTTTGTTGTAGCCCCGGTCGCGATAACCAGAAAATCGTACCAGACCGTTCCTAAAGTGGTTTCAAGCATTTTCGTTTCAGGATCAATTTTTTCCACCTCAGCTATTCGTATAAACACATTCTTCACTTTCTGAAACACCTTTCTTAAGGGGAACGAAATAGAACTCGGTTCCAAACCCGAAGTTGCCACCTGATAAAACAAAGGCTGAAACTGATGATAATTATTTCTATCGATTAATACAACCTGAAAATTATGTCGATACAGCAATCTCGCCAGCTTTAATCCGGCAAATCCGGCACCGATAATCACAATTCGTTTTTGTCCTGTTTCGGGTATATTTACGGGCATCTGTTCTTTTTTATGACAGCAACAAAACTGGAAAAGGAATGTTTGCGTAAAAAAACTTCCTTAACCTTTTATTATCATTTAATCTTTTCTTTTCCAAGCCAGAACAAAGCATTTATTATCATTTTATTCTGAACTTCATTTTCGAAAGATTTCGACAATTCGTTGTTGGTTCCACCTTCGTAATCTATGTCGTTATGCCCCATATTAATGTAAATCATGCGGTAATTCACATTTGTCCAAACCACAGGATAATAACCTTCGTGCCAGATTTCATACTGTTTTGGCCCGGTTCCTAACGGAAAACTTTCCGGATCAATGGATGCCAGAATTTTAATATCCGGATTTTCTCTTAAATCTTTCTCCCAACGATACCATTCGTTTGGCGAAGCTTTAAACCTTTGCGGCAAACCTTTCATCGTAGGATGATTTTTATCTTCCACTTTTAATATAGCAGAAGTTGGTCGCCATGTATTGCTTTTATACTGACCAGAACCTAAAAATTCGGTGTGATACCAATCCCAATCCTGCTGAAATGCTGAAGGTGTGAGGGCAAAAGCGCAAAAATGAAATCCCATCCATGCACCGCCTTTTTTCATATATTTTTCAAAGGCTTCGCGTTGTGCCAGCGAATCCGGACGAGTATCCAGAAAAATAACAACATCGTACTTTTCAAGAAAATCCGTGGTCATTTTATTCCAGTCGTTGGTGGAATCATAAACAAAGTGATGTTTCTTCCCCATTTCTGAAAACCAGGAGTTGGCTTCGCCTACAAAACTAATATGGGCTTTATCATTTTTGCCGGTGTAAAAGGCAATAACAGAAAAATCAACTTTCTTTTGAGCGAAAGACGAAAATTCATTAAGAAACAGAAGGAGAATAATAATTAACCCTAAACCTGTTCTTTTCATTTTACATCTTTAATTTTTCATTGTACTACTCTACTCTCAACCCCGTTACCAATGTCTTCTTTTGTAACGAGAACCACGTCAATCCAAAAATCCAGAGCAACCCATTCAATAAAATCAGTCCGGTTACCAGTGCAACGGTACTGAATGAAGCGTCGGAATTGGAAGATAAAAACGCAGGAAGTGTGGCAACCACAGCGGTAATAAATCCAATCAAAACGCCCGTAAACAAAAGAATCATATATTCGGCAGTAATAATTTTAAATATCGGTTGATTGCAAAAACCAATAGCCTGCATTACCGATATTTCGCGACGACGTTCCAATAGTGTTCGGGCAAGTATTACAGCTAATCCTATAGTTCCAAGAATCAAACCTAATGCCCCTAATGCCAGAAAAATAGAAAGATAAGTGTTGGTGACAGAGTAGAATTCCACCAAACGTTTGGCTGTGAGTTCCATTTCCCAACCGTAATCGCGGAAAACCGATTGCAGCTCGTCGCCAATTTTTTGTTCATCATCGGACTTTCCATCAATCAAAAAAATATTGGCGCCGCTGCTTGTCGGGTAATTTTTCAGAAAATTTTGATTTGAAATGATAACGTAACCCTGAAAAATGGAAGGAGTTGTACCCGCAATCAATTTCAACCGGAGTGTGTCACCCAATTCATTCTGATACAATAAAATATCGCCCACTTTTTTGCCCAGTCCCCACTGAATTACCGTTTGGTCGGCAATGGCAGGAATGGTTCCATCATCAAATGTTTTGTTGAGTGCCAGCCATGGATTTTCATCTCCCAGGTCTTTCATTTTTACAGCAAACGAAAAACGTTCCTGCAAAGCTTCAGGCTCGGCTCCTAAAATTGCAGGCTGCGAAACCCGGTTTAAGTTCAGGCAACTGGCATCATCGCCCTCTACCTTCCGAAACTGCACCGCACTAAATTCTTCGGCAATGCCTTCCTCTGCCCTTTTTCCCGGATTATTAATATCGAATAGAACCGGCATGGTTGTTTCTGCAAAATACAGGAAACCACCTGTTCCACTGGTTTTATTTTGGGCGTTGGTAAACAAATCGAGTTTATTAGAGCCCGTGGAAACCACAATAAAAGTTCCCAACGCAAACAAAATCACCACTGTTAACGAACGCCCCTTATTTCTTGAAAGATTGAGTTGAGCCATTTTACCCAAACCCAATTCATTACTTTTTGCTTTTTCAAGTTTTACAACAAAACTCCTGAACAATAACAGCAATCCTATCAACAGCAAACCCCCGGAAGTAAAAAAGAGAGATGGGTTCATCTGTTCTGAAAAGAAAACCTGGTATACAAATATTCCGATTGAAGCTACGAGTGTTAAAACCATAACTCCATTCCAAATAAGTTCCTTTGTTTTGCTTTTAGCAGTTGATGTTTGTTTTTGCAGCTCAGCAGTCTTTTGTTTCTGAAAGCGGGAAACTGAAATAAATATAGCCGCCAGCGATACGACCAAACTGATAACAAGCCCGATTGCAACTGTGGCAGAATAAATTTTTATCAATAAAACATCGGTTCGTACAATGTCAAACCAAAGCGTATTTAAAATTTTAAAAACCAGTTGTGTATAAAACACAGATACGATAATTCCAAGAATTCCACCAAACAATGCAACAACAAAACCTTCCCACAGATAAAAACTACGCACTTGTTTTTGTTTGAAACCCAGTGCATCGAGCAAACCAACCTGTGTAGAACGGGTTTCAAGGTTCAATCGGAATAAAAGAGAAGTCAGTACAATTCCGGCTATCAACAGAAAAAAACTCAAACCAATAAACAACCCGCTAAAATCAGTTCCATTTTTTGCTGCACTTATCCCTTTTTCACGGATAGGTTCAACAGCCATACCCAAATCGGCCGGCGTAATATTTTCAGCAAAAACCTGCTTGTATTCCTCTTCATTAAAAACATTGGCAGAATATCGAATTGCAGTATAATTTCCAAATCGGTTTGACCAGATTTGCAGTGCTTTATCCAGCGAAATATATGCTTTGGGCGCTCCTTTATAATCATCCCAGTATTTTTCATCCTTATCGCGAATAGCATCTAAATTAATTGGTACTCCAGCCTCCCACTCGCGGCAATGACCTGCATCCGAAAGTCCTGGTAAATGAGGCATCCGCGTAGAATCTGCCCATCCTGGTGTCATTGGTTCTATATCTTTCACCACAAAATCCGACTCTTTTTCCATTAATTTCCGCAACGGACCTATTTGCCAGTAGTTTAGGCGTATTGAATCGCCAATTTTTGCACCTAAATCGTCGGCAGCCCACTGGTTCAGGATAATTTCATTTGCACCTAAACCGGATGCTAAAGTAGACACAAAAGAATAGGGAATTCCAGCTCCGAGCTTTGAGCTTCGAGCTTCAAGCAATGATATTTCATTCACAAAGTAAGTTAACATCGGTTGAGCGCTGGGAAGTTTTTGAAGCGTTTCAGCCACTTTGTCTTCCAGAAAAACACGTTCTGTAGAAACTTCAACTTCGTCAGTAGCTTCAATATTTTTAATTCGAAGTCCTGCGTCTTCAGGTGTCAAACATTTTTTCACTGACGCTGAAACTTCATCAGTTTTTAAATCGGTGGCAATCAAAATCTGGTTGGCTTTCCCTTTGAATTCCATCAACCGGTTTAAACGCTCAATAGAAAGAAAAATATTGTATGGCGCTGTTTGTGAATTTTTTAAACTGAATCGCCCCAACTCTTCTTTTTTAACAATTTTTTTGACGGTTGCCCTCAACGAAACGCTGGTTTCTTCTGCGGAAATAAAGGGTGCATTCAACGGAATCAAACTTGCTTTTTTGATACGGACCAGCAAATTATCGCCTTCTTTTATTTCGAGACGTTCCGCAAGGTTCTGACTGATGGCTATTTCGTTGTTTTGTAGTTCAGAAAAAACAGCTGTATTTGAAATCTTTTCAAATGACTTATCAACGCCAATAACCTGCACTTTGTTGGCTCGTCGCTGACCTCCATCCGCCACGGCAACACCTTCGAGCAATAAAACCGGGACAGCTTTAATTTGTACATTATCAGTTTCCATTTCTGCAGCCATTTCCTGCCGGAAATACCGCTCAACAACCGTAACCAGATGCGTAGTTTCACCCAGCCGGTAAAAAGTAGATTGTTCCAGACTATAACGCACCGAGTCGCCAATAATAAGGGAACCGGTTAAAACCATAGTACTAACCACCACTCCCAATGCTACCAGCAGGTTGGCTTTGAAATAGTGAAAGAATGTTTTTAATATGTATTGTAATTTGGTCATTTCACCCTCTTTCCTTTTTGTTGTTGTCATTCCCGTGAAAACAGGAACCCTTCCATTTTTCCGGAGATTGCCAATTTTGTGGGAATGAACTTTAAACTAAAATTCCATTTTTGAGTTTGAAGATTTTATCCATTTGTTCAGCCAAAACCAACGAGTGTGTCACCGTTACCAAAGTCACGCCTTCATCATCGCTCAACTGCTTTAGCAAATCGGTTAAGGCAGTTGCATTTTCTTCGTCGAGTGCACCGGTGGGTTCGTCGGCTAAAATTAGGCTGGGTTTGTTGATTAATGCACGAACCACCGCCGTGCGCTGACATTCTCCTCCCGACATTTCCGATGGTTTTTGGTTGCGCTGTTCCCAAATCCCCACTTTTTTAACCAGGTACTCCGCCCAGTCTTTTTGTTCTTTCGAGATTTTATATCCCTGAGGCAGAAGTGGTAACAATACATTTTCCCACAAACTCAGTTGCGGCATTAAATGGTGCATCTGAAAAACAAAACCCAAATGTTTATTTCGAAATGTAGCTAATTCAGTTTTTGAATATCCGGTAATTTCTTTCCCCTCAAACAGGATTTTACCCAATTCCGGCAGATCAAGTGCGCCTATAAGATTCAGCAATGTTGTTTTACCAGAGCCACTCGGTCCGACAATAGCTACTTTATCACCTTGTTTTATTTCAAAATTTAAATCTTTTAGTACGGCACGATAACTGTGTGTTCCAGGCTCACCGTAACCTTTCGTTATGTTTTGTAGTTGTAATAACATCTTTTCTCTTTGTTCCTCTGTGACTTCTCTGTGTTTCTGTGTTAAAAAATAAACCACAGAGGGCACAGAGTTTCCACAGAGATTTATTTCTTCAGACTTTCGTATAAAGTTATAATTTCTTTGGCGTGATTGTGGATGTTGAACTTCTTATTTGTGCCTTCGTAACCTTTTTTGCTGAGTTTTTCCAGCTTATCGGGATTGGTTAAAAGTTCAGCCCAGGTTTCACTTAATTTTTGCGGAGTATTTGGCATATAAGTAACTCCACCACCTGAGATTTCAATAATTTCCGGAAATGCACCTAACGCAGGTTGAACAACCGGAACACCGGAAGCCATAGATTCAATCATGTACATTCCGAAAGCCTCACCGATACGAACTGGTACCGACACCAGTGAAACTCTTTTGAAAAAATCATTCACCTCTTTACCTTCAAAATCAGGTATGATTTCAAACGAATCCAGCAAATTATTTTCTTTTAGCTTCCTTTTTTGTTCTTTGTTGAATTTTGCATCATCACCTGTAGAACCGCCGGTAGCAATCAGTTTTACATCTTCAAAACCGGGTTTCTTTTTTAGTTCGATAAATGCATCAACCACAATATCAAAACCATCTTTATGGCACATTCGGGAAATATAACCCACGTTTCTTTCTTTTTCCCGAGTAGAAATATATTGGTAATCTTCCACATCAACGCCAAGATGAATTGTTTTTAGCTTATCAGCAGGAAGATTCATCCGTTCTTTCATCACTCCGGCAAAAAAGTTACTTACCGAAACCAGCACGTCCACATCATTGGCACGTTCGTGCATTAAATCCCAAATCTTCTTTTGAAATTTCGGCTGCATCGGGTCAACCCAAACATCTTCATCCTGCAGTGTACAAAGCACAGGCACACCAATTTTTTCTTTCAGCCGTCGGGCAAGCCCTAAAAGCAGTGCATTTGAAATATGAATGATATCAGGTTTGCAGTGTTCCGCAATCCAGTTTACCATATGGTCCAGCTCTTCTTTTTGTTGTCCTTCCTCACCCAAAAGCATAGAAACTGTCATATCTTCCAAACCTTTGGCACGTGTTGAACCGGCCATGGAAGCTGCTATTTTCATCATCGGTTTTGAATTCAGCAATTTGTCTAACCAAGCCGGAGCTTTTCTGAAAATTGGATAAACCTGTTTCAGGTATAAACTGATTGCCCCATAAAAAATTGGTACTTCTGAAATATCATGCTCGTCGGCAAATAACGGAAGGTACATGGGAATTTTAGTTACTTTATGGCCTTCAGCACGAAGTGCGTTAAAATACTTGCTGTCGCGCAAACAGTTTCCGCAGTAAAAACTGCCGCCAGAACCGGGTATGATTTGAATAATGTTCATCTTTATTTTTTTTCAATGTAAAGACGTTAAAACACGAATCTCCAAATGCTCAGTGTGTTTTTAATTAACTTTTAATTTCCAAAACAATAGACATTTCCATCGTACGCGCCCACAAAAATCTTCCCCGCAGCTACCGCCGGATTACTTACAATCTGACTTCCAATTTCATAACTCCAAACCAATTTCCCATCCGAAAGGTTCACCATTGCCAAATCGCCGCGCATATTTCCTACAATAACCTTATTTTTTACTACAACGGGTGAAGCATCAACCTGACGTCCGGTGTTATATTCCCATAATTTTTTACCGGAGTTTTTATCAAAGCAATATAAAAACTTATTGTAGTTGGCAGTTAGAATTTTATCTCCAATTAACGCAGGAGAGGCTATAAATTGCAAGTGTGTTTTTTCATCCGACCACTCCCAGGTTGTCTTTTTCGCCTTTAAATCCACCTGAAAAAAACGGCCATCGTAATCGCCAATATATGTTTTGTCGTTTTCAACCGTCACAGAGCCTGCCACATAAGTAGCTACATCAATTTTTTCATCAAGTTTCCCGGTTGCCACATCTACAACATGTAAAAATCCGTCACAACCACCAAACATTGCTTTTCCGTTGGCGCATGCGGCTGCTCCATTAATGTAATTATCCGATTCGTACTTCCATTTCACAGCACCAGTTTTTGCATCCACGCAATGCAAAAAAAAGTCATAACTTCCCACAAAAATAAAGGTTGATTTTCCATCGCTCCACCAGTTGGGTGAACCGATAATCTGGTTATCACATTCATATTCCCAGAGTTTTTCCCCCGAATTTAAATCAAGCCCGTAAAGCATTCCGTCAAGATTTCCAACATAAACTGCGCCCTCATGAATTAATGCAGGAGCTTCAATAGAATTATTGGTCTCAAACTTCCAGATCAGTTTCCCGTTCATATCAAGACAATACACAAAACCGTCGGTGGAGCCAACCACAACTTTTCCATCGTCAACTACCGGTGCTGATTTTATGTTGTCGCCGGTTTGGAAAGTCCAAAGTAATTTAGGTGAATCCGGAATTGTGGTATTTGAAATGCCGGTTAAAGCCTGGTCGCCACGAAATATGGGCCAGGAATTGGCGGGCTGCGGAAAAGATTGAATTCCAACAATCAACAAAATAAATGTAATGTATATATATTTTTGAATCATATTTCAATCTTATATTAAACCCTTTCAGGGTTCTGATTTACTTTCGTGTTATTTACCATGAGTTGCACTTATGGCTATTATTGTTAACTCCTGCGGAGTCCGGAATCGTTCTTGTCCCCATTTTATTGTCATTCCGAGCGGAGTGAGGAATCTGTTTCATCTTGCTCTAAAGTTGCAGATTTCTCCTCCTACGTCGTCGAAATGACATTTATATTTCTTTTTTACCACTGAATACGCAGAGAAGGCCCAGAGTTTCACTAAGAATTTTTCAATGAAATTGCACCAGTTGGGCAACTTTTAGCTACTGTTTCTGCTGTCGCTGTTAGCCCCTGTTTTAATTCTTCGTTGAATGGAACTCCAATTTCCACATCAAAGCCACGACCAATATACGTAAAGCCAAATTTCTCGGTGTATTTTTCTGTCAGGCGAACGCAAATACCACATTTGATGCACTTTTGAGGTTCGTAAACAACCGAACCGTGATTCATCATTTTTGTGATGTTGCGACGTTCGCTTGTTTTAAACCGTTTTTGATCTGCCTGGTAATGATCGGAATAAATGCGCAATTTACAGTCATCAATAGCACGACAATCGCAATGCAAACAGCGCTTTGCTTCGGCTATTGCTTCTTCTTTAGAAAAACCGGAACGTCCACCTTTTTCGGGCCAGATTCGTTTTCCGGTTACCGATTCTTTCAGGTATTCAGCAAATTCGTTGGCAACCAACTTTCCAACACGCGAATTAAACATGCGAGGCTCACCTTTGGGCTCCTGACCTTTAAAATACTGCAATACAGAAAACGCCACTTCTTTTCCCTGCCCAACCGAACGTACTGCCAGTCGTGATGAACGCAGTACATTTCCAATGGCAAATACTTTTTCATCGGAAGTTTGATACGAATCTTTGTCGGCAACAATTCCTTTCGGAGTTGATTTCAACCCAAATCTTTCAGAGTTTTCGGAAATAGTTCCGGTTGCCAAAACTACAGCATCAAATTCTGTTTTTAGCTTTTCAAAAACTTCGGTATTGATTTCTTTTCCTCCCTGAAAAACAACACCGGTATTCAGAATTACTTCAATTTCTTTATCCAGCACATCTTTTGGTAAAATCTCGTCATTAATTTCGGTTCTGAGAAGACCCCCGGCTTTTTCATTTTTGTCGAGTAAGGTTACCTGAACACCTTTTAATTGCAAATAATAAGCCGCTGCCAACCCAGCCGGACCTGCACCAACAACTGCTACCTTTTTTCCTGTTTTTTCTGCCGGAATAATTATGGGAGTAGCCCCTTCGTCTCCAACAAAGCGTTTTAGCAAGCAAATGGAAATCGGTTCATCAACTGTTTTTCTGTGACAAGCACCTTCGCACGGCGCCGGGCAAATACGGCCCAAAACGGCCGGCAAAGCAATGTCACGTTTCACCACTTCCAGCGATTCTTCAAATTTACCGGCGGCAATCAGGCGGTTCATCAACGGAATGTTCATATGTGCCGGGCAAGCAATCTGACAAGGTGCTTCACAGTCGCCGGTGTGTTCGCTCAACAAAAGTTCAAGTGCTGTTTGGCGCGCTTCTTTAATTTCTGCGTCATCAGTAATTATTTCCAGCCCTTCAGTTGCTTTCACTGAACAGGACGGAAAAAGTTTCCCGTTTTTACCATCTTTGACCAAACACAACATGCAGGAAGTGAAATGCTCCAGTTCGTCGTTCCAACACAAATTGGGAATATCGACACCCATTTTCTGCGCGGCTTTCATCACCGAAGTTCCTTCTTCAACCTGAATTTCCGTGTTATTTATTTTGAGTGTAATCATGTTCTCCTCCTCAATCCTCTCTGGTTAGCCTCTATTCAACATGCTTTTTCAAAACCGGATACAATTCCGTGGCTATATTCATAAAACCTAAATCTGTTAAATGAACGCCATCTACCGTTTCTTCCCCGCTTTTACCAATTAAATCATCCGCTTTTACATAAAAAACATTCTTGTCTCCCTTTTCCTTTTGTTCTTTATAAATCCTTTTCAATGTTTCATTTTTCTCTTTAATTGTATTAAAAACATTTTGGTCAAAATACATGTGCGGATACAAAATATTTTCAATCAATACAATTGGGGTTTCAGGATTCTTCTTTCTGATGATTTCATAAAAATGGACGTACTTTTCATTCATCAGGTCGGCTGTTACATTGGGCAAACAATCAATTACAAAACATGAAGCATTTATTTCAGCCATTGCTTCGGCTACTTCAAAATCCAGCTTTCCGTTTCCACTAAAACCAAGATTGACAATTTCCCTGTTTAACATTCTTGACAAAATATTTGGATAAGCCATGCCTGCGCGGGAAGCACAACCTCCTTGTGTTATGCTTGTACCGTAAAAGACTATTGGTTTTCCGTTTTGAGGAGAATTCACAATCGGTTGCAATATCTCAGCATTTGGTTCTACTCCGATTTCAAGGCTTTCCAATCCATCATACAATGGCAAATACAGCATATATTCCCGCTCTTTTGGGAGCATATTTTGAATGATAATTAACATTGATGTTTTAGCAACAGGCCGGGCCGAATTAACAAATTGCCATTCCCCATTTTCCAGGCAATACAAATCCAGACCTTTTATTCCTGTCATTGTAAAGT
>JAWKKP010000025.1:0-106150 GCA_041393215.1 Draconibacterium sp.
CCGCGAATGCAGGGCAACCCTGTTTCCTTCACTGTCAATAATCAAGGCCATATAACCATAATCTTCCGAAATTTGTGTTTTGGGTTGAAGTATTTTACCTCCGGCTTCTTCCACATGCGAAAGTTCGTTATTTAAATCTCCAGAATGTGCAGTCAGATAAATAACCACTCCATCCGTTGACGGTTTGTAATATTCAGGATGATGAACCAGCGAACCCGGTGAACCCGGTTTATCTTCCAGCCATGGAAACCATGCCATGTCCAGTGTCCCCATTTGATGACGTTCTAGTTTTAACCCCAAAACTTTTTCATAAAATCCAATTGCTCTGTCCATATTTGCTGTTGGTATTTCAAACCAGCCTACTACATTGTTTTTCATAACTTTTGTATTTAAATTCAAAAAATATAACAATACATCTCATTGAATGTTGAAATTGTATCATTGCTTTAATTTTATTAATTTCCTTTCGGTTAAATAAGCTAATAATGGTATGAATCTATATTGCTTTACAATAAATCTGGGTATTTTGCTAACTGTTTTATTTATTACTGGTTGTTCTTCATCAACAAAACAGAATAAAAGCAGCGATATGAAAAAAGAAATTCAAAATGAAATTACAATGAACGACACGACACCAAAAGTAACAGGAATCGGTGGAATTTTCTTTTTCTCCGATGATCCCCAAAAAACCAGGGAATGGTACAATAAAAATCTGGGACTGGAAATTAATGATTACGGTTCCACTTTTGAATTCAGAAATGCCAACCGCCCGGAAGAAATTAATTATTTGCAATGGAGTGCATTTAAAACCGGAAGCGAGTATTTTGCACCGTCGAATAAAGATTTCATGATAAATTATCGTGTTCAGAATATGGAAGGACTGGTTAAAAAGCTAAAGGAGAATGGGGTAACCATTGTCGATGAGATTGAAGAATACGAATACGGAAAGTTCGTACACATCATGGATTTTGAAGGTAACAAAATTGAACTTTGGGAGCCGGTTGACCATGTTTTTACAGAAATGGGAGGACCTACTACCAAGTAATATTTTGGGTTAAATTCACAGGTTGTTTAATTTGAGAACTACTGTGTTTTCAAATCTAATCGGAAAATAATGAAACTGGAAGATTTAGGATACAACGCTATTCTTGAAAAATTCAGGATAGAAAATAAATTAACTGATTTTGAGATCGGCAGAATAATTGCCGAGCACAAAGAAAGGTATATTGTAAAAACCAGCAATAATGAAATGGAAGCTGAAATTACAGGAAACCTTCGTTATACGGCAACGGGTCGAGAAGACTTTCCGGCTGTCGGCGACTGGGTTGCTTTTATTCCTGTTGATGACAACTTCGCTGTTATTCATAAAATATTACCCCGGTTTTCGGTAATAAAAAGACAGGCTGTTGGGCAGTTCGGCGAAATTCAGATTATTGCCGCAAACATTGATTATGGATTTATTGTACAGGCGGTTGATCGCGATTTTAGTATCAACCGGTTGGAACGATATCTCACTATTTGCTACTCTTCTAAAGTGACCCCGATTATTGTACTCAGCAAAACTGATTTAATTAACAAAGAGCGCCTGGAAGAAATGGTCGCCAGTATTCAGCATCGGATTGAAAATGTTCCATTAATTGCCATTAGCAACGAAAACCTGAATGGTATGGATAAATTAACGGCTATAATTGAGAAAGGGAAAACGTATTGTTTGCTTGGGTCTTCCGGTGTTGGAAAATCAACACTAATCAATAACCTTTCAGGCAATGTTGTCATGAAAACAGGCACTATCAGTGAAAGTACAAACCGGGGAAAACATGTTACAACTCACCGGGAACTTCATGTGCTCGAAAATGGCGGCATATTTATCGATAATCCCGGAATGCGTGAAGTTGGAATCGCTGATTCGGGTGAAGGTTTGGAAACCACATACAACCGAATTTTTGAACTGGCAAAAAATTGCCGGTATTTGGATTGTACTCATGTTAATGAGCCGGGGTGTGCGGTTATCGCAGCAGTAGAGCGTGGTGAAATCGAACAATCATCGTATGATAATTACCTGAAGATGGAACGGGAAAAGGCGCATTTTGAATCGTCGGTAGCCGACAAACGCCGACGCGACAAAATGTTTGGGAAAATGATGAAAGACTACAAGAAGAAGGATGTGAAAAACCGAAAAGGAAAGTAAACCTGGAATTGAATAATCCGGATTTAGTTGTGTGTAAATTGCGGATAATAATGCCGGGCGATTTGTTCCGATTGTAAAATATCAAAATAACGTGCTCCCAATGCTCCCATGTACGGCAACCGCAATTCCAGATCATTTATCGTTCTGTTAATTTGATTTCTGTAATCTTCAAGTTCTCTAATGGTTGCGCAGCTTTGAATATCTTTCAGAATATGTTCGTGAATTTTCGGCATAACCAAATATACGAAATTCGGTTTCTTAAAACCGAATAAACTGGTTTTACTAAATAAATTAATCACAAAGTTATTTTAATAAATAAGTTCTGGGAAATAATATGGGGAGTTCTCCGGTTGTATTCCCTCTACTTAATTACGAGGAGATTCATTCGGAAACTAAAATGTTTACAGTTTTTCATTTTATCTTTCTTAAACAAGATGAATTTTTATTATTTGGATTCTCTCTAAATTTGCAGTAGAAAACAGAAAGGAGTTATAACATGTTCAGAAACGTAAAATACCTGATTCCCGCAACGGAAATTGATATGGGAGGAATTCCGGTTAAACAAACACTTCCCACCAATAATGTGGATGGTGTTGATCCGTTTTTATTGCTGCATCACGGAAAGTTTTCGTTTACCGAAAATGCTTCCGCGCTGCACCAGGGAATCGGGCCGCATCCGCATCGTGGCTTTTCGCCGGTTACATTTGTAATAGAAGGCGAGGTGCATCATCGCGACAGTTGGGGAAATAATCAAATAGCAAAAAAAAGCGAAGTTCAATGGATGAATGCAGGGGCAGGAATTATTCACAGCGAAAGGCCGTCGGAAAATCTGGCTGAAAAAAATGGAACACAGGAAATTATTCAGCTTTGGATAAATACACCTGCTTCAAAAAAAATGAAACCACCCCAGTATCAGTATATTCCTGAAGAAAAAATGCCGGTGGTAGTTTCAGACGATAACTTGGTAACCAATAAACTGGTGGCCGGAAGCTGGAATAATTTAAGGAGTAGAACTGAAACGGAAAGTGAACTGCAGATAATTTGGAGTGAAGCAAAAGCTGGTGGAGTGCAAACTTTTACAGTTCCGGATATGTTTAACGTAATGTTGTATGTTATCCGCGGAAACATCCGAATTAAAACTTACGGAAAAGTGGATCCCGAAAATCTGGTTGTTTTTGATAACAAAAATGAAACTATTGAGATTACTGCCGAAACAGATACTCAGTTTTTATTTTTGGCAGGTGTTCCGCTCAACGAAAAAGTAGTTCAACAGGGACCGTTTGTAATGAATACAACAACCGAAATTTTACAGGCAATGCGCGATTACCAAATGGGTAAAATGGGAATTTTAATAGAGGAGTAAGATGGAGAAGCATTACAAGTTTACAAATAATGAAACGGCCCGGCAATACGAATTCCATATCGACGGGTTTATACCGAGAATAGCCTATGTGAAATCGGGCAATAAAATCTATTTAACACATACCGAGGTGCCACCGGAATTAGGGGGTAAAGGAATTGGAAAAGCATTGGTAGAAATGGTGCTGGAAGATATACGGCAAAAAGGAATGCTACTGGTTCCGCTTTGTCCGTTTGTGGTAAAATATTTAAAGCGGCACCCCGAATGGGAGTTTTTAGTGTTTAACGATGAAAATTAGACGGCATGGAAAAAGAAATCAAAAAACATTATTCGAATGGAGAATTAACCGTTGTTTGGAAACCCGGTTTATGCATACATTCAGGGGTTTGCGTAAGAACATTGCCTCAGGTTTACAATACCAAAGAACGCCCCTGGATAAAACCCGGAAATGCAACCACAGAAGAATTAAAGGCACAGATAAACCGTTGCCCTTCCGGTGCTTTAAGTTATTTTATGAATAATGAAAAAGGCGTGTAGGATACATGTTTTTGGTGGATACCCATTTCGCTTTAATCCATAAATTACACAAAAAAGAATGATTGAAATTGGAATCGACAGCTTTGCAGCTGCGCCGCACAGCAACGACACCGATCGAGAACTTGATAATGCAATTGCCATGGCAGAATTGCTGGAGCGAATTGAGTTTGCTGATAAATCGGGGTTACATGTATTCGGGCTGGGAGAGCATTACCGGAAAGAGTTTTTAGATTCTGCTTCGCCGATAATTCTGGCAGCAGCGGCAGCGCGAACCCGACAAATAAAATTAACCAGTGCGGTAACTGTTTTAAGTGCTGCCGATCCGGTGCGTGTGTTTCAGAGTTTTGCCACTATTGATTTAATTTCAAAAGGCCGTGCAGAAATGGTAATCGGACGGGGATCGTTTATTGAGTCTTTCCCTTTGTTTGGTTTCGACCTCAAAAATTACGATGCACTTTTTGCCGAAAAACTGAATTTACTTCTTCAGATTCGTAACAATGAGTTTGTTACCTGGTCGGGTAAATTTCGTCCGGAGCTGGATAACCAACCGGTATATCCGAGGCCTTTACAAAAAGAATTGCCGGTTTGGCTCGGAGTGGGAGGAACTCCTGCTTCGTTTATCAGGGCGGGCGAGCTGGGGCTTCCACTGATGGTGGCTGTAATTGGCGGCGAAACGTATCGTTTCCGTCCGTTAATCGATATGTATCGTGAGGCGGGCGAACAAGCCGGCCATCCGCCAGAAAAACTAAAAGTTGGCTTGCATTCGCTGGGCTATGTTGCCCCTAATGCATGGCGTGCAATGGAAGATTATTTCCCGGGTTATTCAGAGACTTTTACAAAAATAGGAAGAGAGCGCGGATGGCCACCGGTAACCCGCGAGCGTTTTAATGCTCAAACCGGGCCGCTTGGAGCGCTGGTAATTGGCAGTCCCGACGAGGTTGCAGAAAAAATTCTTCGTCATAGTAAAGCTTTGGGCGGAATATCGCGGTTTACATTTCAAATGGACAATGCCGGACTTACGCACGAACAGCTTCTTAAAGCCATTGAACTGATTGGCGAAAAGGTTATCCCGATGGTGAACGGGGAGTGATAGGATACAAAACTCAAGGCGCTGGATGAGTAAAATTATTCGTTGAACCCTTCTTCTTCGCGGAATTATCTTTCTTCCACGCGGAACCCTATAAATTCCCGATGGAATAGTTTTTCTGCTGAAAAGAATATCCATCATTCCAAAAGGAAAAATGTTTTTCCTATGGAATAGACCTTATTTTAAACGGAATTCCCAATCGTATGTAATTGTTTTCGGTAAGCGGATTATAATTGATAAGTTCTATTGGAATATTTTTATTGGTTTCGGCTACAAAATCTTCAATGGCTTTTCGGTTCGCCGGTGTATCGGTTATATTGGGGACCAATGGTAATCTGACAATGATTTTTTTCCCTGTAGATGCCAGATAACGAAAGTTGTCTTTTATTTTTTTGTTGTCTCTTCCTGTATAAATTTGATGTTGTTCAGCTTCAAAGATCTTCAGATCAACAAAAAACAGATCGACAAAAGGTAATACCTTTTCAATGGCATCTTTTTTACAAAAAAGGCAGGTTTCAATGGCCGTATGAATATTTCTTTCTTTACAGGCTTTTAATATTGCTGTTGAAAATTCGGGTTGATATAGCGCTTCTCCTCCGGTGAGTGTTACACCTCCGCCTGAATTTTGATAATATATAAGGTCTTTTTCAATTTCTGTAATAATTTCATTTACAGAGACTTTTTGTTGTGTGAATTGAAGTGCATTTGTCGGACAAATGTTTACACATTCTCCTGTAAGATTGCATGCTTCCCGGTCAATTTCAATTTTTTGATTCAGCTGTAATGCATTTGTTGGGCAGGCTTCCACGCATTGGCCACAAGCGATACACAGATTCTGATTATACCATAACTCATTTGACGGGCTTATTCCTTCGGGGCTGTGGCACCAAACACATTTCATGGGGCATCCTTTCAGAAAGACCGCTGTTCGGATTCCGGGCCCGTCGTGTACAGAAAAGCGTTTTATTTTGAAAATGTTTCCGGTAATTGGATTACGCTTCTCCATAAGTAGTTCGGTTTATTATTTCATCCTGCAAGTCAAAGGCTAATTCTGTAAAATAGGCGGTATAACCGGCAACTCTAATGGTTAGTCCACGGTAGGATTCAGGGTCAGCTTTTGCTTTTTCCAGTTCTTCCGTGGTTACCACATTAAATTGAACATGGTGAATGGGAAGGTAGGCGAACGATTTTAACATCGAAGTAAACTTGCTTCTGTCCTGTTCCGACTTAAATACAGAGGGCAGGAATTTCATATTCAGGAGCGTTCCGTTACTTGCAAGAAGCGAAGGAACGCGAAGTACTGAATTTAATACTGCGGTTGGGCCCGTTTTATCGCGGCCATACATGGGCGACATTCCACCGTCGGCCAATGGTGTTTCAGCAAGTCTTCCATCGGCTGATGCCCCAACATTGGCACCCATGGGCACATGTGCAGAAACAGTGTATAATCCCATGTGGTATCTTCCCCCACGGTAGTTTTTAAATAACTTAATTCGTTTTGCAAAATATTCTGCCCATTTAGCTCCGAGTTCATCCACCCAGGCTACATCATTCCCATATTTGGGAACATGGTTGATACATAGCTGCCGGAGTTGTTCATTCCCTTTATAGTTGGCTTGCAACGCATTCAGTAAAGTCTCTTTTTCAACCTTTTTTTCTTCAAATACCAGCTTCTGAAGTACGGCCAGACTATCGGCAATATTGGCAACCTGAATGGCCTGTATTCCTGATAAATTGTATTTTGCGCCCCCGGAAGTTACATCCAGTCCGTTTTCAATACAATTGTCTATAACCGAAGAAAGGAAAGGAGAGGGCAAGTGTTCCTGATGACTTTTTTCGACTACTTCACAGGCTAGAATCATTTTATCGATGAAATAGTCAATCTGGGTTTGAAAAGCATTTTCTAGTTCATTGAAGTTGTTGTAATCAGTAAGGTATCCTGTTTGAAGCCCCATTTGTTTTCCGGAAAGAAGGCATTTGCCGTTGTTTAATGTGAGCTCCAGAACTTTTACCAGGTTAAACATGGCAGCATCGCTCCAACCAAGATAATTTCCCTGTGTGCTTAATTCCACACAGCCAACAAGAACGTAATCCATGCTGTCGTCGTCGCTTATTCCTACTTCTCTCAACGAAGGAATAATGCTTTCATCGTTGGCAATTTGTGGCATTCCTGTTCCCAGTCCAATGATCCTGCTGCATTCATCCAGAAATTTATGTGGTGAGTTTTTATGTATCCTGGCCGTTAAATTTGGCTGTGGAAGCCTGATATGGTCTTGGGCTTTAAGAATGAGCATGGAAAGTTCATTGGTGGCATCCTTCCCATCGGCTGTCTGGCCGCCGATGGTACAATTAAATCCGATGGGAAAGCCGGCGAAATATTTCGCACTGTGCGCATTCCGCATATAAACGATTTGATTGAATTTAATAAACAGGGCATCCATTAATTCCAAGGCTTCATTCAAATCGATTGTGCCGTTTTTTAAATCGCGGTCGAAATAAGGGTACAAATACTGGTCGATGCGGCCAGGAGAAAAAGATGAAGCATTTGATTCCATTTGAAGTATCACAAAAAGAAACCAAACAGATTGAATGGCCTGGCGGTAGGTTCCCGGTGGATTTTCGGATAATGCATTGCACGTTGCGGCAATTTCATTCAGGTTTGCCTTTAACTCAGGGCCCGTTTGTTGTGCTGCCATTTCTGAAGCAAGCTTTCCATAACGGCGAATAAAACCACACGAAGCTTCCAGCGTAATGCAAACGCTTTCGTAAAAATCTTTTTTACTGCCTGACGTATTTTCTTTTTTGAGTCTGGCCTTTTCCAGTAACCCAGCAGGTCCACAAGTAAGCCAGTCTTCAACATTTGGACAAATATGACCCTGTGCATGATCTTTTTGGTTGATTTTTACCACTTTTTCAATGGCTTTTAATTCTTCACCATATGTATCATAAATATCGTTTTCCATTGTTTTCCCTTTCCAGTATCTTGCCAGAGATTCTTCGAAAAAGGAAATATCATCCTTTTTTACCTGGAAAGGATCCTGTAACCTGTTGGGTAGTGTTTCAATTTCTTTATCCAGCCATGATATTCCTGCTTCTGGAAAAACCACTCCTGCGCGGATTCCCGGAGTCCGGTTGCCAACGATCAACTCTTCCGGATCGATTGAGATATGAATATTCAACAATGATTTTGCAAGGGCTTTTGCACGTTTTAGGATGACAGGTAAGTTTTCATTTTCCTGGTATGCCAAAGTTATTAGTCGCGCTTGTTCAGTTGAGAGATATCTTGTGGCTGTCAAGGTCCTTTCCTTTAGTGAAAGGATTCTTTCAGTTGGTTTAAGATGTTGAATTTCTGTGTTCATTTTTCAACTTTTAGTTATACGTTCAGACCATTACATTAAGGACAACAGAGGATGGATCTTTTTCCAGAATTCTTCGTCCAGTAAACGGGCACTTCCTATCATAGCTGAATTCTCCATTTGTTCCGACAATTCTACTTTTACCTGTATATTTCTTTTTTCCAGAACAGAAGAAAATGCCGGTCCAAACAGGTTAAAGGCTTTTGCAATATTTCCTCCAAGTACCAGGCAATCGGCATCAAACTTTTGAATCCAGGGAGCGAGAAATGTTCCTAAAGCGTCTCCAAATTCATTGAAAATTTCAATAATTTCCGGATTCGTTGATGTTTGCCTTACCAGTTCCTTTACACCGCGTGCGGTACAGCCGGTTTTCTTATAATACTCCTTAATAAACCATCCTGTACAAAAATAATCATTTGCAATGCTTTCTTTATAAGGTAAATGATATAAACAACCCTGAGGGGGGACATCTCCCCGTTCTAAAACCGGAATACCTGATTCTATAAAAGCTGCCCCCAGACCGGTTCCCAATGTAATCGCAATTGTTTTATTCGAATGGCGGCTTTTCCCTTTCCATGCATCGCCAATCGCAAATGCAGTTGCATCGTTTACAAATCGTACAGCGATATCATTGGGTAAATTCAGTAGTTGTTGCAATTGAAGGGCAACATTAATACCATAGAGCTTTTCAAATTTATTTACGGCTTTTGTAAATAATGCAATACCATTTGAATAATCAAAAGGTCCTGGCATAGCCATGCCAATACCCGATAATTGATTCCTTTCGATACCTTTAATAGATTTTTCAACTGCATTTTTCCATGCATTTAATATTTCCTCAGCAGAAGCTTTATTGTCAATCACAAAACAAGATTTGCAATCTTTTATTATTACTTCTTTTTCCAGATCAACTACCATTACACTAATATGACTACCTCCAATATCGGCTCCTACTGCAAATTTTTTCATAAACTACAAATTGAATTAAAAAGGCAAAACAAATTATCCTTCAAAGAAATAATTAAATGTCAATTAAACTATTTTATAATCCTTTACAATTTCATTTACCCCGCTTAAAACATAATGCGGATGGTAGGCAAATTCGTTAATTGTTTGCAGGGTGGAAATCCCCGATAAAACCAGGCAGGTATCGATTTCGGCTTCTATTCCGGCTACAATGTCGGTATCCATGCGGTCTCCGATAATGATGGTGTCTTCGCGTTGCACTCCCAGTTTTTTCAGTGCAATACGCATCATCAGCGGATTGGGTTTACCCACAAAATAAGCTTGTTTTCCGGTGGCCAGTTCAATGGGTGAAATCAGCGCTTTGGTTGCCGGAGCAATACCGTTTTCGATCGGGCCGCTCAGGTCGGGGTTGGTGCCCACCAGCCGCGCTCCGCGGTTGACGAGGTTTACTGCTTTTTCAATGGTTTCATAACTGTAGGAACGCGCTTCGCCCATAACCACATAGTCGGGGTCGATGTTGTTGCTGGAGTATCCCGCGTTGTACAGTGCGTTAATCAGTCCTGCCTCACCAATAATATAGGCGCTGCCGTTGGGTTTTTGGCTTTGCAGGAATGAAGCAGTTGCTAGGGCACTGGTATAAAAATGCTCGGGGCCTACATCTAGGCCCATGCGCAGGAGTTTTCCCTGGAGTTCTTTAATCGTTCGTTCGCTGGAGTTGGTCAGAAAAACAAATTTCTTATTTTCTCTTTTTAGCCATTCCACAAATTCAGTTACACCATCAAGGATTTTGTTTCCGTGGTAAATTACACCATCCATATCACAAATAAAACCTGATTTGCTCCGGATGTTTTCTATTGTAGATTTTTCAGCCATATTTTTTTGATTTCTGTTTGTTTCAAGATTTCATTCACAAAATCGGAATTATTTTAACCCATCAGATATTTTTCGCGATGATTTAAAAAATCGCGGAATACTTTGTAATGTTCGGTTTCTTCATATTCCACGATAGAAACCGGCATTTGGTCGAAACTGTAAATGGTAGCCTCTTTGCAGGCGAGTAAAATAGGAGAGTGCGAGGCTATGATAAACTGGGCATGGCCTGCCTTCGCGTTTTGACTGACCAGTTGCAGCAATTCAAGCTGACTCGATGGGGAAAGTGCTGTTTCCGGTTCGTCGAGCAGATAAAGTCCTTTTAGCTTGTAGCGGTTTTTAAAAAACGACATGAGTGACTGTCCGTGCGATTGTGCTATCAACGATTTTCCGCCAAAATGTTCCAACAGTCCAGGGTCGGTTGATGCCCATTCTTCGAGGATGGAAGTAAAATCCTTAAATATCTGCGCGCCAAAAAAGGAGCCCTGAACTTTTCCATTGGCCCAGTTTACTTTCACAAAACGGTGCAACGAGGCTTCGTAACGATTATAACTAACGCGGGTAGTTTGGTTCGACCGCCAAATGTAAATTCCTGCAGCTACAGCAATGGCTTCAAGCAATGTCGATTTTCCGGAACCGTTTTCACCCACAAACAACGTAACCGGATTTGGAAAATGCAGCTCTTTCGTCTCCGAAAAAAGCGGCAAACTAAACGGATAATGTTCTTTCGTTGGGTATCGTTCCGGTTCGAGGGTGATGCTTTTTACATGATTCGACATAATATTGACTGGTTGGATTGATTTTATCTTCAAACTTAATGAAACCGCTTGAATTAACCGTAGTTAAACCGGATTTACAACTATTCTTTTTGAAAATAAATGTTAGGATGAAGCTTATGCAGTCAACGAAATGAAAATGTACAATACTGATTTTCGTGCAGAAAGTAGGTTTTGAACTGCCAGGCAATATTTTAAAGTTTCCGGTAATTTTTAATGTGAATGATAAAATTGCTTCGGACCCTATTGAATAAAGAAAAGCCAAATGTAAAAGTGCTTTTTTACAAACAGATTGAGTTGAACCTGCTTTTCCGAAATAAAATTGTTTTAAGCATGAAGTTTTAGTGAATCAAAGACAGATTTTGACGGAAATACCGTCGGGTTTTAATTACTATAGGAAACATATACAAAGTTGTTAAATATTTTTAAACTATTTTTTTTGTTTTCTAAGTTGTTGATAATGTTTTGTTTCCTTTTGATTGAATTCCCGGATGTAAAGTTCAGGTGAATTTTTTCCGCTTATTCTTTTTTAATATCATTATTTTCGGGGCGTTAAAAAACCGGAAAATGAATTATACTTTACTAGATTTTCTAACTTTAATCGGCGCTTTGGGATTATTCCTTTACGGAATGAAACTGATGAGCGAGGCATTGCAAAAGGTAGCCGGAGGTAAAATGCGTAATTTTCTGGCAGCCATGACCTCCAATAAATTTAAGGGTGTTTTCACTGGTTTTTTTATTACTGCCGTTATACAGTCGTCGAGCGCTACAACGGTGATGATTGTAAGTTTTGTAAATGCAGGTTTGTTAACACTTACAGAATCAGTAGGCGTTATTATGGGGGCCAATATTGGTACCACCATTACTGCCTGGATTATTTCCATATTTGGTTTTAAGGTTAAAATGAGTGTGCTGGCGTTTCCGATTATCGGAATTGGTTTTCCGCTTATATTTTCAAAACGAACCCGTAATCAGTCGTGGGGCGAAGTGTTGGTAGGTTTTGCTTTGCTGTTTATTGGCTTGGAAAGCCTTAAAACCAGTGTACCCAATATTGGGCAAAACCCTGAGATGCTTGAATTTATAAAGGATTTCACCGGAATGGGCTTAGGTTCAAACCTTATTTTTCTGGTCATCGGGACCTTGCTCACGGTTGTTATCCAGTCGTCGAGTGCAACCATGGCTTTAACGCTGGTTATGTGTAACAACGGTTGGATTAGTTTCGACAGTGCTGCAGCTATGGTTTTAGGCGAAAATATTGGTACCACTATTACTGCCAATATTGCAGCAGTTGTTGCAAATTCTTCTGCAAAGCGCGCTGCGCGGGTTCACCTTATTTTCAACGTTGTTGGGGTTATTTGGGTTTTAAGCGTATTTCCGTTATTCCTGAAGGGGGTCGATGCGTTAACGCAATCTGTTACCGGAAACTCGGCTTTTTCTGATGCTTCTTCCATTCCGATTGCACTCTCGTTTTTTCACTCTTTCTTTAATATTTTCAATGTTTTCATTCAGATTTGGTTTGTAAAATATTTGGTTAACCTGGTGCAGAAATTAGTTCGGGAGAAAGAAGATGAACAGGAGTTTAGATTAAAGTATATTAAATTTGGAATGTTAAGCACCAGTGAATTATCATTGCTTCAGGCCAAAAAAGAAATTCTGGTTTATGCCCAGCAAACCAAAAAAATGTTTAGCCGTTTGAACACAATGCTAAATGAGAAAAATGACCGTAAATTTCTAAAACAGTTTGAAAAAGTGGAGGTTGGCGAAACCAAAAGTGATGAAATGGAGGTGTCGATAGCCAAATATCTGACTAAAGTTGCTGAAGGTGAATTAAGCAAACAGTCGTCGCAAAATATCAGTTCGATGCTCCGGATTGTCGATGAAATTGAAAGTGTTGGAGATTCGTGCCTAAACATTGCACGTGCGATGTTACGTGTCCGTGATAAAAAAGAGAAGTTTACCCCGGAAATGAATGAGAAGATTGCTGGAATGTTCTCACTTGTTGAAAAAGCGATGGATACGATGATTGAAAATCTGAATAAGAAAAGCAACGAGGTTGATAAAATTGCCACGGAAGCTATTGAAAAGAAAATTAACCGTTACAGAGATAAACTCAGAAAAGAGCATGTGAAAGACATTGAAAATGATACATACTCATACCAAATAGGTACGCTGTATAAAGATATTTTTTCTGAATCAGAGAAAATGGGCGATCACATTTTTGATGTAACCATGTCAATTTTAGACTATGCCGGAGATTAAATAATTCGTAATATATAATTTCAGGCAACTGTTTTTATACCAGGTGTTCTTTGTAAATTGATGCCCATGGTTCCCGCATTTCTCTCGAAAGCATACTGTTTGCCAGATCATTGTTCACAAATTTTTCAGTTTCCGGATCCCAATCCAAATCTTGCTGAAGTTTCATGGCAATATTTCCAAGATGCGACATGGTTATTGAACGGTGTCCAATTTCTGCAGGTGCAATGGTTTCTTCTCCTGAAATGATGCAATCAATAAAATTCCGGAAATGGTTATCGCTTTTATAAAGGTGAATTTCCGAATCCGCAATTACTGAATCTTTCAGATTTTCCGGAAAAACCTCATGTTTTCCACGATTTGCCCAAGCCCATCCTTCGGTTCCGTTAAAAGTAACTCCGCTACGTTCGGCGTCGCTCGTGATAATAAGTTTTACACCATTGGCATAAATACATTCAAAATAATATTGAGTAGCGGTATTCCAAACCGGGTGCTCTGCCCACGTAGCTTTGGCGTTTTGAATTTTTACCGGGCCGGTAAGTTCTGTTTCCATTCCCCATTGTGCAATATCCGGATGATGACCACCCCAGTCGGTGACTTGTCCTCCCGAATAATCGAGTACCCAACGAAAATTCACATGCGTTCGTGCCGGACAATAAGGAGCATTGGGAGCAGGCCCAAGCCACATGTTATAATCAAATCCTTTTGGAACCGGAACTGTCTCAGTTTGATTACCTGTTTTTCCATAATCAGGTGTTCCGGAAGGAAGCCCGCAAATTACTGTTTGCAGTTTTCCGATTCGTCCGTTGCGCACGAGTTCGCAAACCAGCCTGAAATTTTCATCGGATCGCTGTTGGCTTCCGGTCTGGAAAATAACACCATATTTTTTTACTGCATTGGCCATTGCCCGGCCTTCAGGAATGGTGAGCGCCAGCGGCTTTTGGCAGTAAATGTGTTTACCGGCTTTGGCAGCCATCAGAACAGGTATCGAATGCCAATGGTCGGGGAGGACTACTTCAACCGCATCGATGTCGGTTTTTGCAATAACATCACGAAAATCTTCAAATTCCTGGCAAGATTTATATTTTTTATCATAAAGCTTTGAATAGTAGTCATTAATTAGTTTGATACCAATGTCGCGTCCACCAACAACTCCTCCCCAGTAACCTGTACTTTGTTTATTCACATCGCAAACTCCGGTAATTTGAACCCGTTTATCGGTTATAAAATCCCTGATATCATTCATCGCCTGGTTTCCCGAACCAATAAATGCCAGGTTAATACGGTCTGATGGTGCAATATATCCGTTTTTTCCACGTGCACAAGCCGAAATGATTGTTGGTACAGCAATTACAGTAACTCCGGCAGTGGCTGAAAGTTTAATGAAATTTCGACGGTTTAGCTTCATGGTATTTTTTTATAACTGATTACCAGTCTGAGATTATTTGTGCATAAAAATAATTAATTCTGATGCCAGGTGAAAGTTAATAAATTTCAATCTTTAAACAGCATTGAAAGCAACTAAATTGCACGGACTGTGGCGTTCTTCCTGATTTCTGTATAAGTTGCCTTTACCTGCGTTGACATCTAGGTTTTATCATCATTTTAAAGTTTGTATCCCCACCGGGACTGCGTCAACCACAGCTCTCGCAAAAGTACCGTACAAAGATTTTCATCTTTTAAAAAAGATGAACCTTGTTTATTGGTAAAAACCCATTAAAGTTTTAATTTTTCGTTAGTGTTGTTTTTTTTCGGCAACATGCGGTCATCCTAATATAGAAATAAACTAGAGTAAGCCCCAGATAAACAGCTGCCTGAGAATAGAGAAACAGTATCTCCGATTTCACTTCTGTGATATCAACTCCCATTGTTCGCAACCTGAGATAGGCCGGAATAACTGTTGAGCCGGGCATCAATTTTGAAAGCAAAACCAACCAGTGAGGCATGGACGAAACCGGCCATGAAAGTCCACTCACAAATAATGCAATGGGCGACAGAAATACCATAAACACTATTGCCGATTCGCGGTGTTTAAATAAAGTAGATACGCCAATCCCCAGGAAGATTGTGGCTAATAAAAACGGAAATAAAAGCATGAATATATGCAATGTATTGGCTTTGTCGGGGTAATTAAACCAGTGATGAATCAAAATAGCTGCATAAGCAATATTGAAAAGCGAAATAGCCAGATAAGCAACGGTTTTTCCCGTGAGGTAAGGAATAATCTCTCTACGTCGTTTTTGCTCGGGAAGAAGAAACGGCGATGCTTTCGATTCGGAGAATGAACCTCCCAGCAGGCCAATCCCAATTAGTAGAGTCTGTTGGAAAATAACAAGAATTACTCCGGGCATAACAAAACTTCCGTACCCCGATGAAGGATTGTATAAGACATGTGTGTATGCAGGCAGCGGGTCGTTACTTACTTTAGCCTGTTGTAATGATTTACCTTCAGCCATATAGCGCATTACCGATACTCCACCGCTGAAATATGCGTTGGAGTAAGTGATTGCCAAAATGGTATTTCTGTATTTCAGAAAATAGCTTGCATCGGCATAAACGGCCACATTTGCCTGCAGGCCGCTTAAAATTTCCTTCTCAAAGCCTTTTGGAATGAGTATAACTCCGCTGATTTTGTTGGTTAAAAACAGGTTTTCTGCGGAGATCAAATCCAGGGGTTTATAAGTAACATCAAGTTCGCCCGATGCATCAATCATTGCAGTGTATTTACGACTGATAGCTGAATGATCCTGATCGACAACAGCAACACTCATGTTTGTCATCGTTTCATTGTAGTAGCCGATAGAATAAACTATGGGGTAAATAACCACGGCGCCAATAAGAATCAACAAAGCGCCTTTATCGGAAAAAATGGATTTTAATTCATTTGTAAAATGAATGGCTGCAAGCTGAAACCCGTTTACTTTATTTTGATTTGTTTCCATTATTTTTCTCATCATTAAAGATTTACTTCTTACCCCAGTATTTTTCTTGGCCAAGATGTTGTTTAAAAACTGGCAGAAATAGTAGTGAGATTAGCAGGAATATAAGTATATAGCAGATATAAACCAGGGCTTCTTTCGGCGGAGCGCCACGGAGCGATTGCGAAATCATTAGTTTTTCCCACCAGGTGAACGGAAATAGGGTGGCAAATATTTGTGCTATTTTGGGCATGGCTTCCAAAGGATACGTAAGCCCCGAGAATGTAATGGCCATCATAGAATATGCGCTGGCGAGCGATAGTGCTAATCGTAAATTACTGGTTACCCCCAGAAAAATAAGTGCCATTAACTGATAGGTAACAATGGTTATAAATTGCCCAGTAAAAATCATCCAGTATTCTCCGTTTAATGGCATTCCTTCAACTTGATATAAAAGAATGTTAATTAAAAGTGCAAAGCCTGAAAATATTATTGTGTAGGGGAATAATTTTCCGGTAATGGCCATACGCACACTGTTCCCGCTTGTTTCCAAAAGATTAATTCCGGTGCCTTTTTTTAATTCATTTCCGAGAGTATAAATTGAACTCAGAAATACAAAAAGATAAAGCATTACGTATAATAGCGCGGAGTTCAAGAAATACGAATAATTGGTAAACGGATTATAAAGAACATGCCGTTGTATGTTTACCGGTACAATTCGTGCCAGTGCTTCCTGTTTGCTTTTCCCTGCCATTTGTAGTTTCTGAAGTTGAACCCCGCCTGATATAGTTTTTATTGTTGCCAGCACCGAGCGTTGAATTATTCCTGCTTTTAAAACATTGGTTCCGTTAATATAAACCGGAACTGGTGCTTCGATTCCCTGGAAAACTGATTTCTCGGTTTCAAACGGGATAACGATAATAGCTTCAATCGCTCCCTTTTCAAGCATATCTTTTGCCCGAAAAATATTTGGAGTTTGCAAAACGACCTGAACATCGGAAGCGGCATCCAGCGAATTGGTTATTTTGATTGACAGTGAGGAATTGTCACGATCGACAACAGCAATAGGTAACTTCTTTACTGAGCCGTTATGAAAAATAAAAAAAAGTAAGCCAATTCCAATAAGTGGCCCGACCAGCAGTAGGAAGCGATAAGCCGGATTGTGAATAATTTGTCCAACTTCCCTCTTTATAACTGCAAGAAGGGATGTTTTTGATGCCATAGTTTATTCGCTTAATGTTACAATAGCTGTCATTCCCGGCCTTAGTCCCGGAATTGTGGCAACAGGACGGGCTTCTACTTCAAACGATTTTAAATCGAAATCTCCAGATGTTTTGGTGGCATTCCAACGGGCAAAATCTCCGGCAGGGTTAATGTAACTTACTTTAAAATCAAATTCATTATTTTCTAATCCGGGTAATTTTGCCTTGAATGTAGTACCCATTTTAAACTGTGATAAATAATCTTCGCGCAAATAAAATGTAACCCAGATATCATCAAGATTGAGCAGAGTAACAACTGGAAAACCTGTTGCTACCAGTTCTCCTGCTTGAACATTAATACCTGATACTTCACCGTCTGAAATTGCATTAATGGAAGTTTCATTGAGGTAAGATTGAACCTGTTCTATTGCAGCATCGGCCCTTTTTACGAGTGCAGCTGCAGCCGCTTTGTCTTCTTCACGTGCTCCTTTTTCTGCTTTTTGCCAAATGGCTTTTGCTGCGTTTGCCGTTTCGCGTGCAGCCTTCATTTGTGTTTCCACCTCGTCGCGTTTCTGTTCCGGGACAACACCTTCGTCGTAAAGATTTTGAATTCGCTGGTAAGACTTTTCAGCAAATTGTGCTGCTGCTTCTGCTTTTACATAAGTGCTGTATGCGGCTGTAATATCTTCCGGTTGTGCTCCGTTTTGTGCTTTTCTGCTTTGTGCGCTTGCTGCGGAACGGGCCGCGGTTGCTTCGTCTAACTTCGCGTTAATTTCCGGGCTGTCTATCGAAAAAATGAAATCGCCTTTATTTACTTTTTGTCCTTTCTTTACTGCAATGTCCAAAACTCTGCCCGGAACTTTTGAAGCAATTTTGTACTCTTTGGCTTCCACTTCGCCCTGCAATACAACTGGCTGCTTTTTCAGTACAACAATAAAGGTATAAGTAATGAACCCTAATATTGCTACTATGATAAGCAGGGTTACAATTGTTTTTTTATTCATGGTTGTATTTTTTTAATTTGTTAATGATTCAATAATTGTGTTGTTACCGGCGCAGAACTCTACATATTGTTCCGGAACTCCGGCGGTTTGCAGAAGCACTGCGAGTGTTACATCGTAATCGTAAAATACTTTTAGCCGAAGTGCTTTTACCTGAGCCACTTTTGTGTAAGCTTCGACCACTGAAGTTGATGTTGCAAGGCCTTCTTTAAAGGCTTTTTGTGTGCTTTCAGAATATTCTATGGCTAATTCGAGTGTACTTTCCAGTTCGTTTTTTTGTTCTATTTGTTTTTGTAATTCCTCATATAGTTTTGTCATGTAGGCTTTTATGTCGGAGTGAGCTTTTTGTTCAGCATAATCTACCTGGCTTTCCATGGTTTTTCCGGCTTTGTAGGTATGATTTCGGCTCAACCCTTCAAACAGCGACCATTTTAATCCAACGCCAACCATCCATTCCGGAACATATGGCGAAAGATTTTTATCTGCAATGTTATAGGTTCCAAGCATGGCAATTGTGGGCATGTAATTTTCTTTGTTCACCTTGTTTTTAATATTTACAAGTTCTCTTTTCCCTTCAATTTGTTTGAGTTGCGGGTTGGCATCGTATGCTTTGGTTACCCAATATGAAACGTCGGAAAGTTCTTTGTTGATGAACAGGTGGCTCACCGGTGCTATGGTTGCCGTAGTGTCAAACGATAATGTTGCATCGAGCCCGGAACGAATAATTTCGATATTGCGTTCGGCTTCTTTTACATTTCTTTCGGCTTCGTTACGCGAAACCTTTGCATGTAGTAATTCAACTTTTGCAATTATCCCATTATCAAATAGTTTCTGGGCATCGGCATAATGTTTATCGGCACTTTCAAACATTTGTTGTCTTACATTTAAAACCTGGATACTTAGCGCAAGTCCATAGTAGCGGGTAGCAAGTTCGGTAACTAAATCCCCTTGTGTTTTCCTAAGTTCTTCGCGGCTAATAGTAAGTTCGGTGTTGGCTGCATCGTTTGCGCCCCGTATCTTTCCACCGGCGTAAAGCGGCCACATAAAGTCGGCAGAAACCGTGGCGAAGTTTTTCTCCTGAATTACTTCATCCCAATTGGCATTGCTTATTTTGTCGCCGGCCTCAAGCAATTGTTCTCTTACCGCAGCGGTGCTTACATTGTCCGGTAAAATAGGAACAATCGTGTTTGTTGTTGGATCCGGGTTGGGAACACCGCTAAAAACACCATAGTTTCCAAGTGTAGTGTAAAGCGGAGTAATGGCGTCTCTTACCGAGCCTAAATCGAGGTGCAATGGATCGGACATGGATATTGCGTTTGCACTAAGCGAAACCTGGGGCATAAAAAGGCCTTTTTTGGCTTTCATTTCATACTCCTTTTGTTTTATTTGTTCCCTTGCCTGTTGTAATCCAGGGTTTTGCTGGACCATTATCTGTAATGCCTCTTCAAAAGTAAGAGCCTGTATGTTTTCCTGACCTGTGGCAAATGTTAAACCGGTCAACATCAGAAAGATTGTACTAAACAATTGTTTTCTCTTTTTCATTTTCCTGGTTCTTTTAAAATTTTGTTTATCATATAAATCAAATGGTCTTCATCTTCTTTTTTGAATACAACCTTTTTTGCTGAATTTTTATATTGTTGATTTATATATTGAATCGTATTGATAACGACGATTAAGTAGAGATCTGATTGATTTATATTCTTATCCAACTGTCCTGACGAGTGTCCGTCGAAAACCAGGATATTCAGTATCTTGGAAATGTTTTCGTGCATTTCTTTATCAATTACAAAACTGTAGTCGCTCAATAAAACATATAAGAATTTAAGTTTTATCGGATCGGTGTTGGCCATACTGAAAAAATGGCGAATCATATTTTCTATTATGTCATTAAAAGTAGATTCCTTGTTAGTTAGTTCTTCCAGTTTATTAATAACTTCTTGGTAAACATCCTGAAGCAGTGTATTTACCATTTCATATTTGCCTTTATAATGCATGTAAAAATAACCTGAGGCCACCTTGGCATTTTTAGCAATAAGTGATGCTGAAGCTCCTCCAAAACCATAATCTGCAACTAACTTCATAGTCGATTTTTTCAATCTTTCTATTCTGCTTTGATCTGTTATTCGTGCCATCTTTTAGTTATTAATAAATGAATGTTCATTCATTATTTGATTGCAAATGTAAATACAAATCTATTTTCTGTAACAGATTAGAATATTTCTTAAGGCTAATTTAATATTGATAGTTTTACTCAAAACATTCTCTTAATGTTCTGTTTATATTTGGAAAAAAACAGAAATGCATAGTAGAAGATTAAAAATTTATTGTACTTTTGAACTAAAATAGTCGAAAAGTTTAATATGAAATTAAATGTAAGAGATAATATTATTACTGCAGCACAAGACATTTTTATGCGCTATGGTTTTCGGAAAACTACCATGGATGAAATTGCTTATGCTTCCCGAAAGGGTAAAAGCTCGTTATACTATTATTTCAAAAGTAAGGAAGAAGTTTTTCAGGCTGTTGTTGAAAAGGAGGCTGCTAATTTGCGGGCAGAAATTGGCCTGGAATTAAAGGAATATAGTTTGGCTAAGGATAAGTTACGTGCCTATATTTTTGTTCGGATGAAAGGATTTAAAAATTGGGGAAATTTTTATGTTGCCTTAAAAGACGAATATCTTTCGAATTATGATTTTATTGAAAAAATCAGAACCCGCTATGACGAGAGCGAGACTAATTCGATAAAACAGATTATTGAAGAAGGAATCAGAGAGGGCGAATTTAAAATATTGAATGCCGGGTTAACGGCAAAAACAGTATTAATTGCTATGAAAGGGCTGGAAATTCCTTTGATAGTTGATGGAAACTCAACGGATAATTTTGAGAAAGAAATAGATGATATGCTTGCCATATTGTTCTACGGAATCTGTGTGTAAAAATTTTTTGCTCATATTTCGACGAAAAGACCAAAAACGTCGAAAATAACAATATTTAAAATATTTTTTAGAAACAGTTAACAATGGAAATGAAACAATTTGGAAAGTTAAATCAGCAGTACAAGAGAACAGTGCTGATATCTTCTGAAACAGAAGAGCTTTCATTAGGCAGGTCTCAAAGCATGATGGACAGAAGTTGGAAAATAACTTTTGCAATGTTATTGGTTTTAATAGGTTTATCCTCCAGTTCATTTGCTCAACTTCAGTGGGGAGTAAAACTTGGGGCAAATGCATCAACGCAATCCGAAATAGGGAATATTTGCGATGATAACGGGCTCCGGGTTGGAATTAACACCGGAGTTATTGCAAAGTATCAGTTTAATAACTGGCTGGCCTTAAAGTCGGGGCTCGATTACCAGCTAAAAGGTAAAAAATGTGACATTTCGGGTGAAGATTCGGAGTTGAAAAGCAAATTAAGTTATCTCGTTTTGCCGGTTAAAGCTGAGTTCTCAGCCAGCGAAAAGGCAGGTTTTAAAAACGGACAGCGGTTGTTTTTTGCGACGGGGCCGTACCTTGGATATTTGCTCGATGCAAAACAAATTACTAACGGTCAAACCACAGATTTGAATGGTTTGAATAATACCGATTTTGGATGGTCATTTGAATTAGGGTTGGAATTTCCTGTATTTAGAGTAAACGCATTACAGGTTTCACTAAACTATGACATGGGAATTGCTGAAATTGCAGAAGACGTTGATATGCAGAATAAAACAGCTTCGTTAAATCTTGGTTTTTTATTTTAATTAAACAGATAGTAATTTTTAGAGTCGAAAGCAGGGAATGGCATGTAAGCGTTTCCTGCTTTTTTATATTAAAATATCCCATCTCTGTTTCATGGTATAAACTGAGATGGGATATTGAATTAAACTTTTAAATCCGAAACTATTTTTCTTCGTTAGTCATTGAATAAGGCCAACTTTCTTTGTTGGTGCCTCGGCTTTTATTTGGAGAAGAAACCATGCTAAAATTAAGTTCACCACCTTTTAGTAATTCTTCATGCGAAATATAGTTTTTATCCCACTCTGCACCATTCAGTTTTATATCATCTACATAAAGATTTTCTTTTGAGTTATTTTCAGCATCTATTACAAATGTATTTCCATTTTCAAGCTGAAGTGTAATTTTATTAAACAGAGGAGCACCGAAAACATACTCTCCGGCACCCGGGCAGACCGGGTAAAATCCCATGGAACTGAAAACATACCATGCCGAAGTTTGTCCGTTGTCTTCGTCGCCGCAATAACCATCGGAGTTGGGATTGTATAGTTTTGTCAACACTTCACGCACATGCTTTTGCGCTTTCCATGGTTGATTGGAATAATTGTACAAATAAATCATATGCTGAATCGGTTGATTACCATGAGCATAATTTCCCATTCCTGCAATCTGCATCTCTCTGATTTCGTGAATCGGGAAACCGTAGTACGAATCATCGAAAATTGGAGGAACAACAAATACTGAATCAAGCATAGCAACAAAACTGTCATCGCCACCCATTAATTCTTTCAGGCCTTCAATATCCTGAAAAACGCTCCATGTGTAGTGCCAGCTGTTTCCTTCAGTAAATGCATCGCCCCATTTGTACGGGCTAAACGGCGACTGGAAAGTTCCGTCTTCATTTTTACCTCGCATTAGTTTGTGTTCCGGATCGAAAACATTTTTGTAATTGCGGGCCCGTTCTTTAAACAGGTCGATTTCTTCCTGAGGACGTCCGAGTTCCTGAGCTAGCTTCCAAATGCAATAATCGGCATAGGCATATTCCAAGGTACGTGCTGTATTTTCGTTTATATCTACATCGTATGGAATATATCCCAGTTTATTATAATAATCGGCGCCAAACCGTCCAACAGATGTAATATTTTCCATCCAACTTTCAGTATTCTTAAGTATGGCCTGGTACAATGTTTCAATATCGTAGCCCCGAATTCCTTTTAAATATGAATCGGCAATTAATGAAGCAGAGTTGGATCCAATCATACAACCACGATGCCCGGGGCTAGCCCACTCAGGAAGCCAGCCGCTTTCTTTGTACGTATTTGCCAAACCTTCCATAATATGAGAATTTAATTCAGGATACATTAATGTAAAGAATGGGAAAACAGCGCGGAATGTATCCCAGAAACCATTGTCGGTAAACATATAACCAGGCAAAACTTCGCCGTTATAGGGGCTGTAATGAACGATTTCATCCTGAGCATTAATTTCATAAAACATTCTCGGGAAAAGCAAAACCCTATACAAACTGGAATAGAATGTCCGGCGTTGAATATCGCTTCCACCTTCCACTTTTATTTTTGAAAGTTCTTTTTCCCAAACAGCTTCGCCTTCCGAGCTGATTTCATCAAAAGATTTATTTCCAATTTCGCGGCTTAAGTTTAATTCGGCCTGTTCAGGACTAATAAACGAGGAAGCCACTTTTACATGTACATTTTCACCTTTTTTTGTTTTGAACCCAACTACAGCTCCGGTATGAAGTCCGGTAGATTCTTTCGAGTCTCCCAGTTTTTCATCGTTCCATGTTTTGGTAACTTCAAAATCTTTGTCGAACACAGCAACAAAATAGTTGTGGAAATTGCCAGGCACTCCACCATGATTGTTTTGGCAGTAACCTACTATTTTACGTTCTTCAGGAATAATTTTTACGGAAGAGCCGCCGTTGAATGCGTCGAGCAGAATATATGAGTTATCATTATCAGGGAAAGTAAACCTGAAAATAGCGGCCCGTTCTGTTGGTGTTACTTCGGCTGTTACATCATAATCGGCCAAATAAACTTTGTAATAGTGTGGTTTGGCAACTTCTGCTTTGTGCGAAAACCAGGAAGCACGTTCGTTTTCGTCAATTTTCAACTCGCCTGTTTCTGGTAAAAATGAAAAAGCTGCATAATCGTTAATCCACGGGCTGGGTTGATGGGTTTGTTTTATTCCGCGAATTTTAACATCGTCGTACATGTATCCCCAGCCATTCCCCATTTTTCCGGTTTGCGGCGTCCAGAAGTTCATTCCCCATGGCCTTGCTATGGCGGGGTAGGTATTTCCGTTGGACAAAGCGAAATTGGAATCGGTCCCCATTAACGGATTAACAAGATCAGTTAACAGCCCGATTTCTTTCACATCCTGCTTTTTTTCTTCGGTTGTACACCCGAAAAAAAGAATTAAGATGATAAAAAATGATAATAGTTTCATAGTAATTAATGTTATAGATTGATTTTTAAATTTTCTTAGTTTTCATGAAATATGATTGAATAATACCATTTCCAAATAAATATCAAAGAGAATTGGCTTTTGTAAATTCAATTATTTCAGATAGATATCCAAATGCAATTCCTGTAACTGTATCTGCTGCGCCGTAATATACAGCAACTTTTTCATCATCGCAAAGTGCTGCACACGGAAAAACAACATTTGGAACATCGCCCATCAGTTCGTAAGGTGCGGCGGGTGCCAGCAGATAGGGTTGAGTGCGGTATAACACCTTATCCGGTTTTTCCAGATCGAGAATGGCAGCTCCCATTGAATACCGGAATCCGTTGCAGGTTGTAATTACTCCATGGTAAAACATAAGCCAACCTTCGGAAGTTCGGATGGGAACAGAACCTGCGCCAATTTTTGTGCATTGCCAGGCACTTTTTTCAAAAGGTGTGGTTTTCATTACACAGCGGTGTTCACCCCAGTATTTCATATCCGGACTGTAGCTGATGTAGATATCGCCAAACGGAGTATGTCCGTTATCGCTTGGGCGGCTTAACATGGCATATTTGCCATTAATTTTCTCCGGAAACAAAACTCCGTTTCGGTTGAATGGCAAAAAAGCATTTTCGCATTGAAAAAAATCTTTAAAATCGAATGTATATGCAATTCCGATAGTTGGGCCATGATAACCGTTACACCATGTAACCCAATATCTGTCTTCAATAAATGTTACACGCGGATCATATTTGTAATTAGATTCTATCATTTCGGTATTTCCGGCTTTCATTTCAATGGGAGAGTGGTTGATATCCCAGTTGATTCCGTCTTTTGAGAATCCTGCAAAAATGTTCATTTGAACAGCTTTGTTATCGCACCGGAAAACTCCGGCGAAACCATCTTTAAAAGGTACAACTGCGCTGTTGAAAATACTGTTGGAAGTGGGAATATGGTATCTGTCTATTACCGGATTTTGTGAATATCTCCACATTACATCATTACTGCCTTCAGGCCTGTTCTCCCATGGAATTTCTGTTTTCATATTTAAAATATTTTCTGTTTTTATTAATGGTTTTCAGTGGATTCCTCAACGTTGTCAGGATAAACGAAAGGTACAAATTTAGCAGCTAAAATTGCAGGGATAGTAGCAATTAGTACCCAAATAAAGAATATTTTGTAACCCACCGTATCGCTTAAAAATCCACTTAACATGGAGGGCAACATAAACCCAAGATTCATAATTCCTGAAGCAAATGCATAATGTGCCATTTTGTATTTTCCGGGAGCTACTTGTTGCATCATGAAAAGCATTAATCCTACAAAGCCAAAACCATAGCCAAAATATTCCAAAACTACAGCGGCTGCAATTAGCGGTAAACTGGTTGGCTGAAAAGTTGCCAGTAATGCATAAACAGTAAAAGGAAGGTTAAAAATAAGTGCCAGGGTAAATAACGATTTCTTCAGTCCTTTTTTTGCAATAAAATATCCTGCAAGAAGCGAGCCCAATACAAAAGCAGCTGCCCCGAATACACCATAGATAAGACCTATTTGCGAGGTGGATAAACCTAAACCTCCTTGCTCTGTTGAGGCTTTAAAAAATAACGGTGCAATTTTTATTGCAAATCCTTCGGCAAAACGATAAAGAATAATAAAGCCAATAAACTTGTACACAAACTTTTTTTGAAAGAAAGATTTTACGACATCAGTTAAGGTGTCCATTCCTTCTTTGAATGAATGGACCTCTTTTGAGCTTCCACCTGTAGGCAACATTTTAATGTGGTACAATCCCAAAAGAATCATTATTAAACCAAGTGCGCCCATAATTACCATCCAAGCCCGGGCAACTCCAAATGAAATTTCCAGTTGCCCGGCAATGTAAACAAATGCACCACCGGTAAGAATCTTTGCGAGGTTGTATGCCGCTCCCTGCCAACCAATGTATTTTGCCTGATCCTGGGAAGAAAGTGCATTCATGTATACACCGTCTGTGGCAATATCATGGGTAGAACCACTAATTGCTACAATTCCCAATAGAGCAATACTGTATTTAAAGAAGTGATTTAAAGGCAAAGATAAAGCCACTAGCGCAAAAGTAATCCCAGTTAAAATCTGAGTGGCAACTACAAAATGTTTTTTTGTTTTAAACATTTCAAGAACCGGACTCCACAACGGTTTTAAAGTCCATGGCAACATTATCAACGATGTCCAGAACGCAATCTGGGTATCCGAAATTCCCAGGTTCTTGTACATAAGAGTGGATGCCTGAGCAATTGCAACAAAAGGTAAGCCCATTGCAAAATAATTGCTAGGAATCCATAAAGCCGGGTGTTTTATTTTTTCATTAGCAAGCTTCATAGAGTTAAGCTAAAATGTCAAGATTCTGTTCTTGTGTTGCCGTTTTATTCTAAAAGCTATTAACTGATAGTTTTAAATTTAGAAAAATTATATTCTGAATTAATATTTCAGAATATAATTCCCTGTAATTTATTCTTTCGAATTTTATTGATATAGTTTGCTTTCCGGTCTATCCTCCAAAAGCTTTCCGTATTCTTTGTTCGGTTGATTACCCATAACAAATTTCAGTGTACCACCATTCAAAATCTCTTTATGAGTGATAAATGTTTTTGTGTAAGGCTTTCCATTCAATTCAGCCGATTGAATATAGATATTCTCCGGGCTATTGTTTTCAGTAACGATGGAAAACGATTTTCCCTGAGGAAGACTGATGGTTGCTTTGTTGAAAACAGGGCTACCGAAAACATATATTCCTGCTGCAGGGTTCACCGGATACATTCCCATAGAAGATATAACATACCATGCCGACATCTGTCCGCAATCTTCATTTCCGCACAAACCGTCGTTTTGGTCGGTGTACATCGTACTGCATATTTCACGAACCAGTTTAGAGGTTTTCCATTGCTGGCCTGCATAAGCATACAAGTAAGTTGTGTGGTGACTGGGTTCATTTCCGTGAGCATATTGTCCAATCAAGCCCGAAATGTCGGATGAAGCGCCTTCTACCTGTTCAGAAGAAATGGAGAAAAGACTATCCAGTTTAGTAACGAATGGTTCATCGCCACCCAGCAGTTTAATAAGCCCTTCCACATCCTGCGGAACCAACCATAAATATTGCCACGCATTTCCTTCGCAATAATCATCGTCGCGGTGCTGCGAAGAAATAGGGTCGAAAGGTGTCCTCCAGCTTCCATCGCTCATCTTTCCACGCATAAATCGGGTATCTTTATCAAAATAATTCTGATAATATTTAGCACGTTTTGAATAGAGCTCAGCATCTTCTGTTTTTCCCATGGCAGTTGCCATTGCTGCAATGCACCAATCGTCAATTGCATATTCCATTGCCCGTGCAACCGACTCAACCTGCGAATCAGCAGGAATGTACCCTTGTTTTTTGATAAAATCCAAACCCCGTTCATCGCGCATGGAAAAAGACTTCATGGCTTCAAATGCTTTTTCAGCATCAAATCCACGAAATCCTTTTAAATAAGCATCAGCAATTACAGGTACTGCATGATACCCCACCATCGTATTGGTTTCATTCCCGTGTAAATGCCAAACCGGCAGTTTACCTTGCTGGTCGTAGATATCGAGCATTGTATTTACAAAGTCGTTAACCCGATTGGGCTGAACTAATGTGTACAGCGGGTGTGCAGCACGATAAGTGTCCCAAAGCGAAAGGGTAGTGTAGGTTTCAAGTCCCGGACTCTGATGTACTTTGCGGTCGGCTCCCCGGTAATCGCCATTAACATCATTAAATAGCGAAGGGGCAATCATTGTATGATAAAGGGCTGTATAGAATATTTTTTTGTCGGAAAGATTATTCGTTTCAACCTCAACTTTTCCAAGTTCATTATTCCACTTTTCTTTTGCCTTTTGTTTTACAGAATCAAAATCCCAAAGACTAATTTCAGTATTGAGGTTATTTTGGGCACCTTCCTCGCTTACCGGGGAAATTCCGGTTTTTGCCATTAATTCACCGTCTCCCTCAAATTGAATTAGAACCGTGATAACCCCTGTTTTTTCGTCTTGTGTAAGGATGTTAAATTCTTTTATTTCTTTCGAAAATTCTGTGTAAAAGAAGATTTGTTGATCCGGTGCCCAGCCTTTTGAAAAACGAAATCCCTTCACTTCGTTTTTCCCAACTTGTTCAATATTTCCTTTGGTTAACAAATCCCAGCCAGTTCCATATTTTAAATCGATAATAAGGGCTGGGTTTCCACTTTCGTTGTATTTGTAACGATGAAATCCAACACGTTCGGAAGCTGTTAATTCAGCATCAATATTATACCTGTTAATATGAAGCGAATAGTAACCTGCTTCTGCTTTTTCTCCTTCATGCGAATATTCCGATTTCCAGCGATACGGAGTGTCTTTGTTTTCTTCCGGGTTAAAATTACCTGAAACGGGCATAAAAAGAATATCACCCAGGTCGCCAATTCCTGTTCCGCTTAAGTGAGTGTGGGCAAAACCAACCAAAACCGAATCACTGTAATGATAACCGGAACACCAGTCCCATCCCTGGGTTTCGTTGTTTGGCCCAAGCTGAACGGCTCCAAACGGAACATTGGCCCCTACAAAGACATGACCGTGATAACCACTGCCAATTAACGGATCTACAAATTGGGTGAAGTCTGTTTCTGTTATTTCAGGCACTTGATTTTTGCATGAGGTTACAGAAAAAAGAATCAGAAGAAAGAAAAAAAACGTTGATTTCATGTCAAATACGAGTTATTATAAATGATTTAGGCTGACACTTTTATAGAGAGCCAGCCTAAAATTGAATTCAAATTATTTTTATAATTCACGAATCTTTACATTGCGGAACCAAACGGTATAACCGTGATCCTGCAATCCAATGAATCCGATTTTATCAATTCCTTCGGTCCAGCCCGGGAAGTTTTTAAATTTGCTATTGGCTACCATTTCATCCCATTCCGGAGTCCAGTGGGTATAAGTAACCACTACTTTCCCATTCATGCTTATTGTTGCTTTTCCGTCAACTACTTTAATTCCGCAGGTGTTCCATTGTCCGGCAGGATTAACTGTTTTTGGATCGGCAGCAATTAAATCGTAAAGAGAACCTGCCAGGTGGCTGTCAATTTTATTATCTGTTGCATTGTCATTATCCAGTACCTGAATTTCGGGTGCAGCATAATAAATTGGTTTACCTGGAACTTCCCGCACATAGTAGAAAATACCCGAATTCGCCATATCACCGGCTTTCCAGTCAATTGACAATTCAAAGTTTTTATACTTTTTATCACCAAAAACGATGTCTCCGTTAGCGCCTTGTCCCGGTTTTTTCCCTTCGCCGGTAAACACTTTCATTGCGCCATCTTCAATTTTCCAGTTTGCAGGCATTGCTGTTCCGTTACATTGACGCCACCCATCAAAGTTTTTGCCATTAAATAACAATACCCAACCTTCTTTTTTTTCTTTTTTCGTTAAGGTATTTTCTTTTTGTGCGAAAGTTTGAGTAGTTAAAAAAAGTGCGGCAATAACCGAGAGGGTAAGAAATAATTTCTTTTTCATTGTAATTAGATTTAAAATTGTTTTAAGTTGTTTGTTAATAATAACTTAAGTAAATGATAATTAGGTTTTTAGTTAATTATCTTTGTTAAAAAAGTTGGTTAAAGATAGCTATTTTGAACATTTCAACCTTAAAAATGTATGTTAATCATTTACTCTTTTGGGTAAAAATGATTAAAACGCCTGCCTTTAAAGGGATTTCATTTTTTTTATCTTTGTTACTATCACATTTCAAATCTGCCATGGAAAACTGTACTATTATTTTCGACTATTACGAACGGGTTTATGACAGAGCACTCACGGATTCGGAGAGAGAATTAATTAATAATATTTTTAGAAGAGAAACGATAAAAAAGAAACAGATTATTTTTGGCAGCGGTGAAATCAATACACGGCATTATTTTGTGGCGAAAGGGTTACTTCGCCTTTATGTAGTAGATGCTGCCGGAAAAGAATTTAATATTTTGTTTGCCATTGAAAATCAATGGATTGGTGATTTGGCGACTCCTGACGAAACTTTGTTTTATTTGGATGCCATTGAAAAAAGTGTAGTTTATTCCGTAACTGATGAAAATTTGAATATTCTAACAAATAATTTTTCGTCGTTTGTTTCTTACCTTAAAAAAGCTTATATCTTTTTGCAGAAAAGGTTGGTTTCGATTCTTATAAATACCGCCGAAGAAAACTACGAAGAACTCCGGATAAGCCATCCCGAATTGCTCAAGCGCCTTCCTCAATATCATATTTCATCGTATTTAGGAGTGACTCCCGTATTTCTCAGTAAGATTTTAGCAAAAAGAGCAAGAAAAAAAGACTAAAATGTATTTTTCTTAAACTAGTTTATTTTTTTGAGTTGAGATGCTGTCTATGTTTGCATCAAAATTTAAAAGAACTCAGAAAATGAAAAAATTACTTTTTACAACAGTTGTTGCGGCAATATTCGCATTAAACGTAAAAGCAGAAGCGCCGGCTGAAGGGAAAACAGTTTACAATGTAAAAACTGATGAGAGTAACGTTCAGTGGTTAGCAAAAAAAGTAACCGGACAACACGAAGGAACAGTATCGCTAATGAATGGTCAGGTTGTTGCTGAAAGCAATAAACTGGTTTCAGCAAATCTGAAACTGGATATGAATACGATAACTTGTACCGATTTAACTGATGAAGGATGGAATCAGAAATTAATTGGACATTTAAAATCGGACGACTTCTTCTCGGTTGAAAAACATCCGGAAGTTTTATTTGCTGCAACAGGTTTTACCCCAAAAAGTACTGACGAAAAAGGAAACAATTACGAAGTTTCAGGAAAACTAACAATAAAAGGAATTACAAAAGAGATTGCCTTTCCTGCAAAGGTTAAAGTTGCTGATTCTAGATTAACTGCAGTTGGAGTTGCAACGGTTGACCGTACAGAATATGACATTAAATATAAGTCAGGTTCCTTTTTCTCTGATTTGGGAGATAACATAATTTATGATGATTTCCAAATTACTTTTCAATTGGTTGCCACTCCGGGTGAAGCTAATTAATATATGAAAACGATTAGACGATTAGAGTAAACAATAGTTAAACTTTGATGAAAAAGGATTTGAGCGATTCGTTGGTCAGATCCTTTTTTGTTTCTAACTTTAATTATACATCAATTGAGAAGAAAGTATTTCATACAATTATTAACGTCAGGAGTTACGGGAATGGCAACACTAAGCAATCTATCCCAATTTTCGGGAGAGCAAAAAAGCAGGGAGAATAAAATGCCGGTTTTGTTTGTGGGACACGGGTCTCCGATGAACGGAATTGAAAATAACGAGTTTTCGGAATACTGGAGAAAACTTGGAAAAGAACTGGATTTACCGTCTGCTGTGTTATGTATTTCTGCTCACTGGCTGACAAAAGGAACGCATATAACTGCCATGAATGCACCTAAAACTATTCATGATTTTGGTGGTTTCCCAAAGGAATTGTATGATGTTGAATACCCTGCACCCGGTAATCCGAAGTTGGCAACGGAAATTTCGTCGATTGTGCAATCAACCGATGTTGGTCTGGATCATGATTGGGGCTTGGACCATGGTTGTTGGTCGGTTGTGAGAAATATGTATCCTGATGCAGATATTCCGGTTCTTCAACTTAGCATTGACTACTACAAACCGGCTGAGTATCATTATTCGCTTGCCAAACAGTTGGCATCGTTGAGGAAAAAAGGTGTTTTAATCATGGGCAGTGGAAATATGGTTCACAACCTGCGACGGATTGACTGGCAAAATATGAATACTCCCAACTTTGGTTTTGAATGGGCAAAGGAAATGAATGAAACTTTCAAATCGAAAATCGAACACGCCGATCATCAATCGCTTATACAGTATGATAAATTAGGTGAAGCAGCAAAGCTGGCAATACCAACTCCGGATCATTATTATCCACTTATATATTCGCTTGCTTTGCAGGATAATAAAGACTCAGTGGAATTTTTTAACGATAAATATGTTGCAGGTTCCTTGTCAATGACCTCTGTGAAAATATTCTGACAAATTACGTCAACCGTTTTGAAATTGTTTACTTATTTCTTTTGAGCTACCAGAATAATAATCCCAACTCGGGCTACCGCGAATACCAATATTCCAAACAACGGATCTACCAGTGCCATTTTTAATCCGTCAGCAAGTAAACCAGGAGTTAGGTCGCCGGTTGCAGCTACAGCATCAAAAGCATGAATTAGTCCAAAGGTTCGGCCCATAAATCCCCACGCAACTGCAAACCAGGCAATGTGTTTCATCAACGACATAAATTTTTCATTGTTCCCTTTTTTTGTCGTAGATACAAAAAACAAGGCAAGAACGGCCAGTAGGCAAATGAAAATAACAATTGTAAAAACAGGGCCTCCGTCGATAAATTTTTCGATAATTGATTTCATAGTTTTTTAATTTTTATTTAACCTGAACCTAAATTAAGGTATAAACGACCTCCCTTTTTTCATTTGCGACGGTTGAACAAATTCTTTCGGTTTTCAGCAATTTTAAAGTTACAAAATGATTTTTGGAATTCTATATGCAGCAACTATTGCTAAAACCGTAATTCGTCGATAAATAAATGCAAATAATTAGATTTTCAGTAATATTGTTAAATGAACTGGTTAAAAAAAATAAAACCAAAAACCATTCTCTATCATTCATTTTTCTGGATTGCTGTATGGTTTTTCTTTTACTACTTTTTTAGCTATAATTCCGACGATACAGTTTATATTACTTGGTTCTCAAGTTCTTTGCTGCCGGTGACAATGGGGGTAACTTATTTTCTTGTGTTTTTTTTGATTCCTCGCTATCTGCTCACAAAACGCTACTTCTTATTTGGTTTATATAGTTTTTATACACTCGTATTTTCGTCTTATCTTATTGTATTGGCTTTGTATTCTTGTTTGATTTTTTTACTTCAGTTTAATGTGGCTATCATGCCGCCAATGAGCAAAAACTTCCTGTTTATTTTGTTGCTTGTCTTTCTGGTTTCGGGAGTCGTAAGTTTTATTACCCTGCTGAATCATAATTTTAAAACGCTTTCCAAAAACAAAGAACTTCAGAATAAAATTCTGGAAACTCAGCTACAACTCAAAGAGCAGGAATTGCATTACCTGAAAATGCAGATTCACCCGCACTTTTTATTTAATACGCTTAATACGATTTACGGATTTGCACTAAAACAATCGGTTCAAACCCCCGATATTATTTTAAAATTGTCGAATCTGCTCGACTACATTTTATACCAGGTAAATAAGCCACAGGTGAGTTTAAAGGAAGAAGTTTTGCACATAAAAGAGTATATCGAACTCGAAAAAATACGCTTTAAGGATACGCTGAAAGTAGTTTTTCTTTCGGATGAAATCGATGAAAATATACAGATTGCGCCAATGTTGCTGATTCCTTTTGTTGAAAATGCATTTAAACACGGGAGTTTACTGGAAGGTTTTTTGCAAATTGAAGTAAAGATAAAAGTGACAAAAAACATTCTGAGTTTCACGATCCGGAATACTTTTTTGAGCGATGAAGAAAAAGAGATTGGAAAAAATGGCATTGGACTGGAAAATATTCGTAAGCGACTGGAAATTAATTATAAGGAAAATTATAATTTGAAAACAGAAAAACAGGGAAAATGGTTTCTGGCAGAACTTTCCATTTCGAACCTAAATCTTGCTAAAAATGACTGAATTTATCAATTGCATTATTGTTGATGATGAGCCGGTAGCACGCGAAATATTGGAAGAACACCTTTCGAAAATTGAAAAAGTAAAACTTGCAGGCAGTTGTAAAAATGCTTTGGAAGCATTTCATATTATCAGCACCTATAAAGTGGATTTAATTTTTCTTGATATTAATATGCCAGAAATTTCCGGCTTATCATTTGCCAAATCCATTAATAAAAACATTAAAGTTATTTTCACCACAGCTTATCGCGAATATGCAGTTGACGGGTTTGATTTGCAAGCTGTTGACTATCTTTTGAAACCTATTTCCTTTGAAAGGTTACTCCAGGCGATGAACAAATATCTGAATGAGAATACACCGGTTAAACGGGAGGAATTTACTCCGGATGAAGACGAAAAAAACGATTACTTTTTTGTACGTTCCGATAGAAAAATGATAAAGATTTCCTATCCTGAAATACTTTATATTGAAAGTTTAAGCGACTATCTGAAAATTCATTTAAAAGATAAATCGGTTATTACCCGCGAAACGATTGCAAATATTGAAGCTAAACTTCCGCAAAAAGATTTTCTGCGTGTTCACCGCTCGTATATTGTAGCCTTAATTGCAATTGATTCTTTTACGAACGAGTACATCGAAATGGGGAAAAAGCAGATACCAATCAGCCGAAGTTATAAGGATGAAGTATTAAAGCGTTTATCGGCGATATAATTTGGAGAGTTATCTTTAAAAACAATAAAGAAAAATGACTGCGGTTGTAATTTCAAATCCGCAACTGGAGGAAGATAAACCGCTAGTTAATGAAACCGATTTCTCCTCGCATACTCGTCGAAATGACAGTTGTTGTTTCTTGTAATCGACTCATTATAAATGTAATAAACGGGGAGGCAATTCGAATCTATTGAAAACTAGTATTCTCGTAATCCTTTTTCTATATATTCCATTTGCCAGATTTTGAAAAGCAGCGGATCTGCCGGAATTTCGTATGAACCATTTGCCAGAAAATCTTCCAGTTCTGTTTTGTCTTCTTCGGCAATTACTTGTGACTTTAACGCTGTTTCTTCCTTAAAAAAATAAGTCTTGTGTTTTAATTGTAGATAGCTCGAATTTGGCTTTTCGTCATCAGAAATTGTAATGGTGTTATAAGCGATTGTATCGGTTGTTTTTTTACGGATAAATCCTTTTTCGGTAATTATTGAATTTGGAGCGGCTAAAATGCCTGCAACCTGATTTCGGAATCCTGCTTTTTGAAAACGGTTTTTAAAAAAGAAAGAGCAATAATTTATTCCGATACTTAAATTATGGTCTTTTGCAAAATTCAGAATTTCGAGGGCTGCCAGTTCCGACTCCAGCACGATTGGCTGCTCTGCATGAATATAGGTATAATCATGCTTTAACAACTTGGGTGCATTATGCTTTGTTAAACGTAACTGATGTAAATTCAGGTTGGTAACTCCAGCGTTTATCATTTCGGGGAGGAGTTGCTTTATTATTCCCTTTTTTTCGGGTACAGCCGGAATTTCAATGGTAATATTCGGAATTAGCCCTTTTGCAAACTGAATTTTATCGAGTTTATAATTGGTAGCGCCAATATCGAAACGAATTTCATTTAGTCCTGCTTCGGCCAGTTTTTCGAATTTTTCGCTATCGGCAAGAATTCCGTTGGTGTACATCCAAATGTAAATATCGGGTGAACAACTTTTCCTGATTTCTTTCAGATACTCCAAGGTTCTGTCGAAAAAAAGTAAGGGTTCGCCACCACTAAAACTTACACCTTTAAATTTAAAATGATTGATATATTCAGCATAAGCTTCGGCGGTTTCGAAATGTAGGTTTTGCGATGTTGGCAGCTCATCATTGAGTTGAGATGTGGGGCAATAAAAACATCCGCCGTTGCATTTTCCTGTAATGAACAAACAGCTCCATTTTCCTTGTCCGCAAATTTGGCAACCGGGTGAAATATGGTTGTAAAATGGTTTCGTGTTTTTAAATAGCCAGTTATTATTCAGATTCTGGGTTAACTTCAATTTTTTTTGTTCAGCCTTTGCTGCAACGTAAGGATTCAGCCATTTTATGTCTGAAAATTCAGCAAATTCTTTTTTATTTCTGTTTACCAGATCATTCAAATATGCATTGAACGGATCCATACAAATTAAAATTAGGGATTGAAAAAAATGTTATTAAAAAACCGAATGGGGGAGCTGAAAAGAAAAATCAGAGTTCTGAAAAAATATACAGAAACATCAGAATTTTTTCTGCTGAAAGAGAGGGCATAAAAGCCGTGACTTTATGTTGTTGTAGGTTCATTTTTTTACAGAAACAAACTGTGCAATGTTTCGGTTAATTTCAATTCTGTTAAATAAAGAGCGCATGATTTTGTTATACAATTCATCTTTTAAAACCTGGTCTTCTACTCCTTCGTCAATATTCGGATTATCGTTAATTTCGATAACATAAACCTGATCCCCAATCATTTTCAGATCTACACCGTACAGTCCGTCTCCAATTAAAGAAGCAGCTTTTAATGCAGTTTTTACAACAATTTCAGGCACTTCTTCCATAGGTAAAGTATCCGATGCTCCCCAATTTTCTTTATTTTCGGTGTTCCAGTTGTAGATTTGCCAATGATCTTTTGCCATATAATACCGACAGGCATACAATGGCGCCTGATCCAAAATTCCGATTCTCCAGTCGAATTCCGACGGTAAGAATTCTTGTGCAATTACCAAGTCCGATAATCGGAAAAGTCTTTTTAATGAGGTATTTAATTCTTCACGGTTGTTTACTTTTTCAACGCCAAGCGAAAAGGCACTGTCTGGTTGTTTCAATACCAGTGGAAAATTCAGATTGATCGGGCTGTCGTTTTTGTAATTCGATTTTGCCAGAATCATCGAAGCCGGTGTTTTTATTTTATTTTGCCGCATTCGTTCTTCCTGGAAAATTTTATTGGAACAACGTAAAATCGACCACGGATCATCAATAACTACCAGACCTTCAGCGTAGGCAGTTCTGGAAAACTGGTAAGTGTGATCGTTTACATTTGTAGTTTCCCTTATAAATAACGCATCGTATTCCGAGAGCTGGCTAAAATCGTCTTTGGTAATAAATTCAACATAAAACCCGATTTTTTCAGCAGCTTTTTTAAAGTTCTGCAATGCATCGGGGCAGGAGGGCGGGTTCTTTTCCTGCGGATTTACCAGAATGGCCAAATCATATTTGTAGTTTTTAAAGCGCGCTCTGCTAAAACGCTTCTTAGAGAAATAATTGTGTGCAAACTCCTGCACTTTCTCCATATGATCGGGGTTTACCTTTTTTAAGCTCAACGGAGAAACCCTCTGAATCATCCATTTCTCGGTTTTTATAAAGTCGATTTGTAATAACGGAGCCTCAAATAAATGATACAGTTTTTGTGAAAGCAGTTTAAATCTTGGTGTTACCGACTGTCCGAAATAAATGAAAAGGCTTATTTTATTGCCTTCCACTTTTTTCAGGCTTTTCTGGATGCTTTCATCAATGTAACCTGAAATGGAACGGATTAACGCCATGCTCGAAAAGTCGCGCAAGGTAGTAACATTGGGAATTACCCGATGGTCGCGCGCTGAAGCAAGCAATGAAACGTAATAGCCCATTTTTTGATACTGATACGAGTTGCTCAGGTTAAAAATACGCACGTTTTTCAGCGAATGAAACTCGGGATCGGTAATGTAGCTTCTTGAGGAAACCACTTTCACACCCGGTATGTTCAAATTCCAGTTTTTTGGATTACGAACAATAATGATATTGGAGATGCTTTGTTTTTCCGACGATTCTTCAAGTTGCAGAACCATTCGTAAGCCATCTTCTGTTTTTGTATAGTATTCCGGAATTTCTTCGGTGATTTTAAACCCGATACTTTGATAATACTGAATTAGTTTTTGATTCGATTTTATGACTTCCAGCGAAATCTTTTCGAATTTATTATTTCGTGCAAACTGAATAATATAATCGATAATTTGCCGGCCAATTCCTTTACTTTGATATTTAGGTAAAACTGCAATAGAAAAAAGCCGCAATGTTTTTGAATATGGAAAAAGTGTTGCAGAACCAGCCGGTTTCAGAACTTTGTTCTCGGAAATATCGGCAATAATCACATGTTGAAACGGGCTTGAAATGCCATGTCGTATTACTCTGCGAGTGCTTTGCTGAAATTTGGGAAAACAACTGGTCTCCAACTCCTCCAGAAAATCAAGGTCAGCCGACGTTGATTTTCTAATCATTATCTTCATGTGTGTTTTATAAAATTAAATTGTAAGAGGCTTTCGAATGTATTACACCTGTTTTCTGAAGTTTTATACCTTGAATTTAAAAGTGTCTTATTCCGGAATGAATTTTTCAATTCTGCTCTGTTTTATAATTTATTGTTTGTGTTTTCATTATTGAAAAACTGTTTCAAAAATAAATCTTTTTTTAATTCAAAATTCAATTCGGTTTGTAAAAGTAAATTGATGTTAATAAATTGTAATTCATTGTTTTTTAGTTGTTTGTGCTTTGTTTCGTGTGATTGATTATTAATGCCGGTTGGTAATTCTTAAATGATGAACTATAATTATCAATTTACTTTTATTCTTTTTTTAGGTGAACATCAACCTGCGGGAAGGGGATAGTAATTTTGTTTTCAATGAATTTGCGGTTAATCGTTTTTCTTATATCACTTTTTACTTTTTCAATTCGGAATACATTCTCGCTAAAAAACAAAATCTGAAAATCGAGCGATGAACTGTTGAATTCAACGAAACGGGCTTCTACCTGATATTTATTTCCAACATCAGGATGTTCGTATGCACTTTCTTCCAAAATTTTTAAAACCAAATCTACATTGCTACCGTAGGCAACACCAACATTTATTCTGAATCTTGTTTTTTTTGCCTGGTGGCTCCAGTTAATTACTTTATTGGTTGTAATTAATGAATTCGGAATAATAATTGAAATTTCATCACGGTTTAATCCTTTAGAAGTTCTCAATCCAATTTCCTGAATCATAACTACATCTCCGTCAATTTCAAGAATATCGTTCACTTTTATCGACCTTTCCCACAGCAAAATTATTCCCGAAATAATGTCATTGAATGTTTGTTGAAGTCCGAGTCCGACACCTACCAATAAAGCAGCAGAGCCTGCAATCAGAACAGTTACCTTAACACCAATTGTTTCAAGTGTTAAAACAATGGCAAGAATCCAGATTAAGTATTTTAGTATCTGAAAAACAGCATAAGTATTGCCCTGGTCATGCTTGTTAAGCCGTTCTTTTCGGAACAAGGTCTTTTTGATAATCCAGATAATTAACCTGGTTATTAGAAGAATTAATGCAATTATTACCAGTGTAATTACTTCAATTTTATACTTACCAAAATGGAAAATCTCGTATTGCAGAAAATCATTTACTTCTTCCATATTTCAAATTAATGCTGATATCCGTAAAATTAATTGGTATTTGGCAATTATGAAAGTAAAGAAAAATAAAGTCAAATCGAAAGGGGGTTGTTTTTAGGAAATGAAAATTAGCTGAATCACTCTGTACCAAAAAAATAACTAATGGCCTGATTTTGTTTACGGATTTTAAAAAATTTGTTGAAAATATTTCAGCTAAAACTATGGATTATCCTTGTTTTATGATAAATACCTGAAAAATCGTACGAATTTCAGTAAAATGAGTATTTCCGGGAAATAAATAATTTCTATAAAACTCTAACTTTGTGCTGTAAAATAGCTGGTATTGCTAAACAATAGAATTTTAACATTGTTTTTCAATATCTAAAACAATTTTAAGGAAAATTAGAACATGGATAAATTTTCTTCTGTAGGAAATCAGGAACTCGCAGCCATCGAAGATTTGTATCAGACTTATCTTGAAAACCCCGAATTAGTTGATGAATCGTGGCGACAATTTTTTGCCGGATTTGAACTGGCACGTAAAAATTACAAAGGAGTACAAACCAATATCAAACCTGAAAAACTTGATAAAGAATTTGCCATTCTTAATCTGATTCATGGTTACCGTCAACGTGGACATTTGTTTACGAAAACAAATCCGGTAAGAGCACGCAGGACATATGCACCTACTCTTGCTATTGAAAATTTTGGTCTGGAAGAAAAAGATCTGGAAACCATTTTCCAGGCGGGTAATGATATTGGAATTGGACCGGCGAAGTTGAAAGATATCATTGATCATTTGGAAGCCACCTATTGCCGATCAATTGGTGTTGAATACATGTACATGCGTCATCCCGAGGTTATCCAGTGGTTAAAGGAAAGGATGGAAAGTACACGAAACTCGCAAGATTTCTCCGATGAAAAAAGAAAGCACTTTTTTTACCATTTAAAATTAGCTGTAGGGTTCGAAAATTTTATTCATAAAAAATTTGTCGGGCAAAAAAGATTTTCGCTTGAAGGTGCGGAATCATTAATCCCTGCTCTTGATTCGGTTATTGAACGTGGATCCGAACTGGGAATTGAAGAGTTTATTATAGGTATGGCGCACCGTGGAAGGTTAAACGTGTTGGCCAACATTCTGGAAAAACCTTATGAAAATATTTTCAAGGAATTTACCGGGAAAGAGTATGAAGACGATATTTCGCAGGGCGATGTGAAATATCATTTGGGTTATGAAAATGAGGTGGTAACTGACTTTGGCAAAAAGGTTAAATTGAAATTGGTTCCGAATCCATCACACTTAGAAACTGTTGGTCCAATTGTTGAAGGAATGGTCAGATCGCAGATCGATTCGGTTTATCAGAAAGATTTTAGTAAAGCTGCAGCAATAATTATTCATGGCGATGCTGCAATTGCCGCACAGGGGGTAGTTTACGAAACCATACAAATGTCTCAGTTGAACGGATATAAAACCGGTGGGACTATACATTTGGTTATTAATAATCAGGTTGGTTTTACAACAAATTATCTTGATGCCCGCTCAAGTACTTATTGTACCGATGTGGCGAAAGTAACGCGTTCCCCCGTTTTCCATGTTAACGGAGATGATGTTGAATCGTTGATATTTACAATAAAATTAGCAATGGAGTTTCGTCAGAAGTTTCATGCCGATGTATTTATTGATATTCTTTGCTACAGAAAATACGGTCATAATGAAGGCGATGAACCCCGTTTTACGCAGCCTTTGTTGTACAAAACCATTGCTAAACATCCAAACCCAAGAGATATTTATTCTGAAAAATTGAATAAACTGGGTATTATGACTTCTGAAGAAACGAAAAAGGCAATCAAGGAGTTTGACCAATTTTTGGAAGGGAAATACCAGGAGTCGGAAAAGATTGAAAAGCTCAAGATTCGAAAATTTCTGCTCAAGGAATATGAATCTTATGAAATGCCCAATAAAGAATCATTAAATCTTCATATTGAAACTGGTGTAAAGTCTGAGGTACTTTTCGATATTGCCGATAAAATAAATACTTTACCCAGAGAATCATCTTTTTTTAGCAAAGTTAGCCGGATTATCTCCGATAGGAAAATGATGATGGCAGATGATCGTCTGGATTGGGCCATGGGCGAGCTTCTTGCTTATGGTAGCCTTGTAAAGGAAGGTCATCCGGTAAGGATAAGCGGACAGGATAGTGAAAGGGGAACTTTTGCGCACCGTCATGCATCTTTTACGGTAGAAGGTACAGATGAAAAATATTTCCCATTGAAACATGTTTCGGAAAAGCAAGCCGCATTTCATGTCTATAATTCATTACTCTCAGAATATGCAGTTTTAGGATTTGAATACGGTTATGCACAGGCACAACCCAACGGTTTAACAATTTGGGAAGCTCAGTTTGGCGATTTTAACAACGTAGCACAGGTGATAACCGATCAGTATATTTCATCCGCTTTTGAAAAATGGGGTTTAATGAACGGATTGGTTCTGTTTCTTCCTCATGGTTTTGAAGGGCAGGGACCAGAGCACTCCAGTGCACGAATTGAACGTTTTCTGGAACTTTCTGCCAATAACAACATGCAAATCGTAGTTCCGTCAACTCCTGCAAATATGTTCCATTTACTAAGGCGACAGGTTAAAATGAGTATGCGTTTGCCACTGATCGTTTTTACTCCGAAAAGCTTATTGCGCCATCCGATGGTTCAGTCAAGGATTGAAGAGTTGACCACAGGTTCATTTAAGGAAGTAATAGACGATTCATCCGCAGATCCAAAACTAATTGAGAAAGTAGTATTTACTTCAGGGAGGTTGTACTACGATTTGGCAAAACACAAAGTTGAAAATGGAATCAATCATGTTGCCATTGTTCGTTTGGAGCAAATCTATCCGATTCCAAATAAAGAAATTAATCTGATATTAAAACGTTACAATAAATCAAAAGAATTAATTTGGGCACAGGATGAGCCTGAAAATATGGGTGCATGGCCATTTATAAACCGAAAACTGGATTGCCTTGGATTTAAGGTAGTTGCACGCAAAGAAAGTGCAAGTCCGGCAGTAGGATTAATGGAACATCACAAGAAGGGATTAGAAAAAATTCTTGATCATGTATTTATGTCAAAGGAACATGTAGTGTCATAAACTGCTGAAATTAATCGTTAAACAGGTCAGGTTTATATTAAATTAGGATTTGTTTGATAATATTTAGAATACAAAAAATGATAATAGAAATTAAAGTTCCCAGTCCGGGAGAATCGATAACCGAAGTTGAAATTGGTACCTGGCTTGTGGAAAATGGGGCAGTGGTTTCAAAAGACCAGGAATTGGCAGAAGTAGAATCCGACAAGGCAACTTTAACGATTGTTGCTGCCGAAGGTGGTAAAATAGAAATAAAAGCCGAAGAAGGTGAAACTGTTCCGGTGGGGCAGGTGGTCGCTACTATTGATACCAGTGTTGCACCTGTTGCGAAAGAAACAGCAGAAAAGGCAGACGAAAAAGTTCCGGGCAAGGAAGCAAAGGAGGAAAAGAAAGAGCCTCAACCAGAGAAAAAAACCGAGTCGAAAGAAATTTCTTCAGAACAGTTTGATAAAGTGAAAGTGACTTCTGTTGCTAAAGAAATAATGAAAGAACATCATCTTTCTGTTGATGATGTAATTAATGGATTAAAGCGAATTGGCAAACAGGAAGTGGAAGCTGTTGTTAATCAACCGGCAGTGTCGTCAACTCCGGTTATCCAGCAGAAGGAAGCTTCCCGCGAAACTGAACGGCAGAAAATGACAAGTCTGCGTAGAAAACTTAGCGAACGCTTGGTTGCGGTAAAAAACGAAACAGCAATGCTGACTACGTTTAACGAAGTTGACATGAGTTTTGTAATGGCAATGCGAAGTAAATACCAGGATCAGTTTATTAAAAAACACGGATTCAAGCTCGGGTTTATGTCGTTTTTTACTAAAGCAGTTGCTGTGGCAATGGATTTTCATCCTATGGTAAATGCACAAATCGATGGTGATGAAATTTTGTCGCCTCAGTTTGTAGATGTTGGAATTGCAGTTTCAACGCCAAAAGGATTAATGGTTCCGATTGTTCGTAACGCCGAAAGTAAATCGATTCCACAAATTGAACTTGAAATAAAGGAACTGGCTGAAAAAGCACGGAACAAAAAAATTACGGTTGAAGAATTAACCGGAGGAACATTTACGATTACCAACGGCGGGGTATTTGGATCGTTACTTTCTACACCGATTATCAATCCGCCGCAGTCCGCAATTCTGGGTATGCATAACATTGTGGAACGCCCGGTTGCTGTAAACGGACAAGTAGTTATCCGTCCAATGATGTACATTGCACTTTCATATGATCATCGCGTCATCGACGGGAAAGATTCAGTTGGGTTCCTCGTAAAAGTAAAGGAAATGATTGAAAACCCGGAACGAATGTTCACTAACGGGCAGGATGCCGGAAAGTTATTACTTGGAATATAAAACATCAAAAGAATATTTAAAGTCAGAACCGTTCTTGAAAAAGGGGCGGTTCTTTTATTTATAATATTTTAGGGGTAATTGAAAGCAGAAATTAAGGGCTATTTTTTTGTGTCAGCAAGCAGTTAGAAAATAAGGAACAAGTGAATGTGTAAAATCCCGACTTTTTTATAAGAAAAAGAATTCTTAATTCGAATTACGAATTTCGTTTGTACTTATCCAAACCTCTCTGTGTTTTTTTGTCTACCTGATTTCGGGTTTCCAGAAATTTATAGGCAAGGTTAGATACATAACGATTTTCACTTTTTAGTAAAACAGAAATATTGGAATTTATAATTTCATCATCTATTTTCTGCACATCAAGTAACTCCAGAGCTAACTTTACTAAAGCTCCCTGAAGACTTCCTATATTCTGTGATAATGAAAGTTTTGTTGCATGGCTTAGTTCGGGCGCATCTTTTAATTTTTGCAGGATAAACCGTTGTTTTAGAAATTCGCCATCAGAAAAAACCTGCATAATACGATTTTGCATTTCTTCCGTTAGTGCTTCAGGGCGAATGGCGTTTAATGCCCGCTCAGCCAGGTAAACATCATCGCCGCTTATATACTGCATTAATTTATCTTGAAGTGGCGGGGTAAGTTCAACTTTCTCGGAGATATGGTTTAGTGCCCAAATCTGATCTTCCAGATTTTTACTGTTTAAGATGGCAAGAATCATTTTATCGTTTAATTTCTCTGCTGTAAGTTTTTCAACTTCGCGCCTGGTTTGTCCGTAAATAATATGCCAAAGTGTATAAGTGGTATAAACAGCGCCTTCAACAATATAATCGAGCACTGCCGCAATAGTTGCCGATGATTTGGCATCTACTTTTTGTTTTGTGGAGTCTTTTACAACCACCAGATCGCTTAGTGCATAATTGGCAAGTGCTGAAAGTGGATCTGAAAGGAGTTTGTGCAATCTGTCATATTCAGAAGGAACAAATTTTACATGTTCTGTTTTGCTTAAAAATTCCCCGGGCGGCAGCTCAAAGCCAAGATACCGGCCCGTGCAATCCCAAAACAGTTCGATCCGAACCAACCTGCATTCGCCTTTAATGCAAACAGCTGTCATAATTTTTCTGGAATACATAACCGGGAAATTATCTGCACTTGAATGTTCCAGCAGGGTATCGTTAAAAAGAGTGTCGTTAAAATGAATAATATGAGGTATTGTTTTTGCGATCGGTTGTGAAATGGAGGGATGAAACAAGCGGACTACATTTTCTTTTTCAGATTCAAACGAAAAAAAAATAATTATGGCGATTACAACAGGAATAAAAAATGCTTTCTTCATATAAAAATTTTCTTTGTTAACAGCATTTCCATTGAAATTGTTTTTTAGCTGTTATCATGAAGCAACTTTTTTCATGAGGTCGTTTCATCCTTCTTTTGTGAAGGGATAAGTAAGGAAATAAGAACACTTCCAATTAAAATTACCGCAATTATATATAGCGAATATTCGGGTTTGAAACCCCATTCTTTTAAATAGTTGTGTGCTGTTAGTTTTAATCCTACAAATATTAACAACAAAGAAATTCCATATTTAAGAAAGCGGAAGCGATTAACAAGATTAGCCAGTAAGAAAAACAGTGAACGCAGTCCAAGAATAGCAAATATATTAGAAAAGAAAACAATAAAAGGGTCGCGCGAAACTGCAAAAATTGCTGGTATAGAATCGAAGGCAAAAACAAGGTCGGATAATTCAACCATGATTAGAACCAGCAAAAGTGGTGTAAAAAACAGTTTTCCTTCTCTTCTAAGCCAAAAACGGTCGGTATCATATTCAGGATGAATATTTATATGTCTGTTTAAAAAGCGAATTAATTTAGATTCTTTTGGATCTTTTGCTTCCTTTTCTTTCTCAAACATGATTTTGCCTCCCTGGTATAAGAGAAAGAGTCCAAAAACAATAAGTATCCATTCGAACTGTCGAATAATGGCAACCCCGGCAAAAATGAAGATAAAACGAAGAACAATAGCACCAAGAATTCCCCAGAAAAGAATTTTCTTATAATCTTTTTCCGGAACAGAAAATCCCTTGAGAATCACCAACATCACAAATATATTATCGATAGAAAGTGTTTTTTCAATAAAATAGCCGGAAAGATAATTGATGGATTGCGACTTACGATATTCTGCTATCAAAATATCAAAAGGTTTCGAAAAATCCAGCTCAATATAAGGATTAAATTCTGCTACAATTTCTTTTAATCGGTCTACGGAATCTATTCCATGTAGGAGATGGCCAAAATTGTTTAAAAAAAAGTAAAAAGATACGCCCAGAAAAATCCAGATAGCACTCCAAATTAAGGCTTCTTTTGTTGAAATAACATGTGCTTTTCGGCCAACCAAAACTAAATCTATCAGCAACACAAAAACAACAAACACCAGAAAAACAATGGTGAAAATAATTTCTTTATCCATAAAATTTAATTATTCAAATCGTGTAACACCTCCCGAAACAACAAATTTCATTACTTCAGCCGGCGGAAGATCTATTTCTTCAATTCTATCAACCGGAACAAGGTATAATTCGCCCGAGAAATTGTAAGAATGTGGGAAATAAACAGCTGCCAGTTCTCTGTTACCTATTTCCTCCAAACTATCTTTGGTAATAAACCCAAGTTTGTAAAGGTTGTTTTCTTTGTTAAAGAAAACTTTTACAGGCCGGTTAAATTTCCGCTCTTTGCCAACAAAGGCCGAGAAAAGATCGCTAAAAGAAGTATAGAGAAGATTTAACAAAGGTATTTTTTTAATAAGTTCTTCCATCATTCTGCGAATTGGCTTTATGATGGCAGTTTGTCCTAAAAATCCCAGAATTGTGATGGTAACAAACAAAAATAAAATTCCTAACCCCGGAACAGAAAATCCAATCAGCGATTCGATATTATTTGTTACCCAACCGTCGATGGTAATAAAAAGCGAGTAAAGAATATAGATAATAATTGCAATAGGTGCAACTAACAGGATTCCCTGAATAAAGTAGCTAAATATTTTCTTCATTTTTATTCTGTTTTGTCGAATTAAGTAAAAGGAAAATTCAGCAGCTGGCAACCCTGAAGCGCCAAACTACTGTAATTGATCTTTCAAAAAATTGGTCATTTTAGTGTACCAGTGCAATTTTGTATTTCCTCCATCCAGACTATGATTTTGGTTTGTATAAATAGCCATGTCAAACTGAACGCCTGCCTGTACCATCTGAGCGGTCATTTCATATGTATTTTGTATATGTACATTATCATCAGCAGTGCCGTGAATAATTAACAGCCTGCTTTCAATTTCCCCTGCGAAGTTAATCGGCGCGGTTTCTTTGTAACCATCCGGATTTTCTTCGGGTGTGCGCATGTATCTTTCCGTATAAACACTGTCATAAAATCTCCAGCTTGTAACCGGGGCAACAGCAATTCCTGCTTTGAAAAGCTTTCCTCCTTTTTCCAGGGTACGTAAAGCCATAAATCCGCCATAACTTTTTCCGTGAATCGCAATATTATTTTTATCTACATAAGGCAGGGTTGCAAGGTATTTTACTGTTTCTACCTGGTCGTCCGATTCGTAATCTCCCAATTGCTGATAAGTGCATTTTCTGAATTCTTCACCACGTGCTCCTGTTCCTCGTGGATCGACACAAACAACCAGAAATCCTTCCTGTGCCAGGTATTCATTCCATCCCGGACCTTTTCCCCACTCATCAATAACTTGTTGTGAGTTAGGACCACTGTATTGAGTCATAACTACCGGATATTTTTTCGAAGTATCAAAGCCAGCAGGTTTTATCATAAATCCATTTAATTCGTCGCCATAAATGGTTTTGAAACTAAAGAACTCTTTTTGCGGAATTTTTAGTGCATTCATCGTGTTTTTTAGAATTGTATTGTCTTGCAGAACACGGATTTGAGTTCCTTTGTAATCGTGTAGTGTAATCAAATCGGGAGTTTTAGAGCTGCTGTAAATGTTAATATAATAATTGAAGTTTTTGCTGAATTCAACATCATTTGTTCCCTGAAGTGTAGAAAGTTTTCCTTTCTTTTTTTCGTCCAGACTGGTATAATAAACTTCGCGCCGAAGTGGTGATTCTACTGCTGCCTGGTAATAAAATAGTCCTTTGGGTTCATCAAAACCATAAAATTGGGTAACATCGAATTTCCCCTTTGTGAGTTGTTTAATTTCAAATCCGTTTTTATCATACAAATACAGGTGCGACCAGCCATCTCTTTCACTGGTAATTACAAACCTTCCGTCATTTAAATAAGTGAATGCATCAAGAAAATTTTCATCGATATAACGACGGTTTTTTTCAGAGAAAAGAATTCTTGAGTCACCGGTGTATGGGTTTGCATAAAGAACATCCAAATTATTTTGGTAACGGTTTAACCGCATAATAACAAGGTTGTTGGCGTCGGGTGTCCATTTCAAACGGGGAACATAAATTTTTGTGTCTTCGCCAATGTCGGAGGTAATTGTTGCTTTAGAACGTATTTCGTATGTTCTCACCGAAACCACAGAATTTTTCTCACCGGCTTTCGGATATTTGAAGGTTACTTCTCCCGGGTACACGCTATTCTCTGCCGAAGTTGCGTTCGAGCCGGAGTACATTTGCATTTTGAATTCAGGAACTTCACTTTCATCAAAACGAATAAATGCAAGAAACTTGCTATCGGGAGACCACCAAAGTGCTTTATTAAAACCTTCCTCTTCATTGGTAAAATCGCCAAATTCTTCTTCGTAAACCCAATCCGGAATTCCGTTTAATATTTTGTTTTTTTCACCGTCGAAAGTTACCTGGCTTTCGCTGCCAAACTTCAGGTTTTTTATGAAGATATTATTGTTGCGAACAAAAGCACAACGGTCTCCGTCGGGCGATAAGGTTGGTGCCTGCTGTGGACCGTAAGCGGATAGAGCACTCAACTCTTCTGTAACTAAATTCCATACATAATATTCGGCAGTAAAGGAGTGACTGTAGATTTTTTTCACATTCGTTGTCAGAAGAATTTTTGTTTCATCAGGGCTAAATTCATAACCAGTAAATGAAGAAATAGCAGCATCGCGAACTTTACTAATATCGAAAATAACCGATTCTTCTCCGGTTTTATAACTGTATTTTACTATGCGGGTATTGTTTTCAAGTGCCGTGTAATGCTCTCCATCGTTCATCGATTGGATGGCAACCTTATGAGCTTTAAAAATTTCTCTTTCAAAAATATCATCAAGTGTGAAATTTGAGGTTTGCTGAGCATTTGTTATAGCTACAGAAACAACAGCCATCAAAAGAATAAAAACTTTCTTCATCGTAATAATTGTTTAATCGTTAAAGTTCGGGCACTTAAATCCATATTTTCATATTATTCAGCCCTTTCTTTTTCTATGGTTGACAAAAATAGAAAAATGTTTCTCCAAAGTTGAACGAAAACATGATAATAAATTTTGTATCTGCCACTTCCTTGAATTTCTTGTGTATTCATAGGTTGAAACTAAAATTGGGGAATTATGGCTTTTGCATGTATTAAATTGAAATATGGTTTTAAAAAGAACTAAAATCGTGAATTTAATATTCTAAATATTCATCAGCTGCGAATGAAGGGCTTTTTTCGCGTCTGCTTTCTATTTGTTATTCTTTTGCCAGTAAGTTTTCGGTTACATACAGATCCATATTGGTGTTCGTTTTTGGTTTATTATTTAAGTATTGTCTGAATTATTTTTCAGTAGTTTAACCTGAACCTGCTTTTTTTAGCTTCAGAATTTCAAGTTCTCTTTTTATGTTATTCTCAATTAACAGGTAATACATCTTTTCAAAAGTGTCAGGATCTAAACCGTTTTCAACTGCCCAGTTTCTTCTGTCTTCAATAACCTGTTTCTTTCTGTCATGAGCAATTATGCTTTCTTCGTCATTTTTAAACCTTACAATTTCTTCAACATACTTATGGCGTTTGCCAAATAATACCATTATCTGATGATCGATTTTATCAATTTCGTTTCTAACTTCTTCTGCCGAAACGCAATTTTCCGGTCTTTTTAGATTTATCATTCCTGAATATTAAAATCTGGTGAATGTTTGCTGTAGCCTGCAAGTTAAATAATTAATAGTAAGAATGATAATAAATTAAAATCTAAATCTTAGCAATAATGGGAATTTAAAATAAATATTGACAATATCATTTCATATTAAAACAAGACGTGAATGTTTTATTGTTAAATTGGTTTTGAATCTGTACAATTATTTTCAGCATTTCAACAGAAATTTTCGTTCATTGTTATAAACATATTAATGTTGATATGAAATGTTTTTTCGACGCCGCATTTACGTATTGAAAAGCAGAATGATTGTTTATCTTTGCAAATCTTTTTTTAATAGAAATTTTGGAAAAAATGATACATATTACACTACCGGATAAAAGTGTCAGAGAATTTGAAGGTGCCGTTACTGGGTTAGACATTGCAAAATCGATTTCAAACCGGCTGGCAAAAGATGTTTTGTCGGTTTCTGTTGACGGACAGGTTTGGGATTTAACCCGTGAAATTGATAAAGATGCCGCGGTTAAATTAAACACATGGGACGACCGTGAAGGAAAAGAAACGTTCTGGCATTCTTCTGCCCATTTAATGGCAGAAGCAATTGAATTTTACTATCCGGGTACAAAATTCGGAATCGGGCCAACGGTTGATACTGGTTTTTACTATGATATCGATCTTCCAAACGGACAAGTATTAAGTGAAAAAGATCTGGAAAAGATCGAAAAAAAGATGCTTGAACTGGCCCGTGAAAAAAACGATATTGTTCGGTCCGAGATTTCCAAAAAAGATGCTTTGGATATGTTCACTCAAAAGAATGATGAACTAAAATTGGAATTGATTAGTGAGCTGGAAGATGGGACAATTACGCTGTATAATCAGGGAAAATTCACTGATTTGTGCAGGGGGCCGCATTTGCCAAATACAGAATATATAAAAGCAATTAAGCTTACTTCAATTGCCGGTGCATATTGGCGCGGCGATGAACATAATAAAATGCTTACCCGTGTTTACGGAGTTACTTTTCCAAAGCAAAAAATGCTGGATGAGTATCTGGTAATGATTGAGGAAGCAAAAAAGCGCGACCACCGGAAGATTGGTAAGGAGATGGAATTGTTCGCTTTTTCTGATGCTGTTGGGCAGGGACTTCCGTTATGGTTACCCAAAGGAACCCAATTACGAATGCAATTGGAAGACTTCCTGAAACGGGTTCAGAAAAAATATGGATACGAACAAGTGATGACACCTCATATTGGAGATGTAAAACTGTATAAAACATCAGGGCACTTTCAGAAATATGGTAAAGACTCATTTCAGCCAATTTCAACTCCGGCAGAAGGCGAGGAGTATATGTTGAAACCGATGAACTGTCCTCATCACTGCGAAATTTATAAGGTGCGCCCGAAATCGTATAAAGATCTTCCAATTCGTATGGCAGAATTTGGAACCGTTTATCGTTACGAAATGAGTGGTGAGCTGCATGGATTAACCCGGGTACGCGGCTTTACGCAGGATGATGCTCATATTTTCTGCCGTCCAGACCAGGTAAAAGAAGAATTTCAGAAAGTAATTGATATCATTTTTATCATTTTCAAGGCATTGAGTTTTGAAAATTATACTGCACAGATTTCATTGCGCGATCCGGAAAAACCGGAAAAATATATTGGTTCGCCGGAAAACTGGGATAAAGCAGAGAGTGCTATTATTGAAGCTTGCGAAGAAAAAGGGTTGGAAACAACAACTGAATTAGGTGAAGCAGCTTTTTATGGACCAAAACTCGATTTTATGATCAAGGATGCTTTAGGACGTAGTTGGCAATTGGGAACCGTTCAGGTGGATTACAATTTACCGGAACGCTTTCAATTAGAATACATTGGTGCTGATGATAACCGTCATCGCCCGGTAATGATACACCGTGCACCATTTGGATCAATGGAACGTTTTGTGGCTGTTTTAATTGAACACACTGCCGGAAAATTTCCTTTGTGGCTAACACCTGAACAAGTTGTAGTTTTGCCCATAAGTGAAAAGTATAACGATTATGCAAAAAAAGTTTCAGATTTTCTAAATATTTCCGATATTCGCACCGTTGTTGACGACCGTAATGAAAAGATTGGTAGGAAGATACGCGACAACGAATTAAAAAGAATACCTTACTTACTGATTGTTGGTGAAAATGAAGCACAAACAGAAAGTGTTTCTGTACGCCGGCAAGGTGAAGGAGATAAGGGGGTTATGAAAACCAGCGAGTTCGCTGATTTTGTTTTAAAAGAGATTAGAGAGCAACTTTCAGGATTGTATAACTAATATAGGAGGAATTTAAAATAGCTATTAACAAGAGAGGTCCAAGGAATTACGGACCCAGAGAAGAGGCAGAACCTCAGCACAGGTTAAATCATAAAATCAGGGTGCCGCAGGTAAGGTTAGTAGGGGATAATATTGAAAACCCCGGTATTTTTGCTTTACGCGATGCACTTAAAATGGCAGACGAAATGGAACTGGATTTGGTTGAAATTTCACCCAAAGCAGATCCGCCGGTTTGTAAGATTATTGATTATCAGAAGTTTCTTTATCAGCAGAAAAAGAAACAGAAAGAGATTAAAGCCAAAACAGTTAAGGTAGTTGTTAAGGAAATTCGTTTCGGGCCGCAAACAGATGAACACGATTTCAATTTTAAATTGCGTCATGCTGAGAAATTCCTGAAAGAAGGAGCAAAAGTTAAAGCTTTCGTGTTTTTTAAAGGGAGATCGATTCTTTTTAAGGAGCAAGGAGAGATTTTGCTTTTAAAGCTGGCAACCGGATTAGAAGAAGTTGGAACAGTAGAGCAATTACCAAAACTCGAAGGTAAACGAATGACAATGTATATTTCACCGAAGAAAAAATAATAAAGTTCTTTGAAACCATTTAATTAAGTAGGATTATGCCAAAAATGAAGACAAACTCCGGAGCTAAAAAACGTTTTAGATTAACCGGAAGTGGAAAGATTAAAAGGAAACATGCCTACAAAAGCCACATTTTGACTAAAAAAAGTACAAAACGTAAACGTAACTTGACTAGTTGGACGACTATCGACAAGACTAATGAAAGTAACGTTAAGCTTTTGTTGACTATGAAATAATCCGCCAGTTGGCGGATTGTAAAAACCTTTTAACGAGAAAGGTAAAACAAGTTATTAACCTGATGATTGAGCTTTAAAGTATCCGCCGGCTGGTGGAGCGCCAATTATCAAAAAAAGTAAAAGTATGCCAAGAAGTGTAAATCATGTAGCATCACGGGCCCGAAGAAAGAAATTACTGAAAAAAACAAGAGGTTATTTCGGCTCCCGTAAAAATGTCTGGACGGTTGCAAAAAATACCTGGGAAAAAGGTCAACAGTATGCATACCGTGACAGAAAAGTGAAAAAAAGATCATTCCGTGCATTGTGGATACAGCGTATTAACGCAGCAACACGTTTGGAAGGAATGTCATATTCACAATTCATGGGATTATTAAAAAAGAACGATATTGAAATTAACAGGAAAGTTTTAGCTGATTTAGCAATGAACCAACCTGAAGCTTTCAAAGCAATCGTTGAAAAAGTAAAATAAGAACATATTATTATATCGGTGGAATCCAGAAACCCGGTTCGTTATTACGGATCGGGTTTTTTATTGAAGTTGCTCAAATAGAAGTTTGATATTGGGATCGATATTAATGGCTTCTACTTTCTGATTCATTTTAAACCAAAATTCTTTTTCCCGGGAATCTATCATTAATTCTTTAGTTTCTCTGTTTCCATCTTCAAATACAATTTCTATCTCAACCGGAAAATCAAAAAGATATTGAGGCTGTATTTGTTTAAATTTCACGGCAAGATGGTTTTTCCTGTTCTGTTTCCATTCGAAATTTAGTTGAGGAAACCCTGGTTGATAAAGCCATTGATAAAAAAAATTGCTAAAATCGCGACCTGATACAGTTTCAATAACCTTCTGAAAATCGCTTGTTAGAACAGTCGAGTCACGATAAATTAGATAGAATAAACGTAGTCCGGAAAAAAACAATGAATCTCCAAGTTCTTCATTCAGCATATGCAAAAACCAGGCTGATTTTTCGTAACTATTTGCATTTAAAAGGGTGGAATAGTTGGTGACAGTTGTATCAATAATCGGTGCAAATCTCTTGTCAGCATATTTGATTACTTCTTTTCTATCAGCTTTTAGACTTTCACGAAAAATTTCTTCACCAAACTTTTCACGCATATAAATGTGTTCCAGATAGGTTGCAAATCCTTCGCTCAGCCAAATGTGGTGCCAGTTTTGTTCTGTAACCGAGTTCCCAAACCATTGATGAGAGGTTTCGTGAGCAATCAGACTATATTGGTTGTTTCTTCCAGTTACTGAATTTTCAGCATAGAAAATACAACTGGCATTCTCCATTCCTCCATATTTTGTTTTTGACTGAACATGAGCCAGTTTTTCGTAACAGTAAGGTCCTATTAAACCTGTGAAAAATTCCATTACACCAGTACTCACTGCATAATCAAGAAATCCTTCCAAGCGGTTCTGGGGAAAAACCCAGCTACTTACAGGTATTTGGTTTACTTCGCCGTAATTTAAAACAGCGAAACGAGCAACACCGATGACCATTATCTTTGTTGAAATGGGTGTTTTTTCTTTCCAGTGTGTATATTTCCAACCTGGGGCAACATTGGTTTCTTCTATCAAAATCCCATTGGAAATAACCTGATATCTTTCCGGAGCAAAAACTTGAAAATCCAATGTCGCTTTATCGGATGGGTGATCGATAGTAGGTATCCAGTGATGGGCCCGATTGGGCCAGTTGTCGGCGAAAAAGGTGCGATCGCCAAATTTGTTTTCTGAAATAATAAGTCCGTCGTCAGGTATTCCTGCATATTTTACTTCAAATTCTATAACCTGATTTTCAGTAATTAATTTCCCCAAATTAATTTCTATTTGATCATTTTTTTGGGTAAAACTCACGGGTTGATTTTGATATATTACCTCAGAGACCTCCATTCCAGTCAAAGTGGAATTGATTTTCTGAGCTAAATCCAATGTAATATGATTGGATGGCTTTAAAAATTTTGCAGTTACTGTTGCATCCCCTTCAATTTGGTTGGTTGTATCGTTCAAATAAATTTTAAAGTCGTAATGTTGAATGTCGATACTTTGAAATCGCTCGTAATGATTTTGGGCTGAAAGAAAACCAACACAGAAAGAAAGGAAGATAAAAGCAGCAGTGTTTTTCATTTTGGAAAAGGATTTACCACACTGTTTTCAATATTCCTCCATCAACAGCTAAACTTACGCCGGTTATGTACGAGGCAGCAGGAGAAAGCAAAAATGCACCGGCTTTTCCTGTTTCTTCTATAGTTCCGTATCTGCCAAGTGGAATACCAGAAGCTGCTTTTTGTTTTATTTCTTCTTCCGAAATTCCTTCTATCATAGCATTCCTCTTATCAAGAGCCTGTAAACGTTCAGTGTCTATTCTTCCAGGGATTAAATTATTTACACGAATATTTTCATGCCCCAGTTCGTTTGATAAGCTTTTTACCAGACTTGTAACCCCCGACCGAAATACATTGGAAAGTAATAACCGGTTTATTGGCTCTTTAACAGACCAGGAAGTAATGGTTAAAATAGAGCCTCCGCCACCATTTCTCATGGCAGGCAAAACACCCCGAATTAACCGGACTGCACTCATTAAAGTAAGGTTAAACGCTGCTTGCCACTGACTATCATCAAAATCATCAAAATTTCCGGCAGGTGGGCCTCCTGCATTGATCAATAAGCCATCAATTCGTTCAAAGGCTGTTTCAACTTCATTTATCCAGTTGTTTATTGATTCAGCACTTTCGGCATCGTACACCGACGCATGAATGGTAGCCCCGGTTTCTTTTCGTAGTTGTTCAGCAGCCTTTTCAATATCTGATTTTGTTCGGCTAGCCATGCAAACAATAGCTCCATTTTTTGCCAACTCGCGGGCTATTCCAAAACCCATTCCTTTGCTTGACGCAGCAACCATATAAACTTTACCTTTTACCTGTAAATCCATCGTAATTAATTAAAAATTAACAATTTTAAAATGATAGAATTATTCTTTAGCTTTTATCAGTGCATAGGTTGCAAACGATGCCAGCCAGTGGGCTCCAGCATATTCGCCGGAATCCATTTTTTCGTAACTGTAATTAAAGTGTCCAATCCCAAGGTCAATCATTTTTTGACTGTTTAAAGCTTTCCCCATTTCGAATAAGCACCATGCACGGCTGAAGTTCAACCCATCAAGATGGGCCAGTTTTCCATCGCTCCTGTCTGAAACAATGGCAATTTCAAGATATTTCTCTGGATTTTTCTCGAATCCGGGCATAAATTTCTTCAACCATTTTTCATATTCTTTTTTAGGAAGAACTTTTTGCATTAATGAGGCTTCTTGTAAACAAGGGGATAAAAAGTCAAAACCTCCGGGTTCCCATGTCAGCGGACAATCACAATCATTTATAAAATATTGTTTTGCTTTTTCCTCAATTTTGGAGGCGAGTGTTGAATTATATTTTTTTGCATAATCGTAGGCGAACGACATTCCAAATGCGATGTTTGTATGCTCACCAACCCTGATAGGATAATTTAGTTTATTTAAAAACTCAGTAAATTTTGCTGAAATTAAATCTGTCAAAGGTGAGAGATTTTCATGCAATAGTTCAGCTTCAGGTGCATTCCATTCCAATAGCGCTTCATCAAGCTTTAAAAGCCAGGCCCAGCCATAAGTCCGTTCGTAATCTTTATTATGCTCATCGTCGAAATATTCGATTTCTCTTTTAATATTTTCTTTGGTAATGTTTTTTTGCAACTTGGAAAGAATCTCATTGCGATATTCAAAATCGGGAAATTGCGAAAGAATAGTTACTAAAGTCCAATGTCCGTGTACCGATGAATGCCAATCGAAACAACCATAAAAAGAAGGATGTAACACGCGGGGAGGAGCGAGGTAGCTATCGTCACCAAGAACCTGTCCGAGTTTATTCGGGTATTCTTTATCAATGCATTCGTAGGCAAAATGATAGAGATATTCGGCTTTGTGCGTGTCGAATACCAAATTTATTTCAGGCTGAGTTTTTCCGGCAAGTGAAATCAGTAAAAGAACTGGCAATAAAAATGATTTGATATTCATGACGATTTTATTTTCAGGTTGAAAATAAGACTTATTTATATAGCAAAGAATTTTTTATGAAAAGCTTTCTTTCTTATTTTAAACTGAAAAAATTTTCTCAAGTATTTTCATTCGATATAAGAAGATATTTACAAGCTTTCTTCTGATTACAAAAAAATGAATAAGTCTGCCTAAAAAACCGAAAGGAATCTTGTAACTAACCTTGTCTTTCATTAATATACCTTCATCGTTTTCCTGAAAATGGTGTTCGTGGTGCCACATTTTGTAAGGCCCAAATCGTTGTTCATCAATAAAATAGCTATTCTCTTTTACAGCGGTAATTTCGGTAACCCAGTTCGTTTTTATTCCTTTTGAAAGATTTACTTTGTATGAGATAATTTGACCGGCATACATTTTCTCCGTATTTCCTGAAGTAATGGTGAAATTCATTTCTGGAGGAGTAATTTCAGATAAATTTCCCGGACTGGAGAAAAAATCCCATGCCCTGAAAATGGATGTTGGGATTAATTGCTCTACTTCAAGCGTATAAATGCCCGAATGATAGGAAATGAATATTTTATTTACTTCGTTCTGATATTTTATCATGCAAATAAAACAACAGAAGTATCAATTGTGTTTAATGAAACTTATTAATGGGTAAACAATCGGTTGTTTTCAATAATTCTGATTCCAGCCAATTTAGACCACTTTTTTGCGGTTTGCTATATCGGCTACAGGAGCAACTTTCATTCTTTTTGTTCTATTTTTTTCTTACAAATAAAGCTACAATTGCAGATGTTATTGCGCCCATTAGTAAGCCTCCAAGTGCACTTTGCATCATGTAGTTGGTTAAATTAAAATAATCTTCTGCATTTTCCTGGCTCATTTTACCCGATTCAACAACATAATTTATCATGTTCGGAAAGAAATCAGGAGTAATAACTTTAATTGTTATTAGCTGGGTAAGTGGACTAAAAACGGTAATGATGATTGAAATTACAAGTCCTGCCAGGAACCCGTCAAGCCAGCTCAATTTATTATTGTAGAAATTTTTACGTTTATCGAGTAACGCAAGAACAAAAATGATAATTGCAGGTATTGCAAAAAGGTTGGTATAGATAATATGTTTACTGATGTATTTGTCATGAAGACCCGTTAATCTTTCCAATACCATCCAAAGAAGTGAAATGCCGATAAAAATAAATGCCCATTTAAGTTCTATTCCAAATTTCTTTTTCATATTCCCGAATTTATTAAACTGTTATTTTGAAAAAAGTAAATTTCTGAAACTAAAATATATTCATTATCAGAAAAAAGATGTGATGCTCTATCGATACAGAGAAATCAAACCTCTCTTAATTTCCACTTTCCTTTTCTGAACAGAGTTAACGCAATAATTGCTAATAAAGTTTCGGCACTCACAATTGCAATACTGGCCCCCATTAATCCCATATCTAAAGTAATTGCAAGTAAATAAGCCAAAGGTATTTCAAATAGCCAAAAGCAGATCAGGTTTATTTTGGTAGGGGTAGCAGTGTCGCCACTTCCATTAAATCCCTGTACCATTACCATTCCGATGGCATAAAATAGAAAACCGAAACTAATGGTGCGAAGTGCGGTTATTCCATTTTCAATAACAGTTGTTTCCGAAATAAACAACCGAATGAAGAACTCCGGGAAAAATGACAACATGATGCCCATAACTCCCATGAAAACCATATTAACATAAGCAGTTATCCAAACGGATTTCTCCGCACGATCGGGCTTTTTTGCTCCAAGATTTTGGCCAACCAGGGTTGATGCAGCGTTACTTAATCCCCAGGCCGGAAGCAGTAAAAAGATAACAATACGAATGGCAATTGTATATCCTGCCAATGCATCCGGGCCTGAAGTGGATATAATCCGCACCAAAAGTACCCAACTGGAAGTGGCAATCAGATTTTGTAAAATTCCACCACGCGATATTTTCAGAAGATTCCAGATTACATTCAGCCTTATTTTCATATTCCCCAGGTATAATCTGATTCGGTGATTTCCCTTGAAAAGCAGATAAAACTGATAGATTACCGCCAGTCCTCTGCCGATAGTAGTTGCTACAGCTGCCCCTTTTAAACCCATTTCAGGAAAAGGGCCAATTCCAAAAATTAGCAGAGGATCGAGAATAACGTTAATAATATTGGCAAACCACATTACCCGCATGGAAATAGCTGCGTCTCCCGAACTTCTGAAAACTGCATTAATAATAAAGAGAAGCATAACAACAACATTTCCTCCGAACATTATCGCAGGAAATAAATAACCGTTTTCTGTCATCGACTCAGTAGCTCCCATTAAGCGAAGAAATTGAGGTGCAAATAAAATTCCGGGTATTGCAATAAAAACAGAAACAATTATCGCAACCATAATCGATTGAAATGCAACTTCTCCTGCTTCTTTTTTTTTCTTTTCGCCAATTCGTCTTGAAACAAGCGCAGTAGTTGCCATTGCCAGCCCCATCCCGATTGCATAAACAATGGTCATTGCCGATTCTGTTATTCCAACAGTTGCCACAGCATCGGCACCAAGCCTCGATACAAAGAAAATGTCAACAACCGCAAAAACGGATTCCATAATCATTTCAAGTACCATTGGAACGGCCAGAATAAAAATTGCTTTACCTAATCGAGTTTCAGTAAAATCACGTTCCGTGCCCGAAATCGCTTCTTTTATGTCCTGCCAAACGACCCTGAAATCTATATTCCTTAATCTTTTATAAGACAAAATCAGGTTTTTTTTGTCCGCCATTTTGAAGAAAATTTGTAATGAAAAAATGAATACTGCGTTAATAATCTCTGATGCTACCTTAGAACGGCAGGGTAAATGTGGTAATGAATGTTGAGACTATCATAGCGCTTACTTTTTAGTTTTCAGTGGAACAAATATATGGAATTATTTTGTGTAATTTAATTTTCGGACAAAAACAAATGATTAAAGAAGTCTTTTGTCTTTTTCTTTGTATTTTTTCTTGTTATGATTGCTGCTAATGCATGGTTTTTTGAAGAAATATATAAAGATCGGCAACAGGCTTTTTTCGGCTCCCAAAACAGCAACGTGTTAAAGACATGTTTGGCCTTATTGGAAATAACAATAATGGAATAAATTCAGTGGATGGAATGGGTTTTGGTTTTGGCCGGTGAGAAGAATCCTCTCCTTTAATCAACAAGAATAATACTTTTTATTTTGGATTTTATGAAAAAAACTTACCGAAAAAACATTCCCGAAACTCGAAAAATATATTAGGAAAACTTTTTTTTCTTTTGATTTTGAACACCCGAAATAAAAAACTGTTACTATTCTTTAAATAAGAATTTCACTATGTTTTTTAAGTACAGCTTTATTTTCTTCACTATTGTTTTTATCACGGTTTCTTGCGGAAGAAAGGAGAAATTTCCTGAAATAAAATTTGAGCGTATAACCCGCGAAAAAGTAGAGATCAATTATTCTGCTGAAGATTCAACTAAAGAAAGTGAAATGCTCTCATCGGGGGCGGAAGAATCGGAGAAAGCAATCTCCGATTTGTTGAAAATGAAGGAATTTTATGTAGAGCGTGATCAACAGTTTAATTTAGATCTTTTTGAAAAGAAATGGGCAGGGTTTAATATTTATACAGAAAAGTTTAACACGGATCAACTGATGGAATGGATTGATGCCACCGGTTATTTGCTTGAACTTACCGGAGATAATAAATACGGAGAAGCATTGGAAGATTTGATTTACCAGTCAAAATTTTATTTGAACGATGAAGTCAAAAATCTTGTTAAGTCATTTATTTACACAAAAAATGTGGATCATATCCAGCTAAATATGTTTGTAAATTCAACAATCGAATACAACCACACTTTGGGAGGTACTGTAAAAATTACTCAGGATAACGATTTTCCTGAATCGGGGAAATTAATCGTAACGTTTAATGTAACGGAGCATCCGTATGTTGAACTGTTTATCCGGATTCCTTCGTGGGCAAAGGGTGCAACGGTAACTGCTTTAAGTGTAAAATACGTTGCTACACCCGGAGAATATTGCCAGATTGCCCGGAAATGGAAAGACGGGGACACGGTTGAAATTCTGCTTCCGATTGAAAAAAGGCCCAAAAACTAATTTGTGTTGGCGAATAGCGCAATTAAGCGGTTTAAGTTTTAAATTCGATTTTGTACTTTTATGGTCGAATTATGTTATGTTTGAAAACTTAAATTAATTACGAATGAAAATCCTAAACCTGCTTTTAATTGTAGCCTTATTTGCTGCATGTACAACTGAGACCAAACAAAAAGAAATATCAATGCCATATACAAAAGCTGACTTTGAAAAAGTAATTGATGGAAAATCAACCGATTTGTTTACGTTAAAAAACAAAAGCGGAATGGTTGTTACATTAACCAATTACGGGGCAAAAATTGTGTCCATTTATGCACCTGATAAAAAAGGCAATTTTGCAGATGTTTTACTAGGGTTTAAATCTGTTGATGATTACACAAAATATGGAGCGAGTCATGGCGCAGTAGTTGGTCCGTTTGCCAACCGTATTGCAAATGCAAGTTTTACGATTGATGGGGAAACTTATCATTTCCCGGTGAACAATGGTTCTGCTTGTTTACATTCCGGTCCGGATAGTTGGTATCGAAAAGTTTGGGACGCAAAACAAAATGGTAATTCAGTTACTTTCTCGTTAGAAAGTGCAGATGGCGAATTTGGTTTTCCCGGAAATAAAACAGCAAAAACCACATACACATTAACAGATGACAATGAGCTGAAGATTGACTATGAGATTACAACTGACAAGGCCTGTCATATAAATATCACCAATCACAGCTATTTTAATTTGCGGGGCGAAGGAAACGGCGATATTTTAAACCATGTTCTGGTTATTAATGCAGATAAATCGACACCTGTAAATTCAGAGATGATTCCGACCGGGGAAATTGAGGATATACGAGGAACTGATTTGGACTTTACGACACCACACGTTATTGGCGATCGAATTGATTCTGATAATCAAATGTTACAGTATGGTTCCGGATATGACTTTAATTATATAATTAATAAAACAGATAACGAACTTGCTTTTGCCGCCAGTGCTTTTGAGCCGGAAAGTGGCAGGTACATGGAGGTTTTTACAACAGAACCCGGAGTTCAACTTTATACCGGAAATCATTTAAGCGGGCAGGAGATAGGCAAAAGCGGAGTTGGTTATGGAAAAAGAACCGGTTTTTGTCTTGAAACCCAACATTTTCCTGACAGCCCAAATCAGCCGGCATTTCCTTCAACGTTGCTAAATCCGGGCGAAACGTATCAATCAACAACCATTTACAAATTCTCAGTAAAGGAAAATTAAATATTGGGGGAACATTAAGTTATTTTCCTGAAGCTTTCAGTTGAAAATTTACTTCTTGTCTTTTACCCTTTTGTACTTAAACAGTTTTAGCATCCATGTTGGTAGTTCGTGCTGTCCGCGTTTTCGTAGATCGATGTACCAGCCAAACTTTTTAAGAATAGGAATTTTATGCGTTTCTACAAACTCGATTAAAGTTCCTTCCGGGGCCTGAATGTAGGCAAAATTTCCTGCGGCTTCTCCCATGTCAAATGACTCTCCGGCATGAGCGCTGTCAACTGTAAACGGGTGCCCGAGTGCTTTCGATTTTTTTCGGAACTCGTCCATCCCGTTAATATCAAAACAAATATGAATAAAGCCGGGGTCTCCCCAAATTCGTCCTTGGTAGATATCACGTGGTTCACGGTCTAAAACCTGTACCAGTTCAATTACAGAATGTCCGAAGAAAGGACTGAAAGCGCCTTTTTTTACATCCGAATGTCGAAGTAAAATACGTCTGAATTCATGGTCGCCTCCCGGAATTCCTTTAAAATCTTCAAAAATTCCGGTTTTATCATATACAATTTTATCATACTGCAGAATCTCCTGGTAAACTTTAAGGCTTTCCTCCATGTTTTTAACGCCGATAACAGCACCGTAAACACCCCCGCTAACTGATTTTTCTTTTTTTCGGAAAACTTCTGACGAACTTTTTACTTCCCAAATATTTCCGTAAATATCCTTCATGTAGAAATGTTCATTTTCATTTGGATCTTTGTGAATCGATCCTAAAAGATTCAAACCGGAATTCACAAATTTAGAATAAGCAATGGGTACGTTTTCAGCCTTAATTTTTCCAATGTTTATGCCCAAATCACCCAGTTGAATTTCAAACGGACAAGGTTGCGGTTTTTTTCCGGTGTGTTGCCAAATTTCAAATCCGCCTCCACCTTGCATATTCAAGGCTAAAACAGCATGTCTTTCACGTGGTTTGCCATCGGTATGCGCCAACATTAATTCGGCAGTAGCAGCCTCTTCAAACATTCGGATATCCATTGCAAAATGTTCCCTGTACCATTTCCATGCTTCGTGTACATTTTCAACCCCTACACCCAATTGCTGAATTCCGTTAATCTTTCCTGACATAAAATCTATATTAATTTGATTTTCTTTTATAAAGGTTTTACCCGGGCAGCCAGGTAATAAAATAAGCGCGGAAGAAACCTTCGAATGTGTACCATAATTACTTCTGTGCCTCCTACCAGTATTTCTTTTTTTCGCTTCTTCAATTTACGGATAATAACTTTTGCAGTTTCATCTGCAGGCTTTCCTGTGTTTTGCCCTTCATCCATTTTTGAATGTGCTTTTCCTTCTTTATCAATGGCATTAACCGAAATATTTGTTTTTATCCTTCCTGGAATAATAACAGATACTTCAATGTTATGTTTCACATCTTCAGCACGCAAACTTTCAAAAAAACCATGTAAAGCTTGTTTTGACGCAGAATACGACGAGCGGTAAGGAAAACCAAATTTTCCAACAATACTTGAAGTAACTGCAATCTGACCGCCTCCTTGCTCTATCATTAACGGTAAAACGGCCTTTGTAAGTGCAATTGTTCCAAAATAATTTACCTCAAATATTTTTCTGTCAACAAACATGGGGGTTTCAGCCACAAACGACCGTTGACTGATTCCGCCAAAATGGTAAAGACAATCAACTCTTTGTGTTGTTTTCAGTACCGTTTCTGCTGCATTAATTACTGATTTTTCATCCCCTAAATCAAACGGCACTATCTGTACTTCGCTTCCGTTGGCTTTACACATTGCCCCAACCCATTCCAGCGCAGTTTCGTTACGCCCCGATAATATAAGATTTGCTTTCTCTTTTGATAACTCAAGAGCCACTGCTTCTCCAATTCCGGAAGATGCTCCGGTAATCCAAACCGTTTTATTTAAGTATGTTTCCAACGTGTTTAATTTCAGAATTCACGAAGATAATAGTTTATTTTGGCGGATAAAACATAATATTTTAAATTGATTTAGTTTGACAAATAATCTGACATTTTTTTGACTTAATAAGGATTATTCAGACTGAACATTTTAAATTTGAGAGAACTAAAACTGAAATTATGAAATCAAGACTTTTTATTGCTCTTAGTATATTATCTTCAGGTCTTTTGGCGCAAACTCAACAAAAAGAAGTGGATGCATTGGTTACTCCTAAAGTGAAGGAACTTGTGATGACAGTTGGCGGTAATGATGCTACTGTGGAAGGATTTAATAATCAGTCAATTCAATTTGCCATTGATGCAGTTGCAAAAACCGGTGGAACGGTGAAACTTAATCCCGGGACTTATGAAATTATTGCTCCGGTTCGTTTGAAATCGAACGTACATTTGGTTGGTTCCGGAGCTTCTGAGACAATTTTGAAAAAGGCCAAAGGATTTGAAACTCCATTTGTAATAGATGCTGATTTTGGTGAACTAAAATTAACCGTTGAAAATCCGGATGGATTTCAGGTCGGAATGAAAGTTCAGATTACAGACAGCGAGAATAATAGTTGCTGGAATGTTTCAACAGCCTATATTACTGATATTTCAGATAATGTAATATATATTGATAAAGGATTAATTCGTGATTATCGCTCTGATAAAAACGGGCTTATTTCCAATGCATCTTCGGTTATTGAAGCCCTTGATATTGAAAATGCATCTGTTTCAAATTTAACCGCCGATGGAAACCGTGTTGACAATTTTTTTGCGGATGGATGCAATAGTGCGGGGATATTAATTATGCGCTCAAAGCATGTAACTGTTAACAAAGTGCATGTTAAAGATTTTAATGGTGAAGGAATAAGCTGGCAAATAACGGAGAATGTTACTATAAAAAACAGTGAGATATCAGGTAGCGGTAATACGGGTCTGCATCCGGGAACAGGTTCTCCGTTTTCGGTTATCGAAAACAATGATATTCACAATAATGACCGCGATGGGTTATATATTTGCTGGCGGGTGTATGAAAGCAGGGTAGAAGGAAACAAATTTCATCATAACGGACGATTTGGAATTTGTACAGGACATAAAGATACTGATGTAACATTTGCTAAAAATCATGTTTTTGAGAACCAGAATGACGGAATTAACCTTCGTGGAGAACGGGAACCGAATGCGCCACATCGAAATACATTTTTAAATAATGTTATTGAGAACAACATTGGATTTGGGTTCTCTGTAAACTCGCCTGCCAAAGATTTGGTATTGCGCGAAAATATCTTTAAAAACTCAGCCCAAACACAAAAAGCAGCCATCTATATTTATACTAATGGCTCAACTCCTAAATTGGAAAATAACCAATTCGAAAAACATGAATTGGGAGAAATGGTGTTTGAAAAGAATTAAGTGGATGGCTTTTTTTCTGGAAAAATCAGACTAAAAATAATAGCCATAGCAAATGCGAGCAGATAACTCGCTAATCTTTCTGAAATACCCGTAGGGTTAACTAGCCAGGTTTTCCAGATTACGGCAGAAAGGGTTCCGGTTATTAAACTTGCAAAAACTCCGACTCGGGAAAATCGCTTCCAGAAAATCAGTAAAACAATGGCGGGTCCAAAAGAAGCTCCAATTCCGCTCCATGCATATGAAACAAGTCCATAAACGGTATCTTTCATTGTAATTGCAAGAAGAAAGCCAAGCAACCCTACAAACAGGGTCAATATTTTATTGAGGAAAAGCATCCGTTTCTCATCAATTTTCTTCTTTGTTATATTCAAATAAAGATCTTCCGTCATAGAAGAAGAAACTACCATTAATTGCGACGATGCAGTTGACATCATTGCAGAGACTGCTCCTGAAAGGAGAATTCCGGCCAGAATCGGGTTTAATAAGGTCATAACCATTATCGGCATTATTTTTTCGGAGTCGTTGGCAATAATTGCAGCAGCATCGCCAAGAGCTCCTGCCTGTACAAGTTTGTAACCAATAATTCCAATCATAAAAGCACCAATGTACGAAAGCAATGTCCATGCTACAGCCACCCAACGACTTTGTGCCGTTTCTTTTTTATTTCGCATTGCCATCATGCGAACTAACAATTGTGGCTGCCCCGTGTAGCCCAGGGCCCAGCTCATTCCGTTTAAAATCATTAATCCACCGGTTGCCTGTTTTACCGTACCTGCATTTAACTGTACCATGTAACTTGCATTTCGCAGTGTGTCGGCAATATGAATATTATAGGTTGCAGCAATCTGCAATGCAATTATTGGTAAAACCACGCAGGTTATTACCATTAAAATGGCTTGAAATGCATCTGTGGCTACAACGGTAATAAATCCGCCAAGCATTGTGTAAATGGTTACCAGTGCCGATCCAATAACCATTCCCCAGAAAGGATCAATGTTAAACGTGTCGTTAAAAATTTTACCGGCTCCGCTGAATTGAGCAGCGATGTAAAGAATAAAAAAGAATATGATGATTGCTGATGATAGAATTCCAAAACTTCGGTTAGTTCCTTTAAATTTCGATGAAAAAAGGCCCGATACAGTTAAAGCTCCTGTATTTTCTGCCAGTTTTTGCAGTGGTTCGGCCAAAAAAGTCCATAAAAAAAGAATTCCGGTTACGCAACCTAAGGCAACCCAAATTGCCGCCATCCCTTCAGCATAGGCGAGTCCGGTCAATCCAAGTAAAAGCCACGCCGATTCTCCCGTTGCACGTTCTGACAAGGCAAGTGAAATTCCTGAGATTTTCTTTCCTCCCAGAACAAAATCATCGTTGGTTTTCGAACGGCGGGCAGAGTAAGCCACAATGCCAATTAAAACCAGAATGTAGGCAATAAAAACAGTAATCATGAACAGCTGATTTTTTCGAATGGCTTTAAAGATAAAAAAAATGTGAAGAGCGGGAACATTCGGGGCAGAACTCTAAAGGATCTGCAAACTGTTAATACTTGAAATGATTTGGAGTTATTGAGCTTGGGTAATTAAGCGAATTTTAAGTATCACTCTGTTTTTAGAATTTTACCGTTAGTTTTAAATTTACTCTTCTCCCGGTAAGATAATTCGGTACTGCAAACTGATCGCCATAAATACTGGATACCCAGAAATATGAAATTGTATTATTTATGTTCAATAAGTTGAATACTTCGAGGCTGATCCACATGTCATTCAGTTGACGAAGGAAATTGCGATTTACCTGATGCGCCGGGCTGATTAAAACTTTCGAAAATCCAAGGTCAATCCTACGATATGAAGGCATCCTGAAAGTGTCCTGGTATCGTTGAGCATTTGGAGGTCCGGTGGGGAGTCTTGAGCCGTAAAATCCTGCCAATTGCATTTTCCAGGTTGGATTTCCGGGTAAATAATCCTGAAAAAATAAACTGAAATTTACTCTCTGATCGGTAGGTCGGGGAATAAATCCTTGTTCAACCCAAACCTGGTTTCCGTGTAAATCGGTTATCCAGTGGTCGTCACCATAAATATTTTCCTGGGTTGACATAATTGACAAACTGGCCCATGATTGAACACCGCTCACAAATTCTCCGTTGATTTTCATATCAAGACCGGTGGCATAACCAACCGCTTCCTGATCCGGTAAATATCGGATTCGAACATTATCAATCTGATAAGGAATTAGCCTGTTCATGTATTTGTAGTAGGCTTCCGTGGTAAAGCGGAACGGACGATCCCATGCGGTAAAGATTAAATCGGAACCGGCAACTATCTGATATGAACGTTGAGCTTTGGTATTGTAATCAATACTTCCGTCAGGGAAAATCAACTCCTTAAAAAATGCAGTTTGATAATACATTCCGGCAGCCAGTCGAAAGGAAATTTTGTTATTCCACTCCGGATAATAACTCGCATTTAAACGAGGGCTGATAAGAATTTCATCGCTGAAATCCCAATAATTAAATCGTACTCCGCCCGTTAAATATAAATCCCCACTTTTTACCGGAACATTCCAGGTATCCTGAACAAACCCGGTAAAACGATTTGAACCAATCGAATTTTTGCTGTTTCGAGAATAATACAATTTAACTTCCGAATCGGAATATGGAATTGAGTAGCCGGTTGAATCCCGGAAAATCCACTCGTTTGTTTTATTGTTAATGTCTTCGTGTTGAAACTTAACTCCCCAGTTAACCAGATGATTATCTGAATTATGTGCTCCGCGGTGTGCAAAGCTGTAAACTGTTGCATCCAGATAATTTCGTGCATGATTGATAAAGGAACCAACACCAAGATTCAGAATGCTGTCGCCAAATTCTTCTGTTCCCATGTTTCTTTCCAGTTGATTCAGATAGTAGTCGCCGGAAATATCATAGGTTTCCTGTTCTGTTGCATAATATGCCGAAGCAATAAATTTCAGGTTTAAGTTAGCCGAAGGATGGAAATTTGCTGAAAGAGCTCCGAGATAAGTTTTAAAGTCGTCTACTTCCTGCCCGTCGAAATAAATTTTTGTATTTAACGGAGCCTGCCAGGTTCCAAAAGTTGTTTGGCGTGTTTGAGGAATAAATTTATATTGATTTTGTGAAATGTTCCCCAGAAATGAAATATCAAGTTTTTCAGAAAACTGGTAAGTAATGTAGGTTTGAAAATCGAGAAATTCAGGGTCATATTCGCCTTGTTCATCAAGACTGCCGAGTAAATAGCGGTTGGTTTTATAACGAATGCCTGAAATATGCGCCAGTTTCCCTTTTAACGCAACATCTTCGAAATGAGCAGTTGCTCCTAATAAACTTGCTGAAGCCGAGCCTCTGAATTCACTGGGTTTTCGGTATTTAATATCCAATACCGACGACATTTTATCACCATATTTTGCATCAAAACCACCTGCTGAAAATTCGATGGTTGAAACCATGTCATTATTGATAAAGCTTAATCCCTCCTGTTGACCGGCGCGTATAAGAAATGGCCGATAAATTTCAATATCGTTTACATAAACCATGTTTTCATCAAAATTTCCACCCCTCACCGTGTACTGCGAACTAAGTTCGTTGTTTGACGACACACCCGGTTGTGTTTTTAGCATGGCTTCCACTGCACCGGTTCCCATATTTATCATATCATCAGCGAATTTGGGATCGAGCCGGGTAATGTTGCTGCCATTTCTTCGCTGCTGCGAAACCGTAACTTCAGCAAGTTTTAAATCAGCTTCAGTTAATTGTATTTTTCTGAAGATATCTTCTTCTACGGCGGCAAAAATTGTATCAGCAACCGAGCGGTATCCAATTGAAGAATAAAAGACAATGATATTTTTTTGTGCCGGGATGCGAAGCGTAAATTTTCCTTCACGATTTGAACTTGTACCTAAAACATAGTCTTTCAGCGCGATATTTACCATGTCAAGCGGGTTCCCATCCTGATCGACAATTACACCTTTTAGCGTTGCATTATTACTCTGTCCGGAAGCTTGATGACAGAGAAAAAGGATAAAAATAAGCAGTGAAAAAAGTCTAAGTTTTATCATCGGCACAAATCTAACAAACCAATTTTATTATCAACTTTTTATTGATAAATAAATTGTGGAAAGTGCTGAATATTTTATCTGTTCCGGAGAGTAAAAATAAAAATTCTAAATTCAATTGTCTGCTTTCAGTGTTTTTCACTTTTGATATTAATTCCAGACGTTTCTGAAAATACATTTTCAGGTTTACCCATTTTTACTTTTACCTGGCACATTTCAACTGTTTGAAGTGGAATTTTATTGCCTTCTAATTTTACACCGTTCAACCATATTTCTTTTATCCCTTTTGAAACATGTGCCTCATTACTAATTTCAATGTTAAAAGTAGTTCCTCTGAATTTTCGTTGCACGGAAAAACCATCCCATTCTTTGGGAATACACGGGTCAATAATCAGACCGTCATAGTCGGTTTGAATGCCAAGAATATGTTGAGTTATGGCAAGGTAATTCCATGCGGCAGTTCCTGTAAGCCAGGAGTTTTTTGCTTCGCCCGGTTTAAATGCATCCTTACCGGCAATCATCTGAGAATAGACATAGGGCTCTGTTTTATGCAAATCGCTGATTTCTTCGAGATAAGACGGGCAAATCTTTTGATAATATTCCCAGGCCATTTCCCCGCGTCCAATTATGGTTTCAGCAATTATGATCCAGGGGTTATTGTGACAGAAGATTCCTGCATTTTCTTTATATCCGGGTGGATAACTTGATATTTCGCCGTATTCAATATAATATTTGCTAAATGCAGGATTATTCAGCACGATTCCGTAGTCACTATCAAGGTATTTTTTTACTGAGTTTAGGGCTTTCTCAACCATACTTTCTTCCATGCCAATTCCGGCCATCCCGCACCAACCATTGGATTCAATAAAGATCTTTCCCTCTTCATTTTCGTTGGAACCTATTTTGTTCCCTGAATAATCATACGCTCGTAAAAACCATTCACCGTCCCAACCATATTTTTTTACTGTAGTAATCATTAAATCAATATGTTTCTGTGCTCTTTTGGCCTCATTTGTTTTTTCCAAAATATTGCAAAGTCGAACATACTCTCGTCCATAAACTACAAAAAGCCCTGCAATCATCAACGACTCGGCTTTTGAACCTTCAGTTTTATTTTCGGTAGTTTGAAAAGATTCGTCAGGATCATTGGAAAAGCAATTCAGGTTTAAACAATCATTCCAGTCGGCACGGCCAATTAAAGGTAATTTATGTGGACCGAGATTCCTTATAACATGATCAAACGAAACAGTTAAATGATCAAACAACGAACGTGCAACACTCCAGTCATTATCAAACGGAACCATTTCATCAAGAATTCCAAAATCGCCGGTTTCTTTAATGTAGCTGGCTGTTCCGGCAATTAACCAAATAGGGTCATCGTTAAAACCGCTTCCAATATCGTTATTTCCTTGTTTTGTTAAAGGTTGATATTGGTGATAACAACCTCCATCCGGAAACTGAGTGGAAGCAATATCAATGATCCTTTCCCGGGCCCGTTCCGGAATTTGATGTACAAAACCAATCAAGTCCTGGTTTGAATCACGAAATCCCATTCCCCGGCCAATTCCACTTTCAAAAAAAGAAGCCGAGCGAGAAAAGTTGAAAGTAATCATACATTGATACTGGTTCCAAATATTTACCATTCGATCCAGTTTGTTATCGCCCGATTTAACGATATAAATACTAAGCAGATTATCCCAATATTCTTTTAATTCAACAAAGGCCTGATCAACTTTTGGAGAGGTGTCGAATTTTTTTATGGTAGCTTTTGCTTTGGTTTTGTTAATGATATTTTTTGATTCCCATTTTTCGTCCTGACTATTTTCGACATAGCCCAGAATAAAAATGAAATCTTTTGATTCATTACTTTTTAACTCAATTTCGAGATAGTGCGATGCAATAGGCGACCATCCGTGCGCCTGGCTCATTCGCGGTTTGTCTTCTATTACTGCTTGCGGTTCTTCAAAACCGTTATACAGACCAAAGAAAGATTCCCGGTCGGTATCATATCCCTGAATGGAAGAATTAACAGCGTAATAGGCATAATGATTTCGTCGTTCTTTATATTCTGTTTTATGGTAGATAACAGAATCTTCTATTTCAACTTCACCCGTAGAAAAATTTCTTTGAAAATTTTCCATGTCGGTTGCAGCATTCCAAAGTGCCCATTCGGCCAAAGAAAACAGTTTTATTGTTTTTGTTTTTCCGGAGTGGTTGGTTAAAGATAGTTTTTGAATTTCAGCATGGGTGTTTAGAGGTACAAAAAACAAGACTTTAGCTTCTAATTCATTTTTTATCCCTTTCAGGCAAGTATATCCCATTCCGTGACGGCATTCGTATTGATCCAGTTCCGTTTTTACCGGTTTCCATCCGGGCGACCAGATTGTTTCCTCATCTTTAATGTAAAAGTACCGACCGCCACTGTCCATCGGAACATTATTGTATCTGTAACGCGTTAAACGTCTGAATTTGGCATCTTTGTAAAACGAATAACCCCCGGCTGTATTCGAGATCAGCGAAAAGAAATCTTCGTTCCCCAAATAATTAATCCATGGCCACGGGGTTTCAGGATTGGTGATTACATATTCACGGTTGGGGTCGTCAAAATATCCGTATTTCACTTGCGTATAATTATTTTAAAATATTGTAATTCAATTCATGTCAGATGAACTATCTGATTTTTTATGATATTATAAATACAGTTTTTTTTACCTAGTTCTGGTTTTTGTTATCAGTTGTTTAGCATTTACAAATGTAGTGCTTATTGTTATTTAAACAAATAGTATATGAAAACAAAAACAAAAGGAAAAACTCACTGGATAAATATTTTCACTTCTAAATGAATTTGCAGTCTTCCGAATGAGGGGAAAAAAGTAAAGAACCGTGTAATAATTAATTTAATCTTTATTCAGGTTCTTAAAATAATCTGAAATAGCATCAACATAACTTTCATAGGCGCTAATTCCTTTTTCTGTAATGCTGGCAGTAGTAAGGGGATAGTTATTCCGAAATGATTTCATTATTTTAATATATCCGGCCTCTTTCAATTTAGTAAGCTGAAAACTCAGGTTTCCTTTTGTCGTTTCAATATTTTCAAGAAAATATGAGAACTCGGCAGAACTAACACCAATTAAAATAGACATAATTGCCAACCGGACCTGTGAATGAAGCAACGGATCAAGGTTTTTAAACATTGGTTTCAAATTTTCTTTGTTTTGCAAACATAATTGCTCCGGGGATAACAAAACAAATAACTTCTGCAATTGATCGGATAAGGAACTGGCTTTCGATGCCGTAGTGTGCACCAATTGCAGCCGCAGTCCACATTATTACACCACTGGCTACCAATAAATAGTACCTATAAATACCTCCGGTTACAAATAAAGCAAATCCTATTAAAACCATTTGTAAAGGTTGAAGCAATGTGAAATTAATTTCAGTTAAAAGACTTTTGGTAATGATAACATTGATATTGTGAGCCAGAATTACTCCAATCCAAACAAAGCGGGTAGAAGCTGCTTCGTAAGTTGTTACTTTTTTCTTTTTGAAAAAGAACAAATAGGCAGTAAATCCAAGTACTAAAACTCCCATGATAATTTGCAGTAGATCCATTAGATTTCTCATCCACCAGGCCGTTAAATTCACGTTTTTGTAGTAATTCCAAAAATTGCTGATTGACAAGGCAGCTCCCCACAGAACAAGCAAAAGACCATCGTCTCTGAAGGCTCGTTTTTTTGATGCTATCGCAGTTTTAATAACTTTTAAAGATTGTTTTTCGTCAAAGGTTAATTCGTCAGCTTTCATAATTTTAGTTTTTTTGTTTATACAAGTTAAACAAGTTTGTAATACAAACCAAATTATTAAATATAATTCTTTAGTTGTATAACCGGTTAAAAACTAGTAAATTACTAATTTACTTCTGTGATTTATTTTCTCTGACTGAAATAGAAGAATATAATTGCCTGGGGAATCTATACCGGTTTTAATTTCATGATTTGTTGAACTCAATACTTCGGTAAATATTTCAATGCCCTGAGAATTAAATATTTTTAAATAGATTTTTTCGTCAATTGTTAGTTCTGGAATAACTACTGAGAAATTTCCGTCAGATGGATTTGGATAAATTAAAATGTTGTTGAAGTCGGGGTCAAGTTTTGAATTACCATCATCTTCTGCTTCGTTTTGAGCCTCCCGCCAGTCACGGATTCCATTTTTATTTTTATCTGGCAACGGAGAACAACTTCCGGTTGAATTACATCCTTTCGTCCAGCAGGAAATAACATCAAATGCATCGTCTAGTCCGTCATTATCGGTATCAGTATTAACCGGAGAAATATCAGCGATTCCATCCCCGTCATTATCAAATCCTTCTGTGCAATCCGGAAAACCATCACCGTCAGAGTCGTCATCCAAATAGTCAGGAATACCATTGGAATCTGTATCTTCCGCTTCATAGTAGGTTCCATTTAGAGTAACATCATAAGCGTCATCCCAGCCATTATTATTTGCATCTATTTGAGATGGTTTAATGTAATTTCCTTCTTTTTGCCACTCTTCGTTATCTGAAATACCGTCGTTATCAGAATCAATGTCATAATTGTCTGCAATGCCATCTCCATCAAAATCCAATTTGCCATTTCCTTCGTCAGCATCCAGCATTCCATCATTATCATTATCCAAATCTAAACGATTCACTACACCGTCACAATCGTTATCGTTTTCAACAAAAACGGAAACCTTTGCTACGGATTCACTCTCTTCACTATTTGTTTCACATAGTATATAATTGAACTCAAGAAACCCTTCAAATTTTTCGGGTAGGGTCAATGTAAAATTTCCATTGCTCCCAAAAGATATTTCGCCTATTTGCGGAGCAAAAACAAAACAAATTTTTACATCACCATTTGGAATGTTGTCATTCTTTAAAATATTGCCCGTAAATAGTTTACTTACGCAATTAGTAACAAAGTAGAAAGTATCGTTAACAGCGGTGAATTCTTCAGATGCATAACCCGTTAATACAAGCGAATCAACCTCAATACAAGTTTTATTGGTAGAAGCTGAACCCGATAAATAAAATAAAGTATGGTAGATAACAAGAAATACGATTCTGGTTATTTTCATTGGTTTTTTTTGCACTCGTCACGAAATTACTAATTCAATGAGTGCAATTTTTTTGAATTAAATTTTATTATTAACATAATTGTTAACATGGGATGCTGTTCGTGGAGAGAAATACGTACATGCGATTGGCACGAAATGGAAAGAACTGTACATTTGAAAAGAGACTGTTCCTCGATTTGTTTTTCTAATTTTAAGAAAAAATTTCATGCAGAAAACCATTCTGTCTATTGACTGCGGGACGCAAAGTTTGCGGGCAATAATTTTTTCTCTTGAGGGAAAATTACTGGCAATACAAAAAGTAGCATTTGAACCATATATCAGCCTGCAACCCGGGTGGGCTGAGCAGGAACCTGAAATTTACTGGAATGCACTAACTACGGCTTGCCATTCGCTTAAAACTGAATATCCCCATTATTTTGAATTGATTGTCGGTGTTGGAGTAACCACATTAAGAAATTCGATGGTTAACCTCGATGAAAACGGGAACCCTTTGCGTCCGGTTATTACCTGGCTCGATCAGCGAAAGGCAAAACCGGTTTATTGTCCCAAGCTTTGGATGAAATTAATTATTGCCGCAATAGGAATCGGTGATTCTTTAGATAAGGCTCAACGCGATGGAAAATGCAATTGGATTCGTCAAAACCAACCTGATATCTGGCAGAAAACACATAAATATTTGCAGGTTTCGGGATTCCTGAATTATCAATTGACTGGAAATTTTGTTGATTCAGTTGCCTCGCAAATCGGTTACGTTCCGTTTGATTACAAACGGCAAAAATGGGGAAACCCAAACGACCTGTTAACCTTTAGCGCCAAATTGTATCCTGTTGAAATTTCAAAACTGCCGGAGTTAAAGCTTCCAGGCGAAAAGTTGGGGAATATTAGTGAAAAAGCTTCAAAAGAAATAGGGCTACCGGTCGGATTACCAGTCATTGCCTGCGGATCGGATAAGGGTTGTGAAACGCTTGGAATGGGTGTTCTAAAAGAAGATATGGCTAGCCTTAGCTTTGGAACCACAGCTACTATTCAAACTACATCCCCGAAATACCTAGAACCTATAAAATATATGCCGTCCTACCCGGCTGTTGTTCCGGGAGAATTTAACCCTGAAGTAGAAATATTTCGTGGTTTCTGGATGATAAAGTGGTTTAAAGAGGAATTTGCCCATAAAGAAGTTAAGAAAGCTAAAAGGAACGGGATTTCGGAAGAAGAAGTATTGGACCGATTGTTAAAGAAATCTCCTCCTGGAGCATTGGGACTTATGGTTCAGCCTTACTGGAGCCCGGGATTATCGGAACCCGCTGCAAAAGGAGCTATGATTGGTTTTGGCGATGTACATAAAAAAACTCATATCTATCGTGCTGTTATCGAAGGCTTGATTTATGCGCTGCTTGAAGGAAAAGAAAAAATTGAAAAAGTAACAAAAATCAAGGTCGAAAAACTGGCAGTTTCAGGTGGCGCTTCCCGAAGTGATGAAGTTTGTCAGATTGCAGCCGATATATTTAATCTTCCGATTGTCCGCGGGGAAACTGAAGAAACATCGGGTTTAGGAGCTGCAATTTTAACAGCCTATGGAACCGGCAATTTTTCTTCTTTGGAAGAAGCAGTCGGAAAAATGTCGGGTTATAGAAACGAGTTTCTACCTAATATGGAAAACGTAGATTTATATAATCATCTCCACAATAAAGTTTATAAAAAGATGTATAAAACATTGGAGCCGCTTTACCATAATATCCGCAAAATAACAGGCTATCCGGAGTAATCTTTTAAATATTTTGGTTTTCCAGAGTTGGATAAATAACATAATAAAGTCGGTTGGAGATTTTATCTCTTTATTCCAGCCCAATAAGTAACGACACATAATAATTTCTCGGATTTCCGGGATAATAGTAGCGAGGCAAATTGTTTCCAAACGCCAGCGTATTTACTGCCAGCATTGATGCGTAATGAACATCGAAGATATTTTGGATTCCGCCCTTAACCTCAAGTTTCAGCTTTTTACCATTTCCGTGGAGTTTCAATTCCATATTTGTAATTCCAAATGCGTCAGAATAATCAGAGTTGGCATCGTTGACAGGCATTTCTCCCGTGTAGCGATGCCAAACTGTTAAGCTTGCATATTTTACAGGATTGACAATGGCCATTAACATCCAGATTTTTTTTGATGTTCCTGGCAAATTATTTCCCGAGTAATCATTTTCCAAATCAACAAAATCCTGGAAATGATAATTGGCAACGGTGGCATTTCCTATAAATGTAAAACCAGGGTAAGTTTGTGGTTGGGTAATATTCCAGCGGATTTCAGTTTCCAGTCCAGGGTGAATTGATTTCCCTGCATTTACTCCAACATATGCATCTTCACCTGTACGGCGGGCAACCAGTAAATTACTGATGTAAATCCGGTAATAACTGGCAGTAAACTGAAGCTGATCTGAGATTAATGTTCGAATTCCTCCTTCGTAATTCCATCCGGATTCGGGCTTAATATCATTATTTAATTCGCCACCGGGTAAAAGAGTTTCTTCAAAAGTTGGTGTTGAAAATCCATGACTGGCATTTCCGAATAAGGAAAGATTTTTGTTGATGACATAGTTGATTCCAAAACGAGGAGAAATTACAGGTTTATAATTATGATCGTCCGACTGATCTCCATTTTCAGTAAAATGATCGGTATAATAAAACCGGGTGAGGTTTCCGTTTACTCCAAGCGAAACATAAACCTTTTTTGAAAATTCAGATTCCATTTGAATGAAAAGGTTTTCATATTGTCTTCTTTCCATATTGTCTGAAAGCTGTTGGTTTTCATTTTCATTTGAAATTGTTGACCAGTTATATTTTTCGCGAAAGAATTCAAGTCCGGAAGTAAACGTAAATCTTGTACCATCGGCAACAATTGTTTTTTGGGCATAAGCGCGCCAGCCCACAAATCTTGAATTTTCTTTTAGTCGGTTAAATGGTCGTAGTTCATCATTCTGACGAAAACTTCCAAATGCGGCTGCTGATATTTTTTCGTTTTTTTGTGTTACCAGATTGTATGAAAGTCCAAATTGTCCGTTGCTGTATTCCTCATAACCTTTTATTGCTGCCCAATTCTGAGCTGCCATTTCCGGAGATTTGTTAAACATATTTATGTCAAGTGAACTTGGAATATAGCCTTTCATTTTAGTGGCTTTTAACAGCAATTGCAAATTTGAATTTTCGGTGAACGAATACATGGAATTGAGCAGAATATTGGCACGGTTTGTTTTGTTGTTTCTGCGATATCCATAACTATTCAAATAGGAACCAAGTGCGTAAACATTAAACTTATTCTGAATAACCCCAGTTGATAATGTATTTTTTATTGTACCAAAAGAAGCCGTTGAAATCTGGTTCTGCACAAAATTTTTTACTACAGTTTTTGGATGAAACAATATAACACCGGCTAAACCTGCACCATATAAACTTGAAGAGGGGCCTTTAATAATTTCAACCCGTTTTATAGCCGAGTTTTCCAAATCTTCGAGCGTTGTTTCTCCATCTCCGGATGTGAGCGGTATTTCACCAAAATAAGCTTTTATTTTGTTTGTTGCATAAACCGATCGTGAGCCAATTCCGCGAATGGTTAAACGGTTTGTATTCAGCGTTCCATGTTGCATTAGTATTCCCGGAACCTGGTTTAATGCTTCAACAGGAGTAAATGAACTTCCGATTTCAAGTTGAAGAGGAGTGATTAAATTCACGGGTGCAGGCGTATTAAATAAATTGTAGGGAGAACGAAAAGCTGTTACGGTTACCTCGTCAATTTCGCCGGATAATGATGAGGTGTCCTTTTGCGCTTTGTTTATTTCCTGCGATACAGAAGCTAATTGCATAAAAAGAAAAGCAGAAAGTAAAACTATTCTGATCTGTTTCATTTTTAATCCTTCTAAGATGATTTACTTAATTCACTTTGTTTTAGTTTATCTTTTCCAGGTAATTTTATATCAATTTAATAACTAAATCGAAAACAATGAAAAACTTATCGCGTTATTTCTGTTCGTTTTTCCTTTCATTGTAATTTCTCAAACAGATACCAATCCTGAAATTATGCAGCCTGATGCCAAAGCTATAAAAATAAAGGAATTCAGGAGGGATTAATAAATCCGAAAAAATTGAATCGGGGGTTGAACCAGCTCTCTGAAAGGGTGGAAAACTGATTTTAAACTAAAATAGACTTAAAATACCAAACAAAGCTTTAGTTGAACATTATGAATTAATTGCATTGCTATTCGGAATGTGGAATCTTTTTTTGTAAGCTGTTTTGATTCATTATCCGGTTCCACTATTTTTATCAGAAAAGTATAAAATGAATTCTTCTGTGTTAAATGAAGTTGAAAGGGAGTTAACGAATGTTTTCGGTAAATCGGTATTTATAAAAAGTTCAAGTTCGATTGGAGGTGGTTGCATCAATCATGCCACGAAAATTGAAACCAATGTTGGAACATTTTTCATGAAATGGAATGCAAATTGTCCGAGCGATATTTTTTTAAGGGAAGCGGAAAGTTTAACTGAAATGCGAAAAGCAGTTCTGGGGCAAATAAAAATTCCCGAGGTTTTTGCCTCAAAGAATGTTGATTCTACGCCAGGATTTTTGGTGACTGAATATTTGCCAGCTTCTTACGGTTCGCCAAACGATGAATATCTAGGTAGAGGATTGGCACTTTTGCATCAATATAAAAGTGAAGATTTTGGATTTTACAACGATAATTACTGTGGCTCAACAATTCAAAATAATAATTGGAAAAAAAGCTGGATTGCATTTTTTACAGAAAACCGATTATCCTTTCTTTTAGATTTAATTAAGAAGGACAGATTTCTTTCATCTTCTGAGTTAAATATTTACAATAAACTTTTGGAACGAATTCCCGAATTAATCCCTGATGATTCGATACCTGTTTTAATTCATGGTGATTTATGGTCGGGCAATTACATGCGAACCGGAAACGGATTTGCGCTAATTGATCCCGCTGCCTATTATGCAAACAGGGAAATGGAATTTGCTATAATTACCATGTTTGGTGGATTTTCTGCTCGTTTTTACAATGCTTATAACGAAGTAAATCCACTTCCTGCCGATTGGCAACAGCGAAACCTGTTGTATCAGTTGTATCATGTTTTAAATCATTACTATCTGTTTGGCGGTGGTTACCAAAGTCAGGCGCTAAGTATTGCCAAACAATATTTATAACTGCTAAATAATATATAGTATAGTCAATATTTAATACATGTAGTCATTGTTTACAAATCCTTTTCTGGCTACATTTATCGAAAACCAGATTTTACTTTTCATGATAGCACCAAAAGCAAAAGAAATAAAACCATTCATTGCGATGGAGGTGATGGAAAAGGCAGCAGAAATGGAACACCGGGGAATAAATGTAATTCATCTGGAAGTAGGTGAGCCCGATTTTAATGTTCCTGAGTGCGTTTCCAATGCTGTTGAACAAGCCTACATCGAAGGCCGGACGCATTACACACATAGTTTAGGCGATCCTGAATTGCGGGAAGAAATTACTAAAAGATATTGGACGGATTATAAGGTTGAACTTTCACCTGAGCAAATTATTGTCACTTCGGGGAGTTCTCCAGCTATTTTGCTTACATTGGGCGTATTGTGCGAACCTGGCGATGAAGTCATAATTTCAGATCCAGGATATGCATGTTACCAGAATTTTATTCGTTTTCTGGGGGCGAGGCCTGTCAAAATTCCTGTTTTTGAAGAAGATGGATTTCAGTTTAGATCATCTGGAATATCAAAATATATTACCGGGTTAACAAAAGCGATTATGATTAACAGCCCAATGAATCCGACAGGAAATCTTTTATCGCCAGAAATAATGAAAGATTTGGCTAAAATCGGAATTCCTATTATTTCAGATGAAATATATCATGGTTTGGTTTATGAAGAGAAAGCTCATTCGATGTTGGAGTTTAGCAGTGATGTTTTTGTATTGAATGGATTTTCTAAACTTTATGCAATGACCGGATTGCGGTTGGGTTATGTGATTGCGCCCAAAGAATATGTCCGTCCGATGCAGAAATTGCAACAGAACCTGTTTATTTGTGCCGGCTCGACAGTTCAGCGTGCAGGAATTGCGGCATTACGGGATGGGACAGAAGACATTAGAAAGATGAAAGAAACTTATAATGAAAGACGCAAATATATAATTAGCCGGCTGCAAAAAATGGGTTTTGATATTAAAGTTCCACCAACCGGTGCATTTTATGTATTTGTAAATGCCAAACATTTATCGCCCGATAGTTATTGGCTGGCTTTCGATATTCTGGAGAAAGCGCATGTTGGCGTAACACCCGGAATTGATTTTGGTGAAAACGGAGAGGGGTTTTTACGCTTTTCTTATGCAAATTCAATAGAAAATATTGAAGAAGGAATGAACCGTCTTGAAAAATATATAAATCAAAATACTAAAAATTGATAGTTCCATCTGAGAATTATTTAATGTACTGTTACTTCTTTAGTAATTAAAACAAGCTTAACCGAAACTTATTTCACGTTTCATTATTTCCCAACTGAAAATAAATTGGAGAAACAAAAAATGATTTGCTAACCCGAACGTAGTATTTAATGGCAAAATGAAAGTGTTTTGTTTGTGAAATTTTTTTTGTGAAAAAAACAACAATTTTCGACTAAAGAAATATGTTGTTCAACAGATAAAAAGATTGTAACGTCTTTTATTTCCTGCCGTCTTATCCTTACGAAAACATATTAAAAACAGAAACATTATTTATCAACTTAAAAATTAAAGTCATGAAAAAATTAGGTTTATTCTCAGTAGTTGTTGTATTCTTTGTATTCGTTTCAAATTTCAGTTTTGCAACAGGCAGTCGTTCCGAATTCAAAACTTTCTCGATTACAGCGGTAGATGACATTTTTATGGGCAAAAAGGTTGAAGCTATCTGGACCATTAGTTATAGCAAAGATGAAGTACCTGTAACAGTAGTGAAAAGAAATACGGTTGAAGGAACTGAATATGTAATTCATTCAAAGTATTTTGATGTAAGTTATCTGTCATCTTCAAAAGGATTTGGAACAAAGGAAGTTAAAAATAGCTGGCGTAATGTTCCAAAGGAAATAACAAATGCAGTAATTAGCGAAGAAGAACTGAAAAAGCAGCAAATAATTACACCGAATAAAGTGGATGATAAAATGGCTTTGGATTTAATCGCAAGTTATTTGCCAAACTTATTAAATGATGGTTACACCCACCTTTTAAATTAATAAATAGAAACAGAAAATAAGAAGACCGCGATTTTTTCGCGGTTTTTTTATATACATCCGCAAACAAATCCCTCGGCTAAACTATCAAGATATTCGTCAATCGCAACTTTTTCTTCTTTTGTCCCTTTGCATTTTTCACAAACAGGAAGATTGAGTTCCGGGTTTATCGTAAATTGGTCAACAATAACTTCCCGTTGGCATACGAAGCATTTTTTCACCTTAGTTTTCATATTTTAGAACATCAAAGTAGGAGCAAATTTAGGGTTAATTTTATTTTTGATTTAATTTTCTACAATTAAAATGGTAACCTTCAATTTTGATAAACGTAAAGATTCTACGTGTTAGGTACACCTTAGTATAATTTCAAAGAAATGTATGAGCACATTTTGTGTTTTGTAAATCAAATACTTGCAGGTTGGTTTTGTAGCTTTTGGTAATTGTGAAGAACATATTATAAAACACTGATTTCAGAATTATTCAATCATTATAAAGAATAAAAATAAATAGAAAGATTTTTTCAGTAATCTTTATTTTGTATTTTGTACAAATAGACTTTTTTTAGTATGTTTGATGCCTGATCAATATTTTTGTATTAGAATAGTTTTTAATTAATTAAACCAATATGACCAAGAACAAATCTTTATTGTTGTTGTGGCCTTTGATATTATTGCTTTTACTTTTTGGTTGTAAAGATGATATGACAAAATACCAAAGGCCTGATTGGTTGGCAGGTAAAGTTTATTCACAGGTTTTGGCGCAACCCGAACTTTCAACTTTTGCAACCTGTATCCAATTAACCGGATATGACAAAATCCTTGATGTATCAGGGAGTTACACAATTTTCGCCCCATCTGATGAAGCATTTAAAGATTATTTTGCAAGTAATTCAAAATACAATTCAGTTGAAGCTATCCCTTTACCGGAATTGGAAAAAATTGTAAAGTATCACATCGTTCAGAATCCATGGAGCAAAATTCAACTCAGAACGCTAGATGTTTACGGATGGATTGATACACTTGATTTAAACAACAACCAGCCCAAAGGATTTAAACGTGAGACCTTATTAAAGGAAAAAGATTTAAAGTATGGCATAGAAAGTTATGGGATTGGTAAAAACAATAAACCTGTTATTGTAGATACATTAACAACGAATTGGTATAGGCGGGTTGTAACAGAATCAAGAAAATATGTACCGTTCTTTTATCAGGAATACTTTAGTATTTATGATTTGAAAAAATCGGATTACGAGTTTTATTTTAATCGGACATTTGACAGTGCAGGTGATATTTATTTTGCCGGCGCAAAAATAACAAGTGATGAAATACCTGCAGAGAACGGATTTGTTTATATTGTAGACAAAGTTGTGGAGCCCCTCAAAAGTGCCTATGAGATTCTTGGCGACAAAGAAGGTGCAAATAACTATTCCGACTTTTTTAATGTCGTAAATCTATTTCCTGATTTTGAGTATAATCAAGAGGCAACGCTGGATCAGCCTGGTGCGGATTTAGGATTGGAGGTAGATTCTCTTTTTGACCTGACTTTTCCCGATCTTGCCTTCGATTTAAACTCGGAAAGAACGAGTCCGCCAAGAGGAACATATGGGTTGCCTTCAAATGTCACTATTCGGTATCATCATGGATTAATGGCTCCCACTAATCAGGCTTTCCAAAGTTTTATTGATGAGTATATTAAGATTCCAAATGGTTGGGGAACCTTCAATGGAACTCCTGACGTTATTAAGAGAATTGTAGTAAATACCTATTTATCTGAAAATACTATTTATCCAACCGATTTTGAAAAAGGATTTTATAATGGAGAGCAGGATATCGTTCAACTTGACGAAAACGATATTGTTCAGCATGAATTTGGTAGTAACAGTACTTTTATTGGCTTAAGTAAAGCTGTCGTTCCCAGGGCATTTAAGAGTATAACCGGACCAGTCTATTTGCAGCGTGGATATAATAAAATAATGCTGGCTATTGAACGGGCTGACTTGCTTCCGGCTTTAAAACGGCCAAATAAAAATTACACATTCTTTATTGAATCAGATGCAAATACTTCAGCAGATTCATCTTTTATCTATAAATCGAACACAGAATCATTTTCAGCATACCAAGTATTTCCGGGTGGATTTCAGGAATTTCCTATTGGTGTGAGCGACCTTCGTACGTTGTTGCTAAACCATGTTGGAACTTCACTTCCTACTGGTATTCCCAGAAAAGAATTCATTTCGAATTTAGCAGGTAACTATATTGTAATAAATAATAAAACAGGAGAGTATTCAGGAACAGGTCAAACAACAATCGGATATAAAGGTTCAACAGTTGCTCGGGAATATAATCCTAGAGTTTTAAGTGATGCTACCGATAATGGAATTACGTATGACATTAAAAACTGGTTTAGTTTTTCAAGTCCAACACTTTTTACAAAAATTTCAAGTGATTTTCCTAAGTTCCATGCTTTAATGAATAAAGCCGGACTAACAAATAACAAGGAATATAAATACACTTTTGTATCCGACAATGAATTTTATACTGTTCTTATACCTACCGATGCTGCATTAGATAGTGCAAAAGTCAATACTATGACAGTGGAACAGTTAAAAACCTTTTTACAGTTTCACTTCATTCAGGGCGAAATGATATTTACTGATGGAAAGCAGCCTGACCAGTACTATGAAACAGCAAGGATAGATGAAAGGTCAACACCATATACCACAGTTTACAGTAAATTATTTTTGAAACCTGTAATTGATATTATTCAGGTGCCTGACAAGAATGGTGAAATTTACACGAGCATAGAAGAATCAGACGAAACTACCAATTTTATGACAGGAATAAACGTTGGCACAGGTCAGGAAGTATATCCGGTTCTTTACGTAAATGCAGTTATCCATCGAATAGATAAAGCTTTAATATTTGAAAAATTAGACACTAATTAAGGGATAAAATCACCTACTAAAATAAATTAAACCAAAGGTTTGAAAGTAAAATGAAGAAAATCAAATTAGCCATAATTCTCATAATAGTGCTATTCAGCCTGACCCGTGTTTTTGGCCAGGAAAAAACAATCATCAGAGGTAGGGTAATTGATGGTTTGGATAAGACAACCATAATTGGTGCAAATGTTGTTGAGTTTGACAAAGAAAATAGAGTCGTAAACGGAACTATTACAAATGTTAACGGAGATTTTGTTCTGACTTTAAAAGATCCGATCAACATTGTGAAAGTAAGTGTAATTGGTTATAAATCTCAGGAAATAAAGGTTGAGCCAAACAAAACCATTATGGTTGAGTTAGCATCTGAAGATGTTGCTCTTGGCGAAGTTAAAGTTGTTGCTGAATCCAGGTCTGCCGGTGGATTAACGAATATTCAAGATAGAGATAAAGCATCATCAAGCGTGAAAATTGATTTGATGGATATGCAAGATGCTGGTGTTTTGTCTGCCGCCGACGCCCTACAGGGAAAGATTAGTGGTTTAGACATCATTAGTGCTTCTGGTGACCCAGGTTCTGGTTCGCAGTTAGTAATCAGAGGATTAAGTGGGATGGGGAATAATCAACCACTGATCGTCATTGATGGTATTCCACAATTTAAGGTCGATAGCAGTTTCGATTTAGCATCAGCCGATAGTGAAGATATTAGTAATCTTATAAATATAAATTTACAGGATATAAAATCAATTGAGGTACTTAAAGATGCAGCGTCAACTGCAATTTATGGATCCCGTGGAGCGGATGGTGTACTGTTAATTGAAACCCACAAAGGAAGGATGGGGAAAGTCCAATTTGACTACCAGTATAAAAATAATTTAAATATTCAGCCCAAGCCTATTCCCATGCTAAATGGCGACGAATATATTATGCTTCAATTGGAAGAATGGCATAATGCTCAAGGTGTTTTTGATATTTCACCCGAAATTGCATATGATAGGGATTATGACGATTTCTATAATTATTCTGCGAATACAGATTGGTTAAAGGAAATCACTAAAATTGGCATCACAAACGATCATTATTTTAGTGTTTCAGGTGGGGGTGAAAAAACACGTTACTTTACATCATTTGGTTATCTTGACGAAGGAGGTACAACCATTAATACGGGGTATAAAAGATTTTCGACACGCGTAAATCTCGATTATTTTCTTTCCCGTAAATTGTTGTTTCAGGTAAAGTTTAATTATTTATCAAGTACCACCGAGAAAAATCTTGAACTACAAGGAAGTTATTGGAGAGCCAGAAATATAAGGGAAATGGCATATATTAAAGCACCCAATATGAGTATTTGGGAGTATGATGCCTACGGCAATCTTACTGGCGAATACTTTACTCCAATAAATAGTTATCAGGGAGACGGTGTTACCTATTTTAACCCTGTGGCAGTAGCAAGGTTGGGACGTCGTGATGAAAATTACAATCAGCTTGAAAACACGTTTATGCTCCAATATCGTTTCAACGATTGGTTAACGGTCAGGGAGACTGTCTCTTTTCAATATGGCGGAACAAAAGAGAAAAGGTTTTTACCATATAATGCAATTGGAGCCGATTGGCTAAACTGGCAGGTTAATAAAGCTGAAGAAGGAAACAGCCTGAATCAAGCATTAAGAACCGAAACACAGTTGGCATTTGGTTCACCATTTAAAAACCCTGACCATGAAATTTCGGGAACTGTAACATGGATTACCGATCAATCGGGGTATGAATGGTTAAATATTCAAAGTAACAAAACACCAAGTACTGATATACAAGACCCCTCTATTAATGCTGCCATAAACTGGATTGGAAACGGATCTGGGGAGAGCCGCATGATAAGCGGAGTAGGAACTTTTAATTATAAGTTTAAAGACAGGTACATGGCTCAAACTGTTCTTCGCGGAGATGCTCAATCTTCTTTTGGGCAAAACAACCGTTGGGGGTTGTTCAAAGGAATAAACCTGGGGTGGAGGTTTTCCAGTGAAGAATTTCTCGAATCACTTACATGGCTTGGCGAAAGTATGATTCGTGCAACATGGGGAGTTGCTGGTAGGCAACCTTCTGATCCTTATGCACGTTTTGCAACTTATCAGTCTGCAGGAAATGGAAGTTATATGTTAAATCCTGCTGTAGCTCCAACAAGTATTCAGCTAAATAATCTTCAGTGGGAAAACGTAACTACCTGGGAAGTTGGTGGTGAACTCAATTTATTTCATGATAAGGTTTATGTTGATGGAAGTTACTATTACAAGGTTACAACAGATTTATTATTTGGAGGGACCAACGAAAGCGATTATTACCCAATTCCCTATAGTTCTGGTTTTAACGGACTTAAATTTTTGAATGCCGGTGAAATGACCAACTACGGTTGGGAATTCATGGCTGATTATAAAGCGCTGAGGTCAAAAGACTGGCTGTTATCCTTTAACTTTAATATTTCTCAAAACATTAACTCTTTTAGCAAGCTGCCTGATAATTTTAATCCAGAGCGTTCCACATCAATTGGTAATGAGCAATATCCATTAAGAGTTGTAGAGGGAGAACCTATTGGTTCGTTTTTTGGCTTCCGATATCTTGGTGTTTACGAAAGAGATGAAGATGCTGTGGCTAGAGATGCCAATGGTGATGTTCTTTACGATAGTGACGGAATCCCGATTCCAATGCGTTATACCGACTCCTATGTGTTTAAAGGTGGCGATCCAATATATGAAGACATAAATAAAGACGGAAAGATAGATATAAACGATGCTGTTTACATTGGTGATTCAAATCCAAATTTTATTGGGGGCTTTGGTTCAGCATTAAAATATAAAAACTGGGATTTATCATTGGCATTTCATTATCGTTTGGGGTTTGATATTATAAACGGTATTGCAATGCAGACCGAAGGTATGAATAGCCGTGATAATCAAAGTAAAGCTGTTTTAAGCCGTTGGAGAGTTCAAGGCGACAATTACGAAGGAATGCTTCCTCGTGCGTATATGAACCATCCTGCAAACAATCTTGGTTCAGACAGATATGTTGAAAAGGGTGACTACTTGAGGTTGAATAATGTCAAGCTATCGTACATGCTAAGTCCCGAACTTTGCAGAAAAATTGGGGTACGAAAGGCAAACATTGCTTTCAGCGCACGTAAATTATTTACTTGGACAAAATACTCGGGGCAGGATCCTGAAATTAGCCAAGATGCAACTGACCCGTTTTGGATTGGTGTAGATTATGCCAGAACACCGCCCCCTCAGGTGTATACTTTTAGTATTGGTGTTGGATTCTAAAAAGAAAAAAAACGATGAGACGAAGATTAAGATATTTTCTGATGATACTTTTGGTTTCGAGCCAATTATCGTGTGATACATGGATAGAACTATTACCACCCAGCGGACTTACCCGGGAAGAGTTCTGGAAAACCAAAGCCGATGTTCAGGCCGTATTGATGGCTGCGTATACCACTTTCGCCGGATTGGATGGTAAATTATTTATCATGGGTGAAATTCGGGCCGATATGATTGAAAAAGGTAGTAATTTAACAGGCGACAACCTGAAATTATATGAAAACAATATATATCCCGATAATTCAGCTTGCAACTGGGCTGATTTTTACAAAGTAATAAACTATTGTAATGAAGTAATTGTAAATGCACCCAAAGTACAGGAAATAGATGACACATTTACCGATTATCAAATGCAGGGACTGGTTTCTGAAGCTTATTTTTTAAGAAGCCTTGCCTATTTTTATCTGGTTCGCATTTATAAAGATGTCCCACTGGTATTGGAGCCCACAGAAACAGACGATTCTGATTTTTACATCGAAAAGCAGACTGAAGAAACCATATTAAATCAAATAGTTACTGATCTGGAAGCTAACCGGGCATTTGCTCCTTCTGAAAGTTTTCAAACAATTGCAGAAAATAAGGGACGTGCTTCTAAAGCAGCATTTGATGCATTATTGGCAGACATTGCACTCTGGAAATTTGATTACGAGGCAGTAATTAAATATGTTGAAAGAGTGGAGATGACGGATAAATTTGAACTTATGCCAAGTGGAAAATGGTTTGAACTTTTCTATCCTGGCAATTCTCTTGAAGGAATTTTTGAGTTCCAGTTTAACGGTAATCTTAGTCAGAACAATAGCACATATGGAATAACATACCGTTTTGCAAATCAATATATTCCGAGCCAAAAAGCTCTTGAAATGTTTAGTTTTGAATATGCATCAGAATTGGTAAGAGGTGAAGATTCTTCGATTAAGAAATATGGTGAAGATGACTTTATTATCTGGAAGTATGTAGGTCAAGCCCCTGATGGACAGTCTGTAAGAGCTGGTTCCGATCAGTATAGCTGCAATTGGATAGTTTACCGGTATGCTGATTTATTGTTAATGAAAGCGGAAGCATATTCTCAACTCGAAAGATATAATGAAGCATTGCTAATTCTTAATGAAATTAGGGACAGGGCAAATGTTGGTCCTAAAAATATTGCAAATTCACCAGTAGCGTTTGAGGATGCAATTCTTGAGGAACGTGCGCTTGAGTTTGCTTATGAAGGAAAACGATGGTTTGATCTATTAAGAATGGGGAGACGTAACAATTATGCAAGAAAAGATAAGCTTATAGAAATTATTGTAAGTAATGTGCCTTCTACGCAAAAAAGGATTCTTGCAACAAAGTTGACAAATCCGCTAGGATGGTATCTTCCCATATATGAAACTGAAATGGAACGCAATAAAAACCTGATTCAAAATCCTTATTATGATTTTTAAGATGAGAAAGATATTTTATTTAATAGTTGTAGTTTTGGCCGTAGGGTTTTACGCGTGTAAAGAACCCGAACCTGTCGCTGGTTTTGAGGATGCTAAACAATATACAATAATTGATTATATAACGGCGGAAGAGAATAAAGACAAATATTCCGATTTCTTAAAAATACTACAAGCCGGAGATTTAGACAGAACTTTGAGTGCCTACAATTCAAACGGTACAGGCTACACACTTTTCTTGCCCGATAATGTGGCTATTCAGAATTTTATCAATACCACAGAAGGAATTTCATCAGTTAATGACATTATCAACAATCCTGAATATGCAGCTGCATTCTCAAGATATCATGTTGTGAACATGCAAATTCACACACAGGATTTTCCATTTGGTGCATTTCCCGAACCTACTTTGTCTGAAGATTATCTTACAGTTAGTTTTATCATTGAATCTGATACTTCATATTATAAAATTAATAATCAAGCAAGTGTTATATATCCGAATATTGAGGTTTCGAACGGATATATTCATTTAATAGAAACTGCCTTGAAACCGATAACATATACCAGCTATGACTGGTTGGTTCAAAACTCGGGATTCTCCATAATTAGGGAAGCTTTTGAAAAAACAGGGGTTAAAGATTTAATTGATTTTAATTTAAAAGAAGATAAAAATCTGACACCAGTTACCCTGCTAGTTGAACCAGACTATATTTATAATCAAGGAGGCATTAGTAGTTTTAGCGACTTGGCAGAAATGGTAAGTCCCGGGAATAGTGATTATACCAATATTACCAATCCATTATATAATTTTTGCACATATCACATTTTAACTAGTGGAAGATACATTAATGATTTTGAAGGTGTTGCAACCAACTACACAACTCTGTCGGAAATTCCACTAAATATTAACGGAACCGGAAATGATTTGCTTATTAACAAAGGCAAACAGGTTTTTGATATTATTATTTCCGGAGTCGATACTACTATTATTGATTACATTTTGTTTTTGTACGACGAAAGTAACATTACCTCTGAAAGTGGTGCAATTCATAAAATTGACAGGATAATGACCCAACAATCCCCGTCGAAAGCAATTGTAACCTACGAGTTTAATGAGGAACCATTGTTAAATGAATATCGTCAATCGGTTGGAACATATCTTATTGAAGATAAAAGCTCGCTGCATTACATTGACTGGAGCGGAGCTGAACTTTCTTTTATTGAACAAGGCGATGCACAAACTTCAGCATGGGGAAACGATTATTTGCAAATTGATGGGGATTTTACAATATCGTACCAAATTCCGAGAGTTGTACAGGGCAGGTACACCGTTTTTCTCGGAGCGGATGCTTTTAGCAGTTTAAATGCAGTAGTTGAAGTCTTTATTGATGGCAAAAAAGTTGGTGGCCTTATTGACCTTTCAAATGGTGGAAATGCCAATACACCTTTTCAAAAGATAGAACTTGGTACTATTGACTTCAAAAAGTATGAAACTCACCTCATTGAAGTAAGACCGCTAATTCCAGGTCGTTTTCTTTGGGATTACATTCGTTTTGAACCAATTTAAATAGTTGAAAAACATGAAATTTAATTTAGGCATAGTAATATTTTTTATAGGGATGGTAGTTCTTAACCTGAGTTGTTCCAGAGAGTGGGATGAACATTATAACACTTATCCTGAAACTGTAAATGAGAACGTTTGGGATGCCTTGCAAAATGATCCTCAATTAACAAAGTTCGTTGAAATTATAAAGATATTTCAGCTGGATTCTATATTTGATTTAGAGAAAACAGACATTCCATATACCATTTTTGCACCTACCAATGACGCCATTAACGGGTATACCAACATCGGTACTTTCGATACTACTATACTTCGCTACCATTTTGCATCACATTTTATCAATGTCTCAAGTATTCAGGGAAAAAGGCAGGTTCAAACCCTTACCCAAAAGTTTGCCTTATTTGAAAATTTAGGGGGCAAAATAACCATTGATGGGATTGATGTTTCAACGGAAAGCCCTTTGTACTTAAATGGAAAATATTTTACAATGGATCAGGTAATTAAACCCAATCCCAATTTGTATGAATATTTTCAGATAACAAATCCGGTACTGAGTAATTATATCGATACTCAGGACACAATTATACTCGATAAAGAAAAAAGTAAACCACTGGGTTTCGATGAAAATGGAAACACTGTTTATGATACGGTATCCATTGTTGAGAATAAATTTGAATGGGAATATTTTCCAGTTAAACAGGAATTCAGGACGTTGTCATCAACAATTGTTTTTCCAAGTTCGGATGATTATAATGCAGCTCTTGATATTGTTGCAGAAGCACTGGGGGGAAGCTATGTAGATCATAACGATATTCCAATCGATTGGCAGGAAAAAATTTTAATACCGCATTTATTGTCACAGGGCGTTTTTCTTAATCGCTTAGAGCCAGAAGAATTTATTTGGAAATCTCCAAAAGATACTTTAAAGTTACTAAACGTTTTAGGAGATAGTGTCGTTATAAATTATACACCAATTGACAAAGCTTACTGTAGTAACGGATATGCCTACAATTACAGGAACTTTGAAATACCTGACTCTTTGTACAATGGCGGAACCAAATTCGAGGGTGAAGTTCTTTTAAAATCAACAGGTGTAAAATATACATGGAGAGATAATGTAACTGTTAAAAGTGATATGTCATTTACTCCAACCAAGGACTTAGTTCCTACTGCATCAAACGATTCCATAATTAAGGTGGTGTTTCCTAAAGGTTACACAGGCAAATTCTCAATTGAATTTAAAAGTCCAAGCTTGTTTCCCCGAAAATATTTGATGGTTGTGAAAACACATATGGATTTCGGAGGAATATATGACATATACGTAAATGATGAATTGGTTCGAACTTTTGACTATTACGATTATATTCTTTATAGGGGTATTCTACCCAGTGTAATTAGCGGCAAGCGCTATATTCCGGATGGAAGGTTTAACAGTTTTGATGTGTTGGTCGAAAATATTACAGATTATGCAAAAGCAAAAATAAAAATTGACTATAAAGGACCAAGTTCTGTTTCAAATAATGGATTGGTAATTGACTATATCGAATTTAAACCAGTTGAATAAATCATAAAGGAACTTGAAATTAATTGATGAAAAAGATATTAAATATAATAGGTTGCTTGAGTAAGTTAAAAATGATGATTTTACAACACAGACCTGATAACAAAGCAGTTAATGCTACATATACAATATGTATGAACGATAATACACAAAAAATCGTCATAGTGAATAATAAGAGCCTGATGACTAAAATCAAAAACTTTGTTTTTATAATACTGCCGGTCATATTTTGGGGAATTAATCCGGTTACAGCACAGGATTCTATTGTTGTTCGCGGAACAGTTTTAAATGGAACAAATCAACCTGTAACTAATGTTTCTATCGGCGTTGAAGGTTCTTTTGAACTGCCTGTTGTTACAAATGAAGAAGGAAAATTTGAAATCAAGGCCACCTCCGGCTCCGATTGGTTAAATGTTTCCCCGTCTGACAATTACAAAAAGAAACGAGTGTTTATTAATAATAGGGCGGAAATTACAATTTATCTTACCGATAATAATATTGATTCAGGTGACGATAATGTTACCATATTGTCCCAGGAGCATCTTAAACGAAACCTGGTATCTTCTTTTACTTCAGTTAACACATCAAAAATAAAAGAGACTCCTGTGCTTTCTATTGATCAGTATTTTCAGGGTAGGGTTTCCGGATTGAATGTTGTTAACAGGTCGGGGGCACCAGGAACCGGAACTGCTTCTTTTTTGCGCGGGGTTAATTCAATAAACAGCTCAAACCACCCATTATATATTGTCGATGGAATTCCAATTGTTTCAAAAGGAATTTTTGGCTCAAATCTCGATGGATTTGAATACAATCCTTTACTGGGTATAAATACACTTGATATTTCGAAAATAACTGTAATTAAAGATCAGACCCTCACGGCAGCATATGGTTCAAAAGCATCTAATGGATTGGTTGTAATTGAAACATTAGATCCAAGTGCAACTCAAACCGTTGTTGAGCTCGATTTAAGAAGCGGGTATTCACTTACACCGTCAACTCTGATTCCCCAAATGAATGCAGGGCAACACAAAACTTATATAAGCGAAGTATTATTTTCATCAGGAATGAATGAAGAGCTGATTGTAGGAGAGTATCCAAATTTATTTTTAACACCCAATGACGACAGATATATCGACTATCAGCATAATACTAACTGGCAGGAGCTGATTTTTCAGAATGCCCTTTTTACAAACCTGAATGTGAAGGTAAAAGGTGGAGACGAAATTGCCCGTTATGGCCTTTCTTTTAACTACATGAATAGTGATGGAATAATTAAAACAACCGGGTATGACGGATATAATTTACGATTTGTAAGCCTGCTTAATATTTTTACGTGGTTAAAAATGAACGCAAGTGTTGCATTAAGTTACAATAATTCCATGTTAAAAGAATCGGCTCGTGTTAAAGAAACAAGCCCAATTCTTACCAGTCTGGCAAAATCGCCGATGTTAAATCCATATCAATACGATTCGGAAGGGAAAGAACTAACAACACTATCTTCTGTTGACGAATTGGGAATAAGCAATCCACAGGCTGTAATTGACAATTATGAGGCAAAAAATAATAATTTTAATTTTATCTCGACTTTGGGTTTTGAAGCCCAGTTGAAGAACAACTTATCTCTTCATTCAAACTTTGGTATTACCTATAATGTTTTGAAAGAACAATTGTTCATGCCAAATCAGGGAATGGAACTCTATTACAACAGTGAAGCAATAAACGTTTCAAAAGTTACCAGCAACAGCTTATCTTCTTTTTACAACAATACCTATTTAAAGTATAAAAAGAATTTTGGGAAAGATCATGAATTAACTTCAAACACAGGTGTAAATATTTATACAAATAAGTTTGAACTAGACTGGGGGTTGACAAAAAATGCTCATGAAAATGACGAATATAGGATGTTGCAGGATGGTCAGAACAACATGCGTGAAATTGGTGGAGCAAACCGAACCTGGAATTGGATATCATTCTATGAAAGTGTAAATTATATCTTTAAGGATAGGTATATTGCTTCAGCAACGGTTTCCATTGACGGATCGTCAAGAGTTGGTGATAATGCGGCTAATACCATGAAAATTGGTGGAACACCTTTCGGGGTATTTTACTCTGTTGGTGGTGCATGGCGGATATCAAACGAATCATTTTTAAAGAACAACAAAACTTTGGAAGAACTAAAGCTCAGAATTAGTTATGGAAAATCGGGCAACGATGATATAGGCGAAGCCAATGCAACAAAATATTATACTGCGGTAAAATTTCGTGAAACTTCAGGATTGATACCTGCCGTTGTTGCAAATGATGAATTAAGCTATGAAACAGTTTCGCAGTTAAATGCTGGAGTCGATGTTTCGTTGTTGGGAAACAGGATTAAGGCAAGTGCAGATGTGTATAATACAACGGTAGATAATTTGTTGATTTTTACGCCACTGGAAGCTTATTTTGGTTTTGATTTCAGACCTGAAAACGGTGGATCGATGGAAAATAAAGGACTGGATATTAGTGTATTTTTCCGTTTAGTTGACAGACCGAACTTCAAATGGGATTTGCAGGCAAGTTATTCAACAGTTAAAAATGAAGTTACAAAAATAAAAGGCGATAAATTAGTTACATCTATTCAGGGAGCAGAAGTTGTAAATATGCCGGGAGAAACAGCAAATAGTTTTTACGGGTATATTTTCGACGGGGTTTATTCCACTGCCGAGGAAGCATCAACCGCTAATTTGAGAAATGATAAACTGATATTGTATTCAATGGGAGATGCTAAATACAGAGACATCTCAGGACCCAATGGCAACCCGGATGGAATCATTAATAATTATGATAAAACGGTAATCGGTTCATCAAATCCTGAACAATTTGGGGGATTAAGCAACACATTTACCTATAAAAGGTGGTCTTTAAATACTTTTGTTCAATTTGTCGGTGGAAACGAAGTCTTTAATTACGTGCGTTCTCAAAACGAAAGCATGAAAGGGATTGGAAACCAAAGTACTAGGGTTTTAGACAGATGGCAATATGAAGGTCAGGTAACCGATGTGCCACGTGCTTTGTACGGCGATCTGATTGGAAACTCTGATTTTTCGACACGTTGGATCGAGGATGGCTCTTATCTTCGTTTGAAAAATGTATCGTTAAGTTACACAATCCCCGGTGAATTCCTTGCATTTAAAAATGCGCAGTTTTATTTGTCTGCTACAAATTTACTGACGGTTTCAAAATACCTGGGTTATGATCCCGAATTTGCTTTTTCAAGCGACCATGTTACCCAGGGAATTGATTATGGGCTCACTCCGCAATCAAGGCAGTTTGTAATTGGTGTTAAGCTAGGTTTATAAAGTTATATTTTGATTGAAATGAGAAACTATAAAAAATACACGGCATTTGCAGGACTTTTTATTATTCTGGTAATTTTATTTTCGTCTTGTAAAGATTTTTTAAACCCGGAACAGGAAATCAATATTACTGAAGACAAACTATATGATGACTGGTATGAATATCGATCCATCGAAATGGGTTTATACGGCATACAAAGTAAGCTCGTAGAACAATTGGTTATTCTCGGTGAATTGAGGGGTGACTTGCTTCAAATTACTCAAAATGCTGATGCAGATATGGTTGAGATTTATAATTTCAATGTTTCCAAAGAAAACAAGTATGCGTCTCCAACAACCTTTTTTGAGCTGATTTCAGCCTGCAATAGTTTTATTGATGTTTTAAAAACTGAACACCCCGAAGTTATCGATCCCGAAAATAAACTTACAACCAATTACGACAAGCTCTATGGAGAAGCACTGTGTATGCGGGCGTGGGCTTATTTTAATGCAGTTCGTATTTATGGAAAAGTTCCGTTTATTCCTGAGTCGCTCACAACAATTGACGAGGTAAATAATTTTGTCAATTCTTCAGGAACATATATCGACAGTGTACATATTGTTTATGGTACAGACGGATACAGTAATGATACAATTTACGACTACAAGATTGAACTTGAAAAGAAATATTACGATCAAAATTTAGTAATCGATTATTTTACCAACGAGCTTGAAACCAAGGTAAAAGCGGTTGGAGTCAATCATTACATCGATAATAATGACCAAACCTGGGAAGTTTCGATTTGGAATACTTATGCATGGCATACTTTATTAGGGATTATGTACCTTACTGATGGAGATTTATCAAGAGCTGCAAAGCATTTCGAGTCAGTAATTTACAATACAACCGAAAATTACCGCTATCAATTGGATCAAAGTTTCAGTGGCGGCAACTGGAGAAACATTTTTAATAATATCGACATAAGGGAGCATATTTATACCATTTGGTTCAATAAATCTTATTTCCAACAAAATAGATTGCAGGAATTTTTTGAACCCCGTGAACCCCACAAATACATGTTAAAACCAACCCGAAATGCTATATTATACTGGGAAACAATTTGGGATAATTACGTTTTGAATGAAAATACCACTCAACCTTGGAAGACAAAGACTTCAGTAAAAGGCATGCCCGGCGATTTTTCCCGCGGGTATGGCGTTTCTTATGCATATTTGCAGAATGGAGTGCCGGTTTCGCCAGGTTATGTTTTTAGTATGTTATATCTGAAATCAGAAGAAGACTTTCGCACTTCTGCATTATTGGTTGAAGGAGCTGATACCGTTGTTTGGAAATATTCTTGGAATAAAGGCGTTTTTGATCAGGATGCCAATTTCCCTATATACCGGGCTGCAGGAGTACACTTGTGGTTAGCAGAATTGTATGTATGGTGGAAATATGAGCAAAGTGGTGTTGCTCGTGAAAATACAGCTAACGCTCAAAATATTGTAAATAATGGTTCTAATTATGCAGTAGAATCAAGTCGCCCTCAACTGGGAGTAAGAGGCAGAGTTGGTTTTGGAGGAAGCAATGATGGAATTAAAGTTGGAAATATTAACTATGTAAGAGATCCATTTACAAACGAAGTTACTGGATACATCGATTTAACAGGAAATTTCCTGGGAAAACAACTCATGCTGGAAGAAAAGATTATAGACGAAAGAGCTCGTGAACTTGCATATGAAGGGGAACGTTTTTATGATCTAATGAGAGTGGCTAAAAGAAGAAACGATCCTTCATTTCTGGCAAAGTTAGTATCGTCTAAATTTCCGGAAGAGCGTCGCGAAGAAATGTACAATTTACTTCTGGATGAAAATAACTGGTATATACATTATTTCGATTAATAGAATTAAGTAAATTTTTTCAAAAGGCAGTTGATTTAAATATCTTCTGCCTTTTTATATTTTAATAAATACCCGTCTGAACTGAATGTTATCCGATTCAGCTTTTAACAAGTAAATTCCGGATGAAAGATCATTTACAAATATTGATATTTTATTTCCGGATTTAATTTGAATCTTCTTAAGAATTTCTCCGTTGGCATCAAGTATTTCAATATTCCCGTTTATGAATTTATCGGGCAATTGTACAGTTATTTCGTTATTTGCCGGATTGGGCCAGATTCTGAATTTATTATCATTAACGGCTCCTGAAACTGTTGGATATCCTATTAGTTCCAGGTTTACTGTAGTATCGTTTTTAAGATATAAATTACCTGTAACATCAACATAACCGCCTTTGGATATTAAGTAGGAATAGGTTGTATCGACAAGCAGATTCCGAAAATTGGCAATTCCGAGTGCCGATGTAATCAAAGTGTCATTTCCAAGAATAATGGTTGCTTTGTTAATAGGTGTGGTACTGTTTTCTTCGGTAAGTTTAAATTTAATGTTTGCATTTGTACGCACAAGATAAAAATAGATAGTTGTATCCGATTTTATTTCAACTGTACCACTTACGTTTTCAAATAATTGTTTATTAACAGAATATTCAAAGGTTCCGCCTGGAACAGTAAAATAAGCTTCACCTAAGCTGTTCGTTACTTCATTTGTATTGCTAAATGTTATTGGTACGCCTTCAAATATTTGCCCGGTTGAATTGTCGTGGACAGAAATAGTTACATTATATTCCTCGGGAACGAGACGAAAAGTCAAAGTTGTGTCGCTGTAAATTAAAATTTGCTTATTCGTTTGTGTGAAAAAATTTTCTTTTGCCAAATCGATGATAAGTAGCCCGTCTGCTGAATTAAAAACAGCTTTTCCTGAACCATCGGTTATTTTTTGTTGATTTAAAAGTTGAATTTGGCAATCAGATAAAGGCTCTTCTGTATCGCTTTGAATGATGTTAATGGTTACCTTATATTTGGGGAGGCTAGTGTTGGCCTGCATTCTTTTTTTCAACTGATCGAGGTACAATGAATGCGGATATAAATCGACACCTGTTCCGATTCCTTCTACAAAGTCACGTGGAGAAGAGTTGTAAGAATATCCGTTTACTGTACCCTGAACTGGATCAAGCATAACTTTAGTTGCCTCGCCCGATGTACCAATAACATAACCATTGCCAAACTGTTTGGATTCTATAATATATTGTTTATTCGGATGATATGCCAGTCCTTTTGTGTTGTAAAATACTGATTGCGTGGAAGTATATCCGTGAACGACACTTCCACCATAGGGACGAAAAGTTGATTCGAGGTAATCCTTGTCGACGCTAAAGTTGTCGATCAGGTTGCTCATGCTAAGGTACATGTGAAAATCGCTGGCATATTTTGAATTTTCGCCTATACAATTATAAATTACATTTCCGTTGCTGTGTGGAAATTTGAAGTCGTAATTATGACGACTATCGTTTCCCCTGCAATTTTTAATCAGACAATCGTTGGAAGAAAGCGTAAACATATACCCATTTCCACCTCCACCTTCATACTGTGGTTTTTGAAAGAAGCATGAATCAACCGTAATATTTCTGCTTTGGTCTAAAAGAATCCCGTTTGATAACAAATGAAAATCATCGGAATTAGTGTCAGGTTGATAGGTGTTTACGTTTTTAATCCAGCAGTTTTGTGCATATTTTACGCAAATGGCATACGAAGCATGAACATCGTAGGCACCATTTCCCGGAGTAGAGTATGCTTCCTCATCCCAGCCTGCCTTCTCGCTTTGTATATTTCCGATACTTAGATTCTCAACTCCGCATTCGACAATGTGTTCTTTCGCCTTATAAATTCTTGCATTGTCTCTCTTTTTCATAAAATATCGGGTGGGGGAGTCAATATATATCAGGTTGTTCTTCGCATCAATCGAATCGATTTCTCTTAAAAACATAACTCGTGCTGCCCAGTCTTCCCATACTCCTGCCATATTATGTTCTTCGATAAAAGCCTGAGTTCCGTCGGTTCGCAAGATAATATTATCACCTTCTTGAAATTCTTCAACCGATTCAACCGGTATTATCCGGGTTGGATAGAGAAGATCTGATTTCAATTTAGTGGTTGTTTCACTATCATTTGCCCAGGTACACCAGTCACCCATAAGCCATATGATACTTTTCTCTCGCATTGAAGTCGTATTGTTGAGTAGAAATGTTGAATCGGTTCCTGCTCCTCGTATAATGGTATTACTGTATTTTATTCTAAGGGCAGATTCATTGTTTCCTGGATTTACAAGGTACATTCCGGCAGGTAAATATACCACACCGCCCCCCATTTGCCCAACTTCATCGAGTGCCTGCTGAATTATTGAAGTTACTTCTGTTCTACCTTTGTTGTCTGCATTGTACGGAGGTTGAGTAACATCTACCAGGTTGTTCTCGATAAATGGAATTTCTTTTTCTCCCTGATGATAACCTGCATAAGAAAAATCATGCAGAAACCGGCCTTCTCCATCGGAATATCCCGGGCTCCAGTCTTCCGGATACAAGCTGCTTCTCCACAAATTATCAGTCCTCGCATTGTTTGATTCAAGCGTAATTACATGGTTATTATCAAATACCTGCTGAATGTGTTCACTGGTGTTTTGAGATTCCACCAACTTGTCCCACGACATAAACCAAAGCCATGGCGCATCCTGAACGAAGCATTCATCAGGATCTGGTATCGGGCCATTTTCAGTCATAGCTATTAATTTTTCACCTTTGGTTAAACTGAATAGCTTATCGAACATTGGCTTCTGTGTTGTATAGTTGTATTCTCCGGGGTAGGAATCGTAGCCGATAATGTCAACCTTGTCGTTTCCCGGATACCAGTCGGTTTCGGGAGTTGACCATACCCAAATAATATTGTGAAGTTGATGGTGATTTTTTATGCGGTCAAAAATAAGGTCATACAATTTTTTACACGGTTCAGGTCCTTTTGCGCCCCACCAGAACCAGCCACCGCCTGCCTCGTGTAGCGGCCTGAAAATAACCGGTATTTTTTCGTCATCAAATTTTTTTAACTGAGCGGCTATTGCATCAATGTCTCTGATTATTAGATTATATTCTTCTGTTCCTTCTTTAACTGCCTCACGAATATCGAATGAAGTGTTATCGGTGTAAAAGTTGTTATTTCCGGGTTGACCGCCGGAAGGAGAATGCCAGTGCCACTGGAAAGCTACAATTCCTTTTGTATTTGTTGACTTGTACCACTGAATCATTCGATTTACGCGCCCGTCATCTACTGCACCGAAAACATGCCCGTTATCCCATTTATATGGATATCCTTCGGTATAATTGCTAAAATCGTCATTGTTAATAATTGGTGTTGCCCCTGCTATTTCTTTTAATTCGGTAAAATAACTTGTAGTTTGACCTGAAATCATTCGATAGCCAAATTGCAGTTTCAGAAATTCATATAAATTGCGGGTCTCTTCTGTTGCATTCTCATCAACAAGGTTGTTCGCGATATTAAATACGTTTTTTTCTGCCTGGTAAACCTCAATTTTGTCAAAATGAGTCCAACCCCAGTCCTTTATAATAGTAATCGTGTTTTCTCCCTCTTCGAGCAAAAATTTACCTGCTTCCAGATTTTCCCAACTTTCCGTTTCCGGGAACCAGACAGAACTGGCCGGTCTATTGTTGATAGAAAGTTTTTGGCTTTTTGCTCCGTTGCTTCCATTGTACCTTATTACCAGCGTATAGAAATTTTGTTCCGGAAGATAAACAGTAAAAATAAATTTATCGTCAACTTCATCAAGACCGGTAACATAACCAGTCCCTGAATATCCTGGTATAGAATTGCTGATGTTTACGCCAAATAAATCTGCATTTTCGGCTTCAGCTTCAGCCACCAGAATTTCGTTCTGCGAAAATATGGCACTGATTGATAGAAAAAGAAGGACAAAAGTGAGAGCTTCAATTTTTATTTTGTTGAATGACATATCCGGTGATTTTTTGATTTTTATCGTTACAAAATTCTGATTTTCTGATTTGAAGTCATTAATTAGTTTCGAAGAAATAGGAACACTCGTTATTTCCGATTGTATTTCACAAGGAATTCACGGGTTTTTAGTCCCCACTCTTTTAAATCTGTGTCCTTCCAGTTACCTGTATCTGATGCGCCTGGTTTCAACATTGAGCAGGTTTCGTCTTTATCTGCAATTGACCAGCATACCCAGCTAATATTATTGGCTTCCATCCATTCGATCCATTCATTCCATGATTCATAATCGATAGGCCCGTTTCCGCTGGCTTCCATTCCTGCACATTCTGAAATAAAAATCGGAATTCCTTTTTTCAAGGCATAGTCGCTGCGATCACGTAATTCCTTTTTGTGTGTTGCTGCATAGAAATGTACGGTGTACATCAGGTTACTGAATCCCTGGATTGGATCATCTGCCACCAGGTGAATATCCTGATCCCAATGTGGGCTTCCTACTAAAATAACATTGTCGGGGTCGTTTTCGCGAATAGCTTTAATCACTTCAATGGAATATTTTTTTACTATTTCCCATGAATCATTTACCGGTTCGTTGAATATCTCGTAAATAACATTAGGGTGGTTTCCATATTTTTTCGCCATTTCTGCAAAAAAAGCTTTGGCTTCGTCAAGATGAAGTTCGTGGCTATGCCAGTCAATAATTACATAAATTCCGTTGTCAATTGCACCTTGAAGTACAGCTTCTATTTTTTGTTTTGACCATTCCTTTTTATCAAGATAACTTCCACGAGGTCCCACTCCCATGGCCGCACGAACAACGCTACAGTTGAAATCTTCGGCCAGCCATTTTACTGATTCTTTATTATAAAAACGAGGCCACCAGTTATGCCATCCATAACTTACACCGCGCAGCACAATCGGATCGCCTTTTTCATTTAAAAGAAGAGTTCCGTTAACCGAAAGTTTGCCATTTTCATTTACAGGTTGGGCCATAATTATAACTACAAAAAAAAGAGAAAACAAGACAGTTAAGGTTGATTTGAGTTTCATTTGTTTAAATTTTCTATATCGTTTCTAAAATTTTAGAGAATGTTTTAGTTTTTAATCTAATCTTCAACGAGATGGAATTCGCATAAATAAATTTCATCATTATATATCCATCAGAATGACGATGATTTTAATTTGAATTCATGTTTCATTTTCTTAATGGTGTAAAATAATTTTATTGGTTTGAGTTTGTTTTATTGATTGAATTTGAATCCAGTATATACCATTGGAAAGTGCTGACAAGTTAAAAGTTAAGTTTTGTTTTCCGCCATAAAAATTGGCTTTGGTTAAATCCTTAATTTTTTGCCCGTTTGAATTGAACAACGAAATGGTAACGGTTTCTTTTTTCTCTAAATAAAATTCGATGTTAGTTTTGTTGCTGGTTGGATTTGGATATATTTTTAAGTCAAAACCGGTTTTTTTGATCTCTGAATTGTTCAATGGAGCAGCTTCGAAGAACAGCGCATTTACAGAAAGTGGTTCCAGTTCCACCTCAACGAAATCTTTTGAATCATGTATTTGACCCGTTTTTAAGGCATTTTGGTTGTGCGATACAAAGGTTTCGCCAGCGGGTAAATTTGATAAAGAATACATTTGAATCGGATTATTTTTTATTGAGAAGTTCTGTAAATCAATTCGAACTGTTTTCTTTTGTGTTAAGTGGCGGTTTACTAAAAATAATGTTATTGAATCTGCATTTTCATTCAAAGTGGGGTAGGCCGAAACATATTGTTCTTCACTCGAAACGCCATCAATAAAATATTCTTTTCCATACCGGCTAAAAAGATGAAGCACTTCATACATTCCGGTTTCCCAGCTCCATGGTGTAAAAAAGTCAACGCCTTGTTTGGCAAATTCTCCTAAAGTTGATGCATACCAGTTTGCAGTTACATTGGGGTTGTTGCTGTTTATTCCGGTCTCTGAAACTCCAAATGTCACCCCGTGATTTTCACCGATATATTTCGTGAGCCATTCGTTACAACGTTCAAAAATATATTCTTTATTTATGCTGGTATTCCAGCCGCCTCCAATTCGATGTACGCCATTCGCACCCGGATAAACGTAATTTTTGTCGAAGTACACCCGGTGAAGTTGAACAATATCTTCCGCATTAGTCTCTCCGGGGTAAAAATGAATGTCCAGAACATCCAAAAGACGGATTCCCGTTACTTTTTGCTCTTCTGCTATTCTAAGAATAAAATACTCCAGCCAGGTATATTTTTTATTATTGTAACTAATAACATCGTTGTTCCAGTTGTACCATTGCCATTCGTTAGCAGGCACGGGGCCGCAGATTTTTATTCCCGGAAATTTTGCCCGTGCCTTTTTTGCAACCTCGAAATACAACTGCATAAACTCTTCTGCCGAGGGCTGTTCTTTCGTGATATCGTCGTGGGTACCGTTCCAGATTTCCGGTTCGTTATCCATTCCCCAATAACGTATTTTTGCTGAATCAAGTCCCAACTGTTCACTGTCAAACCAATGGTCAATGATTGCAACTGTTGAATCCGAAGGCCAGTTTTCAAGATACAGATCAGGATCTCCATCCTGCAAAGCCACTGAGCCTCCTGCAGTATTTACAACTCCTCCGCCTGCAAGATTTTGATTTACTCCACTCCACCATTGCGAACGATTGTAATTCCAGTCGCCAAAATTTGCAGAACTCGTTTTGGCTGCTTTCCCAATTAATTGGAAAGACCACATTCCCTGTGCTGACGGAATATTTTGCTGTAAACTCTGAGCCGCAAAATCCCAGTTATGATTATAAACGTTGTTGTACCAGTCGGGATGACTCGATAACTTTCTTTTCCAATTGTATTTCGTAGAATTATTTCCCCCGTTTTCACGAAACATTGTTATTCCCAAATCACGCAATTTTTGCCATTCTGCCTGGCTAAGCGGGCTACCTGATGCGTCGGATAAACTATTGTTTTTACCATAAATGTAAGGTGAAATTATTCGCTTTTCCTGGCCTGCGTCAATCGTAATTTCTACCTGAGTCAGCCCTTGAAAAGGTAAAAAGAAAGTTATCACGCAAATTATTATAAAGATTTGTTTCTTGATGTACATGTTAAACATTTAGCAAATTCCTGTAATAATATTTCTCAATCTCTATAGCAGTCTGTAAAATAATGAAAATAAATGGCTTATAGAATTTGAGCTTTTCATTTTTTTTGAAAGTATTATTGTTATTTGTACAATTTTCAGATCGGATAAAAAAAAGAGCCTGCATTATGCAGACTCTTTCTTTTAATTTCAGTATGAGTTATCTTTTAATAGCTTTAAAACGACCCAAGATATTTTTGCTG
>JAWKKP010000026.1:0-104900 GCA_041393215.1 Draconibacterium sp.
CTTTTACAAGCCCCTTCACAACATAAATAATATACGGAGCAAAAGCCCCCTGTTTAAAAATATTTTCGCCTTTTAAATAGGAAATTTTTGTTTTGTTGTTGTTTAACGTTTCAAATTCCTCCGGAAAGAATTGCTCTGCATTCATCTCAAAAATTATTTATGTTCTGAACATTTTTGTCGGAACTATTCTTGCAAAAATATCAAATCATTCAACATTAACCGGGAGTTTAAGCAGAATTCCTGCATTTTAACAGGAAAAAAACTGAAAAATTACATTCCAGTTTCAGTTATACTTCACCCTTGATTTTCAGACAAAAAGAAACGGGTATTTTACCTTTGTGTCAGAAATAATTTTAAAATGAAACGCGTAGCAATACCAATAGTAAATCAACAATTGAGCGAATATTTTGGAGAGTGTAATCACTATGAAATATTTGAAATTGACAAAAAGATTTTAAGCAGACAAATTGTTCATACACCTGCAGGAATTGTTGCTACGGAGTTGCCCGGCTGGTTGGAGAAACAAGGTGTTACCGATGTAATTGCCTATAAAGTAAACAAACAGATTATTTCGCTTTTTGCATCAAAAAAGGTGAATCTGTTTGTTGGAATTGCCAATAAAAATACGGAATTGCTTATCGAAGATTATTTGAACGGCAAATTGGAGTCGGATAAAAAAATTATAGCTGAAATAACGAATTAAAAAATTTAATACTATTCATTTATTAACGTACAAAATTTAGATATCATGAAATTATTACACACAGGATTACACGAGATTGAGACAGCTAGTGAATTACAGAAATTCATTAATGAGAACGAAAATGTAATGGTTTGTTGTGGACGAATGGGCCCGATGTGTATGCCGGTTTACGATGTTATGGAAGAACTGGAAGAAGAACGCACAAATGTGAAATTTGCTGTTATGGCTTTTGATAATCCTGAAGCGGCAGTAATTCGCAGTGCGCCTGAGTGCCGTGGTTTTATGGGACTTCCGTTTACCATGTACTACAAAAACGGAAAAGTTGCCCATGCAACCAGCAGTATCCAAAACATGCAAATGGTTACCAATATTCTTGATGATAAATTTGGAGAATAATCGCTGTTTATTTCTAATAATTAAGAGTTTGGGAGTCTCGCTGAAAAGTGAGATTCCCAATTAGAATTTAAAATTACTAACTCGAATGATGGACCAGGTTTTTGATACAATTATAGTAGGGGCAGGCGCAGCAGGCCTAACCGCCGGTATTTATGCATCGCGCGCCAAACTTTCAACACTCATCTTAAATGAAGGCGCTGTTGGCGGGCAAATGGTTTTAACCGAAGAAATTGCAAACTATCCGGGCGTGGAAACCACAAAAGGATATATGCTTGCCAATACCATGAAAATGCAGGCTAAAAGTTTCGGGTGTAAAATAAAGTCGAATATTAAAATTTCCAGATATTCCTTCGAAAATGAAATTAAAGAAATTGAATTGGCGGATGGATCTGTTTTCAAAAGTAAATCGGTAATTCTTACTCCCGGTGGTCGTCCGCGTTCGTTGAATATTGCAGGCGAAGACCAGTTTAAAGGAACCGGAATTTCCTACTGCGCTACTTGCGATGGCGACTTTTTTACCGGAAAAGAAGTGGTTGTGGTTGGGGGTGGAAATTCGGCTTTGGAAGAAGCCGTGGCATTAACTAATTACGCAACCAAAGTTACCATTGTCCATCAGTTTGATCATTTTCAGGCCTTTGAACATGCTATTGAAGAAGCGAAGAAAAATCCGAAAATTGAATTTATTATGGAATCAGAACTTCGCGGATTTTACGGTAATGGCCACCTTGAGAAGGTAACGATTGAGCACTTGCCAACAGCAAAAATTTCGGAATTAAAAACCGACGGCACATTTATTTTTGTTGGTTACCAGCCCAACACCGAGTCTTTGCAGGGGCTGGTCCAGTTAAACAATAGAAATGAGATTGTTGTTGATTCAGCCATGAAAACCAATGTTGATGGTGTTTTTGCTGCGGGTGATTGTATTAACAAACGTTACCGCCAGGTAACAACTGCTGTGGCAGATGGAACCATTGCTGCTTTGAGTGTGTCGGAATATTTAAGAAATTAAAAACATATAAATGTCAAAACAAGAAGTAAAAATTACATATCAGGAGAATATGGCTTTTAAAGCCAATGTGCAGGGCCACGAAATTATGCTTGATGCCTCTGAAGAAGTTGGCGGAGAAAACCGGGGCCCCCGGCCAAAACCGTTAATGTTAACTGCTCTTGCCGGTTGTACGGGAATGGATGTTGTATCGATTCTTAAAAAAATGAAAGTTGAGTTTGATGCGTTTAACGTAATTGTTGAAGGTGATTTAACAGAAGAACATCCAAAGCAATTTTATAAAATGAATGTTATTTATGAGTTTAAAGGCAATGACTTACCGTTGGAAAAACTAAAAAAAGCAGTTAGTTTGTCGGAGGAAAGATATTGTGGCGTAAGCGCTACTTATCGTAAAGCGTTCGAAATAACTTCTGAAATAAGAATCATTAACTAAAAACACGGAATATGTCTGTAACATTAATTGTAATTATTGGAATTGTAGTTTTATTAATAGGTGTTATCACCTTCAACTATTATAAAATGAAAAATGCCAAGCCGGTTGAAGCAAGCAAAAAGATTTTTATCCTCAACAATAAAAATTTCAAACTTGCCATGAAGAAAGAAGTTATTCTTGTTGATTTTTGGGCTCCCTGGTGCGGCCCTTGTAAATTAGTAGCGCCAATATTAAACGATATTGCTGAAACGCAGGATGATATTGCTATTGGAAAAGTAAATGTAGATCAAAATCAGGCGTTGGCCAATAAGTACAAAGTTCGTAATATTCCTACCATGGTAATTTTCAAAAATGGGGTAGAAGTAGGTCGTATTGTTGGCGTGAAAACAAAAAAATCGATTCTGAAAGAGGTAAGTGCGGCTATTGCCTAACCGCATTTAATTGTAAACAATATAATCACCGCTCTTTGCTTAAGGGGCGGTTTTTTATTGTGCCAACTCAATTCCGACCGGACAATGGTCCGATCCAAATATTTCATTCATAATAAAAGCATTCTTTACGGATGAAATGAAAGACTGGCTTACCAAAAAGTAATCAATTCTCCATCCTATATTCTTATCTCTTGCTCCGGCACGGTAACTCCACCACGAATAAGCATTTTCCATTTCCGGATAAAAATGTCGGAACGAATCAATAAAACCTTCGCGGGTGTAGCGATCCATGCCATCAATTTCTTCCTGCATATAACCTGCATATTTGTTATAGTTGGCTTTCGGGCGCGCCAAATCTATAGGTTTATGTGCTACATTAAAATCTCCGCACGCAATTACAGGTTTTGTCTTTTCAAGGTTTTTCATGAAATTAAAGAAATCTGTATCCCAAATCTGGCGGTATTCCAATCGTTTTAGGTCGCTACCCGAATTCGGGACATAAACATCAATAAGAAAAAACTTCTCATATTCGAGGCATAAAACCCTTCCTTCCTGATCATGGTCGCTAATACCAATTTCGCGGATAATATTTAAAGGTTCTGTTTTGGTAAGGATGGCGGTGCCGGAATAACCTTTTTTTATGGCTGAACTTGAATAAATATGATACTCGGTTACCGATTCAAGAGTTTCAGCAACCTGGTCATCCTGTGCTTTTGTTTCCTGCAAACACAAAATATCGGGTGACATTACTTCTAAATCAGCAAAAAAATCTTTTTTTGCTACAGCACGGATTCCATTTACATTCCAGGAAATTATTTTCATTTGTTTTTTGAAGGTAATATAGTAATTCCTGATTATCTGAGAAAGTATAATATATTAATCTAAAAAAAAGATTATAATTTTTTTGAAGTGCAGGATGCCATTGTGAAGCAGCAAAAAGTATAATTTTTATTTGAAACATAGGGAAGAGTAAAAAACAATATGAAAATTAAACATAATATTGTTATTAACAATTTGATTTGCTAACTCATTCGCATTTAATTTTTTCCACTTAAAATTGTTGACATATTTTTTTTATTATCGGGAAAGATTTAAACGATTAGTAATATATTTAACCATATAATCTTTAATTTATAGTTATGTATAAACGCGTCCAACTTATACTGACTGTGTTAATATTTTTCGCGGTCGGTTGTCAAAAAAGTGATATCGAAAATCAGTTATCTCCACAGGCATTGGATTCTTCCAATGATAGTTATGTTCGTTTAAAAGGTGCTACAATTTCAAAACTTTCACCAGAAGGACTTGAAAGGATTAATAAAATATTAGCATCGGATGGTTTTAATTATAGAGTTGCAATGGCTGAAATGATTACTACTGCAGATGATGTTGAGAATATGGGACATTTGGTTATTGCTAAAGATGTAGGGAGTAAAAAATTAAATATTGATTTTGTTCCCGGAGATCCGAGAAGAAAATGGAGTGGTGAATCAGCAACAAAAATTACCTATGCAATTGACCAGACCGAAGATGCAAAACCAGCGGTTGGGGCACTAACTGCAGAAGAAGCTACAGAAGCTATTGATAACGCATTTAAAACCTGGAATAATGTAAAACGCACCAAATTAGGCTTAACAAAAATTGATGCTGGCGACATGAATTTAGGGGTAGTTTCCGGAGTTCAAATACCAAACGATGTACTAGCTGATATACAAATGGCCGGATGGGAAGATGTTAATTTTAAAACCGGTGTTTTGGGTGTAACATATACTTTTCTATTTGTAGATAACGAGGGGAATCCTACTGACATTAATAACGATAAAAAATATGATGCTGCATTTCGTGAAATATACTTTAATCCGGCATATAGCTGGTCAAATGACGGAGTATCGGATTATGACGTTGAAACAATTGCTCTTCACGAAATTGGTCATGGACTTAGCCAGGGGCATTTTGGTACTGTATTTATTGACAAAAACGATGAACTAAAAGTTCTTCCACGTGCAGTAATGAATGCTTATTACCTGGGTACATTAAGAGAGTTACAGAAAAACGATATTGGGGGGCATAGTAGCATTTGGGCAAGCTGGCCAAACAAATAAGAGGTTGAAATAAGATATAAGTCTGTTAGTAAAGCGCTGGGTATTGCACCCGGCGCCTGTTTTTTTAATCTCTGAATCGTTTCAAAATTTCAGTATAAGCATCAATTCTCCGATCACGAAAAAATGGCCAGATTCTTCGAACATCTTCTGAGCGAGACAAGTCAATTTCAACTACTTCCGATTGTTCATATTCAGCCGAAAACCGAAAGATAATTTCTCCCTGTGGTCCGGCAACAAAAGAGTTTCCCCAAAAAGTAATTCCATTTCCAATTCCCGATGTGTCTTTTTCATATCCTTCGCGGTTAACACTTATTACCGGTAAGCCGTTTGCAACTGCGTGCCCACGTTGTGATATCATCCATGCATTTAACTGGCGGGCCTTTTCTTCCTGTGAGTCTGAAGGTTCCCAGCCAATGGCGGTAGGGTATATTAAAATATCGGCACCGGCAAGTGCCATTAAACGTGCAGCCTCAGGATACCATTGATCCCAGCAAACTAAAACGCCTAAATTACCAACAGAAGTTTTAATAGGGCTAAATCCCAAATCACCGGGAGTGAAATAAAATTTTTCGTAATAAGAAGGATCATCAGGAATATGCATCTTTCTGTATTTTCCTGCAATTGAGCCGTCTTTCTCAAAAACCACAGCAGTGTTATGGTACAAACCGGGTGCACGTTTTTCAAACAATGAAGTTACCAGAACAACACCGGCTTCTTTTGCTGCTTTTGAAAATAAATCAGTCGAAGGGCCGGGAATTGGTTCCGCCAGGTCGAACATCGCAGTGTCTTCTGTCTGGCAAAAATAAAGACTGCTATGTAGTTCCTGTAAAACCACCAACTCTGCCCCTAAATCGGCGCATTTCTTAATTTCTTCAATGCTTTTAGCAATATTGTCATCTTTATTATCTGTGCACGATTGCTGCACTAAACCGACCTTAATTTTATTCATTGGTTTTTAAAAATTTCTTTGTTCAATTTAACCTGCTCCGGATATTGCATGGTAACACAGTGCAACGAACCATGTTGTTCAACTAAAATTCTGCAATTTACGGCAATTATCTCTTTTTGAGGAAAACATTCACGAAGCTTCGCAAGTGCCGTTTCATCCTGCTGAACTCCGTAAACCGGCACTAAAACTGCATTATTAAGAATGGTAAAATTTGCATACGTGGCCGGCAACCTGTTTCCTTCCGAATCAAAACAAGCATCCGGCATGGGGAGTTCAACCAATTTATAAGGGTTTCCTTCAAAATTTAAAAACTGGTCCAATTCCGATTTCATTTTGTTTAATGCTTCAAAATGCTCGTCATCTGGATTGTTGCACCCAACATAAACAATTGTATTTTCATCCGTAAAACGGGCAAGCGTATCGATATGTGAGTCGGTATCGTCTCCGGCCAGATAACCATGATTGAGCCAAAGTATCCGATTCGCTCCCAGGTTTTCTTTTAAAATATTTTCTATCTCCTGTTTTGAAAACTGTGCGTTTCGGTTTTTCGAAAGCAGGCATTCCGAAGTAGTTAAAATTGTTCCCTTACCGTCCGATTCAATAGAGCCTCCTTCAAAAACAAAGTCAAAGCTGGTTAATTTACAGTTGGATAAAATGTTGTTTTTGAATATTTCTTTTGTGAGCTGATTATCAAGCCCTGCTTCAAATTTATTTCCCCAGCCATTAAAAACATAATCCTGAACAATTGCATTCCCATTTTCAAGAATTGTAATTCCACCATGATCGCGGGCCCAGGTGTCGTTCGATTCAATTTCGAAAAAGTAAATATTTTCGGTATGATTGAAATATTTTTTTACTCGCGAAATACTATCGCAAATCACCAAAACATCCTGAAAACGTGAAGCCGACTGAATAATGTCAACAAAACATTCTGAAACTTCGTCCAACAAATAATTCCAGTCGCTGGCAGGGTGGGGAAAGGTGAGTTGAAGAAATGACTGTGGCTCCCATTCGGCAGGCATTCTTTTCCGTGTATCTTTTATATCAGGCATTCAAATAATTCTTTATTCAAAAATATGGGGCGAATTTACTCAATTATAATTGCAAATCGTACTTATTTCACGATGACGACATTTTCGATGTACGTTAAATAACATCATTTTGTACTTCCTATTTTGAAACTTTTACAGTGAGTTAATACAACTATAAAAACAAGAAAACTTTGAGCGTTTGTTTAGTTTTCATTTATATTTGTGCAAAATTTTACGATGGAAGTTCGCGATAGGATTTTGGAGGAGAGCACCAAGCAATTTTTTCAGTTTGGGATAAGAAATATTACGATGGACGATATTGCCGTTTCTTTAGGGATATCGAAAAGAACGGTGTATGAAACCTTTAAAGATAAAGGTGAACTTGTTCAGAGTTGTATTGAAAAACTAACTAAACTGCATGATAAGCGCACCGCTGAAGTGGTCTCGGGTTCCGAAAATGTTATAGAAGCCATTTTCGTTTTTATGCGGGAAGGAATAAAAGCAATGAATGCGGTAAATCCTGTTTTTTTTAAAGATTTGGAAAAGCTGTTTCCGTCTTTATGGAAAAAACTGGAAAGCGAATCAATCTCAAAAAGGTTTGATTTATCGTCTAAGTTGTTACGTAAAGGAATTGCGGAAGGACTTTTTCGGAACGATTTAAATGTAGAAATTATAGCAAAACTATTTCATGCGCAAATGAATATTCTGATTGATGAATCGGTTTTTCCCAGGGATAAATACGATCATGCCGAAATCTTTCAGCAGATGATCATCAATTTCACACGCGGAATTTCAACATCAAAAGGGATTCAGGTTATTGAACAGCTTGAGCTGTAAATTTTTTGCGCAGGAAAAAACTTAAAACAATCTAAAAGTTTTTTGGGTGTATGATAGATGAAAATACAATAATTAAAAAATCTTATGCTTTATATTCCCGGTACGGAATTAAAAGAGTAAGCGTTGACGATGTGGCGTTTATGCTTGGAATTTCGAAAAAAACGCTTTACGAGAATATTATAAACAAGAACATACTTATTGAAAAAGTTGTAAACAAAAGCCTTGAAGAGTTTTCCCGAAAAGTGAATGAGAGCCAGTCGGAAGACGAAGATATTTTCAATAACCTGTGTCAGGTTTATGCAACAATTCTGAAAGAAATTGCTAAACTGAACCCTTCTTATGTGCACGATTTAAAAAAGTACCACGGAATACAGTACAAAAAGGTACTTGAATTTCGCGACAATGTATTGTTTCAAATAGTATCCGGTTATGTCAGCCGTGGTATTGAAACAGGGATCTTTAGGAACGATTTGAATATTCGTTTTGTATTTTTTAATCAAATATCAAAAATCTCAATCATTCTGCTCGATTCCGCATTTGAATGTTCAAAAGCGTTATCGCTGCGTGAAACTTACAGTCTTCTTTTGAATGACATACGTGGCATAACTACGTTGAGAGGGCATGAAATTTTTGATAAAAATTATGAATCTCTTTCTCAGATTCTGTGACCTTCAAAAAATAATACAAAGAAAACAGATAAGAATAAAACAATTAAAATTTCCTGATAATGAGAAGAAAACAGATTTCAATTTTATTCGTTTTTCTAATTCTTTCCACCTGGGCAGGAGCTCAGGAGAAGCTATCGCTTGACATTCAATCGGCAAAGGACTACGCACTGAACTTTAATAAAAGTATTAAAAATTCCGGGCTTGCAATTGAACAGTCTCAGGAAAAAATTAGGGAAGCTATTGCCTCGGGGTTGCCACAGGTAAATGCAACTACTGATTATACAAATGCGCTTGGAGCCGAAATCAGCATTCAGTTTGACGAAAGCTTGCCGCCGACCAAAATTCCGATTAAACCTACCAGTAACTTTAATTTACAAGTAGGGCAGCTCATTTTTAATGGCAGTTTTATAGTAGGAGTGCAGACTGCCAAGATTTATAAAAAAATTACCGAAAAAGGTAAGGAGAAAACAGAGCAAGAAATTGTGAGCCAGTTGGTCGAAAGTTATTATCTGGCATTGTTGTCGGAAGAGGCACTTACAATTTTAAGTTCCAATGTAGAAAACCTTACAACGGTTTACAATAAAACAAAACCAATGGTTAGTGTAGGAATGATGGAAAAAGTAGAACTCGACCAGCTGGAGGTTCAGTTGAATTCGTTGAACAATTCAGTAAAAGCTGCCGAAAGACAACTGGAGATGGCAAAAAATGTGCTGCGTTTTCAATTGGGTGTCGATTCGGAGACAGAACTCGAACTTACCGATAAATTAGCAGACATTCTTGCTGATTCGAATATTCAGTCAATGATTGGAGACGATTTCAATATTGTAAATAATGTTGATTTTCAGCTTACAACATTGCAGGAAGAAATATCGGCTAAACAGGTTGAATTGCAAAAAGCTGCTTATTTGCCAAGCTTAACAGGCTATTACTCTTTTACAAAAAAAATACTTAAACCGGCATTTGACATGTCGCCGGCCAATGTGGTAGGCATGCAAATGAATATACCTGTTTTTTCGAGCGGTGAAAGACGTTCAAAAGTAAGACAAGCAAAAATTGATTTGGAAACTACGCAGAACAACAAGGAAATTTTAGAGGATCAGTTAACACTTCAGTATAAGCAACTTAAATTCAATTTAATAAGTGCCTTCGAGGCTTACGCAACACAAAAGAGGAGTGTTGAAGTTTCAAGAGAAGTTTACAATAGTTTGAGAAACAAATACGACCAGGGAATGATTTCGAGCCTGGATTTAACAAGCGCCGACAATAACTATCTGAATGCTGAGTCGAACTATATTTCGGCTATGATGGAAGTATTGAAAGCACAAAACGACTTAAATACATTAACAGGAACAATATTAAATTAAATGATACATGAAACACGTTAAATTTTTAATGCTAATTGTAGCAGCTTTTCCGATATTAATGATGTCCTGCACGGAAAAAGCCGGAAAAAAAGAAGACGGAACTGCCGCGGTTACAGAAACGAAAAAGGAAATGGTTCGGGTTACCGACCTCGAAGAACAGGAAATTTCGCGTTCTGTTCAGATTGCCTCAACTCTTGAAGCATTAAACGAAGTACATCTGGCCCCGTCAGTACCGGGGAAAATTGATGAAATTTTGGTTGAAATTGGCGACAATGTAAAAGCCGGTCAAGCGCTTGTGAAAATGGATGATGTTCAGCTGGTTCAATCCAGAATTCAAATGGACAACTTAAAAACCGATTTTTCGAGGCTCGACACCCTGAAAAAAGTGGGAAGCATTGCCAAACAACAATACGACCAAATGGCTACCCAATACGAAGTTGCCCGGAAAAATATCGATTATCTGGCAAAAAACACAACATTAACAGCGCCTTTTGACGGTGTTATTTCGGGCAAGTATTTTGAAAGCGGTGAACTTTATTCAGGCAGCCCGGTAGCAACTGTTGGAAAGGCTGCCATTGTTTCGCTCATTCAAATCAATAAACTAAAAACTTTGGTGAGTATTTCTGAACGCTATTTTCCAAGCATTCAAAAAGGGATGGTGGCCAAGGTAAAAGTTGATGTTTATCCAAACATGGAATTTGAAGGAAGAATTGTACGAATTTATCCGACCATTAATCCGCAAAGCCGTTCATTCGAAGTTGAAATCAATATCGATAACAGCAAAAATTTGTTGCGCCCGGGTATGTTTAGCCGAATTACAATCGACCTTGAACGAGTGAATGCATTGGTTTTACCCGCTATGGCAGTTTTAAAAATGCAGGGGTCAAACGATCGCTACCTTTTTATTGAAGAGAATGGAAAAGCTAAAAGAGTTGATGTTGAAATGGGTGATCGTTTCGACGATAAAGTAGAAGTTATTTCAAATAACCTGAAACCCGGCGATAAAATTGTTATTAACGGTCAGGATCGCTTGCTCGATGGTTCTGAAATTCAAGTGGTAAAATAAAGCCCTTTCAATTTTTTATCAGTTAAATAATTGTATTATGAGTATATATAAAAGTGCTGTAAATAAACCTGTAACAACCATAATGATTTTTATTGCCGTGGTTGTAATGGGTATATTTTCGCTCATCAATATCCCGATCGATCTGTATCCGGATATGGAACCTCCTTACATTTCGGTGATGACCACTTATGCAGGGGCAAATGCATCCGACATTGAAACCAATGTTACAAAGGTGTTGGAAGATGCAATGAATTCGGTAGATAAGCTGAAAGAAATTACTTCAGTATCGTCCGACAACCTTTCGGTCATTTCTCTTGAATTTGAATGGGAATCGAACCTTGATGAAGCCACCAACGATATCAGGGATGTTATCGACCGTATTTACGAAAGTTTGCCCGATGGTTGCGACCGTCCTACAATTTTCAAATTCAACACCAGCATGATGCCTGTACTTTTTTATGCCATTACGGCAAAAGAAAGTTATCCGGGGCTCGAAAAGCTTATCGATGAAAAAATCATTAACCCGCTGAACAGGGTCGATGGGGTTGGTTCCGTTTCGATGGTCGGAACGCCGAAACGAATGATTTATGTGGATGTCGATCCTCAGCGTTTGGATGCCTATAATCTTACCCTTGAACAAATTGGTAGTGTAATTTCTGCTGAAAACATGAATATGCCTGCAGGTAATGTAAAAATGGGAAAAATGGATTACCAGATTCGTGTGCAGGGAGAATTCAGCGAAAGTGAGAAGATTAAAAATCTGATTGTCAGCAATTACAACAGTCAGCCGGTTTATGTGCACGATGTTGCCGACGTTCGCGATACATTAAAGGATGTTACTCTTGAGGAAAAAATAAACGGCGAAAACGGAATGCGTTTGTTTGTTATGAAACAATCTGGCGCAAACACGGTTAAAGTTGTCCGCGATATCAAGAAAAATCTGGATGAACTAAAAACCACTTTGCCTCCCGATGTTCAGATTAATGAGATTTATGATTCTTCAACATTTATTAAAGGCTCAATTAGTAATCTTTCTGAAACCTTAATGTGGGCTATGATTTTTGTGGTGCTGGTTGTTTTGTTTTTCCTCGGCCGGTGGAGAGCTACTTTCATCATTGTGCTTACAATCCCTATTTCTCTGATTGTTTCGTTTATCTACCTCTATATTACAGACAGTTCACTAAACGTAATTTCGCTTACATCGCTTTCCATTGCTATTGGAATGGTGGTTGATGATGCCATTGTAGTACTCGAAAACATTACAAGACATGTGGAAAGAGGAAGCAGTCCGCGCGAATCGGCTATTTATGCTACCAACGAAGTTTGGCTTTCTGTAATTGTAACCACGTTGGTTGTAGTTGCAGTATTTTTTCCGTTAACGCTTGTTACAGGTATGACAGGTGTATTGTTTAAACAGCTGGGGTGGATTGTTTCCATTACAGTTGTTACATCAACGCTGGCAGCAATTTCATTAACTCCGATGCTTGCTTCAAAATTTCTCAGGTTAAAACCCAAAAAGAAACGCAAAAAACTGAGTTACGAAAACACCATTGAAAAATGGCTGGATGCTCTGGATCGTTTTTATGAGGCAACTTTACGGAGATTTCTGCGTTATAAAACGCTGGTCATCGTATTTACTTTATTGATCTTTGTTTCATCGCTTTTCCTCATGAAATTTATAGGTACCGACTTTATGCCCGAATCTGATGAAGGAAGGATACAGGTAAATGTTGAACTTCAAACCGGATTAAGGGTGGAGGAAACAACAAAAATTACCCGAAAACTGGAAAAGCTGATCAATGAAAATTATCCGGAAATTGATTTGATTTCGTCATCGTCGGGTTCCGACGATGAAGGAGGTTTTATATCAATGTTCAGTACTACCGGTTCTAACATTATTAACCTGATGATGCGCTTAGCTCCGCTGGAAGAACGGCAGCGTTCCGTTTTTGACATCGCCGACGATTTGCGTGATAAAATGGCTCAGTTTCCCGAAATTGTTAGTTCTTCCATTTCTACTTCATCACAAATGTTAGGTGGCTCAAATACTGTTGATGTAGAAATTTATGGTTACGATTTTGATATTACCAATGTTTATGCAGAAAAAGTGCTTTCCAGATTAAAGGGAATGGAAGGTGCGAAAGAAGTCACCATCAGCCGTAAACACGATAAGCCTGAATTACAGGTTGTTCTTGATCGGGAAAAACTAACGGAACACGGGCTTTCCACTGCCATGGTATCCACCTACATAAGAAACAGGATTAATGGACTTACCCCTTCATATTACAAAGAAGAAGGCGATGAGTACGATATTAAAATCAGGCTAAAGGAAAAATACAGAAGTTCGATTACTGATGTGGAAGAACTGACAATTATGACACCTGCCGGTCAGAAACTGAAACTGAAAGATATTGGAGAAGTGAAAGAATATTGGTCGCCGCCAAGTATCGATCATAAACGCAGGGAGAGGGTAGTAACCATTTCAGCAGCTCCCGATAAAGTTCCGTTGGGAGTTCTGGCAGCTCGTATTAAAGAACAAATTAAAGATTTGAACCCGCCACAGGAAATTTTGACTTCTATTGGAGGAGCATACGAGGACCAGCAAGAATCGTTTGTTGACCTGGCCATGCTGATGGTTTTAAGTTTAATCCTTGTTTTTATTGTAATGGCTTCACAGTTTGAATCACTGAGAATGCCGTTTATTATCATGTTTTCCATTCCGTTTGCATTTACAGGAGTTATTTTCGCCCTACTTTTAACCAACACAACATTAAGTGTGGTTGCCGCTTTGGGAGCTGTACTTTTGATTGGTATTGTGGTCAAAAACGGAATTGTGCTGGTCGACTACATCAACCTGATGCGCGACCGCGGAATTGAACTTTACGAAGCTATTGCGATTTCAGGCAAATCGAGGTTGCGCCCTGTTCTAATGACGGCAGCCACAACAATTTTAGGTATGCTTCCCCTTGCCTTAAGTACTGGGGAAGGGGCTGAAATCTGGCGTCCGATGGGAATTACCGTAATTGGCGGTCTTGTTTTTTCAACGTTGGTAACCATGGTTATCGTTCCAATTATGTATGCTGTTTTGGCCAGCCGCGGTGAACGGAGAAAGAAAGATAAAGTCAGAAAACATTTTCTATTTATGGACAATTAAAATTTGAAAAATGAAAGCAGTATTTATTGTCTTTAATCAGGCGAACACCGAAAGAATTGAATACATGTTAGACCGGCTTGAAATAAGAGGCTATACATGGTGGAGCGATGTTTTGGGGCGTGGAAGTAAAACCGGTGAGCCCCGCATGGGAACTCACACCTGGCCCGAATTAAATTCAGCTATTCTTACTATCGTTCCAGACGATAAAGTGGATGTTATTCTTGAAAAAGTAAAAAAGATGGACGAAATCAACCTCGAAGTCGGCGTAAGAGCCTTTGTTTGGGATATTCTGAAATCAGTTTAATCTAATAATTCCCCTTGGCTTTGCCATGGGGTTCCGCTTTTTCTCCCCTCAACAGGGGAGATGTCAGCCTTTATGGCTGACAGAGGGGTGAAATAACTCCCGTTTCAATATTTGGAACGGGAGTTTTTCTTTCTGATGCATGCCACTTCTTATATTTATACTCCTGAATACATTTGGTCCATAGCAATTTATCCATTCCGTTTTTAATTTAAAACTGTCAACCATGCATTTATTGACAGTTAAATGAAGTGTTTGAAAAAAACTACTTTCATATACACTAATCCCAAAAAAAATCACTAATTATGAAATCAAAATAGAAATATCCGAAAGAAAACTAATAAATCTAAAATCATGAAAAAAATAGCTTTCTCGATTATCGCACTGGTAATAATCTCCTGGTTTGGTAATGCCCAGCAAGTTGGGTCTTCTCCGGAGTATATTAAATTGTTAACATCAGAATGGAAAGGAGAGCGCTTTCCGGATGGTCGTCCCAAGGTGCCGGATTCAATCCTTGAAAGATTAAAAGATATTTCGGTTGAAGAAGCCTGGAGTGTATTGCGAAATAAAGGTTTCGAAAATCAATACGAAGGAAACTGGCATGTAATTAATCCTGGCGAAGCAATGACAGGGAGAGTTATAACTGCGCAATACATGCCATTACGACCCGATTTTGAAAAACAAATTAAGACGCAGGGAATTAGTGAAGGCAGATCCGACAAAGGTGGAACCAATTCATGGCCTATTGATATTCTTACACCTGGCGATGTTTATGTTGCAGATGGTTATGGGAAAATTGCAGATGGAACATTGATTGGCGATAACCTTGGGAATTCGATTTATGCTAAATCACAGCGGGGTGTTATATTCTATGGCTCAGTTCGCGATGAAGAAGGAATAAAAGAAATTAAAGGTTTCAATGGTTGGATAAAAGGCTCTGATCCTTCGTATCTAAAACAAATGATGTTGACATCAATTAATGCTCCAGTCAGAATTGGCAGGGCTACAGTTTTGCCGGGAGATGTTGTTCTTGCTAAAGATTATGGAGTTGTTTTTATTCCGGCATATCTGGTCGAAGAACTGGTGATAACCTCGGAGGTTACTGCACTTCGCGATGAATTTGGACATCAGCGTCTGCGTGAGAAGAAATATCTGGCTGGCCAGATTGATAGTGAATGGACTGAAGAAATTAAAAAGGATTTTCTCGACTGGCTGAATAACTATCCTGGAAAACTTCCAATGACAAAAAAAGAACTGGATGATTATTTGAAAGAAAGATATTACTGAAAATAACTAAACCAACAAACGTATAAACGATGAAAAGTATAATTGAACAGATCGTTAATCAAAACAAAAAGTTTGAATATGAGGAGAGAGAAGCTGTAAAAACGGAAATAGAAAATCCGGCCACAAGTAACACACGTAGAAATTTCCTAAAGAAAACTGCTTTGGGAGGTATTGCCTTGGGCGGTTTAATGCATTTGTCGATTGAAGATACCATTGCACAAACTACCTCTGGTATTTCCAGAGCGTCTTCCCCGAGCGCTCTAAAAATAACCGACATGCGATATGCGGTAACGACCGTTTTAGGTCGAACAGCTATCATTCGAATTGATACAAATCAGGGAATTTATGGTTTAGGAGAAGTTCGGGATGGTGCGGATGTCCGATATGCACTGATGTTGAAAAGTCGTATTCTTGGGCAGAATCCTTGCAATGTGGAAATGATTTTTAAAATCATTAAGCAATTTGGTGGACAAGGACGTCAGGCCGGCGGAGTATGCGGTGTTGAGATGGCTCTTTGGGATATTGTTGGAAAAGCTTATGGAGTTCCTGCGTGGCAACTGTTAGGCGGAAAATACCGCGACAATATTCGTTTATACGCCGATACGCCGGAAGGGAAATCACACGACGAACAGGCTGAGAAAATCAGATATCGAATTGAAGAACAGGGTTACACATGGTTAAAAATGGATCTTTCCATTAACTCCTTAAGAAATATACCGGGAACGCTTGTAAATCAGGAATTTTGGAAAGGCGGCCAGTATGATTTGAGCAATTTTACCGGTTATGGAAATACCAAGCATCCGTTTACACAGATTCAGATAACCGATAAAGGCTTGGAGGAATTGGCAAAAATTGCTGAACATACCCGGGAGCATATCGGTTGGGAAATTCCAATTTCAACTGATCATTACGGGCATTTCGATTTGAATAACGCAATCCGGCTGGGGAAGGCAGTAGAAAAATACAGGCTGGCATGGCTGGAAGACATGATATCGTGGGAATACACCGAGCAATGGAGAACTATTTCTGATGCTCTTGAAACGCCAACTACTACAGGTGAAGATATTTATCTGCTTCAGAATTTCAAACCATTAATCGACAATCGCTCGGTTGATATTGTACACCCTGATTTGGCCAGTTCTGGTGGACTTCTTGAAACAAAAAAAATTGGGGACTACGCAGAAGAACACGGTGTGGCAATGGCAATGCACCAGGCAGGCACTCCGGTTTCTTTTATGGCCAACGTTCATTGTGCTGCTGCAACACAAAACTTTCTGGCACTGGAACATCATTCGGTAGATTTACCATGGTGGGAAGACTTAGTTAAAACAACTGACGATAACCCGATAATTAGAAAGGGATTTGCAATCGTTCCAAATTCACCGGGTTTGGGTATTGAATTGAATGAGGATGTGATAAAAGAGCATCTTCATCCAAACGATAAAAGCTTTTTTGCTCCAACTGATGAATGGAACGACAAACGCTCTCATGACAGGATATGGAGCTAAATAATAACAAGTGCTGTAATAAAATGATTACAGCACTTGTTACTTTTTGCTATGCGTCAGTATTGCTGAAATCTTACTATTTTTAGTCGTTATCAATGTAAAACTATCACGGAAAAATCAAGAACCTAACATTATCAAAACTTATGAAGAAAATAAATATTCATAAAATCTTATTAAGCCTGTCTTTATTATTTCTTGGTATTTTTTTAGTTCTGTTCATCGCAGATAATTTATCAAATGCAGGTCCGTTTCTTATTTTATTTTTTATAACACTTGCATTTAGTGTTCGGGGATTTCATGCAACAAAAGGATTATCATATACCGTCTGGATATTTACAGGAGTTGCTGCTGCGATGTATTATCCTCAGTATTTTATTTCGGTGGGCAACTTTAAACTCAGTGTATTAATTGTACCACTTTTGCAGTTAATCATGTTTGGAATGGGTTCGCAAATGAGTTTTAAAGATTTTCTGGGGATAATAAAAATGCCCAAAGGAGTAATTATCGGCATATTTGCTCAGTTTACAATAATGCCACTTGTAGCGCTTGCCATTGCCAGTATTTTTAATTTCCCGCCTGAAATAGCAGCCGGAATAATATTAATTGGCTGTGTCCCCAGTGGTTTGGCATCAAATGTTATGTCATTTTTGGCAAAAGCGAACGTTCCGCTTGCTGTAACTTTAGCTGCCATAACTACATTACTATCGCCGTTAATAACTCCCGTATTGATGAAATACATTGCAGGAACCATGATTGAAGTGGATCCCTGGGGTATGATGTTAGGCATGTTAAACATGATTATTCTACCGGTAATAGCCGGTTTCATTTTTAATCTTTTTTTGAACTTCAAGAGCATAAGCAAACAATCAAAAACTATTCAGTTAGCAACATTTCCTGTTGTTGTAATACTAACAGCCATGGTTTACGTAAAAGCTGAAGGTGCTAGCTCGATGGAGTTTTTTATTTACTTTCTGAAAAGAATGGGACTTTTTTATATTCTTCCAATATTTGCTGCCATCTTGTTCAATATTTCATTGAAGGGTAATAAAAAGGTGATGGACACCATTCTTTCTTATGTATCTATGGTGGGAATTGCATTTATTGTTATTGTAATTACTGCTGCCGGCCGTGAAAGTTTACTTGTTGTTGGTGTAGCGCTAATTTTAACCAGTTTGCTTCATAATTTAAGTGGGTACAGTTTAGGTTATTTTCTGGCCTGGATTTTTAAAATGCCTGAAAAAGACAGGCGAACTATTGCATTTGAAGTTGGGATGCAAAACGGTGGACTGGCTTCCGGGTTAGCTCTTGAAATGGGGAAAATTGCAACCGTTGGCTTGGCGCCTGCTGTTTTTGGCCCTCTAATGAACATAACAGGTTCAATCCTTGCCAATTTTTGGAGAGGCAGACCAGTTAAAGAAGAAAAGGAAGAAATAAGTAAATAAACGGGAATTTTGTTTGAATTCAGATGTAATAAACTGAGCCTTCAGCAATTTTTAATACAAATTTTGAATAGCTGATTAAATTTATGTTCTATTTAATGTCTTTGAAATAGCTGCTGTACAGATGTGTTGTTTATCGTTTTTTTTGATTCTACTTTCCGATACAAAAATTCTTAAAAATATGCCCAAGCACTTCGTGGGTAGTGATTTCACCGGTAATTTCACCTAAATAATGTAAACATTCGCGAATATCTTGTGCAAGGAAATCTCCGGTAATTCCTGTATCAATACCATTTAACACGCGTACGATTGCCTCGTGTGCATTTTTTAAAATCTCAAAATGTCGGGCATTGGTTACAATTACATCTTCCTGATTAGCTGCTTCAATGTTGACAGAGTGAATCATGGAATTAATCAATTCCTCCAGGTTTTCCTTGTGTTTTGCGGCAATAAAAATCATTTTTTCGTTATCTGTCAAATCAAGTACCTCAAGTTCCTGAATGGTATCTCTTAATCCTGAATCGATTTTGTTGGCAACAATAATTAACTGCTGATCACCAGAAATACGACCCCTTATTTTTCTAATCCTTTCAAAAACAATTGGGTAGGGGTTGTTTGTGTCAACAACGAGCAATACAATGGTAGCCTCTTCCAATTTATGATAAGTACGCTCAATTCCCAATGATTCGATGTGATCTGTGGTTTCCCTTATTCCTGCGGTATCAAAAAAACGAAACGCAGTGCCATGAATATTTACAACATCCTCAATAACATCGCGGGTTGTTCCATGAATATCGGAAACAATTGCTCTGTCTTCATTTAAAAGTACATTCAAAAGTGTTGATTTGCCAACATTGGTTTCACCTACAATGGCTACCGGAATTCCATTTTTTATGGCATTTCCCAGTTGGAAGGAATTTTTAAGTTTTTTTAAGAGTTTCTCAATCCGTTCGGTTAATTCCCGAAGTTCTGCCCTGTTCACAAATTCAACATCTTCCTCGCTAAAATCAAGTTCCAATTCAACCATTGCTGTAAAATGCAAAAGTTGATCGCGCAAATCATTTATTTCCCTGGAAAATCCACCCCGCATTTGATTCAGGGCCAGTTTGTGCGCCGCTGCATTCGACGAGGCAATTACGTCTGCAACCGCTTCGGCCTGCGATAGATCCATTTTTCCGTTTAAGAAAGCGCGTTGTGTAAATTCGCCAGGCAATGCAAGTCTGGCGCCATTCTCAACTAAAGTTTCAAGAATTCTCTGCTGAATATAAATAGAACCGTGACATGAAATTTCAACAATATTTTCACCCGTAAAGGAATGAGGCGCCTGAAAAATGGCAACAACAACTTCGTCGATTACTTCATTGTCAAATACAATTTGTCCGAAGTGTAATGAATTTGCTTTTTGTTCAACAAGTTTTTTACCCTTTTTAGGGCTCTTAAAAACTTTATCTGCTATTGTTATGGCTTCGCTTCCCGATAAACGAATAACTGCGATCGCACCCATTCCGGGGGATGTGGAAATAGCGCATATTGTTGTCTGATCAATCATTCGACTGATATTTCATTTTCTTGAAGTAAATTAAAGGTAATTCTTTATAACGAAGTTGGTTGTGCACGACCCAAAGCGTTATTAATCTTTCTGCTAAAAAACCAAAAATCCGTTCCTGATAGCCTTTATAATGTTCCAAGTCTGTTTTTTCTTCAAATTTAAATAATATAAAAAATATCCACTCCATTAACGAATCAAATGTATTTCTCCTGGTAATAAACATGTTATTGGCAAAAAGCTGATCATTGTCAAGAATTGAATCGTACGAATTAAGGTACTCGGGGAAATATGCAGCAATTATTTTTCTTAGAAGGACAAGATCGCTTGGGTTGTGATGTTTGTTATAGTGTTTTTTTAAAGTTTGCCGAAGTTTGCGCCGCGTTGGCAAAATAATGTCAAAATCTTCCAGTATTTTTTCAGCGTCACCTGTCGATAATATTTTTGGTTTCCAGTGTTGAATATTGTTTGTATAAATAAGACCGAATCTTTTTCTGTAAAGACCGACAGGAAAATACAGCATCCTTTTCAATTGATGTATAAAAGGTTCTTTTGCAGCAGTAAAATAACGCCGGTAATGGCAACTGCCAATAATATCAGAATTCGTATTTTTCCACACCCAATATAAGCCTGTCAGTTCACTGTAATATTTATTTTTTTCAGAAATATTTTCTCCCGAATCATCTCCGATAAAGCCTTTTACATCGGGTTTGTTGTTTTTACCTGCCCAAACCGGAATGTAGTTGTTCCCAGCAGAAATAATTTTTATAGGTTGATAGTAAAAAGTGTAAATTTTTGACTCTTTGCCCGGGTTATTCATATTAATCTTTAATTAAAATAAATGTTTATTTATTTAGTGAACAGAATTTAATATTCTTTTAAAATCCCAATTATCATTTCCGAAATCATCAATTGTTTTTTTCCAGTTTTTTCTTTTCAATTTAAAAAATGATTTCTCCCCGAGTATCACTTTTTTCTTTAATAGTGGGTAGCCTTCTGAAACGAGTTCATAATAAATTGAATGGGTGAGATTTTGCTTTTTTTGCTTATATTTTAAATGTAATTTATCGGACCTGATGTAACTTCCGGGGGTTAATCCTTTCTGATTAAGAAACCGGGTTAGTCCTATTTCCCATTTGTCAATTACAAGTCGTCTTAATTTCTTTGCATCGGTTTCTTCAAATATTTCATCTATGTTGAGTGTTCCGAAAAACTCTGGTAAAAAATTTAATGTCTGTTTATTAAAAACAAGAAAATGGCTTTGAAGGTGATAACAATTCGTGCAATCAGAAAACCAGGGTTTCTCGTTTGAATCAATTATTCCCCAGAAATCGAAATGGTTCTCATTTCCCCACCGAAAAACATTATCAAGTTCATTAAGAAGAATATTACTATCATTTACTAATCCAAGTTGCGAAACATTGGTAAAATCTTCCATTAGAAAATAACGATAGAACATACCAAAATCATAACCTTTATTTTCCAAATGAATGAATTCAATATTTTCATCGTTGAAATAATCCTGTTTGTTGATGTTCGGATTATTTGTTAGTACTTTTATTTTATCGAAATGCTTGGCAAGCTGGTGAATATAAATTTCGGCATAATATGGTAAAATATCCATTTTACTGTAATGAATAAATGCACATATAGTCACCTTTTTGTCAACCATCTTTAAATTAATAATTTACTAATCGAATTCTTAGGTGGCAAACATCATAAGTTAATTTAAAAAAAATGGAAATTTTGGTTCAGGAAGCAGCAGATTTAATAAAAAAATCAGATTTTACAATAGTGTTTACCGGCGCGGGTATTTCTGTTGAAAGTGGAATACCTCCTTTTCGGGGCGAACTTGGACTTTGGAATAAATATGATCCTAAAGTTTTAGATATCGATTATTATTTGCAGAATGAAGAAAAATGCTGGTACACAATTCGTGAAATTTTCTATGATTTTTTTACTGATGCAAAGCCTAATTCGGCGCATAAAATACTGGCGAAAATGGAAACAAAGAAACTGCTAAATTCTATAATTACCCAAAATATCGATAATCTCCATTATGAAGCAGGAAGCAAAGTGGTTCATGAATTTCATGGGAACTCAAAAAAACTAAAGTGCTTGAAATGTGGTAGAATTTACGATGCAAAAGATTTTGATTTTAGAAATCTACCGCCCCGCTGTACGGATGATAACCAGATTCTGAAACCTGATTTTATTTTTTTTGGTGAAGGAATCCCACCGTTGGCCTATTCGAATTCGTTTAACGATGCAAAAAAAGCGAAGGTTTGTATTATTATCGGATCAACCGGAGAGGTTACTCCCGCAGCTTATATTCCGGTTGCCGCCAAAGAAAAAGGTGCTGCAATTATTGAGATTAACCCTGAAGAATCAATGTTTACCAATTATACTACCGATATATTTTTACAAGGAAAAGCAGGTGAGGTATTGACGGAACTTGGAAAGCTCGTTTTTAAATAAACTGAAGAATATATTTTTTATTCTTTAGTTTAAAACTTTGAAAATATTTACACCTAAAAACTCTTTTTCTAAAATCATTGAAAGAATTATCTTTGCGTTGCGAATTTTAGAAATTCAAAAAGAAACAGATTCCAAAAAACAGGAACCAGTTTTAGGTCTGATATTGTGTCAGGCATTTAAATACAAATATTTAAACAAGTAACTAAAGATGAAATTATTAGAAGGTAAAACGGCTATCGTAACCGGAGCTTCGCGGGGCATTGGAAAAGCAATTGCATTTAAATTTGCACAGGAAGGATGCAATATTGCTTTTACAGATTTGTTCAATGATGATAATATGAAAGCTACTGAATCGGAACTGAAAGCTCTTGGAGTACAAGCCAAAGGATATGCTTCTGATGCAAGCAAATTTGATGATACTGACCGTGTTGTGTCTGAAATTGTGACAGATTTTGGCCGAATTGATGTACTTGTTAATAATGCGGGAATTACAAAAGACACATTGCTTATGCGAATGACAGAGGAGCAGTGGGATGCAGTTATCAACGTTAACTTGAAATCCGTATTCAATTTTACGAAGGCTGCCCAAAAAACAATGTTAAAACAACGTTCTGGTTCTATTGTTAATCTGAGCTCGGTAGTAGGAGTTAGTGGAAATGCAGGGCAGGCAAACTATTCTGCATCAAAAGCAGGAATTATTGGTTTTACAAAATCGATTGCTCGGGAATTAGGCTCGAGGGGAATTCGCTCGAATGCGATTGCTCCCGGGTTTATAATCACCGAAATGACAGCTAAAATTCCTGAAGAAGCAAGAAAAGCCTGGGAAGAATCAATCCCAATGAAGAGAGGAGGAACTCCGGAAGAAGTTGCAGGTGTTGCTACATTTTTGGCTTCTGATTTATCATCGTATGTTAGTGGTCAGGTAATTACAGTTTGCGGTGCTATGAATACCTAATCGGGGTACCGGTTTGTGGTAGTGAAATAAATGCAAAAAAATAAAATACTTCTATACATTATTTCCCTGTTTCTTTTGGTAGCATTTGCAGCCTATTTTTCCGGGCTTTTTATTGATGTTACCAGAGATGCAGGGAAATATGCCACGGCCGCCAAAGAAATCTATCAGAATGGAAATTTTATTAATCTTACCGTTCATGGTGAGCCTTACGACCAAAAGCCTCCTTTATTGTTTTGGCTCGGGGCAATTGGATTTTCCATAGGAGGTGTGTCCAATTTTTGGTTTAAATTTCCCATATTTCTTCTGATTCTTGCCGGATTTTATTGGGCCTTCAGGTTGGGCGAAAGTTTGTATAACAGAAAAATCGGTATAGTAACAGCCATATTACTTTTCTTCTCCTTAATTTATTCGTTATACAGTATGGATATTCATACTGATACTCCGCTACAGGCGTTTGTAACTCTTGCCTTGTGGCAGCTTTTCGAGTTCTTAAAATCAGGGAAGAATAAAAATTTTATTTTAGGTTTTACAGGAATCGGACTTGCCATGTTGAGTAAAGGCCCGATTGGCGCCGCAATTCCTGCATTCGCTGTAGTTGGACACATTGTTTTGAAGAAGGACTTTAGACAATTTCTCGATTATCGTTGGTATTTAGGAATAGTTTTATCATTATTAATTGTAAGCCCTGCATTAATTGGTTTGATGAACCAGTTTGGTTGGAATGGAATTAAATTCTTTTTTTGGGAGAATATGGCAGGCCGTATTACAGGATCTTATGTACAGGCTATAAATGATCCAATATTTTATTTTCATAATTTGTTGTACCAGCTTTTACCCTGGAGTGTTCTATTTTATATATCTGTATTTTTTGAATTTAAAACACTGATTAAAAGAAAATTAGTTGCTGGAGAGTACTTTACGCTTACAGGTATCTGGATTTATTTTATTATTCTGAATTTGGCCACTAGTCAATTACCCAATTATGTTTTTGCAATTGTTCCTTTAATGGCGGTATTGGCTTCAAAGTGGATTATTATTTCCACAGAGCAATTAGGAAAGAAATACCGAATTTTCTTTACTACACAAAACGTTATTGTGGCATCAATATGGGTGTTGATCTTTATAATTGCTTTATATCTTTTCCCATTCCCCAAAATTTATTACTGGATTATTGTTTTCGCTGGAGTTACAACCACTATTTACATTTATAAAACAAATTTGGCTCCTGTTATTAAATTAGTAGCCCCGTCTGCTATTGCATTTGCCTGTTTTATATTTTTAATGAATACATATGCTTTTCCTTATATTTTTAGTTTTCAGGCACCTCCAAAAGCAGCACGGTATTTTACAGAGAACGCAAAAGAAGGGGAGAAGCTGTATAACTATAAATATGGACAATACGAATTGTTTTTTTATAGTGAACCTCAGGCTGCGCTTTTACATAACTTTGATGAAGTAAAATTAGTGGCAGGAAAAAAGGGAAACTGGATTTTCACCGATGATGAAGGTTATCAGGAAATAAAAAAATTAGGATTGAATTCTGAAAAGATTTTGGAATTTCAGCATTTGTATTTAAACAGAGGCGGAAAATTTATTCCGCCCAAAACCCGGGAAAATGTTTTATACCCAATGTATCTAATCAAATATTAAAAGAAAACCAGACGGGAATAATACCTTTGAACAGAATTCGTTTGGGGCGTTTTTAGTTAAAAAGGGAAGTAAGTATTTGAATATTTTTTGTTAAGATCCATATATCATTTAATTCAAACAGAATAAAAAATTCTTGCCAGTGTTTGGGTTGAAATTATTGAAATTAAATTGGGAAAACTTTTCGAAAGCATCTCAACTAATTGAAATATTCCTTAAATTGTGAATAATCAAAGATTAGACAATCTATTAATGATAAACAAGTCCATAGCATATCATTTAAGTGTATATATTTCTCTTGCCGTTATAAGTGTATTTATTACATTCATTGTTGCCACATTTATATATAGCAGCAAACTTATTAACAACAATATTGAAACAACCGGAATTAGCAAGAGTTCCCAAATCATGAAAAATGTTGAAAGACAAGTTGTTTCCACTGAAGAAGTTTGTAAAAATATGTCGGACCAGGCTCTGTATTATGCAAAGAATAATGATGTTCATTTGTTAATGTCATCATTAATGAAAAAGTATTCCTACCTCAATGCTATTCATATTAATATTGATCATGATATTCCGGATGTAAACTTTCATAATTATTTTATTTTCAGAGAGAAAGATTCGTTGTTATTTGAATATGGAAACGATAGAATTTATCATTGTATGAGTGAAAATTCTTTTTTTGAAAAAGTTATTGAAAAAAACACAACTGGGTGGACCGAAGCTTTTAGCTGCGACAGGAATAATAATGTTACAGTATCATATTGTTTTCCAATTTACTTAATTAAAGAAGAAGCCGACAGCACAATCTGTGGTTCTGTTATTTGTGAATTATCTCTATTCAGTTTAAATGACACGATTAACAAATATAAAATAAATGACAGGGGATATGCTTTTCTTGTGTCTGATGATGGAACGTATTTAACACATCCTCAAAAGGGCTGGGTGTTAAATAAAAATTTGTATGATGCTCCTCAAAAAACATTTGTAAATAATAGGCAAAAATTGGCAACAGCAGATATCCTCAAAAATATATTACTTAATAAACTCAGTGGCACTACATTCGTTTATTCTCCATATTTAGATAATGAAAAGTGTTGGGTTCATTATACTCCAATTATTGAAACAGGTTGGACTCTGATTATTTTGATACCACAAAAAGAAATGTATAATCCGCTTTATTTATTGGTTTTAAGATTGTTGTTCTTTTCTGTTCTCGGGATACTTGTGATATTTTATATTGTTACATATATTTCAAACCGATTGATTCAACCATTAAGCAACGTTACAACTCAACTAAAAGAATTCAGTAATTTTTCCGGTGAATCTGAGTTAAATACATTGAATGAAGTAAAAATCGTTTCTGAGAGCCTGGATTACCTGCATACTTGGTATGAAAAATTTAAACTTGACAGAAGCCAGGAGGAAAAACTAAATTTTCAACGAAAACAAGATTTAAATGAAGCATCTGAAATTCAGATGAGTTTGATTAATACCGATTTTTCAATTTTTGATAAGCGGGACGATGTTAGCTTATTTGCAAGTTACAAACCTGCTCGAATAGTTAGTGGCGATTTATATGATTTTATGTTTCTGGATGAAGATCATTTGTTATTCACGATTGGTGATGTTTCAGGAAAAGGAATTTCCGCTGCTTTTTTTATGAGTGTTGCCCAAACTATTATTAAAAGTCAGGCGAAACTAAAAAAGCCGGGAGAAATAGTGCGGAGGGTGAATAATGAATTATTTACTGCTAATCATCACCAGTTTTTCTTAACTCTGTTTTTGGGGGTTTTGAATTTAAAAACCGAAACATTGGTTTATTGCAATGCCGCGCATACTTCTACAATTATTTTGAAAAAAGATTTTGAAATTATTGAATTAGGGATTTCTCATGGGTTGCCATTAGGAATTTATTCTGATAAAAGATATTCTGAATCAATTGTAAACCTTGATGCTGGAGATACAATTGTTGTTTACACTGATGGCGTAACGGAGCTTCAGAATGAAAAGAAAGAAGCTTATGGTATTGAAAGACTGCGTACTTGCTTAATTTCTTTGCATGATGTGGAACCTGAAAATCTTGTAGAACGGATAACCCAAAACTTAAATGCTTTTAGTGGCAATTGCAAGCAAGTTGATGATATAACAATTATGGCAATAAAATATAAAGATAAGAAGGCCTGATATTCATCAGGCCTTCTTATTTATTTATTTGCTTAATTCTTTTTTGTTTGATAAAATTCTCATTTGAAGTTTTTCGTTCTTCTTATCAAAACCAACCGAAATAGTATCACCCTCAGTAATTGAAGCTTTTATTATTATTTCAGCCATTTCATCTTCAAGGTATTTCTGAATTGCCCTTTTCAAAGGCCTTGCACCAAATTGTGGGTCATAACCTTTTTCAGCAATAAAATCCTTGGCAGCCGAAGAAATTTTGAGTTTATAATTTAAAGATTCAACTCGTTTGTAAAGGTCTTTTATTTCAATATCGATGATTTTATGAATTTGCTTTTTATCTAACTGATTAAACATGATAACATCATCAATCCGATTAAGGAATTCGGGCGCGAATGCTTTTTTTAATGCTTTTTGTATAATGTACTTTGCCTGTTCGTTTTCGCTTTCCGGAGTTTTATTAATATTAAAACCAACTCCTTGTCCAAAATCCTTCAATTGGCGTGAACCAATATTGGACGTCATTATAATTATTGTATTTCTAAAATCAACATTTCTACCCAAACTATCGGTTAATCTGCCTTCATCAAGAACCTGGAGCAACAAATGAAAAACATCTGGATGAGCCTTTTCAATCTCGTCTAAAAGAACAACCGAATATGGTTTCCTTCTAACTTTTTCCGTTAACTGTCCACCTTCTTCGTACCCAACATATCCGGGAGGAGCACCAACCATTCTGGATACAGAAAATTTCTCCATGTATTCACTCATATCAATTCGTATTAAAGAATCAATACTGTCGAACAGATAGGTGGCTAAAACTTTTGCGAGCTGAGTTTTTCCTACTCCGGTGGGGCCAAGGAAAATAAAGGATCCGATTGGGCGGTTCGGATCTTTTAAGCCGGCACGGTTTCTTTGAATTGCTTTAACAATTTTAGCAATTGCTTCATCCTGCCCGATAACTTTTCCTTTCAGATCATTTCCCATGTTCATGAGTCGTTTGCCTTCAGCCTGAGCAATTCTTGTTACCGGAATGCCTGACATCATTGCAACTACTTCTGCAACTTTATGCTCATCTACCGTTTCACGATGATTGATCAATTCTCTTTCCCAATTATCTTTTTCCGTATCAAGTAACTGAAGAAGATTTTTTTCTTTATCACGGTAATTGGCCGCTAATTCAAACTTCTGACTTTTTACCGCCGCAATCTTATCTTCTTTAATTTTCTCGATTTTTTCCTCTAACTTAATAATACTGTCAGGAACATTGATGTTCGAAATATGTACTCTTGAACCTACTTCATCCAAAGCATCAATTGCTTTATCCGGCAGATATCTGTCGGTTATGTAACGTGCTGTTAATTTTACACAAGCTTCAATTGCTTCCTTGGTGTAGATAACATTGTGATGATCTTCGTATCTTCCTTTTATGTTGTGAAGTATTTCAATTGTTTCATCAATTGAAGTAGGATCAACCATTACTTTTTGGAACCGTCTTTCAAGCGCTCCATCTTTTTCAATATGTTGTCTGTATTCATCGAGCGTTGTGGCGCCAATACATTGAATATCACCGCGGGCCAATGCTGGTTTTAACATATTGGCTGCATCAAGAGAACCGGTTGCTCCGCCAGCACCAACAATTGTGTGAATTTCATCGATAAAAAGAATAACGTTGTTAACTTTTCCCAATTCATTCAAAATGGCTTTCATTCTTTCTTCAAATTGTCCACGGTATTTTGTGCCGGCGACAATAGAAGCAATATCCAAACTCACCACTCTTTTGTCAAAAAGAATGCGAGAAACGGTTTTATTAATAATGCGGTTGGCTAATCCTTCAGCAATTGCAGATTTACCAACTCCTGGTTCACCTATTAAAATTGGATTATTCTTTTTTCTACGACTTAAAATCTGAGCCAGTCTTTCAATCTCTCTTTCTCTACCAACAATCGGATCAAGGCTGTTTTCTTCTGCCAATTTGGTAATGTCAATGCCAAAATTATCCAATACAGGCGTATCCGATTTTGACGGGACATTTTTCTTTTGCGAAGAAGAACTTCCTGAACCTTTTGAAAAACCTTCTGCTGCATCATCATCGTCACTTTCCGGAAAGTCCGATTTTGATTCAATGTCTTTATAATCTTGTATTTGTGAACGAACAATGTAATAATTTACTCCATATTCAACCAACAGTTGAGTTACGATACAATCATTGTCCTTTAAAATAGCAAGTAAAAGATGGCCACTGTTAACAGTAGCATTTTTAAAAGATCTTGCCTCCAGATAGATTAATTTCAACGTTTTTTCAGCAGATTTCAACATTACAATGTCTGCCTTTTGACTAATTTCCCTATCCGTTCTTATCTTTTTTTCGATTAACTCTTTAATTTCGGCTAAAACAATGCCGAGGCCTTCTAGTATGTCAGTCGCTATTCCTTCTCCATCGCGCAAGATACCTAGAAATAAATGCTCCTGTCCAATGTAGTCATTCCCCAAGCGAATTGCTTCTTCCCGGCTATATCCGATAATATCTTTTATTCTTGGTGAAAACTGTGAATCCATATCTTTATTTATCAATTTTAGTATCCTTAACAAAAATTATTCCTAACAGTTCAAACCACTAAATTACTTAAAATTCTACTCCAAAATTAAACTCAACTTTACAAGTTATTAAAATTGGCGTGTTTTTCATGAATTATTGACAGTCGAAATGTTAATATCTTATCGTTACTCACATGTTAAATCACCTTAAAAAATGCCCTTTTGACAGATCATTTTACTATTTTTGTGGGTCTTTTTTTTAAATTTTTAAATCAATATAAAAACAGGGTTAAATGGCTGATGGTGAAAAGATTATAAGAATAAATATTGAAGAGCAGATGAAATCTGCTTATATTGATTATTCAATGTCTGTTATTGTTTCGCGTGCATTACCCGATGTTCGTGATGGTTTCAAGCCGGTGCACCGACGTGTTTTGTTTGGAATGAATGAATTAGGGATGCTCTCTAATCGTCCTTATAAAAAATCGGCAAGAATAGTTGGGGAAGTTTTGGGTAAGTATCATCCTCATGGCGATTCGTCGGTTTATTTTGCGATGGTAAGAATGGCGCAGGAATGGTCACTAAGATATCCTTTAATCGATGGCCAGGGGAATTTTGGCTCGGTTGATGGAGATAGCCCGGCTGCAATGCGTTATACGGAAGCTCGTATGGCAAGAATAGCTGAGATGACTTTAGCTGATCTGGATAAAAATACAGTTGATTTTCAACCGAATTTCGATGAATCATTATCTGAACCAACCGTTCTTCCTACACGTATTCCGCAGTTGTTAATTAATGGAACTTCCGGAATTGCAGTTGGAATGGCTACCAACATGCCGCCTCATAACATATCGGATACAATCGATGCAACAATTGCTTATATCGATAACAATGACATTGATATAAGTGAACTGATAAAAATTATTGTTGCCCCTGATTTTCCAACAGGTGGAATCATTTATGGTTATCAGGGAGTTCAGGAGGCTTATGAAACCGGTAGGGGACGAATTGTAATTAGGGGAAAAGCACACATTGAAAACGAAGGCGGACGTGAGAAAATAGTTGTAACAGAAATTCCTTATCTGGTAAATCGTGCTGAAATGATTCAGAAAACAGCCGATTTGGTAAACGAAAAGAAAATTGAAGGAATTTCGAACGTTAATGACGAATCTGACAGGGAAGGAATGCGTGTAGTTTATGATATTAAGCGCGATGCTATGAGCAACGTTGTTTTGAATAAACTTTACAAATACACTTCTCTTCAAACTTCTTTCAGTGTAAATAATATTGCACTTGTACATGGGAGACCTAAAATGTTGAATTTGAAAGATCTGATTCGATATTTTGTTGACCATCGTCACGACGTTGTAACACGAAGAACGCAATACGAGCTTGAACAAGCTGAAAAACGTGCGCATATTCTTGAAGGACTTATTATTGCCAGCGACAACATTGATGAAGTAATTGCAATTATTCGTGCTTCTTCAACTCCTGACGAAGCCAGGGAAAGCTTAATGAAACGATTTGAACTAAGTGAAATACAGGCACGTGCAATCGTTGAAATGCGTTTAAGACAATTAACAGGTCTCGAACAAGATAAGCTTCGGAGTGAATATGAAGAAATAATGAAACAGATAGAATATTACAAGAATGTTCTATCAGATCTTTCATTACGAATGAATATTATAAAGGAAGAACTTCTGGAAATTAAAGATAAATTTGGAGACGGCCGCAGGACGGAAATTGTTCCTAACGCAGAAGAATTTAATCCTGAAGACTTTTATGCCGATGAAGATATGGTAATCACCATTTCTCATTTGGGATATATTAAGCGCACACCTTTAACTGAATTCAGAACACAAGGAAGGGGAGGAGTAGGATCGAAAGGAAGTACAACCCGGGATGAAGATTTCCTTGAACACATATTTATTGCATCGATGCACAATACGCTTCTGCTATTTACTGAAAACGGAAAGTGCTATTGGTTAAAGGTTTACGATATACCGGAAGGAACAAGAACATCGAAAGGAAGAGCCATTCAGAATATTCTGAATATTGCAAGTGACGACAAAGTGTTGACATTTATTAATGTTAAAACACTTGCAGATGAAGAATTCATTAATAATAATTATATCATTCTTGCAACCAAACAGGGAATTATTAAGAAAACTACATTAGAAGCTTATTCGCGCCCACGTCAGAACGGAGTTAATGCAATTACTATTAAAGAAGGTGACCAATTATTGGAAGCCCGCCTTACAAACGGCAAAAGCGAAATTATGATCGCAGTGCGTTCAGGAAAGGCAATTCGCTTTAATGAAGAAAAGGTACGAGCGATTGGAAGAACTGCTTCAGGAGTAAAAGGTGTAACGCTTGGTGGTAAAGACGACGAGGTTATTGGCATGGTTTGTGTTCAGGATGAAAATGAAGACATTCTTGTAATTTCGGAAAACGGTTTTGGAAAACGTTCTAAAATAGATGATTACAGAATTACGAATCGTGGTGGGAAAGGAGTTAAAACAATTAATATAACGGAAAAAACCGGTAAATTAATTGCTGTTAAAACGGTGTCAAACGACAACGATTTAATGATAATTACTCAAAACGGATTGACAATCCGTTTAGCGGTTAGCTCCATTTCTATTTTGGGGCGTGCTACGCAGGGCGTTCGTTTAATCAACCTGAAAAACGATGATAGAATTGCTTCGGTAGCTCGCGTTGAAGTTGAAGAGACGGAAGACGAGTCGGTTAATGACGAAATTGGTGATAATGAAGCAAATAACTTGGAATAAGAATAAATAGTTTTAATTGCACAATTCTTATTTGAATAAAAAGTTTAAACGTATATTTTTGTAGCAAAATTTAAAAATCATTTAAAAATGAAAAAAACAATTATTTTACTGGCCTTTGTATTTGCCGTTTCTGGGGCTTTTGCACAAAAGGGTAAAGTAACAACTGCTCAAAACCTGAAGGAAACAGGTAAATTGGATAAGGCGTTGGAGGCAATTGAAGAAACAATTGATCCATCAAACGAAAAATCGGAAAAAACAATTTCCTGGCCAAAAACATGGGAAGTAAGAGGCGAAATTTATCAGGCAATTGGTCAATCAAAGGATGCAAATATTAAAAAACTTAGTGACGATCCTTTAACTACAGCTTTAGAATCGTATAAAAAAGCTTTAGAATTGGATGCAAGTGGGAAAGCTTCAAATGGTGTAAAAATTAAACTTACATTGTTAACAAACGATTTGACCAATCAGGCAATTGAGGCATTTAACTCAGAAGATTATAAGCTTGCTTTAAAATCATTTGAGCAAATACTTGATATTCAGAATACTAAAATTGTAAAAGAAGATAGTCCTGATGCTGTTGATACTGTGATAATTTTTAACACAGGTTTGGCTGCTTACAATGCAGAAGAATACGATAAAGCCATAAAATATTATGGTGAGGCTGCTAAATATGGGTATAATGGACCTAAGTCTTATGGTTTACTGGCGCAGGCCTATCAGGCAAAATCTGATACATTAGGGGCATTAGCTGCCTTAAAAGAAGGTTTTGAGAAATACCCCGAGGATAGTCAGGTTTTGGAAGGAATGATTCAGATTTACATGGATTTAAACAAATCTGACGAAGCTATGAAATATCTGGAAATGGCAATTTCAAACGACCCGAATGTTCCTCGTTATTATTTTGCACAAGGTGCTTTGTATGAAAAGCTTGGCGATGAACAAAATGCAATAAGCACTTACAAAAAAACAATTGAAGTTGATCCTCAGTTTTTCAACGCATATTATAATTTAGGAGCTTTGTATTATAATAAAGGAGTTAAACAAATTGAAATTGCAAAAGATATTCCACCAAGTGAAAATGCTAAATATGAAGCTGCGATGGCCGAAGCAGATCAATGGTTTGAAAAATCTTTACCTTACATGGAAAAGTGTAATGAACTTCAGGCAAATGATAAAGCAACACTTGAGTCGCTTAAAAACTTGTACTACCGGATGAAACAAATGGATAAGTACAATGCAATCTTAGAACAACTTGGCCAGTAAAAAATATACATAAATTAAGGAGAGTAAAACCTCTCCTTTTTTAACAGATATTATATTTAACATAATATCAATTATAGGACAAACGTATTTAATTGTTTATTCTGGAATTCTTCACAAATTACGTCCAGCTCTGCTGGTTTGCATAAAATCAGATATCGCGACGATAAGTCCGATATCGGCTCGGATTTTATGTAAAAGTGTATACAGGTTCTTCAAGAAAAGTTTTTCCTATAATTCAATATTATGTCTGCGCTTGTTGCCTCGCTTGCTTTCGCCAAACCGCACAGGTAAATAAATCACACCCGGTCAACGCTTTTTAAATTCAGCTTCTTTAAGAACTGCAGTAAAGTTATTATTTCGCCATTTTTACAAAATCCAAATCTCAATTCTACAATATTATTTTCTGTGTAATATCCTGTATTATATTAAGTTAACACGGTTAATTTACTTTTTGAATTTTATTTTTTTAGGAGTTTCATTGTTATTTTCAAATTTATCATTTATTTTTGACCAACCGTTCAGTCAAAAAAAATAATCAAATACTATGTCTCCGCGAAGTTCAAAGCAAATTAACGATATCCGAAAGCAAAAAACAGAACTTATTATGGAAACTGCACTGGAACTTTTTGCAGAAAATGGCTTTCATGCCACTTCCATGAGTCAGATTGCCAAAAAAGCCGGAATATCTAAAGGGCTCACCTACAATTATTTTGAAAGCAAAAAGGAAATTCTTGATGCATTAATTCAGCATGGGTTCGATACCATCTATGAAAGTATTGATATTAATAAAGATGGAATTTTAACAAAGGATGAATTCATTCATTTTATTAAAAGTAATTTTAAGGTTGTCAGGGAAAATCTGGAACACTGGAAGCTGTTTTTCTCGTTAATGCTCCAACCCAAAATAGCTGAATCGTTTACCAGTGAATATAAAATGAAAGGAGAACCATTTTTTCGAATGATGTACGGATTTATTTTATCGCAGGGCAGTAAAGATCCGGAAGGTGATTTAATGGCAATAAGCGCTATGATTGAAGGAGCATTTTTATACTACGTTGCTGCCCCCGATATTTTTCCTACAGATGTTTTGGAAGAAAAGGTTATTAATGCATGTTTCAGAATTATAAACAACTGCTAAAACTATAAAACATGAAATTTAAATGGACACTTGTTTTACTGACTTTTCTAATTTCATCGGTAAATGCACAGGATATAAAAGAAATCATTCGAATTTCCGATGAAAAATTCCGGGGGACTTCAAGCGAAGGCGAAATGACAATGATTATTCAACGTCCCACATGGTCGCGCGAAGTAAGCATGAAAAACTGGTCTTTAGGAACCGAATACTCATTAATTTATATTACAGCACCTGCAAAAGAAAAAGGCCAGGTATTTTTAAAACGTGACAAGGAAATGTGGAATTGGGTTCCAAGCATTGAGCGAATGATTAAGATTCCTCCTTCGATGATGATGCAATCGTGGATGGGATCTGATTTTACAAATGATGATTTGGTTCGCGAATCCTCCATTGTTGAGGACTATAATCACAAATTAATTGGTGAAGAAAAAATAGGTGCCTACGATTGTTACAAGGCCGAATTAATCCCACTTGACGATGCTCCTGTAGTTTGGGGAAAAGTTATTATGTGGGTTTCTAAAACAGATTACTACTGGTTGAAAGCTGAATATTACGATGAAGATGGAAACCTGGTAAATACAGAAGTTTTATCGGATATAAAACAAATGGACGACCGAAAAATTCCAACACGAATGGAGATGATTCCAGCCGATGAAGAAGGGAATAAAACAATTATTATTTTCAATAATATCAAATTTAAAGTGAAACTGAACGAATCATTTTTCTCTCAACAGAATATGAAAAGAATCCGATGAATTAATAAGTTCTTTTGGTGGAAAGATAAGCGGGAAATTTCTTCGATGATAGATTTTCCTCATTTAATTCCTCGAAATAACAAAGTTACTCTAACTATGAAAACAAACATAAAACTGGCATGGCGAAATCTTTGGAGAAACAAAAGACGTACTTTAATCGCAATTTCATCTATCGTTTTTAGTGTGTTGCTGGCATCGTGGATGCGGTCCATGCAGGAAGGTTCGTACGATAGTATGATTGACAATGTTGTGAAATTTTATTCGGGTTATTTGCAGGTACAGGATACTGCTTTTTGGGAAGAAAGAACTATTGATAATGGCTTTGCGGCAAACCAAATTTTAAAATCTAAAATCAGCGATATCAACGATGTAACTTTGGTTTCAGAACGGTTGGAATCATTTGCACTTGCAGCAAATCGGTTGCACAGCAAACCAGCAATGGTTTTGGGAATTGAACCGGAAGCAGAAGATCAAATTACTAAAATTTCGCAGAAAATTACACAAGGAAGATTTCTTCAGTCAGATGACAAAGGTGCAATTATTGCCGAAGGACTGGCAAAGTACCTAAACCTAAGTGTTGGCGATACTTTGGTAATGATTAGTCAGGGATATCATGGCATAAGTGCCAGCGGACTTTTTGAAATTGTCGGAATTATTGAACATCCGAATCCTGATTTTAACAAACGCCTGGTTTATCTTGATATTAACGAAGCACGCGAGTTTTACTCAGCCCCCGGAATATCTACTTCTCTTGTCGTAATGACTAATGACCACTACAAAGTGGATCACCTGAAAAAAGAAATTGGAAAACTGCTACCTGTGCAAAATACAGTTATGACCTGGGCAGAGATGCAGCCTGAACTGGTTCAGCTTATTCAAAGTGACCGGGGTGGCGGAATAATTATGCTCGGAATTTTGTATATCGTTATCACTTTCGGAATGTTTAGCGTGGTAATGATGATGGTAAAAGAACGGAAACGCGAATTTGGTGTTATTCATGCGGTAGGAATGCGAAAAGGAAAACTATCTGTTATCGTAGTTATTGAAACAATAATGATAGGATTGATTGGATGTACCGCCGGACTTGTAATTAGCATTTTATTTTGCTGGTATTTTTACCACAACCCTCTCCCACTTACAGGCGAAATGGCCGAGGCTTACGCCAATTACGGAATGAAACCGTATATGTTTTTCTCCATGAAATCATCGCTTTTCTATAATCAGATGATCCTGGTTTTTTTAATTAGCTTTCTCATATCCATATTTCCTGTGTCAAATATATTCCGTATGAAGATTACAAAAGCCATGCGGGCATAACACTAAAAAATAAGATTATGATACGATCAATAGCATGGCGCAACGTTTGGCGAAGCAAATCGCGCAGTTTAATAATGATAACTGCGATTGCCATTGGCCTGTTTGCGGGGGTTTTTACAATGGCGTTTATGCAAGGTGCTGTTGATGCCCGGATTGAATCGGCAACAAAGTCGGAACTGGCACACTTACAGATACATGCACCGCAATTTCTGGAAGACAATAATATTCAGCATTACATTTCTGGTTCAAAGGAGATTTTGAACAAAATTGAATCGGAAAACCTGGTAGTTGCGGCCAGTCGCCGATTAGTTGCAGAGCCTTTTGTTATGGCTGCACATGGTACCGGAGGTGGTAAACTTTTGGGCGTTGACATTGAAAATGAAAAAAGGGTGACGGATATTTCTGAACATTTAATAGAAGGTACTTATCTTGAAAAATCGAGTAGGATGCCCCCTGTCGTTATCGGGCAAAAACTGGCCAAAAAACTTCAGTTGAAAATTGGTTCGAAAATTAATGTTCAACTGGTTGATTTGGACGGGAATTTATCTTCGAAAGGATATCGTGTGTCAGGCATTTATAAAACTACAAACACAGGTTTTGATGAATCTCACCTTTTTGTAACCTATGATGATTTGCGTACGCAACTGGGAATGGACGACAATACCGCACATGAAATAGCTGTGCTTTTGGAAAATGGAGATGAAGCGTCATTGGTGAAACCGGAAATTCAAAAGGTAGTTGGGAACAACGATGTGCAAACCTGGAAAGAGATTAGCCCGGAAATGTCACTTCTGACAGACTCGATGAACCAGTACATGTACATTTTTATCATGATTATTTTGTTGGCCTTGTGCTTTGGGATTATTAACACCATGCTAATGGCTGTTCTGGAACGAATAAAAGAAATTGGAATGTTATTGGCTGTTGGAATGAATAAACGAAAAGTATTTTTCATGATCATTTTGGAATCGACAATGCTTACCATCACAGGCGGGCTTCTTGGAATTTTGCTGGGAACAATGGCAACTAAATATTTTGAAACCACTCCTATCAATGTTTCGATGTTTGCCGAAGGATTGGAAAAATATGGTTATGGTTCTCAAATTTATACTTCTTTACAACCCGAAACATTAATAACAATTGGTGTACTGGTTATTGTAACAGGAATTTTATCTGCAATTTACCCGGCCAGAAAAGCTCTGAAACTAAATCCGGCAGAGGCAACACGTACGGAGTAATACATGCGAATTCACCGAATAAGAAAAAAGTTAAACAAAAGAAATGAATCAAAATGGAAATCATTAAAATAGAAAATCTTTACAAAACGTATGACGGCGATTCTGTACCTGTACATGCTGTTAATGGTGTAAATCTGAGTTTCGAGGAAGGTGAATTTGCCGCTATTGTTGGTCCTTCCGGTTCAGGTAAAACAACCTTGTTAAATATCATTGGCGGGCTTGACGATGCTACCGAAGGGGCAGTTACAATTGACGGAGTAAAAATTAACGAACTATCTGCACGGAAACTTACCGATTTCAGAATGAATAATATCGGATTTGTTTTTCAGGCTTATAATCTGATTCCGGTACTTACGGCAAAAGAAAATGTTGAATTTATTATGCATCTTCAGGGACGCGATAAAAATTACCGCGAAGCCCGGACTACGGAATTATTAAAAGCAGTTGGTTTGGGTGAAATGATGGATCGTCGTCCCTCAAAACTTTCCGGCGGACAGCAGCAGCGGGTTGCAGTGGCCCGTGCTTTGGCTTCGAAACCCAAGTTTGTTTTGGCCGATGAACCTACCGCAAATCTCGACTCAAAATCGACAGAAAATTTGCTCGATATTATGGAACGACTTAATAAAGAGGAAAAAATAACGTTTATATTTTCAACGCACGACCAGCGTGTTGTAAACAAAGCCCACCGGGTAATTACGCTGGAAGACGGAAAAATTATAAGTGATATAAAAAAGTGAAGTCATGAGAATTTGGGGAACTGTTTTGTTTGTTTGTATTTTTTCTTTGAGTTTCAGAATAAATCCTGAAAATTCGGATAACCTTAATACGGCGGCAAATGCAGGTTACCTCTCTCCCATCGAAAAAGAAATTATTTACGAAATTAATCTGTTTCGCTCCAATCCTTCCGGTTATGCCGAAAAATACATTGCGCCTTTGGCAGGAAGCTACAAAGGAAAGCTTTTAAATTATCCGAACGATAAACCCATTATGACGAATGAAGGAGTAAAAGCTTTAAACGAGTGTATAAGGGAATTAAAAAAGGCAAATCCGGTGTCAGTGGTTTATCCAAGCCAGGGGTTGTCAAAAGCTGCAAAAGACCATGTAAAAGACCAATCAGTAACAGGAAAAACAGGGCACAATGGTAGCGATCGTTCAAATTCGAAAACGCGGATTGAACGCTATGGAACCTGGAAAACACGAATTGCTGAAAATATTGCTTACGGTGGAATTTCGGCCCGGCAGGTAGTGATTTATCTGCTTGTCGATGACGGGGTTCCCGGGCGCGGACACAGGAAAAATCTTCTTCACCCCGATTTTCAGACCGTTGGTGTAGCGGCAGGGAAACATCCGGTTTACGGAGAAATGTATGTTATGGATTTTGCCGGTTCATTTGTCGATAATTAAAATGAAAAATGACTGACATTATAAGAATTCCATGCGATATTAAAAACAAAGAATTTTAATCGTATGAAAAAATTTTTACTCCTGTTTTTGATAATTCTGGTTGATACAAGTGCTTTTTCGCAAAAGAAATTTACCACAGATGGTTATGTTAAGTATCTGGGAATGTATTATAAACCTGCTATTCCTGTGCCGGTAAATACAACTGATTCGCTCAATTATCTTTTCTTAAATAATATTCATAACCGCCTTAACTTTCGGTGGTTTGCCACTAATGAAATAACTTTTGCGCTTGAAGCCCGGAACCGTTTGTATTTTGGACAAATGGTCCGAAAGTTTCCGGATTATAAAGAAATGATTGACCAGGATAACGGTTATTTCAATTTAGGAACTATTATAGCTTCGGGCGATAGTTGGTTTTTACATTCCGCAATCGATCGTGCTTATATTGACTATACAAAAGGAAAGTGGCAATTCAGGGTTGGCCGGCAGCGAATTAACTGGGGGGTTAACCTTGTTTGGAACCCCAATGATATTTTCAATACATTTTCTTATTTTGATTTTGATTATGAAGAACGACCCGGAATTGACGGTGTAAAAATACAATATTACACAGGTGTTACTTCTTCAGCAGAATTGGTTTACAAGGTTGGTCGCAATAATGATGAATCGGCTGTTGCAGGAATGTATCGTTTCTCAAAGTTTAATTATGATTTTCAGACTCTTGGTGGCTGGGTTGGAAAAGACTTTGTTTTAGGAGGTGGCTGGGCCGGTGATATTAAAGGTGGCGGATTTCGCGGAGAATTTTCCTATTTTATTCCGCGGGAAAAAGATAACGGAAGTGAAGAAGCTTTTGTGGCATCAGTTTCCGGCGACTACACAATGAAAAACAGTTTTTACCTACACACGGGAATTCTTTTTAATAGCAATGGAGCAACTGGTAAAGCCGGAAGTACTCGCGGTGTTTTCGACCAAAATTTAACAGCCAAAATGTTGTCGATGGGAATGTTTAATTTGTTTGGGCAAATCTCCTACCCTTTCACACCTTTATTATCCGGCGATTTCTCAACTATTATAAACCCCTGCGATGGTTCATCCTATTTAGGGCCTTCTATAATTTATTCGCTTACCAACAATCTTGAGTTAATGGTTACCGGCCAATTATTTTTAGGTCAATCAGGAACTGAATATGGCGATTATGGAAGATTCTTTTATGGCAGGGTAAAGTGGTCTTTTTAAGAAATTAATGAGATTAATAATTATGTTGGTGAAGTTTTTGGCGGAATGCAACTGAGCTACAAATTTATGGAAATGCCTGGTGGATAGACTTGGAAAACCCCTGAATTTGAGATGGGTGAGCAACATGGCAGGGTATATTTATATGCGTTTCTGGAAAAGAAAAAGCCACCCCGATGATGTTACAAGGTGACTTTAACCGGTTGGGAATTAACATGTATTTAGTTTTTCTTGTCAAGCAATAATATCTGGTTTACAAAAACCTCGGTGATGTATTGTTTCTCTCCGTTCTTATCTTCATACGAGCGATTGGTTAGTTTTCCTTCAATGGCAATTTCTGAACCTTTTTTTACGTAATTCTCAATAATATCGGCTTGTTTTCCCCAGGCAACCAGCCGGTGCCAGGTAGTTTCGCTTTGTTTATTTCCACTCTGATCGCGATAAATTTCGTTGGTTGCTATCGAAAAATTAACAACTGATTTTCCACTGTCCAACTTTCTCACTTTTGGGTCATCACCCAGGTGACCGATAAGCCTGACGCTGTTTCTTAATGCATTCATAATTTCAAATTTTAAATTAATTACTAAAACGAAATTGATGATTCAAAGGTAGATTGGACTTCAACGTTTATCCGGGTAGTAAACATTTGTATTCGACAATAAACGTTTGTAACCGTTTGCAATCGGATATTTGTCAATATATTAATTGGTTATATGAATTCGTATTTGTTTAAATACCTATGCTGAAGTCATTCATAATTTGTTGGTTACAACCCGAATTTGTTCAAGGTGATTATCGGGATGAACGAAGTCAAAGTTTGATTGCTGGGTGTTTATAAAATAATTCAGCCAATAGTAAGTGCAAATTTTAATGAGATAACTTGATTTGAAAAAATAATATTTAGATATTTGTCTAAATATCTAAATTTAATGAATTCACTTTTTAAGGCATTAAATGACCAAACCCGTAGAGAGATTTTGGAAATGCTCCGGGAAAATGACATGACAGCCGGAGAAATTGCAGATAAATTTGATATGACAAAACCGAGCATATCACACCATCTATCACTTTTAAAACAACTGTATTTTATTGTTATAATTTCAGATTAAAATTTGCAATGGCTAGTTTTGCAGAAAAAACAAATGATTTGCAGACTGGAGAAAAAAAAATGTTGAAGAACTAAATACTACTAAAATTTTGCCTCAAACTCCATTCTGGGCACGTGTAAAAAAAGAACAGGGCTTTATCCCCAAAGGATTCGAACTAAATGTTTCAAAAGACCTGTTATTCAATTCTTCTGCTTCGCTGGAGAAAAAAAGCGATGATTTACTTGTTTTGATTAAATATCTGGATCAGCAAAATTGTTTCGCTTATGTTCCTTATGGGCCAAAACTTGAACCCATTCCTGAAAACCAGGGGCTTTTTTTAGAACAACTTTCGGAGACAATAAAGCCCTGTTTACCTGTTAATTGTATTTTTATCAGGTACGATTTAATTTGGCAAAGCCAATGGGCAAAAGAAGATGAATATTTTGATGACTCCGGCAATTGGAAAGGCCCGCCGGAAAGCCAGACGCAGGAATTCAGGGTTAATTTTAAAACTGCCAATTGGAATCTGAAAAAAAGCAACGGCGATATTTTACCAAAGAACACATTTTTCCTTGACTTAACTTTAAGTGAACAGGAACTTCTGAATAATATGAGATACAATACACGCTATAATATTAAAAGGTCAATAGCCAAAGGGATTCGGGTAAAAGAATACGGAATAGAACACATCTTAGATTGGTACAATTTGTATCTCGATACTGCAATCAGACACGATATGCCGTTGCAAAATGAGCAGTATTTTTTTTCAATCCTGCAAAATCAGGATAACAATAAAAAAGGGGTAAATGTGAAGATGTTGATGGCAGAATTTGATGGAAAATATTTGGCATCCATGTTTCTTGTTTTGTCAAAAGTGCGGGGAACTTATTTATATGGAGCTTCATCATCGTACAATAAAAACATGACGGCAAGTTATGCTCTTCAATGGGAATCGATAAAAATTGCAAAAAGCTGGGGTTGTTCTGAATATGATATGTTTGGTTCGGCGCCAAACTTAAATAAAACACATCCTTTACATGGAGTTCATGTTTATAAGAAAGGATTTGGCGGCAATTTATTCCACCGCATGGGATGTTGGGATTATCCTTATCAACAAAAACTATATGAGCTTTACCGGTTCCAGGAATTAACAAATTGAAGTAGGTTTAGCTCCATGTGCAAGGAAAGTTTAATTTGAATGTTGAAGTGAATTCGCCGGCAGCAACATTATCTAAAATTTGTTTTTGCTGAATTTGTGTTATTTTTAAATCACTTTTTAAACCTCGCCAAATGGAAGAACGTAAATGCCTTGAATGTGGAGAACCTTTAAGAGGGCGCGCCGACCAGAAGTTTTGCAATGATCTTTGCCGGAATGCATATAACAATAAAAAGTTAAGTGGTTCAACCAATTTTATGCGAAAAGTCAACCGTATTCTTAAAAGAAACCACTCCATTCTGGAAGAGTTAAACCCCGAAGAGAAAACTACAACTTTTAAAAGTGTTCTTGAAAAGCACGGATTTAATTTTGATTATTACACCAATACTTACATCACGCAAGCCGGAAGAATTTATTATTTCTGTTATGATCAAGGTTATTCAGAACTGGAAAACAATAAATACATGCTGGTGAAAAAAGAAGACACTTAAAAGAATTTCTTTCATCAAAAATTATTCTTCATATTAAAAACCCACGGTTATTTTTGTTGTTACTGCTAATAGATAAATAATAAATGAGGAAATTCATTCTTTCAAAAATAATTCTTGTCACATTTCTTATTTTTCCACTACTAAAACGAATCAAAAGCCTAATTAAGTAATAATTTATTTAGATGGATAATTTCTATTTCGAAAAGATTAAACGGATCCAAACCCTGGCTGAAATAGGACTCGAATATACCGAAAACAGTTTCGATCGCGAACGTTATGAAGAGTTGAAAAGTATTGCATTACAAATGCTTGAAAAAATGACCGATATCCCGATTGAACAAATTATTCCGGTTATTGAAGAAAAAAACGGGTATAAAACCCCAAAAGTTGATGTTCGTGCTGCAGTTTTTAACGAAAACGGACAAATACTTCTGGTGCAGGAAAAAACCGACAATAAATGGGCAATGCCCGGTGGTTGGTCCGACATAAGTTATAGTCCGAAGGAAGTGGCTGAAAAGGAGTGCATGGAAGAAGCCGGAATAAAAGTTAGGGCTACAAAACTTTTGGCTGTTCTCGACAAGCAAAAACGTAAAATGATTCCTGCTTTCGAGTACGTTTATAAAATCTTTCTACTTTGTGAGAAACAGGACGATAATATTTCTACAGGATTCGAAACGAATGATGTTGGCTGGTTTGACGAAGAAAAACTTCCAACATTATCAACACCAAGAAATAACCTGGAAATAGTAAAAATGATGTTTGAATTTAACAGGGGCGATCGTACTGAACCTGTTTTTGACTAAATTGAACAGACAATTAAACCTATGCTGCAATTGCTTAACAAAAAATTCACGCTTCTCGATCAAAAGCAAGATCGGCTGTTTTTAATAGTTGTGGTTTTTGTTTTTAGTGTATTCTTTTTAAACATTTTCGAACCCTTTAATATTGGTCGCTGGTATTCCGATTCGGGAATCATTAAGTTTTTAAGACTTTCAAGTTATGGTTTTGTAATTGCACTGGTGTATTTATTTACTCAGTTTCCTTTGCGCCGGTTTTTTAAAACAACTGCTTTTACGGTTAAAAGTTATTTGTTATGGCTGTTTATTGAAATTGTTCTAATTAGCCTGGTTTACATTTTTCTTTACGGAAACCCGCTTGGGAACTTTGTAAACGATTTTCTGTTTTCAACAAAATATACTCTTTTAGGAATAGTTCTCCCCTATACTTTTGCCGTACTGCTTATTTATTACAAAAAACAAAAAGCAGAGATTAAAACACTTCAAAACGAAGCTTCAAAGCCTTCCGAAAAACGGTTGATTGTATTTAAAGATGAAAGTGGCAAAGTGAAATTTTCTGTACAAAGCCAGGATATTTTATTACTGGAATCTACCGATAATTACATTTCAGTATATTATTCTTTTGAAAATAAAGTTCAGCGGAAGTTATTGCGAAACACACTGAAGAACATGGAAGAGATGCTTGAAAAATCAAACATAGTGCGCTGTCATCGTTCATTTATGGTGAATATTAACAATATAGATTTTGTTCAAAAAGAAGGTAAGAAGATGATCGTTCGAATAAAACAACTAAATAACGAAATTCCTGTTTCTCAAAAATATTCATCCCTGTTTATCGATCTTTTATCCTGAAACCAACCAAATTATCCCGAAATAGGTGTAAATGTCCCTTATTTTTGGAAATTAATTTAAGCACACACATTTTTGTGGCGTTAAATCATTAAAATATAATCATTATGAAAAAGCTATTGACTATTGTTTTTATTCTTGCAATTGCATCATCTGTTTTTGCTTCAACCGGAGAAAATAAAAAAGATATTATTGGTGAATGGAAGTATAAGGTTCCTACTGCACCATACGGATATCAAAAAGGCTCATTAATTATAAATGAAAAAGAAGGGAAATTGGTTGGCGAAGTAAAATTTGAAGACGGCTATAAAGTTGAATTAAAGAATCTCACATATGAAGAAGGCACTTTTAAATGTGGATTGTACATCGACTACGATTATATAAGTGTTGACACAAAAGTTACCGGTAATGAAATGAAAGGGAATGTTAATACTCCTGAAGGAAAAATGAATATGACAGCTGAAAAATCCAAGTAAGCAGAAAAGAAAAGCCTCGATACTCAACGAGGCTTTTTTATTCAAAATCTATGTCAATTCCGACTGCCGAACAATCAGAATTTATCTTTCTAATTTAATTACTTCGCTTCCGGCCAGTAAAAATGCGCCGGTTCCGTAAACTTCCCAGCTATCAGCATTGAAATTCTTTTTTGGATCTGCCCCAATTGGCTGGCACCATCCAACATGTCCATCGGGCTGAATTAACCCATTCAATCCAATCCAGGCTTTTTCAACTGCCGGTAAATAAGTTGCTTTGTCCAGAATACCATTATTTATTCCCCATGCAAGTGCATAAGTATAAAATCCGGAACCACTGGCTTCACCCCCGGGATAAGAATCAGGATCCAGTAAACTGGCCCTCCACAAACCATCTTCCTGCTGCAGCGAAATAATTTTGGCTGCCATTTCTTTAAAATTCCGGATATAAAAGTCGCGGGTTGGGTAATCCTTCGGTAATTCCTGAATTATTCTTACCAGTCCTCCCATCACCCAGCCATTTCCGCGCGACCAGAAAATCTTTTTACCATTTGCTTCTTTTATTGTTTCAATTCCCGATTCATTCCATTTGTATCGAATGTCGCGTGCATAAAGATGTTCATCTTTGTCATAAAGCAAATCGTAGGTTTCTTCGAATAATTTGTCACTCAATTTCAGGTATTTATCATCATTAAGAGTGATGCCTAATTTAATAAATGCTGCAGGTCCCATAAACAACGCATCGCACCACCACCATGTACACTTATAGATTTCAGTTGTTTCATACGGAGTTACCATAAATTTATCCATTGTTTCTACAAATGGCTGAATCATTTTCTGTTCCGGTTTCACACGATACATATCAATGTAGGTTTGACAAATTGCATGATCGTCAGCATGTTGAAGCCGGGGGCCGGCCTTCCATTCATTGGCCTCTCCCATTTCATACATCGCATTCCATATTTTTTTCGAACCTGTTGTTTCATAGGCTGCAAAAACTCCGGCATAAAATGCGCCGTTAGTCCAGTCTGTTAATTCGTGTTTCGGATGTTTCAATTGCCAGTCAAGGGCTTTTTTCATCGTCTTTTTTATGTACGAATCTTTAAAGACCTTCTCGTTTTCTGATTTTTGAGCAAATGTAGTTCCACACAATATCAGCAGTGCGAAAATCAAAGTAAGCTGTCTGTTCATGTTAAAATTTTTGTTTTGCCCAAAATTATGCAATCGATTGCATTTTTCAAAATTATTTTCAAAATGAATTTTATGGTAACATTTTTCAAATTAAAAACCTCTTGTATTGCTAAATTCGATTTTATGATTTATTATTGCACATCTTAAAAAATAAAAAGATGAGAAACGAACAGGTACATTGCGGCCATCATGGAATCAACCAATCGAAAGGTGGGCTGTAATTGCTTTGTTATCAAAAATATTTACAAAAAAGGCTTGCCGGGAGGTAAGCCTTTTTTGTTGAAAAAGTAACTTAAAAGAACAGAAATAATAAAGTAAATTGCCAATTTGGCATCAAACGCCCAAAAGGCTAAAACCAGAATTTTATGGAAAACAGACTTAAAATTGCTATTCAAACCAAAGGAAGGTTAAATGAAGATTCGATGAAGCTAATACAAGAAGCAGGTATCGATCTTACCCTTGGACGAAGAACATTGATTTCGACCTCAAAAAACTTTCCGATGGATGCCTTGTTTTTACGTGACGATGATATTCCGCAAACCGTTGCCGATGGTGTTGCCGATATTGGAATTGTTGGTGAAAATGAAATGCTCGAAAAACAGGAAAATGTTGTTATTGCAAAACGGCTTGGTTTCAGCAAATGCAGATTGTCTCTGGCCATTCCAAAATCGCATGAATATACAGGAATTGAATATTTTGTGGGAAAAAAGATTGCTACCTCCTACCCTGTTATTTTAACAAAGTGGTTAAGTGAAAATAATATTGCTGCCGAGATTCATGTAATTACCGGTTCGGTTGAAATTGCTCCCGGAATTGGTTTGGCAGATGCTATTTTTGATATTGTAAGCTCTGGTTCTACTTTGGTTAGCAATCGTTTAAAAGAAGTAGAAGTAATAATAAAATCGGAAGCGGTATTGATAGCGAGTCCAAATCTGTCGCCTGAAAAGCAGCAGATTCTTGATGAATTTATTTTCAGAATGGAATCGGTACAGCGCGCAGAAGGGAAAAAGTATATTCTTTTAAATGCTCCCAATGAAAAAATCAAGGAAATTGCTTCATTGTTACCCGGTATGAAAAGCCCGACTGTAGTCCCATTGGCTGAAGAAGGTTGGAGTTCAATGCATTCTGTAATTGAAGAAAACGATTTTTGGGAAGTAATAGGAAAACTTAAAAAAGCAGGTGCTGAAGGAATTTTAGTTATTCCAATTGAAAAGATGATTTTCTAATTTATTCGCGTTGACAAAACGACAATACATATTATTTGCAATCCCTGCTCTAATCTGGGGGTCAACCTGGTATGTAATTAAATTTCAGCTTGGCACTGTAGAACCATTGTTATCTGTGGCTTATCGTTTTATTCTTGCCGGATTGGGGTTGATTTTGTTTTGCTTTATAACCGGCAAAAAAATGAAATTCACACTTAAGGAACATTTCCTGATTTTTTTGTTGGGACTAAGTTTGTTTGGCATTAATTATTGGTTTGTGTATGAAGCTGAAACAAAATTAACCAGCGGTGTGGTTGCGGTAATTTTTTCATTGATAATTGTTTTTAATGTGCTTTTTAATGCCTTGTTTTTAAAAGGCAAAATAAAAAGAGACGTAGTAATTGGAGCGGCATTGGGAATTGTTGGAACTGTGTTTTTGTTTAAAAACCAATTAAGTTCGATGAGTTTTAACAGTAAAGATGCTCTCGTGTTTTTAATTTGTATTGGTGGAATTATTTCTGCGTCTTTAGGAAATATTCTTTCGGCTTACAAGCAAAAAAAGAAAATTCCGGTATTGCAGGCGAATGCTTTTGGAATGCTATACGGGGGACTTTCAATGTTTATAATTGTATTGGCTCTACGTAAACCCATCACTTTCGAGTTTTCAGTAAGCTACATTCTGTCCATGTTTTATCTGGCTGCATTTGGTTCAATTGTTGCTTTTTCATCGTATCTGAAATTATTAGGGGAAATCGGTCCCGATCGTTCAGTTTATATAACCATAATTACCCCGGCAATTGCAATTGTTATTTCAACCATATTTGAAGGCTATGTTTGGGATATTTTTGCAGTAATTGGGATTATTTTGTTGTTCTCAGGAAATTTCCTGGTACTTCGTTTTAAAACAAAAAAGCTACTGGCATGAAAAAATACATAAATACGGATCGGAAAAGCTGGGACGAAATTTTAAAACGTCCGCTTTTTGAGGTCTCCGAGCTGTACGGTAAAGTTCAGACTGTACTGGATGATATAAAAAAGAATGGAGATGAAGCTCTCCTGAAATATACATTGCAATTTGATAAAGTTCAATTGAATTCTTTATCGGTTTCGGAAAAAGAACTTGAAGAAGCAGAACAGGCTGTTTCAATGGAATTAAAAGATGCAATTTCTGTTGCCGCAGAAAATATAAAAATATTCCATTCCGCTCAAAAACCTTCTTTGCACAAAATTGAAACAGCAGCCGGTGTAACCTGCTGGCAAAAAGCAGTGCCAATTGAAAAAGTCGGATTGTATATTCCGGGAGGAACCGCTCCCCTGTTTTCAACGGTTTTAATGCTGGCCCTTCCTGCACAAATTGCGGGCTGCAAAGAAATTGTTCTTTGCTCGCCACCCAACAAAGAAGGAAAAATTAATCCTGCCATTTTATATGCGGCAAAAGTAGCCGGAGTTACCAAAATATTTAAGTTAGGCGGTGTTCAGGCCATTGGAGCAATGGCTTACGGAACCGAAACAGTTCCCGGAACATACAAAATTTTTGGCCCCGGAAATCAATTTGTAATGGCCGCCAAACAATTGGTTAGCATGAATGATGTTTCAATGGATATGCCGGCCGGCCCGTCAGAAGTTTTGGTTGTTGCCGATGAATCTTCAAATCCGGCTTTTGTAGCTTCCGATTTGCTTTCGCAAGCCGAACATGGTATTGACAGCCAGGTTGTTTTGGTATGTAATAATACTTTTATCGCCGAAAAAGTAGAGCAAGAACTGATAGAACAATTGAATTTGTTACCACGCAAAGAAATAGCGGAGAAAGCTTTGGAACATAGCATTCTTATTATTCAAGAAAGTAAACAGGAAATGATTGATTTGATTAACAGTTATGCGCCGGAACATTTAATAATTAATACAAAGAATTATTGGGAAATTGCTGAAAAAATAACGAATGCCGGTTCTGTGTTTTTAGGTGAATTCACACCGGAAAGTGCGGGTGATTATGCTTCCGGAACAAACCACACACTTCCTACAAATGGATGGGCGCGTTCATACAGTGGTGTTAATCTCGATAGTTTTCTGAAAAAAATTACGTTCCAGGAGATTACAAATGAAGGAATTAAAAATATTGGGCCGGCAATTGAAGTTATGGCGGCAGCAGAGCAGTTGGACGCACACAAAAATGCGGTAACTTTGCGTTTAAAAAAGAATCACTAAAATGGAACTTAATAATCTTCTTCGGAAAAATATTCTTGCTTTAAAACCATACTCTTCTGCGCGTGACGAATATAGCGGGGAAGCAATGGTTTTTCTCGATGCAAACGAAAATCCGTTTAACCAGCCGTACAACCGATATCCGGATCCGCTACAAAAAGAAGTTAAGCGTAGAATTTCGGAAATTTTAAATGTGCCGGATGAAAATATTTTTCTTGGAAACGGCAGTGACGAACCCATCGATTTGTTAATCAGGGCTTTTTGTGAACCCGGAACGGATAATATTATTTCGATTGATCCAACTTACGGAATGTACCAGGTAGCTGCCGATATCAATAACATAGAAGTAAGAAAAGTATCGCTATCAGAAGATTTCGAATTACAGTCTGAAAATCTTTTAAAAGAGGTAGATGATAGCTCAAAACTCATCTTTCTATGTTCTCCCAACAATCCTACCGGAAATTGCCTGAACAGGGAGAAAATGATGGAGGTTATCAAAAATTTTAACGGAATTGTGGTTCTGGATGAAGCTTACATTGATTTTGCCCCGGGGAAATCACTTCTTCCGGAGTTGAAGAATTTCCCTAATCTTGTAATTCTTCAAACGTTTTCGAAAGCTTGGGGAATGGCAGGCATTCGTTTGGGAATTGCTTTTGCATCTACCGAAATTATTGGAATTTTAAATAAAATAAAGTATCCATATAATCTGAATATTTTAACCCAGCAAAAAGCATTGGAACTTTTAAAAAATCGCGACAGTGTTGAAAAGTGGATAAAGATTCTGATGGCAGAACGGAAGAAAATGACAGAGCTTTTAAAGCAATTTCCTTTTGTGGTAAAAATTTATCCTTCCGATGCTAATTTTCTGTTGGTAAAAATGCATGATGCAAAAGGAATTTACACTTACCTGGTTGAACGGGGAATTATTGTTCGCGACCGTTCCAAAATTCATTTGTGCGACGACAGCCTTCGGATTACAATTGGTACTTTTGACGAAAATGAGGCTTTGCTAAATGCACTAAAAGATTTGATTTAGAATGAAAAGAGTATTATTTATAGACCGCGACGGAACGCTGAATTTCGAAACTGAGGATGAACAAATTGATTCATTCGAAAAGCTGGGATTTTTGCCCGGTGTTTTTCGGAATATGAATTTGATTCGTGAAAAACTGGATTATGAATTGGTAATGGTAACCAACCAGGATGGACTTGGCACCGATTCTTTTCCTGAAGAAACATTCTGGCCGGTTCATAATTTTATTTTGAAAGTGTTTGAAAACGAAGGTGTAACATTTGACGAAATTTGTATCGACCGTAGTTTTCCTGATGAAAATCTGCCCACACGAAAACCGGGAACAGGAATGTTAACCAAATATTTAAACAACAACGAATACGACCTGAAAAATAGTTTTGTAATTGGCGATCGGTTAACCGATATTCAATTAGCGAAAAACCTGGGAGCAAAAGGTATCTTAATTAACGATGGCACTTTATCGGAAAAGGTTGAAGAAAGTGGGCTTGCCGATACTTGCGTTCTTATCTCAAATGATTGGGACGATATTTATGCCTGCGTTGCTTCACCTGAAAGAACTGCAAAAATTGAAAGAGTTACAAAAGAAACGGCTATTTCCGTATTCCTTAATCTCGACGGTTCAGGAGTTTGTAACATTTCAACCGGACTTCATTTTTTCGATCATATGTTAAATCAAATTGGTCGGCATTCAGGAGTTGATCTGGAAATAAAAGTAAATGGCGACCTGGAAGTTGACGAGCACCATACCATTGAAGACACTGCTCTGGCTTTGGGTGAAGCATTCAGAAAAGCAGTTGGGAATAAACTGGGAATGGAACGTTATGGTTTTTGTCTTCCCATGGACGATTGTCTGGCAATGGCAGCCATCGATTTTGGAGGACGCCCCTGGCTGGTTTGGGAAACTGAATTTAAACGCGAAAAAGTTGGCGACATGCCCACCGAAATGTTTTTGCATTTCTTTAAATCTTTTTCGGATGCAGCCTTGTGCAACCTTAACATAAAAGCTGAAGGAACCAACGAACACCACAAAATTGAAGCTATTTTTAAAGCGCTTGCAAAAGCAATTAAAATGGCAATTAAAAGAGATATTTATAATTTTGAATTGCCTTCAACAAAAGGTAAACTTTAATTTACGATAAATAAGTTGACAGGTAACATTCCTGCCACTTAAATTGAAAATAATGAAAACCATAAAGCCTCTTCGTGAGAAAAAGAATACAGCAATTTTGCTGATTCACTGCCCCGACAAACAGGGAATTTTGGCAACTGTAACCGAGTTTCTGAATAAAAATAAGGGCAACATTATTTATCTCGATCAACATGTGGATCGGGATGAAAAAACATTTTACATGCGTGTGGAATGGGAATTGGAAAATTTTGCTATTCCAAGAGAAAAAATTGGTGAATATTTCGACACCTTAATTGGAGCACCACTTCAAATGAACTGGAAGTTGCATTTTGCTGACGATATTCCGAAGATGGCCCTGTTTGTTTCGAAAATGCCACATTGTTTGTTTGATATTCTCGGACGTTATACTGCGGGTGAATGGGATGTTGAAATTCCGCTGATAATTAGCAATCATGAAACGTTAAAGCCTGTTGCGGAACGATTTGATATCAATTTTCATTATCTCCCGATAACGAAAGAAAATAAAGAAGAAGTTGAAAAACAGGAGATTGAACTTCTAAAAAAGTACGATATTGATTTTATTGTACTAGCCAGATATATGCAAATTCTTTCCAAAGATTTTGTAACTCGGATGCCCAACAAGATTATAAATATCCATCACTCATTTTTACCTGCATTTGCAGGGGCAAAGCCATATCACGCGGCGCATGAACGCGGTGTGAAAATTATTGGTGCAACAAGTCATTATGTAACTTCTGAATTGGATGCAGGACCAATTATCGAACAGGATGTAACCAGGTGCAGTCACGTTGATACCGTTCAAAAATTGATACGGAAAGGCCGTGATTTAGAAAAAATTGTACTTTCGCAGGCGGTGTACAAACATCTTCAACGAAAAATTCTCGTATATAAAAACAGAACTGTAGTATTCAATTAATTAAAGCATGAAAAATCTACTTTTAATTCTATTACTGGCATTTTTTGCATTTAATGGCTATTCGCAAATAAAGCAACTCCCCCAACAGGAAATCCCGGAAGATTATGGATACATCGTGAAACAGGGTCAGCAAATGCCTGAAATTGAATTCACCTTAACAGATGGCTCCAAAGTAAAAACCAGCGATTTAAAAGGAAAGGTTGTTATGCTTCAATTTACCGCAAGCTGGTGCAGTGTATGCCGGAAAGAAATGCCACATATTGAATCTGATATTTGGCAGAAGCACAAGAATAATCCGGACTTTGCTTTATTTGGTATTGACATGGACGAACCATTGGAAACAGTTGCAAAGTTTCAGAAAGACATGAAAATAAGTTATCCGCTGGCACTCGATCCCGGAGCAAAATTGTTTTACACGTTTGCAGCAAAAGGTGCCGGCGTAACCAGAAATGTAATTATTGACAAAACAGGAAAAATAGCGTATTTAACCCGGTTATATAAAGAAGAAGAATTTAAAGAAATGGTAGAAGTTATTGATTTTCTTTTGGAAAATTCATTGTAAAAATCAGAACTATCGGACATCTGCCATAAAAGATAAAATTGAATTGTCAGCATGAATATTGTTATTATTAAATACAACGCCGGAAATATTGAATCAGTAAATAATGCATTAAACCGATTGGGGGTAAATGCAGAAATAACCGCCGACCCGGAACAAATAAAAAATGCCGACAAAGTAATTTTTCCTGGTGTGGGAGAAGCCAGTACAACGATGAAATATCTCCGTGAACATCAACTCGACCAATTAATCGTTTCATTAAAACAACCGGTTTTGGGAATTTGTCTCGGTTTGCAATTAATGTGTTCTCACTCGGAGGAAGGTGATACAAGATGTTTAGGAATATTTGATGAGAAAGTTAAACGCTTTCTACCTAAAAAAGGAGAAGAGTTTGTTACTAAAGTTCCACACATGGGATGGAATTCTTTAACAAATTTGAAAAGTTCACTTTTCTCTACCAAAATTGAAAACCAATATGTTTACTTTGTTCACTCCTACTACGCCGGTTTGGGAGAACACACAATCGCAACAAGCAACTATATTGTGCCATTTAGTGCTGCTCTTCAAAAAGATAATTTTTATGCCACACAGTTTCATCCCGAGAAAAGTGGAACAATCGGCGCTGAGATTTTAAAAAACTTTTTAAACCTGTAATTTTCAGCATTATGGACAGAATAACCATTGTAAAAGTTGGTGGAAAAGTAGTAGAAGATCCGGAATCTTTGAACTCGTTATTAGACCAATTTAAGCGAATTTCAGGAAATAAAATGTTAGTTCACGGAGGCGGTACAACTGCTACTGAAATTGCGGGAAAATTAGGTATAGAAACACAGATGGTAAATGGGCGAAGAGTGACTGACAAAGCAACACTCGACGTTGTTACTATGGTTTACGGAGGATTAGTTAATAAAAGAATCGTAGCCGCATTGCAAGCCAGAAATATAAATGCAATTGGACTAACAGGGGCTGATCTTGATTTAATTCGTTCCAGAAAACGCCCGATACAAGATGTAGATTATGGATTTGTCGGGGATGTTGAAGATGTCAATTCAAAAGAATTAAGACTTCTGCTTAACGAAAATGTAGTTCCTGTTGTCGCTCCCCTTACCCACGACGGAAACGGTCAGATTTTCAATACAAATGCCGATACAATAGCCTCAGAACTGGCAACGGAACTTGCTAATTATTTTAATGTTTATCTGTTTTATTGTTTCGAAAAAAAAGGTGTTTTATTAGATCCCAATGACGATTCCTCTGTAATTTACGAGTTGAATCAGGCTCTATTCAAACAATATCAGGAAGAAGGTACAATTTCAGCAGGAATGATTCCAAAACTGGATAACGGTTTTAGGGCTAAACAAAAAGGAGTTAAAGAAGTCCTGATAACGAATTGGGAAAACGTTGCTACAGGCAGAGGAACACGTTTAATTTAATTCAAATCTATTTCTATTAGGAATAATTTCCCCATTCTATAGATATTAAATTGAGCCTTATTGATTTTGAACTTATGGACACAATAAGATTTTGAAGAAAAATCATTGTATTCAGGCCAGAAATTATTAAGTTTCCATCCTGTATAATTATTATATGTCAATTTTGACAGTAAAACCAACCAATTGATAACAAGGAGGTTAGTGTGGCGAAAGTTATTAATTACAATTGTTCTGAATGTTCACAATTAAATTGTTGCTGCTGTAAAGGATGTTTTCAGGAGGAAGACTACAATATTTTCAAAAGTCTGACTCATGAAGAAATGGAGTTTTTAATGGATGGGAAGCAACAAATTCATTATAATGCCGGAGAAACTATTCTGAAGCAAAATACTGCATCAACTTATGTTATTTGTGTAAGAAAAGGACTCGGGAAATTGTATGTTGAAGGAGCGAAAGGCAAAAATTCGATTGTTAAATTATTAAAGAAACACGATTTTGTTACAGGAGGCGGTCTCTTCAACGGCAATATTCAGCAATTTACAATTTCAGCTTTAACACCTACTACATGTTGTTTAATCGATTCCTCCAAAATTGTAAAATTATTTGCTGAAAATATTGATTTTGCGACAGAATTAGTTCGCTATCATACCAAACAAAGCAATAATTTCCTTTCAAAACTGGTTAATCTTACACAGAAATATATGCCAGGGCGTGTAGCTGAAACACTACTTTATCTTAAGAACGACATTTACCATGCAAATCCGTTTACTTTGCATCTTACCCGACAGGAGTTAGCTGAGATGTCAAATATGACAAAAGAAAGTCTTGTAAGGATATTTCAGCAATTTAAAGAATCGGATATCATTAGAACCCAAGGAAATACAATAGAAATAATTGACGAAGATTCATTATTATCGATAAGCAAAAATGGATAATTGATATTTGTCAATTACAATAATGCTTTTTATCATTCCCCGTAATTCTTTATATCACCTTATCTGCTGTATCTTAGAAGTAGAAGTAAATTATTTTTATACCAAATTAAAAAACAATAGAAACCTATTATCTAATCAATTTTTTGCATTATGAAATACAATTCATTTTTTAAGATTTTACTGTTCAGTTTTGTTTGTGCATTCATTGCCACATCGTGTGTAAAAGAAGGTCCTATGGGGCCAGCTGGTGCAGATGGTGAAGATGGTACTAACGGTGTTGACGGACAAGACGGACAGGTTACATGTTTAGTTTGCCATTCAGGAACAAACATGGATGCCAAGAAGGCAGAATTTGCGATGTCGGCACATAGTGTTGGAGCAATTGCAGTGGATTATGCGGGGGGACGTGCATCTTGTGCAAAATGTCATTCGCACGAAGGCTTTATTCAATATGCTGTATTTGGTAAAGTATTGGGTGATATAACAAATCCATCAGCATGGGAATGTAGCACCTGCCACGGTTTACACAAAACATTCGAAGGTGTAGATTATGCACTAAGGATGAATGATCCGGTTGTTTCCGATGCTGACGGAAGCACTTTAGACATGGGTAATAACAGTAACCTGTGTGCAACTTGTCACCAAACCCGTACTGCAGAACCCAATACTGCAAGTCCTGGTGAGACTTTCAAAATCACCAATACTCACTATGGCCCACACCATGGTCCACAAGCTAACCTTGTTGCTGGTGTAGGTTTTGCAGAATTAGATGGTTCTGCTCAATACCCTACAGCAGGAAGTAATTACCATTTAACTCATGATGGTGTGGCAAATGCTTGTACCGGATGTCATATGGGCGATTTTGATGCTGTTTCAAAAGGCGGGGGCCACACATATAATCCAAATCTTTCGGCTTGTATCGAATGTCATGATACAGAAATGGAAGATTTTAATTATGGTGGAAGACAATCTACTGTAACTTTACAACTTGAAGAACTAAGAGACTTATTAATCGAAAAAGGCGTTGTTGAATATGTTGAAGCTGATGATGCTTATGAACCAATAGTAGGTACTTATCCGATGTTATATGCACAAGCCTATTATAACTGGATTGGAATTGAAGAAGACAGAAGCTTAGGAGCTCATAATCCAAAGTATATTAATGCTTTGTTGACAAATACCATAGAAGCATTGAAAAACGCTGAATAAATATGACTCTTTATAATATTAAAAGACTTCTTTAAACCAGAAGTCTTTTTTTTAAATTTAAAAGATGAACTTGGGTGGAAAATAATCTTTAATAAATTGGTAGAAATTTGCACCAAGTTCTATCTGCACTCGCAGATAAATGTAAAAAATAAAAATATTAACATGAAAATCCTGAAAATTCTCTTGGCAGCAGTGATGTTTACATTTGTGCTTAATGGATGTAAATACAGCTTTATTGTTCCTGAAGAGGTTATAATACCAGACCCGAATAAGGATATTAGTTTTGCGGAGGAAATCGAGCCAATTTTTAATGCTGGCAATTTATGTACATCTTGTCATAATACAGGAGGGCAACTTCCTGATTTGTCAACAGGAAATGCATACAGTGCAATTAATGCTTCCAGGTATATCAATAGAAGTACTCCTGAAGAAAGTTTAATTTACACCTATCCACATCCCGATACGAATACACACACACGGAAGAAATATTCGGCATCACAGGCTATTTTAATTTTAACCTGGATTCAACAAGGAGCAAAAGACAATTAACTCAAATAAAATGATAATCATGAAAAAACATATATTATTTCTAATTCTTTTTGGGGTGGTTGTTGGAAATCTTTTTGCCCAGGAGGAAAGTAGTCCGGTAAGTGCGTTTGAGAGTAACTATATTGTTGACGATCAAACAACAATGGTTTACGATAAAAAAACACTTGGTTTTGCAATCCAGCATAAATTTGGTACAATTGACAACGGTATTTCTGATCTTTTTGGAATTTATGGGGCCGGAAGAAACATTCGTTTAGGTTTGGAATATGTACCAGTAAAAAATCTGCAAATAGGCGTTGGCATTACAAAGGAAAAAATGTATACAGATATTAGCGCCAAATACAGAATTTTACAGCAAACCAGTGATAATAAAATTCCTGTAAGTGTTGCAATTTATGGTGATTTGGCCATTGATGGCCGTAGTTTTGATGATAGTTATTTTGAAACCGGCGAAACAAATCATCCAGGTGAAGGAGATACTAAATTTGATATGACGTTTACCGACAGATGGTCTTATTTTTCTCAGCTACTTGTAAGTAGAAAATTTGGAGAAGTATTGGCTATTCAGGGGGGGATTAGTTTTAGTCATTATAATATGGTTAAATCAACGGCAGATCATGATTTGGTTGGTTTGCATGGATTAGCAAAAGTTAAAATCAGTCCGCAATCTTCTCTTACCTTTAACTATAATGCTCCTTTAAAAATTCAATCGCTTTCGGAGCAAACTGAAGTACCTGATTATACGCCATATCTTGCTCTTGGCTGGCAAATATTTACTTATACACATGCATTTCAGATTTATTTAAGTAATGCACCGGGAATGTTGCCTATGGACAATATGATGTACACCAGTGCTAAATTTGATAAAAAGGGAATTGCAATCGGATTTACAATTACCAGACTCTGGATGTTCTAATCATTTGTGTAAGGACGCAAATTAATGAGAATGGTAATATTCCGGCAAGCTGGTTTATTACCATTTTTATTAAAAAAAATTGAAATAGAGTAAATAAAACCATATATCGATTTTGTATCAGTAAAATAGAATTACTATACAATAGACAAAAATAAAACCATTGAAAATGAAACTTCATTTTTTTATTGTATTAGCAATATTTGGGTTCTTATCGTTCAATTCAGGAGCACAATCCTATGAGAACGCGAAGCACCACAAGTGTCTGCAATGTCATTCCAGTCAAACATATTCTTTCCATAATGATTTGATGGATACAGAAGAAAAAAGATTAATGAACCCCTATTACATTTTGGACACTTTGGCAATGGCAAATGGAGTTCATAAAAATTTCGACTGTACCGATTGTCATTCGTTTGAGTATGAAACGTATCCACATGCTTCAAATCTGAAACTTGAGCCGATGATGACTTGCCTTGATTGTCATGGTGGCGATGAATCATTTGCCTCTTATCATTTTGATGAAATTAACGAAGAGCTGCAAAAAAGTGTTCATTATAAGGCATATGGAGATGCATTTAGTTGTTCAAAATGTCATGACCAGCATACTTATACACCAACAGCGCGAAATAGTGACGATGTTTTGAAGATTGTGGACTACAGTAATAAAATGTGTTTATCATGTCATAACGATATGAAAAAATATTCACTAGTGGCAGGTCATGACAATCCGGTACTTGTGGAAGTACATGATTGGCTTCCGAACCAGGAATTACATTTTCAGCATGTACGTTGCATTGAATGTCATACAGATGTAACAGATACACTGCTGGTTTCTCATAATATCCTTGCAAAAGAAATGGCCGTTCGCAAGTGTGCAGAGTGTCATTCGGCAAATTCCCGGTTAAAGGCCTCTTTATACAAATATGAGAATTTAAATAAAAGATCTGATGATGGAACGGTAAGTACTTTGTTGACCAATAAATCCTATGTTATTGGAACTCAGCAAAGCCCGATTATGAAGAAATTGAGTATTTTAATTTTTATCGCCGTCCTTATAGGAATTGTAATACATTCAACCTTTCGATTTTTAAAGAAATAGAGAATTATGACATCAACAAATAAAATATACTTTTATCCGGTATGGTTACGTATCTGGCACGGATTAAATGCAGTAGGAATTATCACACTTATCATTACAGGCATTTCCATGCAATCTATCGAGTCGTCATTTATGGAATTCAATACAGCGGTGACCACACATAATTTAGCAGGTATTTTGGTAACCTTTAGCTATCTTATTTATTTCGCTGGAAATGTATTTACGAACAATAGTAAATTCTACATTATAAAACCAAAAGGTTTTCTAAAACGGCCTTTTAAACAGGCTTATTATTATGCATGGGGAATGTTTCACGGGATGAAAGCCCCTTTTCCCCTTTCAGAAAAAAGGAAGTTCAATCCACTACAGAAATATTTTTATGTAGCCGTAATGTATCTTGCGGTTCCAATAGTAATAATAACTGGTATTGCATTGTTATTTCCCGAAATCATAATTGAACAGATCTATTCGTTGAGCGGAGTTTTTGTAACAGCAATAGTTCACGCAGCAATGGGATTTTTCATTTCAATATTTCTGATAATCCATCTTTATGTAGCCTCTATTGGAAAATCGCCATTAGAGAATTTCAAAAGCATAATTAGTGGATGGCATCATATTTAAACAGCTTTTTTGAATTGATTTTTATCTGTTACGTGAAGAAAATTTATAGCTGTTATAAATAGAAATATTAGTTTTTGTAAGATTATCCTATGTTGAAAGCTTTGTTAAAATCCGATGATAATACTGAACGAAATCAAAACTGTATAAAGAATTCAATTCCTTATACAGTTTTTGGTAATTCAAATTGTATTTTCCATCAATAAATTAACAATCTTTTCTAAATGATAAAAACGACTGATAAACAAGCATTTAATGAATACTTTAAAAGATTGTAAAATCAGGCAATAACAATATCGAAAGAAACATAATTTCATAATTATCAGGCATATATAGACATTTTATAAATAAGCAGGAGATATTGAATAATTACCTAATTTTTACAAACTTGCACTAATAAATTTATGGTCGCCAACTTAATATTCGTATAATGAAATTACCATCTTCAATAAAGAACTGGGTGTCTATAACCGGCGCTGTTCTTGCTGTATTTAACCTTGCCTCAATTATTTCCCTTGCTCTGTTAAATCTGATCTTTAACTTTGGAGGTTCCTATATAGGTTTGTTTATCTATATTATTTTACCTGGCTTTATGATTGCAGGTTTAATAATGATACCTGTAGGAATGCGAATCTATGGTAAGAAGATAAGAGCAGCAGAACAAAAAGGTGATGTAAAAAGCTGGCCAATTCTGAATTTTAATAATACAGCTACACGAAATGCAGCTACCATATTTATTTTTGGTACTGTTTTTTTACTGATTATTTCTTCAGTAGGAAGTTACGAGGCATTTCATTACACCGAATCAGTTGAATTTTGCGGAAAACTTTGTCATAAAGTAATGGAACCGGAATATACTACTTACCATGGTTCATCGCACGAAAGAGTTGCGTGTGTTGAGTGCCATGTGGGTTCAGGGGCCAGTTGGTACGTAAAAAGTAAATTATCCGGATTATATCAGGTATATTCTGTTATTGCAAAAAAGTATCCGACTCCAATTCCAACTCCAATTGCCAATTTACGTCCGGCCCAGGAGACTTGTGAACAATGTCACTGGCCAGAAAAATTTTACGATAACAAAGTGAGGGAAAAACATTCATTTCTTTCAGACGAAACGAACACCGAGCGGATTATTAATATGAGGATTAAAACCAGTTCAAAAATGACCTCTGATGGTTATGTAGCTGGTATTCATCAGCATATAAGCCCTGACGTTAAAATTGAATATAAAACAATCAGTGAAAATCGACAGGTTATTCCGTGGGTAAGGTATACCAACCTAAAAACAGGTGAAACCTCTGTTTTTACGGACGCTGAAGCTTCACTGAGTGATGAGCAGCTGGATTCTTTAGAAGTACGCGTTATGGATTGTTTGGATTGTCATAACAGACCATCGCATAATTACAATGCTCCACAGAATTTTACTGATAAATTAATGAGCGATGGTACCATCCCGAAAACACTTCCTGAAATTAAATTAATTGCGATGATGGCCTTAAACCAGGAATATCCGACAAAAGACAGTGCATTTATGGCTATTCGTAGTCAGGTATTGGAATATTACGAATCAGGATATCCTGACGTATTAACGGAAAGAATGGCTGATGTAGAAAAAGCTATAAATGGTATTCAGTATGGTTATGCCAACAATATTTTTCCTGAAATGAAAGTTACCTGGAAAGCATATCCAAACAATATAGGACACATGGAATCTGATGGTTGTTACCGATGCCATAACGACCGCCATGCAACAACAACCGGAAAAGTAATATCAAAAGATTGCAATCTGTGTCATAATATTCTTGCACAGGGAACACCTGAAAATATGCAGTATTCAAATTCTATGGAACCACTGGAATTTGAACATCCTGTCGACATAGATCAGGCATGGAAGACAGAGCTTTGCTCAACCTGTCACTCAGCTTTATATTGATTTATATCAACAATGTAGGAAATTAAAATGAAAGGCATTTTTTTTGCAGTGATAAAAATTAATTGCATTTTTAATTACTCAGAAAAGAGAAAAGTATAATTTATTATAAAAGATTTAAACTAAAAAAAAGATGAAAATGAATTTAAAAAAATTAGTTTTTTTGTTGGGGATAGCAGTTTTTGTTAGCTCGACTGCTTTTGCACAGGATTTCAAATACATTGGCGCCGCCAAATGTAAAATGTGCCACAATAAACCGGAAAAAGGAGAGCAATACAACAAGTGGGCGGCAGGTCCTCACGCCAAAGCAATGGAAAGTTTAAAAGGTGATGATGCAAAAAATCCGAAATGTTTAAAATGCCATTCAACGGCTGCCAGTGTTGATAAAAGTTTACTTGCAGGTATAAAAGTAGAAGAAGGAGTTTCGTGCGAATCATGTCATGGACCTGGTAGCGTTTACAAAACAGCGTCTATAATGAAAAATCAAAAAATGGCTTTGTCCAAAGGTTTGATTATGCCAACGGAACAAGTTTGCAAACAATGCCACAATGAAGAAAGTCCAAATTACAAAGGATTTAATTTTAAAGAATATGTGGCTAAAATTGCACATGACGATCCAACTACTACAAATTAATCTCTTTTTACATATTGAAAAAGGAATTCCTTTGCCAACAAGCAAAGGAATTTTTTTAGATATCGTTCTGGTACAGAATAATTAAATTATCTAATTTGCTTTTAACGTTCATCTTCATAAACCCGAATAAAAATAATTATACACAATGAAGAAAATTATTTCATTTCTATTTTCGATGATGTTTACGGGAATTCTGGTTATGGCTTTTGCCATTGCAATAGGCTATGCTACTTTCATTGAAAATGATTTTGGCACTTCTACTGCAAAAATATTAATCTATAATGCAAGATGGTTTGAATTTTTACTTTTGTTACTAAGTGTAAACCTTATCGGAAGCATTTTTGCAAATAAGCTCATTGCAAAAAAGAAGTGGCCAGTTTTTTTATTCCATATTGCATTTATTATAATCGCAATTGGGGCTTTGTTAACCCGCTATGTTGGTTACGAAGGTACAATGCACATTCGCGAGAACGAATCTTCTGATTATCTGATATCAGACGCTACATATATCACAGTAAAAGCTTCCACGGCAAATCAAATTATAGAGAAAGAATCAAAGGTTTTATTCTCTCCTTATACCGCTAACCGCTTTTCTGAGTCTATTTCAATCGATGGAAAGACTATTCATCTGGAGAATATACAATATATGCCTTCCGCCGTTGAAAATGTTACGATTGATCCCAATGGGGAGCCTATTGTTTCTATAATGGCAATCGGAAGTCAAATGCATCGGGTTGATTTTAATCTAAGAGCGGGTGATGTAAAAAAAATGGATGATCTGAAATTCGGATTGAGTTCTTCTTTAGGTAATAATGATATTAATTTTTGGTTTTCTGATGGCGATTTATACATTGCTGCATCCGATACGCTTAAAACTTCAGGAATGATGAGTCAGGAACCTGAAGTTATCCTGCCTGGACAGGAAACCATTGTAAATACCCAGGTAGCTTATACAATAGGGGCGGTAAATTTCGCTATTAAAAATTACTTTCTAAAAGGAAAAACACAACTGGTTTATTCGCAACCTGTAAAAGGCGTGCCAACAACAGATGCATTGCAAATCAGAGTGAATAATTCGAATACAACAAAAAATTTAATTGTATATGGTACGAATGGGGTGATTGGTGATGAATTCCTTACTTCAATTGACGGCGTAAATATTTCTGTATCGTACGGAGCAAAATTAATAACACTCCCCTTCTCTATATATTTAAAAGAGTTTCAGTTGGAAAGATATCCAGGGTCAAACAGTCCGTCTTCTTATGCCAGCGAGGTTGTTTTAAAAGATGGAGGGATTGAAAAACCTTTCCGCATTTTTATGAATAATATTCTGAAATATCAGGGATACCGTTTTTTTCAATCGAGTTATGACTCAGATGAGAAAGGCACAATTCTTTCCGTAAATCACGATTCTTTGGGAACATCGGTAACATACATCGGATATTTTATTATGGCTTTAGGAATGCTGCTTACTCTTTTTAACAAACAAAGTCGGTTTAAATCACTGGTTCGCAGATCTGGTAAACTCAGAGAAGAAAGGAAGAAACTGTTCGCTGTTTTAGTTCTGGGATTTTTGTTTGCCTTTAATTCAGGTGCACAGAATTCAGTACAGGAATCTTCTTTGGATAAAAATCATGTATCAGAATTTTCCGAACTTGTAACACAAAGCCCACAAGGGCGTTTGGAGCCGGTTTCAACACTTGCCTCTGAAATATTGAGAAAGGTAGCTAAAAAAACAAGCTGGCAGGGAATGTCCCCCACAGAAGTTTTTCTCGATATGCAAGCTAATCCGGAAAAATGGAAAAACATTCCGATGATTAAAGTAGCAAATGCCGATCTCCGAAAAATGATTGGCGCATACGATAAGTACGTAACATTTAATTCTTTGGTTGCTACTCGCGAAATGGGTGGATACAAGCTCAATAGCTATGTAACTGCTGCTTACGAAAAGAAAAGTAATGAACGAAATAAGTTCGACAAAGAAGTAATGAATGTGGACGAGCGTGTCAATATTTTAATGGGGGTATTTTCAGGTGATTTTCTAACGATTTTCCCTATACCAGGTCACGATAACGAGAAATGGATATCAATTAATCAATCGAATGAATTAGGTGCTGAAAATTCAAATTTTGCAAGAACTACAACCCTTGCTTATTTCAATTCGGTTCGAAGTCGTGATTGGGCCACAGCAAATCAGCTTTTAAAGAATTTGAAAAATAATCAGCAGACTTATGGTGCTAAAGTGATGCCCACCAGAACAAAGATTAGTCTTGAAGTATTGTATAACAATCTGAACATTTTTGGGAAATTATCAAAAATATTTATGTTCACCGGACTTATTCTTCTTATAATACAATTGTCAACATTATTTAATCCAGGCATCAAACTGTTTAAACTAAAAAAGCTGGCCTTCCTTTTTATTTTAGTTTTGTTTATTGCCGAAACAGCAGGACTTGCAATAAGATGGTATATTTCCGAGCATGCCCCCTGGAGTAATGGTTACGAATCGATGGTGTTTATTAGCTGGGCAACATGTTTGGGCGGATTAATTTTTGCCAATCGTTCAGAGATTACACTTTCGTTAACAACTGTTTTAGCCGGGCTCGCATTGATGGTTGCCGGAATGAGCTGGATGAGCCCGGAGATTACAAACCTGGTTCCCGTATTAAAATCTTACTGGTTAATTGTTCACGTGGCTATTATAACTGCCAGCTACGGATTTTTAGGAATTAGTGCCTTACTTGGTTTTTTGAACCTTGTTTTAATGATTCTAAGAAATAAAAGAAATGAGGCTCGTGTAAATTTTACCATTAAAGAGTTGGTCAACATTATTCAGATTGCAATGATAATAGGCCTTTTGATGATAACTGTTGGTGCATTTCTGGGCGGTGTTTGGGCCAATGAAAGCTGGGGCCGTTATTGGGGCTGGGATCCAAAAGAAACCTGGGCATTAGTTACCATACTGGTTTATACTTTTATTGGTCACATGTATAAAATACCAGGATTCAGAGGAAGTTTTGCCGTAAGTACAGCAGCCGTTTTAGGAATAAGTTCTGTTTTAATGACTTATTTTGGAGTAAACTATTATTTATCAGGGTTACATTCTTATGCACAAGGAGAGCCTGCCCCTATTCCAACAGGAGTTTATATTTCTGTATTCGTTGTTTTCCTTGTAATATTTACGGCTTACTTTTCTAATCGTAGTCAGAAAGAAATTGTTGAAGAAGATGAGTAAATTAAATGATTTTTAAACTATAAAGACTTTGGGGAAATGAGCCATTTCCCCTTTTTTATTTTACGATTTTTTAAGCTAATTGACTGTATTGGAAATAAATAAAAAAGAAAAGAGCAGCTCAACAGCTGCTCTTTCAAATGTTAACCCCCAAACACACAATAGGCCAGAATGGCCTAAGCACTTCAAAGGTACGAAAAAATATTTTTATTTCAAGAGATTTCTTACTAACAATTGTTAATATCAATTTTATCTGTTAAAAACAGAAAAAGTTAAATGATATATTTGTTGCTTTAATTTCATATATCAAAATGAACGAATGAAAAAAAAATTTGCATACATATTGTCTCCTGTTTATTTACTCTACTTTGGGTTGGTATTACTTATTTTTCATCCTGTTCAGGTTGTCTGCAGATGGATTGGAGGCTATCAGCTTCGTAAAAAATCAGTTGATATTTTAAATTATTTGTTGGTCTTTGGGTTAAAAATCATTGGAGCAAAAATCAGTTTTAATGGATTTGAAAATTTACCTCAGAACAGACCCTTTATCATCGTTTCAAACCATCAGAGTACATTCGATATACCGCCCATTGTTTGGGGGTTTCGTAAGCATCACCCGAAATTTGTTTCAAAAAAGGAATTGGGGAAAGGCATTCCAAGTATTTCGTATAATTTGCGACATGGTGGTTCTGCATTAATCGATCGCAAAAACCCGCGGCAAGCAGTTACAGAGATTATGAAACTTGGAAAACACATTGAAACAGAAAACTACTGCGCCAGTATTTTCCCGGAGGGAACCAGAAGTAAAACAGGAAAAGTGAAATCTTTTCAGCATGCAGGCATTGCATCATTACTGAAGTATGCACCTTCAGCTTTAATTGTGCCTTTTGTAATTGATGGAAACAGTTATTTAATGAAAAACGGCTACTACCCGCTTTCGTTTGGTGCAAATCTGAACTATACCGTTCTTCCAGCGATTGATCCTGCAAACCGTGATGCAAAAGAGTTAACTCTGGAGGTAGAAAACAAGATCAAGGAAGTTTTGAAACAAACTATTTAATACAACTATTGTTCTGTTATTTATCAATGCATCGATATCAAAATATCGGATTATTCTTAAAAAATACCTCTGACAAGAAATTTATTATAGAACAAATCGTAAAAAACGAGTTACTCAAAGAGCATCTTAACTTAGCGGGTTTGAAAGGAGAACTTCATTCTGCCATAACCATTAATAAGTTAATCGAAGAAGAGTTGCGTCACGACCATTTTGTTGTTAAATCCGATAAGAATCAGGGACTTTTTTCCATGTCAAGCGGCGAACGTAAAAAAGCGCTTCTTAAATATTTGGTTTCACAAAAGCCCGATTTTATGATACTGGATGACATTTATGGAAACATTGATAAAGAAACCCAACTGGCAATAAAAAAGGAACTAATTGAGCTTTCAGAATATATTTTATTCATTCAAATCTTTTTCAGAAAAAGTGATGCTTTGCCTTTTCTGGATAGAATTTTTTCGATTAACGGGCAAAACAGAATCATTGATGAACAAAATCTGAATGATTTTTTGACAAAAGATTCATCCGGCTCATTTAATATTAAGAATTTAGAAGTACCGCTTGCCTATAATAAAACAGAGAAGGCTGAAACACAAAAACTGGTCGAACTTAATTCAATATCTGCGTATTATGGCAAGTGCCAGGTTTTGAATGATATAAACTGGACGATAAAACAAAATGAATTCTGGCAGCTTGTCGGGCCCAATGGTTCAGGGAAAAGTACGCTGGTTTCCATGATTACCGGAGATAACTCGTTTGGCTACGGACAGAATTTATTTCTTTTTGGAAGGAAAAAAGGCACAGGTGAGTCAATTTGGGATATCAAACATAAAATCGGGTATTTCACACCTGCAATGATTCATCGCTTCAATCACAACGATTCTGTGGAAAATATGATTATTTCCGGTTTTAAAGATTCTGTAGGGCTCTATTCCAAAGCCAGTAAAATGCAACAACAAATTGCCTCCCGATGGTTAAATTTGCTGGAAATGGATAATGGAAAGCAGAAATTCAGAAATTTATCAGTCGGGCAACAGCGAATGATAATGGTGGCGCGGGCAATGGTAAAACATCCTCCCCTGCTTATACTCGACGAACCAACGATTGAACTGGATGATGAAAACAGCATTCGCTTTGTGAAAATGATTAATGCCATAAAAAGTGAAAATAATACTGCAATTATTTATGTTTCACATCGCGATGAAGAAGGATTGAATCCCGATAATATTTTTGAACTTGTTCCAACCCATTCCGGATATACAGGCCAGGTGAAAAAGTAAGCCATTGAATTCTTCCGAATTCATTTTCAGCAATAAAGATTAGTTTTAAATTATACTGACAGGCTGTGCAACATCAAAAAAATCTTCTTCAATAAACATTTGTTTTTAAATTTGCGCTCTTGTTTTATTGGTCTCCGAGCCGTTTAACCTGAAAATAAGTATGGTTAACCGGCCGATGGGATAACCCGGAAACAGGTTGTCCTCCCGGATTCGCAAAGTGGCGGATAAATTGGAAAGGAGAAAGAAGATAAAAGAGAAACTCCGTCTTTTTTGACGTCTTATTTCTTTCCACCGGTTTTAGTTGGTTGTAACGTATTTCATCATCAACAATAAGTTTATGATTAATTCTTTGGTTGATAATAAAGTTTTAATGCCGAATATGCTGTTAATTGCAGGCAATGGAAGAAATGTGGGAAAAACTTATCTGGCTTGTAAAATAATTCAACATTTTTCGCAAAGCCATAATGTAACCGGAATTAAAATATCGCCCCACATGCATGAAACAGATGATGAAAATTGTTTGATAAGAAATAATAATTTTTCGATAACAAAAGAGCAGAAGATCAATTCAAAAGATAGTTCTTTAATGCTTCAATCCGGTGCAGCGGAAGTTTTTTTTGTAACCACAAAAAGAGAATACCTGAAAGATGCTTTTTACGAGTTACAAAAAATCTTACCGGAGGGTATGATGATTTGCGAATCAGGAGGATTACACGAGTGGGTTACCCCTGGTTTATTCTTTTTTGTGAAAAAACAAGGAGAGGAAATTGTAAAGAGAGATCTATTAAGCTCCTGCCCCATTATTGTGAATAACAATGGCCGGGATTTGGATTTCTCGATTGAAGATATCAGGTTTGAACAAAATCAATTTATTTTTCAAAAAGCTTAAATGGAGAAGTTTGAAGAAATACAACAGATAATGGAGTCACTCCTACCCGATTTTAAAGTGGAGGAAATTGAGCTGAAAGATGCATTAAACCGGGTTTTGCAGGAAGATATTCTTGCTGATATGGACATGCCACCATTCCACAAATCGGCAATGGATGGTTATGCATGCCATTTAGAGGATATTGGAAATGAAATGGAGGTGCTTGAAATTATTCAGGCCGGAACAATGCCAACAAAAAAGGTAGGAAAAAACCAGTGTTCCAAAATCATGACCGGGGCTGCTGTTCCTGAAGGTTGTGATTGTGTTTTTAAAGTGGAAGATTCAGAGACGATTGGCAATAACATGGTTATTTGTACCAACGCGAGAACCAAGAAAAACATTTGTTACCAGGGAGAAGATTATCAAACAGGTGAAGTTCTCATTAAAAAAGGTACAATCATTAATGTATCGCAAATGGCAGTGTTGGCCGGTGCCGGAAAATATAAAGTGAAAGTTTCCAAAAGACCGCGTATTTCGGTTATAACAACCGGAAGCGAGTTGGTTGAACCGGACGAAATTCCACAGAAAGGAAAAATAAGAAACAGCAACTCAAGCCAGTTGATTTCGCAGATTCAAAAGATGAATATTAACGTGAGTTATTGGGGGCTGATGATGGATGATTTTGAGCTTCTTTCTGAAAAATTTGAACAGGCGTTAAACGAAAGTGATTATGTTTTTTTTACGGGTGGGGCATCATTTGGCGATTTCGATTTTATTCCTGAAATATTAAAAAAGTACGGATTTCAGGTTTACTGGAACCGTACCGGAGTTAAACCCGGCAACCCGATGACCTTTTCGCAAAAGGGAAATAAATACTGTTTCGGATTATCGGGCAATCCGGTTTCGTCCCTTGTTCAGTTCGAATTTATTGCAAAACCGGTTATCTATAAACTGCTTGGCGCAAATTATCAGCCTTTTCGGATTAAAGCACAACTAACTTTTGATTTTCAAACAAAAGTTGCCGATCGATTAGTAGTAATTCCGGTTATCATCAACAGCGAAGGCGAAATAGAGTTAATTCCGTTTCATGGTTCTGCGCACATCAATGCGCTGGTTTTTGCCAATGCATTGATGGAAATTCCAAACAACGTTCAGGCGATTAAAAAGGGAGAATACGCTTATGTTCGACCGCTATAACCGAAGAATAAATTATTTGCGGATATCGGTTACCGACCGTTGCAATTTCCGTTGTACCTACTGCATGCCCGAGGAAGGAATTCCGTTGAAAAAGCAGAAAGACATTTTAAGCTACAACGAAATTGCAGAAATTGTTAAAACCGGGGTTGAGCTTGGCCTTTCAAAAATAAGGTTAACCGGGGGCGAACCCTTAATCAGTAAAGATTTACATGTTCTGGTAAAAATGCTTTCTGAGCTTGAAGGTATAAACGACATTGGATTAACCACCAATGGGGTTTTTCTGCCCAGGCAGGCAAAGTTGCTAAAAGAAGCCGGGTTAAACCGGGTAAACATTAGCCTGGATACGCTCAACCCGGAGAAATTTAAACAGATTACCCGACTGGGAAAACTGGAGGATGTGCTTGCCGGAATCGATGCGGCTTTGGAAGCCCGACTTTTACCGGTGAAAATTAACTTCGTGCGAATTCCCGGAGTAAATGAAGAAGATGAAGAAAATGTAAGGGAATTCTGCAGAAAGAAGGATTTGCAACTACGGTTTATTCGCCAGATGAACTTAAAAACCGGCGAATTTTCGTCGGTGGAAAACGGGTATGGCGGAATTTGTGAAATATGTAACCGTCTGCGGCTTACTGCCGATGGTTTTATTGTACCTTGTTTGCACTCGGAACTCAGATATAGCGTTAAAGAACGGGGAATAAAGGAAGCATTTTTAAAGGCCGTGGAATTTAAACCCGAAAAAGGAATCGGGACCAATTCACACGAATTTTCAAACATAGGAGGATAAAAAATGAGCGAATTATCACACATTAATAAAGACGGAAAAGCCAACATGGTAGATGTAAGCGCCAAACCGGAACAGGTGCGTACGGCAAAAGCTTCAGGTTTTATTGAACTGCAGGAAGAAACGGTAAAATTAATTCGCGAAAACCTGATTAAAAAAGGCGACGTTTTAACCATTGCCGAAATCGCCGGAATTCAGGCCGCAAAAGAAACTTCGCGGTTCATTCCGCTTTGCCACCCGTTAATGCTATCCAAAGTAGAGGTGGAAACTACACTAAAAGAGAATGGTGTTAGGGTTGAAAGCCTGGTAAAATGTACCGGACAAACCGGGGTGGAAATGGAGGCTTTAACGGCTGTTAGTGTTGCCCTTTTAACCATTTATGATATGTGCAAGGCTGTAGATAAAAAAATGAAAATGGGTGAAATAAAACTCGATTTTAAAGAAAAGAAAGATTTGTAGGGCTAAGAGTAAAGATGTTAGAGCAAAGAGCTAAGAGCAAACCAAGTTGCCGGGAAAAGATTTCTCCTCATTCTTCGTCGAAATGACAAAACAAACTGAAATGAAACAAAATACCTGTATCGTAAAATCGCTGAATATTTCAGAAAAAAAGGGAACCATAAAAACTCCCCGAAAAGAACTAATTTTCAATCACCTGGGGATTGAAGGCGACGCTCATGCCGGGAAATGGCACCGGCAGGTAAGTTTGCTTGCCGAAGAAAGCATCGTTCGTTTTGAAAGCGAATTGGGCCGGAAAATCAATTTTGGTGAATTCGCCGAAAACATAACTACTTTTGGTTTTCCGGTTCATAAAACAAAACCTTTCGACCGGTTTAAATCGTCTGATATTGAGCTGGAAGTAACACAAATCGGGAAAAAATGCCACGGGACCAATTGCGAAATTTTTCAGCAAACCGGAAAATGTGTTATGCCAACCGAAGGGATTTTTTGCCGGGTTATTAAAGGTGGAAAATTAAAAGAAAACGATACGCTCGAATACGTTCCTAAAGTATTCCGGATTAAAGTGATTACGCTCAGCGACCGTGCCTACGAAGGAATTTACCAGGACAAAAGCGGGCCGCTTATCGAAAAACTTGCAAAAGACTGGTTTCAAAGTCAGAACTATTCTGCAGCAACAAGCAGAGTTGTAATTCCTGATGAACCAAATTTTCTGGAAAAGGAATTACAATCGGCGGTTGACGAAAACTTCGATATTATTTACACCACGGGAAGCACCGGTATTGGCCCGCGCGATATTGCCCCGAAAATCATTCAAAACTTTATCGACGTGGAAATTCCTGGAATTATGGATTTAATCCGCGTGAAATACGGGATGGAGAAACCCAACGCGTTGCTAAGCCGTTCGGTTGCCGGGGTAAAAAATCAAACGCTCTTGTTTTCCATGCCGGGCAGCACAAAAGCGGTGAACGAATATCTAACCGAAATTCATAAAATTCTGATTCACGCTTTTTTTATGCTGTATGGAGTTGATAGTCATTAGTCGTTAGTCATTAGTCGTTAGTCGTTAGTCGTTAGTCATTAGTCGTTAGTCATTAGTCGTTAGTTATTAGCTTCAAGCCACAAGTTTTTTCAGATGATTAGGAATTCTGATGATTTTCATGATTTTGCAGGGTTGAAACACCGGAGGTATTGGTTTCCCGGCAAAAAGGAGAACGAGGCTGCCTGAAAAACAACTCCTTTCATTTTGTACGTTATTTTTTCGCTGATTAACTTTTCAGACAGCCTCAGGGGAAGTAACTCGATATTAATCAGTACTGTCTGCCGGTTCTTCTTCGGTTTTTTTGCGGCGTTTTTTCACCACTTCGTTGTTTTCCGAAATAATTATGGCAATGGTGCGGGCCAAGGCTCCGTAGGTTTCAGCATCCACGGTTTCCATAGCACGCAGGTAAACCACAATCTTGTCGTTGATAATGCCCAGCACTTCTCGTTTAATGGCAGAGGCATTCAATTGGTTCCCTTCTTCGGCTTTTTCCTGTTCGTAAGCTACACGGGCAGCCTCAAACTCGTTTTGTGCCGTTTCGAGCGCCGCCAGCACTTCGGTGCAGCCCGAAAGCAGGGCGATAGCATTCTGTAATTTGGGTTTCGAAAGGTCTTCGAGCAGCGAGGCTAATAACGACGATTCGGTAGCATAGTTCTCGCTGGTAACAGATACGCCGTATTTCTGAAAAACCTTGTCAACCGTTTGGGCGGCTGCACTGATGGTGGTATCGGGGTGGTGCAGAAAACCCTGTATAAGGTAAAAGAACGCACGCACCTGCGTATCGCGGACTTCGTCTTTGGCTTCGAGGTTGCTTTCCGCTTTCGAACGGTTAATGGCCGAGGTAAGGCTGCCCGAGCTGGTTTCGAGGGAAGCGAACAGGCTGCCCAGGTGCGAATCCGAACTCAGGGTCGTGGTTTTGTATGCGCCAATCATGCGCATGCTAACCGCGTCAATCTCGGTGACACGGCTTACTGTCATAAGTTTTTCAATCATGATGATAAATTTTTGTTTTAAGGTTAACCGAAGCTCTTTTGAAAAATAAAGTGACTTTGGTTGTTATCAGGGATAAGATACAAACAAATATCCTTAATTTCCAAACGGTTATGTCATTTTTCTGAACCCGAAATGAATAAAGTAATTCGTGATTCCAATAACAACGCGGCTATACGCTGGCCGGTTATCGTCACGGTAACGTTGCTCCACTTTTGCATTAGGGAGCTATCGTCATGGTAACGTTGTTCCACTTTTTCGTTAGGGAGCTATCGTCACGGTAACGTTGTTCCACTTTTGCGTTAGGAAGCTATCGTCATGGTAACGTTACCCCACTTTTGCGTTGGGGGGCCAACGTCATGGTAACGTTGTTCCACTTTTGCGCCGGGCGGCCAACGTTATGGTAACCCCACTCCCCTTTTGCGCCGGTTGATGATGGTTATAATAACGACGCTTCGTTTTTCCGCGGTGCAGCAAATATTACAATACGATGGTTGGCTTCCTGAAAATTATTTTTACTTTTAAAGCACTGTAATCCAAAAGCCTTGAATGCGCAAAAACAAACAAAACAGAAAGTATAAAAATAAGGGGCCAATGCCTTACGCTAAAGAAAAAGCCGGTTTATATTCCTGAATTGCGACTATAAGCCCAATAAACAATAGCGAAATAGCACAAAGTTTTGGGGGGCACTTACGTTGGTAGTGGTAAAAGAAAATCGACTAAACATTAAATATTTAAGAAAATGGCAAATCATTCAAAGAAAATAGAGGTAAAAGACCTTACGCTTTGGGACGAGAATGCAAGATTCCCAGATAAATATTATAACCAAGAGGAATCGGAACTAATAGAATACTTTTTGTCAAAATCTGATTTTAAAATAAAAACCTTAATAGAAGCAATTGTTAAAGATTTTGATTTGCCACAATTAGAAAAAATTGTTGTTTGGAATGATGGAGAACAAAATATTGTTTTAGAAGGTAATAGAAGATTGACAGCTTATAAATTATTAATCAATCCTTCACTTGTAAAGGAAAAGAAACTAAAAGAATTCATTGAAACTGAAAAAGAAAAAATTGATATTTCAGACAATTATCTGCTAGAATGTATTTTAGTTGAGGAAAGAGAAGATGCTTTTAGATATATTGATAGAAAACATTACAATGGAAACTTTGAAGTTGCATGGAAAGATACAGAAAGAGCTCATTATAGTAAACGCAGAGGCAGTGAGAATCCGTTAGAACTTATTAAAATTGGCATTGCTAAAATTGTTAGAGACCTTGATTTACCAGAAGAAATGAAAGAACAAGTTTTAGGTCAAGGTTATGTAACAACTTTTTTCAGGACAATAACTACTAAACCAGCACAAAAAATGTACGGATACTACTTTGAAAATGACGAATTTAAAGTAAAAGACAAAGATTTTGGAGATAAACTAAAAGTCATAATCTATTCTGTATTAAATAAGCAGGATATAAAAGGGAACAAAATTGATTCACGTACTTTAAATAAAACAGAGGATGTCGAAAAATTCTTAGAATCAATAGAAATTGATGACACCAAAGTTGTTGAGGAAAAAATCAAGGAGAAAACAACGGAGAATATTTTTGGAGAAAAAACTATTACTATTGGCCCAACACCTTCAAAACAAAAAGTACTACCCAAATCAACTAATAGAAATAATTTAATTCCCAACAGTTGCAGATTAACGATTCGGGAAAATAAAATAAATAATATTTACCACGAGCTAAAAGAAGATTTATTTCTAAATGGTTCAAAAAACATTACGCCAAATGCAGTTGGAATACTATTTAGAGTTTTTTTGGAAATAAGCATTGATTATTTTCTTGAAAGAGAAGGGATAAATCTTCCCATTGAAACTAAATTAGCTGGCAAAATAACAAAATGTGCGAATGAATTAGAAACAAAAAATTTAGCAACAAAAAAACAATTAGTCAATATTCGTAAAGTAGCAACAGACAAAAATCATTTATTAAATATTCAAAACTTTCATGACTATGTTCATTCATATAAAACACAACCTTCATCAAGCGATTTAATTTTAAAATGGGATAATTTACAGGAGTTTTTTCAAATTCTGTGGGATTATTGTTATTTAAAGAGTAAAAAGAAATGAAGCATTATTCGCCATTAAGATACCCTGGAGGAAAAAACAAGCTATCTGCATTTCTAGCAAAAATATGCATTGATAACAATATAACCGGTCATTATGTCGAGCCTTATTCGGGTGGTGCTTCGGTTGCCCTTTTTCTTCTACTCGAAGGTTTTGTTTCAAAAATTACAATAAATGACAAGGATAAATCTATTTATGCTTTTTGGTACTCAGTCCTTTTTGAAACAGAAAAGTTAATTGAACTAATTAAAAGCACTGATTTAACCATTGAAGAATGGAAAAAACAAAAAATTGTTCAAAACAATAAAGATAAAACCTCATTACTTGAACTTGGATTTTCAACATTTTACTTAAACAGAACTAATCGCTCGGGAATAATAAATGCAGGAGTAATTGGTGGCTTTGAGCAAAATGGTAATTATTTAATGAATTGCAGATATAACAAAGCCGATTTGATTGAAAGAATTAAAGTAATTGCGCTTAAGAAAGAACAAATTAGCCTATATAATTTAGATGCAATCGAACTAATTGACAGAATTCAAGAAGAAACAAAAGATGAGAATGTAGTTTTCTATTTTGACCCGCCATACTATTTAAAAGCAAATTCTTTATATATGAATTACTATAAAGAAAGCGACCATAAAATTGTTAGTGATAAAATAAAATCCATTAAAAATATTAAATGGATAGTATCATATGATAATGTCCCCCAAATTCAAAACTTGTATTCGGGGATACCTAAGAAAGAATATTCTTTCAAACATTTAGCTTATAATTCTAGAGTCGGTAGAGAAATTTTATTTTTCTCAAGAAATTTACAACAACCCAGTGACATTGAATGGAATCCACTTGAATATAAAATGATAAATAAGCAGATTAAAAGAATAAAAACAAAAAACCACAGCTAACGCAGTGCATATTGCATAGCGGTGTTTAAAAATGCGCAACTGCGGTTTCTCGCATCGCCGTTTTGTCCTCGCGGAGGTGAATGCACTCCGAAATCTGCATTAACAACGTATATAAGATCGTTGGCGGTCAGCTAAAAAACAAACGTCATTAAAAAATGAAAGGCATTGAAAATTTAGAAACGGAAAGAACGATAATGCGCAAACTGACAAAAGAAGACGCAACCCATTTCTACACCTTAAATCTTGACAAAGAAGTATTAAAATATACTGGCGACAAACCTTTTGAGAACTTACAGGCTTCCGTTGACTTTTTAACGAACTACGACCAATATGAAAAGTATGGAGTTGGACGACTTGCCGTAATCGACAAGGAGACTTCAGAATTTTTAGGTTGGTGTGGACTTAAATTTAGCGAAGACAAAAATGAATACGACATTGGTTTTCGCTTTTACAAGAAGCATTGGAATAAAGGATTTGCGACCGAAACGGCGAAAAAATGTCTTGATTTTGGTTTTAACAAACTTAAAATTGAGAAAATAGTTGGACGTGCAATGACAGAGAATATCGGTTCAATTAAAGTTCTTGAAAAAATAGGTATGACATTAAAAGAAAACTTTGATTTCGAAGGACAAAAAGGAGTAATTTACGAACTAAAAAGATGTGACGAATAAAAGGTTAAACTGTTGTGGCCCATTTGAGCAGCACCATTGAATAAACTTTATTAGAACAAATATTTTAAACCAATACTTCCATAAAAAACAACAAATTAATGGTATTACAAACGAATAATTTTCAAATACAACTCTTAAAAAGAAAAATATACCTTACCCTGTTTCTATTGGGTATGGCTCTTTTCGCTTACTCGCAAAATTTAACCCGACAAGAAAAAATAACCCCTCAGAAAACCAACAAAACAATAATTATTGATGGAATATTAAACGACCCCGTCTGGCAAAAAGCAATCCTTACTAAAGAAACATACGATGAAAATGGTCCATACGAAAACACTGAAGCTTACTTCACCTATGATGCAGATCATCTTTATGTTGGGATTGTATGCAAGGTTAACGCCCCTTCTAAATTGAATACAAAAAGTTTGTTTAAAGACAATCAGTTTATGTTGAGTAATGATTGGGTGGCCTTTTGTGTGGATACATATCATGACGGACTCAACGCCTATGTCTTTCTTGCAGATGCTGCCGGCAATAAATTGGATGGCTCTTTAAATCCACCGACAAGGGATTTGTCTTTTTCTTTTTCTTCTGATTGGACTTCCGACGTACAAAGAAATGAAGACGGATACACCGTGGAAATGAAAATTCCATTGGAGAAATTGCCAATAAGATGGGATAAAGACCACGTGGAAATGGCTGTGCAAATTATCCGAAACGATAAACAAAACAACCGAATGGTTCAATGGCCTGCCACAAAAAATATTAGCGAGTTCCAGCCCATCATACTGCAAGAAATCAATCAAACACATCCCGATAATTTATCCGGAGTAAACCTAAAAGACAGATTGGCTTATAAAAAATCGAAAATTGATATTTCCACGCTTATTGGAAGATGCCAGGGAGGAGACGCTTCGGTAATGGATTATCTGATATTCAAAAAAAGAGAGATTCAGGGAGTTGAACAACCGAGAACACTTCATTACAATTTACAGGCAAAAAAGGTGGGAAAAATGTTTGAAGAAACTTCCTGTTTCAAAAACTTAACTACCGAATCCGATTTCGAAACCATGCTGGAACGGTCGCAAACCACAGCCTTTTTGGTATTGAAAAATGACACTGTTTTATATGAAAACTATTTTAACGGTTTTACCAACGACTCCATATTTACTTCATTTTCAGTGGCAAAATCATTTGTCAGCACATTGGTTGGTTTGGCTATTTCAGATGGATTTATTAAAAGCGAAAACGATAAAATAACCGAATACCTGCCCGAACTCATTCAAAAAGACACTCGTTTCTCATCGATTACCATCAAAGATTTATTAAGCATGAGTTCTGGAATTGAATATTCGCATGATGGATTTCCATCTGACGAAGATATCACCTATGTGTCTCCAGATTTAAGAGAAGCTACCCTTGAGCATGTTCGAATTGAAGAACCGCCGGCTATTCGCTGGCACTACAATAATTACAACCCGCTTTTACTGGGCCTGATTCTGGAAAAAACTACAGGTAAGCCGGTTGCTGACTATATGAATGAAAAACTCTGGACGAAAATGGGGGCCGGTGCAGCCAGTTGGAGTCTTGACGAACATGGTTTTGAGAAAATGGAAAGCGGGATAAACTGCCAGGCTCACGATTATGCACGATTTGCCTCACTTTTGCTTAATAAGGGTAAATACAACGGAATACAAGTAATACCTGAAAACTGGGTGCAAAAAGCAACACAACCGCAAGAAAAACCAAAGGGATATTATGATTATCTTTTAAAAAATAATACGTATTACAACTATTTTTGGTGGGGAAAATTTCGCGAGGGGCAGGAAAATGCCAATGATTTTTTTGGAATGGGAAACAAGGGTGAGTATGTTTATGTATGTCCGCAGAAAAAACTAATATTCATCAGGCTGGGGTTTGAATATGGGTTCACTCCCGGATCAACGTCATGGCCACAGATGTTTTATGAATTTGCAACCGATTTTAAGTGAAAGAATTTCTCATCAAAAAAAATAAAAACGATACTACAACATTTTAAATCATGCAAAATAGGCGGTTGTTGGTGCGTCATCCGCGGATTCCGGCATTGTCGTTTCGTCCTCGCGGGGGTGGATGCTTCCCGGAATCCACATCGCAAGTTGTATCAACCGTTAACGGCAATGCTGAAGAGACTGCAATAATTCAACATTGAGAATCAAAAATGTATCTGCCCAAATAACAATATGATGTAGCGAATTTGACTGGAAACATAAAACAAGTACCAACCTGCACTTGCTCTACTGATAGTTTTTTACAATTAGATGAAATATTATGCGAACCATGAGATAACTAACTAATTATTAATTTTGATATTTTTAAAGAAATTTCATATTCTGTTTAAAAAAAATTAAGTCTCCTATTTTCATCGTTTTTATTAAGTATTGAGCTTCAGGGGCAGAGAAAATAATTAAAAATTTGAAATATGATTAATTTCAATTCGTTGCTAAACCTAGACTTTCTTTTTAAAAAGAGAAGAGAAGAATCCTATTTAGACTCAGAAGTAAAATATCGGGATATAGTAGAACATGCACTTGTCGGAGTATATATTATTCAGGACGACACTTTTAAATACGTTAATAAAAAATTCTGTGAAATTTTCGGATACTCTTACGAGGAAATTGTGGGTAAAATAAACCCCGCATCCCTTGCCGTCGAAAGTGATAAAAATATTGTAAGAGAGAATATCAGGAAACGATTTGCCAAACAGTCGGAATCGATTGAATATGAGTTTCGTGGAGAAAAAAAAGACGGAAGTGTAATTTGGATACGAGTACTTGGAGATTTAATAACCTATAAGGGAAAACCTGCAATTAGCGGAAGTCTTATTGATTTTACGGACCATAAGCTGGTTGAAAATACTTTACACATAAGTGAGGAACGCTTGCGTGTAACGTTAGAAGCCACAAAGATTGGAATATGGGATTGGGATTTAAAAAATGATATCTGGGTTGCTTCACCCATATATTACACAATGCTTGGGTATGAGCCGGTAGCCGAGTCATCGGATCGAACAGTTTGGCTTAACAGAATACATCCCGACGACAGGGAATATGTTCAGTCTAAAATAAATAATATGCTAACTTATAAAGAAGATAGTTACGTTTACGAGGCCCGGATTTTACATGCCGATGGAAGTTACCGATAGCACCAGGTTATTGGCCATATTGTTGAAAAAAGACAACCAGGGCAAAATTAAACGTATGGTTGGCATAAGAAAGGATATAACTGACTTTAAACAGGCCGAAGAAGAACTCAGAATAAATAAAAATCGTTTACGGGTACTAATTGATACTCTCCCGACCTTGTTTGGGCAAAAGACCCACAAGGCGTTTATTTGCAATGCAATCAACGTTTTGAGCAATTATATGGAGCTACAGAAAAAGAAATTGTGGGTAAAACTGATTATAACTTCGTGAGCAAGGAAATGGCCGACTTTTTCAGGCAAAAGGATAACGAAGCCGCTGTTGCAGATAAACCAAGTATAAATGAGGAAGAAATAACTTTTGCCGATGGGCATAAGGAAATAATAGAAACAATAAAAACCCCCATATACGGGAATGATGGAACATTTATTGGCGTTTTAGGAATTGGCAGGGATATTACCCGGCGCAAAAAAGCAGAGCATGAATTACTTAGAGCCAAAGAAAAGGCCGAAGAAAGTGACCGTTTAAAATCAGCCTTCCTGGCTAATATGAGTCATGAAATCCGTACTCCGATGAACGGTATTTTAGGCTTTGCAGAACTGCTTAAAGAGCCCGAATTATCAGGGGAGCAACAAAAAGAGTACATTCAAATCATCGAAAAAAGTGGTGCCCGAATGCTTAGCATTATAAACGATATTATTAGCATCTCAAAAATTGAATCAGGCATAATGGATGTCCACCTCTCTGAAACAAACATAAACAATCGGTTGCAATTTGTTTACGATTCTTTAAAACTTGATGCTGCCTATAAAAAGCTAGGACTCTCATTTACATGTGGACTAACCGACAACGAAGCAATTATCACTACCGATAGTGAAAAATTCTATAGTATTCTTTCAAACCTGGTTAAAAATGCCATAAAATATACAAACGAAGGAACAATAGAGTATGGTTATACTGTTAAAGAAGAAAAAGTGGAATTTTATGTGAAAGATACGGGTATAGGAATTCCGAAAGAAAAGGTTGACGTCATCTTCGAACGTTTTATCCAGGCTGACATTGCCAATAAAATGGCAAGACATGGGGCAGGATTGGGATTATCCATTTCAAAAGCTTACGTAGAAATGCTGGGTGGCAGAATTTGGGTGGATAGTGAAGAATCCAGGGGCTCGACTTTCTTTTTTACACTTCCAAGTAATATTAATACAAATAAAAAGGTGAATATCACTACTGGGTTCAATGCTGTTGCCGAAGAAAAAACGGTTATTTCTGAAAATCAGGGATTAAAAATATTAAGTGCCGAAGACGATAAAGCATCTGAAATGTTAATTTCGATAGAGTTAGGGAAATTCAGCAGGGAAATTCTGAAAGTAAACACAGGAACCCGTGCCGTTGAAGCGTGCCTCAATAACCCGGATATAGATTTGATACTAATGGATATTCAAATGCCGGGTATGAACGGATATGACGCTACCCGGAAAATAAGGAAATCTAATAAAAAGGTGATTATTATTGCCCAAACAGCTTTTGCCCTTGAAGGTGATAGAGAAAAAGCAATAGAAGCAGGTTGCAATAATTATATTTCAAAACCAATAAAAAAATGTGATTTAGAGCTAATAATTCATAAACACTTCGAAAATTATAAAAAGTTCAATAACAACTAGAGTCTAAAAAATAACGAGCATGTGGTTATAACAATGGGTGTAAATAATTAGGTGCAAAGTGCGGATCTTTTAGCTATAATTCTTTATCAACTCTGTAGCAGCTTGAAAGGAAAGTTCCTCGAAATGCCAGACGTTTCAGATGCGTGACCGTAAGCCTGTTCGAAAACCTCTTTTCTTAAGAGAATTAGTTGGGTACAGACCTAAAAAAGAATGAAATGTTGAAATCTCAACGGCTTAATGTTACTTTTTAGACAGACTGCTGTTGGTAACATTTAACGCAACTAACGATTAAAAATCTGCATCTTTCGATAAAAACAGCATTATGAAAGTCTTAAGATTATTACTTGGAACAATTATTATCGGGTTGACTTTTACTTATTGTGATAAAGAAACAGAGAATTCATCAACCGTTTGTGACCAATCCGTAATTGTAGATAAAGACCGGTACAATACTGGGCCCAACGGCCAGCTTACAATAATTAGCGCTGAATTAGACAATGATTGTTTAAAAATAAATTTTGCATCAAGTGGATGCAGTGGAAGTTCGTGGGAAGTAAAGTTAATTGATTCCGGAGCTATCCTTTTTTCCAACCCACCTCAAAGAAATTTAAGATTGTCATTAAAAAATCGAGAGCTGTGTGATGCATATATTGGAAAAGAAATAACATTCGACATTAGCGATTTACGAGTCAATAACGGGGATAAGGTTTTGCTAAACTTAACGAACTCCGGAGACCAGATTTTATATGAATACTAAAGGAACAATTCCGGGTAAAAAACTTACAAACACTATATCATGTCAAAATGAAAAAAAAGCGTGGCACAGCATCTGCCTATTGCAACCGGGGTTTAGTGGTGCGCCAACTGCGGATTCCCGCATCGCCGTTCCATCCTCGCGGAGGTGAATGCACTTCGAAATCGGCTACAAGCTTACCGTACTTAAAACCGCTCCACAAACATATGGCAATAGGGTGTTCCACCTTTGTGCGCGTAATAATCCTGATGATAATCTTCTGCTTCCCAGAAAATTTCGGCAGGCATTAAACGTGTGGCTACCTTGTATCCCTTATTTTCCAGTTGAGCAATTAATTTTTCAGCCGTTCTTTTTTGCTCCATGTTCCGGTAAAAAATTTCGGAACGATACTGATAACCCACATCCGGCCCCTGGCGATCCATTTGAGTGGGATCATGAATATTAAAAAACAGTTTTGCCAATGCTTCGTAGTTCGTTTCCGATTTATCAAAGATAATTCTCACCGTTTCGGCATAAGCTGTTTTATGGCTGCTAACTTCCTGGTACGACGGATTTGGCTTTACTCCGCCTAAATATCCTGACACGGCTGAAATTACACCGGGAGCCTGTTCCATATAATATTCCACTCCCCAGAAACAACCACCTGCAAAATAGGCGGTATCCTGCGTTGCCACTTTTGAAGGCCCAGCGGGAACAAACAGCAATGACACTGAATTTACACAATGCCGTGTGTCTTTTTTTGTAAATCCCTCGCCGGTAAAAACATGGCCCAAATGAGCGCCACAATTATTGCAGGTAATCTCTGTCCGCATTCCGTCGGGATCAGGGGTTCTTTTTACTGTTCCCGGAATTTCGTCATCAAAACTCGGCCATCCGCAACCTGCGTCAAACTTATCAGAAGAACGATACAGTTCCGCTCCGCAGCGTTTGCATACGTAGGTGCCATTTCCATAGAACGAATCATATTCGCCGGTGAATGGTCTCTCTGTTCCTTTGTTAACGATGACACGTTTTTCGGCTGCTGTCAGTGGCCGGTACCCTTCGTTTTCCATGCCCTTTTTCATGTTTTGAGCACAACTATACATTCCTATCAGGATAAAACCTGTAACATAAAATATCTTTTTCATCAGCTTAAAATTGTTTTCATATTAACTACAACAAATTTCGCAGCCAATTATCACAAAAGAATAACGGATATTTCAATTTTTCATAAAGAATAAGTACTGAGAATTTCAATGAATGGTATTGGAGAAGTTAAGAATTGCGGGCAGTTTTATTCTGAAGAAATTTCTCTTCAAGCGCCCGGGCCGAAATAAACCCATAATGACGAAAGAACTCATTTCCCTGTTTGTCGAGAAGTATTTGCATGGGCACTGCTGAAATTCCGTAATATTTCATCAGCTCCAGATTATCGGAGTTCATAATGTGAAGAAAAACAACATTTACGTTTACTCTCTCCGATTGTTTTACTTCTTCCAGCACCGACTCCATTTGTTTGCAAATGGCACATTCGGTAGAACTGAATTCCAGAAATGTGAAATCAAAATCTTCTCCGTTGGTTAAATAGTTGTATTTTCTCTGGATTATTTCTTTGGCAGATGATGAATTCTCGACGGAAACTTGCTGCTGCATTTTTTCAGAAATAAAATTATTTAGTTTTCCTTTTAATGAAAAAGCCATAATAATCAGGGCAATCACCCCTATAACTAAAAAATATGGCAAAAGCTTTTTAAACATGTAATGAATCGTTTATGCAAATATAACCATATTAAACTTTCAATAAATACAGGTAAAGAGGTCATTTATAAATGATTTTTTCTCAATTTTGCAGGCTCTTACAATTTTTGTTTATGCAGAAATATATAGAACTGTTAAAAACGCTAATATCAACCCCATCCTTTAGCAAAGAAGAGGAAAATGCGGCCAAAGTGATGCGCAATTTTCTTGAATCGGAGAATATACCCTATCGAACCAAAGAAAATAACACTTGGGCTTTTAACCAGTTTTTCGATTCAGAAAAGCCTACGATATTACTTGATTCCCACATCGATACTGTTCGCCCGGCGAAAGGATACACAAAAGATCCTTTTAGTCCGATTGAAGAAGACGATAAACTTTTCGGATTGGGGAGTAATGATGCAGGCGGACCGCTGGTAGCGTTACTTGCTACTTTTGTTCACTTTTACAAGAGAACGGATTTACCTTTTAATATAGTTTTTGCTGCAACGGCTGAAGAGGAAATTTCGGGTCGCAGGGGAATGGAAATTGTTTTACCGCAAATTGCACCCATTGAGTTTGCAATTATTGGTGAACCTACCCGGATGGAGCTTGCGATTGCAGAAAAAGGGTTATTGGTTTTAGATTGCTTCGCGCATGGAAAATCGGGACATGCTGCGCGGAATGAAGGAGAAAATGCATTATACAAAGCGCTGGATGATATTCAGAAACTCCGCAACATGAAATTTGAGAAATCATCGGATGTTTTAGGTGACATTAAAATTTCAATCACGCAAATTGAAGCCGGTACGCAGCACAATGTTGTACCCGATGTTTGCCATTTTGTAGTTGATGTTCGCACCAACGAGCACTATAAAAACAAGGAAGTGGCTGAAATTATTGAAAAAGCTATAGAATCGGAAGTAAAACCCCGCTCGGTTCGATTAAACAGTTCGGGCATTTCAATTCATCATCCGTTTGCTCAACTCGTAAAAAGAAAAGGAATAAACATTTACGGCTCGCCAACTACTTCAGACCAGGCAATTATTCCATTTCTTTCGGTAAAAATGGGGCCCGGCGATTCAGCACGTTCTCATACGGCCGACGAATATATTTATAAAAGTGAGATTCTGGCAGGAATTCAGCTTTATATTGAATTATTGAATGAGCTGGTTCTATAACGATTTTTATGCAACAATCTCAACCCAATAATCCGTTACACGGAGTAACCCTGGAAGCCATTGTAGTTTATCTGGTTAGTTATTATGGTTGGGATGAGTTAGGAAACAAAATCAGAATTAACAGTTTCAGAAGTAATCCGTCGATAAAATCAAGCCTCAAATTTTTAAGAAGAACACCATGGGCAAGAGAAAAGGTGGAACAACTTTATATGGATACCATTAAAAAGAAAACCAATTAGCTGTATTCACCGATTTATTTCACGTGTTTCCCAAATAAATTGAATATTATATCGAAAGTTTAAACAATTCCTCTCTTATGGTTTAATAACGGCATATTGTTTGTTTCTTTTAATTCAGAATAAAAATAAAAAACAGCAAAACAATGAAAACTAGATTTACCCTACCTTTTCTTTTTATTTTGTCGGCAGTGCTGCTGCAATCGTGTAGTGCACCAAAAAATATTATCAAACTTCAACCCGAGGCAGAAAACATTGGCCGGTGGTTATACGGGCAACATTATGTAGCCGATTCATTAAACGGAGTAATTTATGAAGTAGGTTTTGAACGTTGTGAAAATGAACAATACTGGTTTGATTTCACGGTAACGAATTGCTCAAACTTACCTGTCCTTATTAATCCATCGGAATTTAAATTACAGGCATTTGATGGTAAGCATGAGCTACTCAGCAACGAAAATATTACTGCCTTAGATCCGGAAGCTGAGATTCTGAGTCTCGATAAATCGTTGGCGAAAGCAAACGCACGTGAAGCCAATCATGTTGGGCTGAGCTTACTTGCTGCAGGAATAGATGTAGCAACCGGAATTGCAACAGCCACCGACGAAAATCCTCATAACGATGGGCTCAGAACTTATTTCTTCGAGGGTGTGCAGGTTGGAAGAGAAGTAAACGCATCTGTATCGCAGGATATTAAAACATTAAAAAACGAATGGGAAAATTCAACTATTCGAAAAACCACGCTCGATCCCAATTATAATATTCAGGGAAAAGTATTTTTCCCGGCTGTGAGATCTGCAATTTATATTAAATTGTTATTGCCGGTTGATTCTGAATATGTTGAAATAAATTTTGCCCAACTACAAATTCCTGTCAATTAAAAGAATCCGATTTCTTTATTTCAAATAAATTTCAGCTAAAACAGGTTGGGCTTTATAGAGTTTTTGCAATTCTGATTTATTATAATCAATAAATTATTATTCCTGCATTATTTGTATTTTACTCACTTAATTTCACAAATTCCAACTCAGGACGAATGTGCTTCGAATCTGTTTTGGACGACACGGAATAATTGAAATTTGTATAATGCATAAGATTCAGAATATGAAAACTTTTACCAGTGATTTATCGGGAAAGGAATTTCCCGTGTCCGAAAAAATATCAGGAAAATCGCTTCGGCATTCGATTATTAGTTTAATACAAAAAGATAATCCTCAATTTACAATTGATAGTTTTATTTCGATAGAGGAATTGGATGATTACCGGGAAAGATATGTTTCTGATTATTTGAAAACTCAAATTGATGAGATGTCTGACACCGAAAAAATAGTTATCGATTCAATTACAAATAAAACCTCTTTAATTAACAAGTTGGAAGATGATGATGATGTTCAGGCCCTGAATCTTGGGCAAAAACTTGCTGATAAGGTTGCTACTTTTGGTGGTAGCTGGATATTTATTATTTCGTTTGGAGTATTTATACTGCTTTGGATTACCGTAAATGTATATTGGTTTTTAAACAAAGGATTCGATCCTTATCCGTTTATCCTTTTAAATTTAATACTGTCATGTTTGGCAGCATTTCAGGCACCAATAATTATGATGAGCCAAAACCGGCAGGAATCCAAAGACAGGGAGCGCGCCAAAAAAGATTATATGGTTAATCTTAAATCGGAACTCGAAATCAGGGGGCTAAACGACAAAATCGATCACCTAATTCTTCACCAGCAACAAGAGCTTCTCGAAATTCAGAAAGTTCAGGTTGAAATGATGAGTGATATATTAAAGGAATTGGAAGGAAAGAAGAACAATAAGTAACTATTCCAATTTGAAGAAAGCGTTATAAAAAGTTAAGAAGTTCTTTGGTAATGTTACTTCTTTTCATTCAACTCATTATGTCTTTCACTTTTATAAAAATATCTTTCGGTATCATCCAAAAAATCTGCTGGATATCATGTAAAAAAAATAACCGTTAACGTTAACGGTTATTTTATTTTATTAGCTTTGCACAAAATTAATCAAAATCAAAAAGTTTATGATTCTTGGCTTATTAAAAGAACATGGAACTGAAACCCGTGTAGCCTTGCTCCCGGAAACTGTTAAAGCATTTACGGATTTAAAAGTTGAAGTAATTGTAGAACAGGGTGCCGGAGAAAAGGCTTTTGCCTCAGATGCAGATTACGAAGCGGTTGGTGGCAAAATCGTTTCCCGCGCTGATGTATTTAAAACGGCAGAAGTTCTATTGCAAATCCAGCCACCGGCTGATGGTGACACAGAGAAAATCAAAGATTCACAGGTTTGGATCAGTGCTTTCAACCCTTTATGGGAAACTGATTTGGTAAAAACATTCCTGAAAAAAGGAATTACTACCTTCAGTCTGGATTTAATTCCAAGAACCACACGGGCGCAGGCCATGGATATATTATCTTCAATGGCTACTGTTTCGGGTTATATGGCTGTACTGGAAGCCGCTGCAAAGCTGCCTACCTTTTTCCCAATGTTTATGACGGCTGCCGGGACAATTCGTCCGGCAAATGTTCTTATTCTCGGAGCAGGTGTTGCCGGGTTGCAAGCCATTGCAACTTCTCGTAAACTTGGTGCGCAGGTACAGGTTTTTGATGTTCGTTCAGCTGTAAAAGAAGAAGTTAAGAGTTTGGGTGGTAAATTTGTTGAAGTTGAAGGAGCAACAGAAGACAAAGCTGCCGGAGGTTATGCCGTTGAACAAACGGAAGACTTTAAAAAGAAACAACAGCAGGCCATTAATGATGTGGCTGCAAAATCGAATGTCGTAATTTGTACGGCTCAGATTCCGGGCAGAAAAGCTCCCCTACTTCTTCCAAAAGATGCGGTGGAAGCCATGAAACCAGGTTCTGTAATCATTGATCTGGCTGCTTCAACCGGTGGAAACTGTGAACTGACTAAAGACAATGAGACCGTTGTTCATCACGGAGTAACAATTATAGGCCAATCGAATTACCCGGCACAAAAACCCATGGATGCCAGCAAAATGTTTGGCAAAAATGTGCTGAACTTTATGAAACTTCTTATTACCGACGACGGTAGTTTGAACCTGAATTTTGAAGATGATATTGTAAAAGGAACCTGTATTACCAATAAAGGCGAGATTTACAATGAACGCGTTAAATCTGTCATTAAATAATAACTATAAATATGGAAAGCGTATTAACTTTTTTAACCGCAAACAAAGATGCAATATTCATCATTGTTTTATCCGTTTTTCTTGGATTTGAGGTTATTTCAAATGTCCCATCGGTATTGCATACGCCTTTAATGTCAGGTGCCAACGCAATTAGCGGTGTAATTATTATTGGAGGTATTATTCTCGTAGGTCACGCTTCAACAACATTTGAATGGATACTGGGTTCTCTTGCACTATTTATGGCAACCTTAAATGTGGCAGGAGGTTTTGTTGTTACCGACCGCATGCTCGAAATGTTTAAAAAGAAGAAAAAATAACCATGAATGCTATGATTATACTAAATACATTAATGCCGGGACAAGTAGTTCTGGAATACAGTTATCTTCTTTCAGCGATTATGTTTGTAATCGGGCTTAAACTCCAAAGTCATCCTGAAACAGCACGAAAAGGAAATTTCTGGGCTGCTTCCGGCATGATTCTGCCAATGATTACAACTCTTCTGCTAAATAAAAATGGCGCGGGCGAAGGAATATCGTTAACAAATGTTGCAGTGATAATTCTTATTATTGCTGCAGGTAGCATTGTTGGTGCAGTTATGGCCCGTAAAGTAAAAATGACTGCCATGCCCCAAATGGTTTCTTTCTTTAATGCAACCGGGGGGGCAGCTTCAGCAGCAGTTGCTCTTATTGAGTATAATAAAGATCCCAATAACGCAGTATTGGTTACTTTACTGGGATTGGTAGTAGGAAGCATTGCTTTTAGTGGAAGCTTAATTGCTTATGGAAAACTAGACGGTAAAGTTGGCGACATCTTTGCCAAATTTATGACTTATGTAAACCTGATGTTTATGCTCGTAATAACAGTGCTGATTTTGGCTGTTATTTTTGGAGGTTTTGATGTTCAAACAAGAATTTATCTGGTTTACGGACTTTTAGTTTTGAGTTTGGTTTATGGTGTAAGCTTTGTTATGCCAATTGGCGGTGCCGATATGCCGGTTGTAATTTCACTTTTGAACTCATTAACTGGTATTGCAGCAGCTATGGCCGGTTTCATTTATCAGAATGAAGCGATGATTTTGGGTGGAATTCTGGTTGGTGCAGCCGGAACTATTCTGACACTTCAGATGTGTAAGGCTATGAACCGTTCGCTGATCAATGTAGTTATTGGATCGTTTGGAGGCGGTGGTGCCAGCCATGCCGATGTTCAGGGTAGTATCAAGGAGATTACGTTGAGCGATGCAGCTGTTCTGTTAAGCTACTCGCAAAAAGTGGTAATTATTCCGGGATACGGATTAGCAGTTGCACAGGCACAACATATTGCACACGAATTGGATTCACTACTCGGCAATAAAGGTGTTGAGGTAAAATATGCCATTCATCCTGTGGCGGGTCGTATGCCGGGCCACATGAACGTTTTGCTTGCAGAAGCCGACGTTCCGTACGAACAACTTGTAGAAATGGATGATATTAATCCGGATATGCCCAACGTTGATGTCGCCATTGTTATCGGCGCCAACGATGTGGTAAACCCGGCAGCTTATGATGATCCTGGTAGTCCGATTTACGGAATGCCGATTATTGATGCTCATCTTGCTAAAAATATTATCATTATGAAACGTGGTATGGGTAAAGGATATGCAGGAATTGAAAACTTCCTGTTCTTTAATGACAAAACCCGCATGTTATTTGGTGATGCTAAAAGTTCAATTCAAAAATTGGTTACTGAGATTAAAAGTATGTAGTAATTCAGTGCTCCTAATAAAATATTAAAATGCCATTCTTTTTAAGAGTGGCATTTTTTATGCCACAAAGTTTAGGACGAGCTTAATTTGAGGAGAAAACAATTAGAGATGAACGCTGTTTTTATTAATATATCAGCAAAAAACGCACGACCTCAAATTAATTTTGGTAAATTGTTTTCCTCCTGAGTAATTCAAACTTGAAACAATAAAAACACAATTATGATCGAAATCGAAAATATTGAACTTACTTACTTAAGCCTGGATGATTACGAACAGTTAAAAGAAGCAATGATTGAATCTTACTCACTCATGCCTGAAGCTTACTGGCGGGAAAAACAAATTAAAACATTAATTGATAAGTTTCCTGAAGGACAGGTAGTGATTAAAATTAATAACGAATTGGCAGGGTGTGCACTTTCAATTATAATCGATTATAAAAAGTTTGAAAATAATCATACTTACCGGGAAGTAACCGGAAATTATACTTTTAACACACATAATCCTGAAGGTGATGTGTTATATGGAATAGACATTTTCATTCGCCCCGAATTTCGCGGCTTGCGTTTAGGCAGGCGACTTTATGATTACAGGAAAGACCTTTGCGAACGTCTTAATTTAAAAGGAATTGCATTTGGGGGAAGAATTCCGAATTATCACACGTATGCCACTCAGCTCACGCCTAAACAGTATATTGAAAAAGTACGGAGAAAAGAAATTCATGATCCTGTTCTTAATTTCCAGGTCTCGAATGATTTTCATCCGGCAAAAATTTTAAAGAATTATCTGGAAGGAGATGAAGCGTCAAATGAATATGCGGTTTTACTGGAATGGGACAATATTTATTACGAGAAAAAACATACAAAGGCAAGTGTTACCAAGAGACTCGTTCGGGTTGGGCTAATACAATGGCAAATGAGGCCTTATAAAAATATGGAAGAACTACTTCAGCAAGCTGAATTCTTTGTTGATGCAGTTTCTGGTTATCGGTCCGATTTTGCGCTTTTCCCCGAGTTTTTCGATGCACCGCTAATGGCCGATGATAATCATTTAACAGAACCCGAAGCTATTCGGAAACTGGCGCTCCACACTCCCACTATTATTCAGCGATTTTCAGAGTTAGCCATTTCATATAACATCAATATCATTTCAGGAAGCCTGCCCGAAATAGAAAATGGCAATTTATATAATGTTGGATATCTATGTAAACGCGACGGTTCAGTTGAACGGTATGTAAAACTCCATGTAACACCCGACGAAGTTAAAGTTTGGGGAATGGAAAAAGGCGACGAGCTTAGAGTTTTTGACACTGATTGTGGAAAGATTGGGATTCTGATTTGTTACGATGTTGAATTCCCTGAATTGAGCCGTTTGTTGGCTGACGACGGAATGGATATTCTTTTTGTTCCGTTCTTAACTGACACACAGAACGGTTACTCACGCGTTCGAAATTGTGCCCAGGCCCGTGCTATTGAAAACGAATGCTATGTTGCCATTGCCGGAAGTGTGGGAAACCTGCCCAAGGTTCACAATATGGACATTCAGTATGCGCAGTCGATGGTATTTACTCCCTGCGATTTTGCGTTTCCCGCCAATGGAGTTAAAGCAGAAGCAACCCCGAATACAGAAATGATTGTAATTGCTGACCTGGATATTGATCTGCTTCGTGAACTGAATCAGTTTGGAAGTGTCCGGAATTTGAAAGATCGGAGAAAGGATATTTATCAACTTAATAAAGTTTCGAATTAAAATTAAATGCGAATTTTGTAAAATAGTTGACGCGCGTAAAAGCTTATGGTTATAGAAACAAAAAAAATGGTTCGGATTCTTTTAAATCGGAAAAAGGTAAATCCGTTAAAGCCTGTGTTCACCGGAAATAAATACCTTGAACAACCAAGTATTCAGATGTATGAATACAACAGTGAAAGTGTTTCGGAGAATAAAGAATATAAAGCCGGCGATTTTATTGGCTTTCCTGACGACGAAAAACAACATTGGCTGAATATTCACGGAATTCATGATGTAGATATTGTTGAATCGATATGCAACAAACTGAATGTACATGGTCTTGTAATTCAGGATATACTGGATATTAATCAGCGACCTAAGTTTCAGGATTTCGACGAATATTGCTTTTTTACCCTGAAGTCAGTACTTCCAACGCTAGATTACCAGGTAATGTCGGAGCAATTAAGTTTTATTCTTGGGAAAAACTATCTGGTATCTTTCCAGGAGAGAAAAGCTGATTATTTTGAACATGTCCGTCAGAGAATTAACGGTAACATCGGTATCGTAAATCACCGTGGCCCCGATTATTTGTTGTTTTTGTTGCTGGAATCTATTCTTGATAACTATTTTAAAACGGTTGACAATATTGAAAAACAGATTGACGAATTTGGTATAATCGATATTGATTCCGACCCTTCACCCGATATTTTAAAAGATATTGAACAATACAAACGCGAAATACATCTTATCCGAAAAACAATTCTGCCTATAAAGGAATTCATTGCAAAAGTAGAAGCCGGGCAATATGCATTGATTCGGAAAAAACAAATCAAGTATTTCCTGGAATTAAAAGATTTGTGCCTTACGCTTTTAGATAGTTGCGACCAAATTGATGTTCGGCTCGAAAGTAATATTAACCTGTTTTTTTCCATTCAGGGCCACCGTATGAATCAGGTAATGAAAATATTAACCATAGTGGCAACCATTTTTATCCCCCTTACTTTTATTGCTGGCGTTTACGGGATGAACTTTGCCAACATGCCCGAATTAAACTGGAAATGGGGATATTTTATTGTATGGGGAATTATGCTTGTTATCTTCCTTCTTATGCTTTATTATTTTAGAAAAAAGAATTGGTTCTGACCCCTTTAAAAATCTGATGGAAACAATATTTGAATTAAAAAACAAGATTGTAAATCATATTCGCGAAAAGCTTAAAACCACCGTGGCTGAATTAAAACATAATATTAGTTTAGCCAAAGAATCGCGTGACAACGAAACCAAAAGCAGTGTTGGAGACAAATATGAAACAAGCCGTGAAATGGTAAATATCGAAATTGAAAAGCTTAGTTTACAGTTATCCAAAACTTTGATTTTATTGAATGAATTGGAAAAAATAAATTTTCAAAAGGAATATCGTTTGGTTGAATTTGGAAGCCTGATATTTACGAGTAATGCTAACTATTTTATTTCATTTGGTTTCGGAAAAATTGAAATTGAAAAAGTGATATACTTTGGTATTTCACTCGAATCGCCCATTGGTAACGCAATGAAAGGAAAAAAGAAAGGCGATACTTTCAGATTTCAAAGTAATGAAGTAGTAATAAAAGAAATCGTATAATCCAGTAAAAATAGAAAGCATTGAAATGGCTGCAGATAAAAAATGTTAAACAAAATTATTAAAATAGATTAGATGGGAAAACGATATGTAACAGACCGGGAATTTTGTCAACTGGATAATGCTGAAAACAACCTTTTAAAAGGAGACTATGAAGCATGCAAATTTTCGGGATGTAACTTTGCTGAGGTTGATTTATCTGAATTTGCATTTGAAGATTGTAATTTCGAAGATTGTGATTTGAGCAATATAAAAACAGGCAATACGGCTTTCAGAAATGTAAGATTCAAAGACTGCAAATTATTGGGTGTGCATTTTGAAGAATGCAATCCGTTTTTGCTGGCCTTTCAATTTGAAAACTGCCATTTAAATTTTTCATCATTTTATCAATTAAAAATAAAGGAAACCAGATTTTCCAACTGTATTTTGCAGGAAGTTGACTTTATTGAAACCAACCTTACTCGCTCTTTGTTTGAGAATTGCGATTTATCTGGTAGCTCATTTGAAAACTCAAACCTTGAAAAATGTAATTTTAGTACTTCTTTCAATTTTATTATTAATCCTGAAATTAACCGGATTCAGCATGCTAAGTTTTCCATCAATAATATTTCTGGGCTTTTACATCAGTATAACATTGAAATTGAGTAGTTGGAATTTTGTATTACGCAACGTTTTCATCGTTTAAATCATCTTGCAGTTAAACATTATAACACCAACATGAAAATAATAACAAAATTTCTGGTAACCTTCCTAACCGTATTTTTTATTTGGAGCTGCAATTCAGATGAAGTTCCAACAAATGATATTACCAAAAACATCGTGTTGAAAAGCGGACAAATTTACATTTACGATTTTAATATTTTGGGTGACGAAGAAGGTGCAACAATTATTACTCAGCCTAAACACGCCGATATCAGTGAAATCATTCGTGACGCGACTACCAACTGGAGTGTGGTGTACAGATATAAACCGGTAGATGGCTATACCGGAAGCGATTCAGTTGAAATTAAAACCTGCACAGGGAGCGACGGAACAAACTGCGGCGAGACCAAACTGTATTTAATTGAATTCGAAATAAGGAACTAACTAAATTATTCCTGTCATTTTTTTTGGGTCAACCCATTTGTCGTATTCATCAGCAGTTAAGTATCCCAACTTAATACCTGCTTTTTTTAAGGTTATGTTTTCAGAATAAGCTTTTTTTGCAATTTCAGCTGCTTTATTGTATCCTATGTGTATATTCAGACTTGTAACCAGCATCAATGAACTTTCAAGATGTTTATTAATTATTGGAATGTTGGGCTGAATTCCATCAACACAATTCTCGCTAAAACTTGTACATGCATCACCAATTAAACGGGCACTTTGTAAAACATTTGCAGCAATAAGTGGTTTAAACACATTCAACTCAAACTGTCCGTTGCTGCCGCCAATTCCAACAGCGACATCGTTTCCCATGACCTGAGCAGCCACCATTGTCAGTGCTTCCACTTGTGTTGGATTCACTTTCCCTGGCATAATACTAGAACCCGGCTCATTGGCCGGAAGTAACAACTCTCCTACTCCACAGCGTGGTCCGCTACCCAGCATCCGAATGTCATTGCCAATTTTCATCAAACTCACTGCCACACGACGAAAAGCACTGCTGAGTTCCACCATGGCATCGTGGGCAGCTAAAGATTCAAACTTATTGGGAGCAGTGACAAAAGGGTAACCTGTTAATTCTGCAATTTTTCCGGCTACTTTTTCTGCATAACCCTCAGGAGTATTTAGGCCTGTCCCTACCGCAGTACCGCCAAGTGCGAGTTCAGCAATCATTTCAAGGGCATTGTTAATGGCACGAACCCCATTATCCAGTTGTTGTACATAACCACTAAATTCCTGTCCTAATGTAAGCGGAGTGGCATCCATAAAATGTGTTCGCCCTGTTTTTACTATATCCTTGAATTCTCTTACTTTTTCTGAAAAAGAATCTCTTAACTTTTTTATTCCGGGCAAGGTTATTTTGTTGGTTAGTTTGTAGGCCGCAATATGCATTGCTGTTGGAAAGACATCATTACTACTCTGGCTTTTGTTGACATCATCGTTTGGGTGAAGAACTTTTTTTTCATCAGTTAACTCCCCTCCTTTTATTACATGTCCACGATTCGCAATTACTTCATTGACATTCATGTTACTTTGAGTTCCGCTACCGGTTTGCCAAATAACCAATGGAAACTGGTCATTGAGTTTTCCATCCAGAATTTCATCGCTAACGATTGCTATTAATTCTGCTTTTTCCTTGTTGAGCACACCCAAATCGTAATTGGTGAGGGCTACCACTTTTTTTAAAAATGCAAAAGCATGAATGATTTCGATAGGCATGATGGCATCTGACCCTATTTTAAAATTGTTGCGACTTCGTTCAGTTTGAGCTCCCCAGTATTTATCTGCAGGGACCTCTATTTCGCCCATGGTATCTTTTTCAATCCGAAATTCCATAATTTTTCTTTTAAGTTTGAAACAATATTGCTTCTAAAAGGATAACAACCGGAATGGTAATTTGATTGAATTTAGTCAATAACGTTAATTGAAAACGAATGTCTTGAGGTATTTAACACACCAAAATGTTATTTTAGCATAAAAACCAAATCATGGAATCAATTCTAACCAAGTCAATCATTACGGCTATTCTGACCATTCTTTTAGTTTTATCAGGTATAATGCTTCGCATAAGTGGAACACCTTATAAAACAAGTATTTCTGCAACCCACAAATTATCTGTTGTAGCTACAATAGTTTTCGTCGTTTTAATTTACAAGGAACATTTCAGAACAATTTGTTTTGAAGGTGTCGGATGGTATTTGTTTGTTATATCGAGTTTTGTGTTTGTTATTGCATTTGTTACCGGAACTTTGCTAAGTTTCGAAAAAGCTGCTTCATACAAACTAAAAATCTATCATCGGTTGTTATCATGGGTAACTTTTTTGTTTATTCCTGCAATATGGCTTTATTGTCACTAACTAGTTATTAAAGTCCATTTATTCATTAGGCAACAAAACGATACACTCCGGCCATGTTCTTTGGTTGTGGATACAGATGTTTCGATAAACTCAATTTGTTACGGGAATTTTACTATTTTTATTTCAATCTTGAATCAGCTGAAAAATGGAGCATACTAACCCGGTTAAATTTAATCTATCTTCTGTTAAATCTTGTTTTATTTTAGTAATAATTGCACTGGTATTTTCTAGTTGTCAAAATACCCAAAACGCAGATAAATCTCCAGATATATGGGAGAAGGCAAAATGGATTGCCTATGAACAGCTTGCAGACAGCATAAAGGTTGTTCCTGCAGTTCATGGCACTGGCGACAAATTAGGGAACAAATGTGTAAAGCGTTCCATTGTTCCCATGTTCAGAAAAGAATTTACATTAAACAGAGAAATTAAAAAAGCGACGATTAACATTTGTGGATTAGGGCACTACGAATTATACCTTAATGGAGATAAAACAGGTGATCGCTTTTTATCGCCGGGTTGGAGTTACTATCAAAAACGAATTTTATATAATTCATTTGATATAACATCACAATTGAAAACCGGAGAAAACACAATAGGTGTTTTGGTTGGTAACGGATTTTACAATGTTAATCGCGAACGATATCGTAAACTGGTAGTTGCATACGGATATCCAAAATTAATCTTTAATATCTCAGTTCTATTTTCTGATGGTTCTAAGCAAAGTATTGTTTCCGATGAAAATTGCAGGGTACTTCCCTCTCCCATCGCTTTCAGCAGTATTTACGGCGGAGAAGACTATGATGCGACACTCGAAAAGAAAGGCTGGAATCTAGCTGGATTTGACGATTCTGACTGGAATGTTCCTGTTATACTCCATGATTCAATAAGTATTCTTGTTCCTGAAGAAGATAATCCATTAAAAGTGATGCAGGAGTTTCCGGTTAAAACAATCTTTAAATCGAAAACAGGACGAACCATTTATGATTTTGGACAAAACGCATCCGGGATTATTTCGCTTAAAGTAAAGGGAAACAGAGGTGCAGAAATTTGTATTCGCCCCGACGAACTGGTCAATGATGACGGTAACATAACACAACGAAGCGGTGGCGGCCCATACGAATTTAACTATACTTTGAAAGGCGAAGGTGAAGAAAAGTGGCAACCTGTATTTTCATATTATGGATTCCGGTATGCCGATATTGAAATTATGGAACCTGAAAATGCCACGGAAAAAACAGAAATTACTGAACTTAAAATGCTTCACACAAGGAATTCTGCACCTACAGTAGGTTCGTTTGAATGTTCTGATGAATTATTTAATAAAATATTTGAACTGATTAACTGGGGAATAAAAAGCAATATGGCAAGTGTGGCAACCGACTGTCCTCACCGGGAAAAATTAGGATGGCTGGAACAAACTTACCTGATTGGCCCTTCGATGCATTACAATTTTGACATACAGAAGCTTTATACCAAAATAATTCTGGACATGATCGATTCGCAACTCGAAAATGGGTTGGTGCCCGATATTGCCCCGGAATATGTGCCATTTCAGGGAGGATTTCGTGATTCTCCCGAATGGGGAAGCGCATCCATAATTATTCCTTGGCAGGTTTATCAATGGTATGGCGACAAAGAAATATTGAAAACAGCCTACCCAATGATGAAAAAATATATGCAATATCTTGAACGAAAATCAGAAAATAACATCCTTTCTTATGGTCTTGGCGATTGGTTCGATCTTGGGCCAAACCGTCCGGGAGTGGCACAGTTAACGCCATTGTCAGTAACAGCAACCTCCATTTATTTTTACGACTTGAAGATAATTTCTAAAGTTGCCAAAATGCTAGGATTTGAAGACGATGCAACAAGTTACAACCAGCTTGCCGAAAATGTTCGCAGAGCCTTTCTGGATAACTTCTATAATGCACAAACCGGGTTGTGTTCTACCGGAAGCCAAACGGCATATGCAATGCCAATTTACACCGGGTTAATTCCGGAAGGCGACAAAACAAAGGTTTTTAATAATCTTGTTGATTCAATTGTAAGCAATGATTACAGATTGACTTCAGGCGATATTGGCTATCATTTTCTTGTACATGTTCTAAGCGAAAATGGTCGTTCTGATATTCTTTATAAAATGAACAACCGGAGTGATCGCCCGGGATATGGCTACCAAATCGAAAAAGGTGCAACATCGTTAACCGAAAGTTGGGCTGCTCTGCCTGATGTCTCGAATAATCATATGATGCTGGGGCATTTGATGGAATGGTTCTACTCGGGACTTGGCGGAATTTATCAGTCGGAAAACTCAGTTGCTTACAGTAATATTATTATTGCTCCAAAACCTGTTGGCAATATAAAATGGGTAAAGTGTTCTTATAATTCGCCAAAAGGAATGATTGTTTCCAACTGGAAAATTGAGAATAATTCATTTATTCTGAATGTTGAAATACCAGAAAGCGTGTCAGCAAAAATAATTATACCTGATAATTTTCATAATTCCCCGATTAAAATCATAAATAAAGAAAACCAAAAGCCAGTTAAAATAGAAGCGGATGATAAGAGTTTTCAGCTTGAATCGGGTAGATTTGAAATTATTCTCGGTTGATTATCGCATATACAGAGTTGTACTGAAGTTGAAAAAATTATAATAAATACTATGAAAAAAATTATCACGCTTCTTTTTATTTTAGGAGCATTTTCGTTACAGATTTTTGCACAGGAATCTTATCGTCCCGGATTATTTTTCAGAGAAGACTGGAAAGAAATTCCTGCAGAAATTCCGCTTTCTCAAAAACACGTAAATAATCCCGATTTGTTAGTACAATTATATGGTGCCGGAAAAGACAGCCTAAAAAAGAGCAACCATCCGCAACCGGTTGACGATCCATTTTATGTTTGGTCAGGATTGTGTTTAGGAAACTGGATGGTAACTTTAAAACACAAAACTGAAAATGTAGATTTAACCGGCTTTGCAAAAATCCGCTGGAGAACAAAACAGGTTGGGCTTCGTGAATTAAGAATCTCGTTAAAACTGGCTGACGGAACATGGCTGATTAGTGATCTTTCAGACGGTCCATCAAAAGACTGGCGGATAAAGGAATTTAATATTAAGGATATTACCTGGCATATTTTGGATGTTGAACGAATAACTGAAATTGGCATTGCCAAAAGTCCTGATCTTTCAAATGTAGAGGAAATTGGTTTTACGGACTTAATGCCGGGTGGAAAATCAAATGCCTGTTCCCGTCTCGATTGGATTGAAGTGGACGGAAAACCGGTAAGACGATAAATTAGTCTTCATCTGCTTCAAGTTTCAAATTATACCTTAAAATGAAGACATTTATTAGTTTTTTATTTATTCTCACGGTTCTTTCGTCTGGAGCACAGCAAACAAGAGCTCCCATCTATTACTTTAATAGACAGGAGGTCAATCTCAATTTTATTAAGTATATAAAACCTTCGAATTTAAATGATAATGGCATATTTAGTAATGTAATCGCCTTTCATAATTACAGTTAATATTGAATTAAACAAAACTGAAACAATATTCCTGCTACTTTTTTTTCCCTTTTTCTAACTCATCTTTAAGTTCATAAGAAAAAACATCCTGTAACTGCACATTAAATGCAAATGCGATTTTAAACGCAAGTTCCAGTGATGGGGAATAATTTCCCTTTTCAATGGCAACAATCGTCTGCCTTGAAACACCAACCCGGTCAGCCAGTTCCTGCTGCGTCATTTCATTGGCATTAAACCGAAGTCTTCGTATATTATTGTGAATATTTCTTTCGGGCATATCAAACTCCTTTCCTGTAAAAATACATTTGCGAACCATTATCAATTATTTCTGAGATAACGCCGCTAATCACAAATACGATGAAAATCGAGTAGGTTGGAAAACCAATTGCGAGAACAACAATGGCAATAAAAAAACCAACCACAAATGCATAGTGGGAATTTCGAAGAGCTTTCAGTTTCACTAACTTATCCCGTTCGTCTTCTTGTGGTACTTTTTCAGCCCGGGTTGCAATGGCATTAACAATATGAAAGATGATGTAAATTACAATCCGGGCAACAATTGACACACCGGCATAAATAAGAAACAATTTTCCCCAGGCTTGAAAATCATCTGTTAAATCTATGCTGCCATTTAAATGACGTTGATAAACTACCCAGGCAAAAATTCCTGTTATTAATAGCCCGCTAAAAATGTTGATGATGTTTTCTTTTTCTCTGTACGACATTGCTTTAATTTTTTTAAGTGAATAATTCTTTTTCGTGTAATATATTTACGACACAAAGATAAATATATTTTACACAATGTAGAGTATATTTTACACAATGTAAAGTATATTTTACATTTTTTTTTATTAAAATGTAGGTTTGGATATAAGTAAAACTCTTAACCATCCCAAAAGACTAAGATTTCAGCGATAACTTAAAAAGGGTTACTTTTATTCATTTATTGAAATTGAATTATGGAAACAGCGTCAATCAGCGAAATAAAGAATGAACTTAAAAGCCTCTCTCCCTCTCAACTTCAGGAAATAATGATCCGTTTAGTCAAATTTAAAAAAGAGAACAAAGAATTATTGAGCTATTTGCTTTTTGATGCCTTTAACCAACAGGCTTTTATTCAAAATGTAAAAGAAGAAATCGACGAACAATTTCAAAATCTGAATCAAAGCAGTTTTTACCTTGCCAAGAAAACACTTCGTAAAGCCTTGCGAACAACAAAAAAATACATTCGCTTTTCAGGATTAAAAGAAACGGAGATTGAACTACTAATCTATTTCTGCCTGAAAATGCGAAAATCAGGGATCCGAATGAATGCCAGCAGGGTTGTAATGAATATGTATATCAACGAGGTAAAACGAATAAAACAAGTTATTTCATCATTACACGAAGATATCCGTATGGACTATGAAGATGAACTACGGGTATTATAGGCTACAAAACAGACAAATCAAACAGCAACTTTAATGCTCCCAAGGCTTATCATTTTATAGAAAATATTTTCTCACAGGAGTTTAATCATACAAAAGAAATTACCAAAGAATAATTAAACTTTCATCCCGAAATTCATAAATCGTCCGGGATTAATATTATTCCTTTTCCTAATTTTGCATCAAATTAAATTTGAAAAATATGAGCGACGACAAGAAAATTATCTTTTCGATGTATAAGGTGAGCAAGACTTACCCACCCAGCAAAACAGTTATTAAAGACATTTCTCTTTCCTTTTTCCTTGGCGCCAAAATCGGAATTATCGGATTAAATGGTTCGGGGAAATCGACTTTGCTTCGAATTATTGCAGGACAAGACAAAGCATTTAACGGTGAATTGGTTTTTGCTCCAGGCTATACCGTTGGATTACTCGACCAGGAACCACATTTAGATGAAACGAAAACGGTAAAGGAAATTGTGCAGGAAGGTGTTCAGGAAACCGTTGATGTTTTAAAGGCTTATGAAGATATCAACCTTAAATTTGGGTTACCCGAAGTTTATGAAAATCCGGATGAAATGGATCGGTTAATGGCAGAACAGGCAAAACTTCAGGAAAAAATCGATCAATTGGATGCGTGGAACCTTGACAGCAAACTTGAACGTGCCATGGATGCGTTGCAATGTCCGCCTGACGATCAACCAGTGCATGAACTTTCGGGTGGCGAACGCCGTCGAGTAGCGCTTTGTCGACTCTTGCTTCGCGAGCCCGATGTGCTTCTTTTAGACGAACCTACCAACCATTTGGATGCAGAAAGCATTCAGTGGCTCGAAATGCATCTGGCACAATACAAAGGAACTGTAATCTGCATTACGCACGACCGTTATTTTCTTGACAACGTTGCCGGTTGGATTCTGGAATTGGACCGTGGGCAGGGAATTCCATGGAAAGGAAATTACACTTCCTGGCTGGAACAAAAGGCCAAACGTCTGGAGATGGAAGAAAAAACACATTCCAAACGCCGCAAAACTCTGGAACGTGAGCTGGAATGGGTTCGAATGGCTCCAAAAGCCCGTCATGCCAAATCGAAAGCGCGCTTAAGTGCCTATGACAAAATGCTGAATGAAGATGTAAATCAAAAAGAAGAAAAATTGGAAATTTATATTCCAAATGGTCCTCGACTGGGAGATAAAGTAATTGAAATGGAAGGTGTTTCAAAAGGTTATGGTGAAAGGGTACTTTTTGATGATTTGAGTTTCAAACTTCCGCCTGCAGGAATTATTGGGGTTATCGGGCCAAACGGTGCAGGAAAAACAACCCTGTTTAAATTAATTATGAAGCAGTTACAGCAGGATAAAGGTAATATTGAAATTGGAAACACGGTAAAAATCAGCTATGTCGATCAAACTCACAAAGCCATCGATCCCAATAAATCGGTTTTTGAAGTTATTACAGGAGGTACAGAAACCATGATGCTTGGAAACCGCATGGTGAATTCACGTGCTTATGTTGGCCGTTTTAATTTTACCGGCGCCGACCAGGAGAAAAAATGCGGAGTTTTATCGGGTGGAGAGCGAAATCGCCTGCATTTGGCACTGGCCTTAAAAGCTGAAGGAAATGTACTTTTGCTTGACGAACCAACCAACGACATTGATGTAAATACACTCCGTGCCCTGGAAGAAGGCTTGGAGAGTTTTGCAGGTTGTGCGGTTGTTATTTCGCACGATCGTTGGTTTTTAGATAGAATCGCAACGCATATTCTGG
>JAWKKP010000027.1:0-93991 GCA_041393215.1 Draconibacterium sp.
AAAAGCGCTTGCTGAAAAGTTTGCTTCCGAAGGATGGAACCTTGTGCTGGCAGCGCGCAGGACTGATCGACTAAACGAACTTGAGAAAGCGTTGAATAACGTTGAGGTTCTTTCTGTTAAGACGGATGTAACCAAGGAAGAAGACTGTAAAAATCTTATTGAAAGTGCAATTCAAAAATTTGGCAGAATCGATGTTTTAATCAATAATGCAGGAATCTCGATGCGTGCATCGTTTGAAGATGTGGAACTGGATGTTTTACGTCAGTTAATGGATGTAAATTATTGGGGTACTGTTTACTGCACAAAATACGCCCTGGCACATCTTATCAAACAGCGGGGGTCACTGGTTGGAGTTATTTCTATTGGCGGATATATCGGGCTTCCCGGAAGAACCGGATATTCAGCTTCTAAATTTGCTGTTCGTGGTTTTCTGGATACAATCAGAGTTGAATATTTTAAATCGGGTTTACACGTTTTGGTAGCCGCTCCTGGTTTCACTGCAACCGAGATTCGTAAAAATGCTCTAATGTCAGATGGAAGCAAACAAGGTTTAACTCCTCGAAACGAAAAGAAAATGATGACTGCCGAAGATTGCGCAGAACACATTTACAAGGCAATTCTGAGAAGACGGAGAAAAATTATTCTTACGTTCTGGGAAGGAAAAGCAACAGTGTTGGTGGCAAAATTATGGGCTGATTTAGTCGATAGGGCTTCATATTATCTTTTTGCCCGCGAACCCGATTCGCCATTAAAGAAATATTAGTGATATAAAATGTCAAATAGAAACACATCCTGTGTTTGCAAAAAGAATGTATCAAAAATTCTGATAAACAACTAAAAAACACGATAGAAATGGAAGAATTAACCGTTGGAACAAGAGTTGATCATCCACGTTACGGGGAGGGAATTGTAAGTAAAAATAATCTTACGGCTTACGAAATCTTCTTTGAGCGCGGAGGCAAAATGGAAATAACAAAGCGCAATACGGATTTAACTGTTCTCAAAAAAAATGAGGATGCACCCAAAACGGGCCTTTCAGTTAAAGATTTTGAAAAAGTAATGACCTATGTTTTAGACCAGTATGCATCATTAAATGAGGTTGTGCCGTTAGGAGAAAAGTGGCAGGGAGGAACTATGGTTTTAAAGCCGGCTAATTCTTCGTTGCAACCCAAGGAAATACCAATCGAAACGTTTTTTCATAAAATTGTAATGTTGCGCGACAGGCTTCGGGTTTTGGAACAAAACATTAATAGTCATAATGTGTTGACCGATGAAGAAAAAATCGATTTGCAGCAATACATTACGCGCATTTATGGTTCTTTAACCACTTTTAATATTTTGTTCTCCGAAAAGGAACATTATTTTGTAGGCCAAAAATCCAAATAAAATGAAGAAACTAAATTTATTATTGATCGCTTTAACAATTACCACTATTTTGAATGCACAGGATAAAACTTTAAAAGTATGGCCCAACGGGGCTCCAAACGACAATGGGATGAAAGAACCGGAAGAAAAATATGAAGGTCTCCGGGTTCGTAATGTTTCCGAAGCTGAAATGTATGTTTATTTGCCCGAAGAAAATAATTCGGGGGCAGCTGTGGTTATTTGTCCCGGAGGTGGTTACTGGATTGAAGCTATGGATCATGAAGGGTATGATATGGCTGCCTGGTTAAAATCGAAAGGAGTAACCGGAATTGTCCTGAAATACAGACTTCCTTACGGGCATCACGAGGTTCCGGCAAGCGACTTGAAAAGAGCAATTCAGATTGTTCGTTCCAATGCAAAAGAGTGGGGGATTGACCCTCAAAAAGTTGGAATTGCCGGGTCTTCTGCCGGTGGGCATTTGGCTTCAACTGTAGGAACGCATTTCGATACCGGAATTAAAGACAGTTCAGATCCGATTGATAAAATAAGCTGCCGTCCCGATTTTATGTTATTGCTTTATCCGGTAGTTACTTTTAACGAAGAATTTGGCCATATGGGATCTCGAAAAAATCTGATTGGAGAAGGAAACGATTGGAAAATGGTGGAAGAATATTCCAATGAGTTGCATGTTACGCCTGAAACTCCACCTACATTTTTAGTTCTTGCCGACGATGATAAAGCGGTGCCACCAAGGAATTCAGTTGAATTTTATCTGGCTTTGAAAAAGAATAATGTTCCGGCTGAAATGCATATTTTTCAGGAAGGTGGACATGGTTTTGGAATGAAAAAAAAGAACCTGCCGGTTGAGGAATGGCCCAATTTATTTTACAATTGGTTAGAAGCAATGAAATTTGTAAAATAGATGAAGGAAACACATCCGTTGCAGGTAATCAAATTTTGCCCAAAATGCGGTTCTTCTGCGTTTAAAGTTTCCGGGGACCGTTCCATGAAATGTGATACCTGCGGCTTTCATTTGTATTTTAATGCATCGGCGGCGGTTGCAGCTTTAGTAACCAATAACGAAGAGAAATTAATGCTGGTTACGCGTGGTGTGGAACCGGATTATGGAAAGCTGGATTTACCAGGAGGATTTGTCGATCCGATGGAGACCGCCGAGAATGCAATAAAAAGAGAGCTTTTCGAAGAACTTGGAATGAAAGTTAAATCATTAAAATATATGAGTTCGGCTCCAAATGAATATATTTTTTCCGGCTTCAGTGTGTTTACAATAGATATGGCATTTCAGGTTACTCCTGAATCCATTTCTAATCTAAAACCGATGGATGATATTTTAGAATATCGTTTTTACTCCGAAGATGAATTTAGTTACGACGATATTCCTGCGCCTTCCATCAAACAATTTGTAATCGACTTTTTTAAAAAATGAGTAAAATACAGCAACGTTTATCGGCCCTTCGAAATGAAATGCAGAAGCTGAATCTGGACGCAGTTTACATTTCCGGAACCGACCCTCATTCCAGTGAATATTTACCTGAAAGATGGCAAACCAGAGCTTTTATTTCAGGTTTTACCGGTTCTTACGGAATGGTTGTGGTAGCTAAAACCGACGCAGGGCTTTGGACGGATTCGCGTTATTTTTTGCAGGCTGAAGACCAGCTAAAAGGAACCGGAATCAAATTACATAAACTGCGGGTTCCTGATGCAACTTCGCCGGAAGAATGGATGCAGCAGAATCTTGAGGAGGACAGCCGGGTTGGCGTTGATTCACAAACCGTATCCGTTGCCGGTTTCCGGAATTTACGAAAAACGTTGCGGAAGGAAAATATTCATGTGATTGAAATACCCGATTTGTTAGATGTTATTTGGGAAGATCGTCCGGTAAATCCATCGAATCCGGTTTTTGAACTGGACGTAAAATATGCCGGCTTTTCGCGAAAGGAAAAACAACAAATCGTTACAGAAAAGCTGAAAAGCAATAAGGCTGAATTTCATATTGTTTCCATGCTCGATGAATTAGCGTGGCTCCATAATTTAAGAGGTTCAGATATCAATTTCAATCCTGTTTTTACCGGTTTCGGATGGGTTGGAGAGAATGAAAATATTTTATTTGTCGATGGTGAAAAGCTTTCGGATGAACTTACCAGAAAGTTGGAAAATGACGGAGTGGAAGTGAGAGATTATAACTCCTTTTATTCTTTCCTGACACAAATCGAAGGCAAATCAATATTTCTAGATCCTGCAACAACTAACTATTCCATTTACAGTTCGGTTTGCAGGAACAACGAAATTATTGAGGGAAGTTCTTTGATCGCCCATTTAAAAGCCCGGAAAAACCTGGCGGAAATTAAAGGTATAAGGCAGGCCATGAAAAATGATGGTGTTGCTTTAGTCGAATTTCACCACTGGTTGAAATCTTCTGTGGGAAAAGAGGTGGTTACAGAATATACAGCAGGGAGAAAATTGGCTGAATTTCGGTCGATGCAGAATAATTTTAAAGGAGAAAGTTTTGCGCCGATTGTAGGTTATAAAAATCATGGTGCAATTGTGCATTTATCGGTTGACAAGGAAAACGCATTGAAAATTGAACCCGAAGGAATTTTATTGTTTGATTCCGGTGGTCAGTATCTGGATGGAACTACCGATATTACCCGAACCGTGGCACTTGGAAAAGTTACTAAACAACAAAAGAAAGATTACACGCTGGTTTTGAAAGGAATGATTGCTTTAACCGGAGCTGTTTTCCCAAAAGGAACTAAAGGTTGCCACCTCGATATTCTTGCGAGAAAACCATTGTGGGAAAACGGAATGAATTATGGTCACGGAACCGGTCATGGAGTGGGGCACTTTTTAAATGTTCATGAGGGGCCGTTTGCAATCCGGCAGGAGTATAACGAAAATTCAATTGAGCCAGGAATGGTAATGTCGAACGAACCGGCGTTTTACCGTGAAGGGGAGTACGGAATCCGAACCGAAAACATGATGGTTTGTGTTGAAAAGGAAACAACTCCATTTGGACAATTTTACGGATTCGAGACGCTTACTCTTTGTCCGATTGACACTACATTGATAGACAAAGATCTACTGTATGCAAATGAAATCGACTGGTTGAACAGTTATCATAAAAAAGTTAACACCGAATTAAAAGCCGGATTGCGAAAAGAATTACATTCTTTTTTGGATGAATTAACCAGAGAAATTTAGTCGTTAGCAGGGGACAGTAAAATAGAACTTGCTTCCTTCTCCCTTTCGTGTTTCAACCCAGATTTTGCCACCATTTTTCTCAACAAAATCTTTGCATAAAATCAGTCCCAATCCGTTATAACCATTGTAGCTTTTCTTATATCTTTCCAGATTGCCATCCACTATATTTCGACTGATTTTCTTTAAATTTTTTGGGCTGAAAAGTTCCAGTACATCCTTTTTGGTAATTCCGTTTCCATCGTCAGAAACACAAAATGTACAGTAATTTTCTTCCTCCTTTGCCGATATTTTTATTTTCCCGCCGGGTTGGGTGTGTTTTACTGCATTCGAAATCAAATTCCGAAATACGGTAGAAATCATTTTTTCGTCGGCATTAACTTTTAATTGGCTGTTTATATCGTTCTGAAATTTTATTCCTTTGTGAATAGCCGTATATTCCGAGATTTTTATGCTTGAATCAACCACATTGTGAACCATAATTTCATTTATGGCTATTTCAAGTTTCTCACGTTGAACTTTTGCCCAGTCCAGCAAATCAACCAAAAGTTTATAGGTTTCCTCCGAAGTTTTTCGGATGTCGTCGATGAGTTCAATCTTATTAGCCTCTGAAAGTTCATCCCAGTCTCTCAGCAGAATTTCTGAAACTCCAAGAAGTCCTAAAAACGGGCTTTTTAAATCATGTGCGATTATGGAAAGGAATTTGTCTTTTACGAAATTGGCCTCTATCAATTCTTTCAGCCGTTTTGAAACTTCTACCTCTATCTTTTCTCTTATTTCAAAATCTTCTGCCTCTGTATTTGTTTGAAAATAAGGACGGGCTGCTGATGCAGAATTGAGAATCAGCAATAAATCAGTTTTATCCCACGGTCTTTTCAAATAATGAACAAACTGATTTTGATTTATTCCTAGTTGAATGTTAAGCAAGTGGCAGTTCTCTCCTAAAATAATTTTTACTGTTTGTGGTAATGAATTATTGATTTTATTTACCCATTGCATAGTCTTGTCGTCATCATTATCAATGTCGAGAAGTATTAACGCTATTCCGCGGGCATCATCTCTTTCGAGCAGTTTTAAAAAATTTGCGAGTGTGTTGAAACATTCATAATTTACTGTATTCCCAAAATAATCTTTCAATTCACTCAAAAGTAAATTCAAATTATTTTTATTATGTGAAAAACAGGCAACAATTGATTTGTCCATCGGGGTGTTCTTTAATGGTTCTGAAAATCAAAAGTATGACTTTATTTTGATAAATAGAAGAAAAAAATCATCCTGTTGATATTTATTTTTCTGAGAATGAAAAAAGTAGCAAAACTGTTGAAATAACATACGTCAATATAATTATTAGATTTCCATAAGTTTCATCGTAGAAATCATGAACAATTTTACCAATTAAACTTAACGTTCCCCCGGTAATGATTGCTGCCAAAACCTGGTTTCGTTGTACTTTAAATTTAAGCAACCCTGCCAGCACCGGAACTACAAAAGCTCCTGAAAAAACGGTTAGAGCAAAAAGTAAAGCCTGGATTATTGAGGTTATAAAAATGGAAATTCCGATAGCAAGAATACCGATGATAACAATAAAAGTACGAGTTTGAATTAAAGCCTTTTTTCTGTCAAGGTCTCCCGAAACCAGTTCGCTTACGATAATGGATGACGTAAGAAGGGTAGTGTCTGCTGACGACATTACTGCTGATAACAAAGCAGCAATAAATAATCCGTAAGTCCATTCTGGTAATAAAGCTTCGGCAAATCCCACAATATTTGTATTATGTTCGGAAGCGGTGAAAATTCCCAGCCATGTTAAAGCAATTGATATAGGAATCAGCAGGATTGAAACCAATAATACACTTTTAGCAGCAGTTCGTTCATCTTTAGCGCAAAACACGCGCGAGTAAATATCAGGTCCAACAATAAAAGTAACCGAGTAGGTCAGAAAAAGAATGACAAGATCGAAGAATGAAAATGTTTCGCTGAACAAAGTAAAATTATTTAGCGAATGAAAATGGTGGTCTTCAGCTTTGAAGAAAGAGAAAATTACTAACGCGATAATACCGGCAATAATTAGTACAGCCTGAATTAAATCGGTTTTTAAAATACTCATTTGTCCTCCTGCCAGCGTGTAAATAATGAATACCAGCCCGGAAACAACGGCTGCGTTAGGATAATTTAAAATACCAAGACCATTTAAAATTTTTGCTGCAGCAATAATCTGTGCAGCAATAATTCCGAGCCAGGCAAAGGGAATAATTACCGACGAGATTGTTTCGGCCTTTTTACCGTAGAAATGCCCTAACATTTCAGGAAGCGTGTAATTCCCAACACGTTTTACATATTTCGAAAGCGGAACAAGAAGCATTAACCCGAAAGAAGCGCAGAACAAAAACCAAAGCGCAGGCCATCCCATTTTCTGACTTAATTCGATAGTCCCTAAAATAGCAGAGCCTCCCAGAATTGTAGCAAGTAAACTCCCGGAAACTGGAAATAATCCTGCTTTCTTTCCGGCAACAAAATAATCGGCCGGGTTTTTAATTTTGAAATAGGATAAAAAGCCTACTGCTAAAATGGCCGTAAAATAAATGGCTATAATAATCTTTACCTGCATAATGAAGTGCCAAATATCGGAAAATCTGTAACAAAATTGTATTTTCGTTTATTCAAAGTAGCAAAATTATTTGCCAGCGAGAACCTAATTATTATGTGCCGATTTTTTGCCCTGTTTTTTGTATTCGCCCTGTTCAGTTCAGCTATAAAAGCACAAATACCAAATGTACTTTTTATTGCCGTCGATGATTTGCGCCCGGGGTTGGGATGTTATGATCACGCTCCGATTAAATCGTCGAATATTGATAAGCTTGCTGAACAGGGATTGATGATTAATCGTGCATATTGCAATATTCAGGTTTGTAGTGCTTTGCAAGCAAGTGTTTTTTCTGGAATACCGCCAAACCGAAACCGATTTGTAAGCGATGAAACGTGGTTTGATAAAGAAGCTCCCGCTGCTGTAAGTTTGCCAATGCACTTAAAAACTAATGGTTATAAAACTGTATCACTTGGAACGATTTTTCATCATAAAACCGATGCACTAATTGAGGATGTAGATATTTACCCGTCGTTTTGCGAATTGGCCGGATTAAATAAACCTTTTTATTTGCAGGGGAAAAGTTTTGTTCCGTTATACGATAATCCGGTTCAAACCTGGAAAGATGAAGTTTTTTGCCGCTGGATTAAGGGTGAAACCATAGTTGCCATGTCAGATACTTATACTGAATGGTTTGATTATAGTGGAAAATTAAAGGATCGCATGTTATACGATTTGAGTTACGATCCGGAAGAAACTGTAAATATTTCTGAGAATCCGAAGAATAAAGCGCTGATGGAGCAGCTGTGAAAAAAATAAAAGAACATATTTCAACTCTTGATAAAATACTAATTCCTTGATTATGAAATTCAGTTTAAGAATGTGGGCCGCTTTTTTACTTGCACTGGTAATATTTTCATCATGCCAAAAAGATGAACGGCTTCCGAATATTGTGCTAATTATGGCTGATGATATGGGGTACGAATGTTTAGGCTGTAACGGAAGTACAGAATATAAAACACCAAATCTGGATCGTTTGGCAACGGAAGGAATCCGTTTTGAAAACTGTTATTCGCAGCCGCTTTGCACTCCTTCGCGGGTGAAAATTATGACCGGACAGTATAATTTCAGAAACTACGAAGATTTTGGATATCTGAATCCAAATCAAAAAACATTTGCCAACTATTTAAAAGAGGCAGGTTATACCACATGCATTGCAGGCAAGTGGCAACTCAATGGTTTAAACCGAAATAATCCGGAGAACCAGGATGTTAACCGGCCACATCATTTTGGGTTCGATGAATATTGTTTATGGCAACTAAACCGCCAGCGAAGTGAGGGCGAACGTTATGCCGATCCGTTAATTACTCAAAACGGTAAAGATCTCCAGCGGGATGCGGAAGGTTACGGACCACAAATTTTTTCGGATTATATAGTCGATTTTATCCGGCGAAAATCAGGGGAGCCATTTTTCGTATATTATCCCATGGCGCTGGTTCACGATCCGTTTGTACCTACTCCCGAATCTCCCGAATGGCAGGATGAATCAAGGAGATATGAACAGGACACCGCTTACTTTGCCGATATGATGGCTTTTACAGATAAAATTGTTGGGAAAATTGAAAAGGAGTTGAAAGATAACGGCCTCTGGGAAAACACACTTTTTATTTTCACTGCCGATAATGGAACCAATGTTAAAGTTATGTCTAAAACAACCTATGGTAAAGTAAAGGGAGGGAAAGGGCTCTCGTTAAATACCGGTAATCATGTTCCGATGATTGTTTCATGGCCTGAAAAAATGATTGCCTGTTGTAGTGAAAATGCGTTGGTTTCTTTTGCCGACTTTTTGCCAACTTTTTGTGAAGTGGCCGGAATTTCGTTGGAAAATGTAAAAACCGATGGGAAAAGCCTTGTGCCTATAATTACCGGTGAAAAGTCAGTGCAAGACGAAATTTTTATTCATTATTCGCCGAGATGGGGGAACAGGGTGCATGACAGGTGGGTGATGGATGGAAAGTACAAATTGTATCAGGATGGAAGATTTTACGATACTTCGAAAGACACACTTGAAAAACACGTGGTAGAATCACCTACAATGGAGGAACAGGAAATTAAGACGAAATTCCAGAATATTTTAGACGAAAAAGAACAGGAATTTTCATTTCATTTAAACGATTCAATTTTTAAACTAAAGAATTGAGAAAGAAGACAATTATATTGCTGGCATTCTTTTTTGTATTTTTTTTAGCCCGGGCGCAGGAGAATAGTGTTCCCGATTTTGTTTTTGGAAATGCAGTTTATTATAATCTCGATGTTGGAGAGACTGTTATTTACAACCAAACCGAAATTGAATTAATTCGAATTACAAATCAGTACAATCAGTTTAAAATTGGTAGTGATACACTGTGGCTGAAAGTAAGTCGCAGAACACTTCCTTCGTTTGCTGCCGGACTAAGAGTTTTTGTTGCCGACAATATTATTGTGAAAAAACTGACTGATGACAACCTAATACATGCATTGCTAAAAAAGGATGTTCTTATCTGCCTCTCCGATGCCAGCCAACCGTTGATTGATCCGAACCGCTTTACCTTTCCGGTTAGCTTTTACGACGGGTTTATTTGGAATGGTGAAGAAGACCACCATCTGTTTTCGTATCTGGGGAAAGATGTGTATAATGGAAAGACGTTCTATCGATCTCACGAAGGAATTGATTTTGAATTGGATGATGCAAAAGGGATTGAAAAACACTGGCTGGTTGCTTTTGAAAATTCTGAAGTTGTATGGATTGAAGAAAACAAAAAAGAAAATAATTCGAATACAGTTGCAGTTTTGTTACAAAGCCAGTCGAATCCGCAAATATTTTATTTCTACGATAAATTGTATAAACGAAGCCTGGAAGTACGAAAAGGTCAGAATCTGATTCAGGGAGAGTTAATCGGTACGGCCTGGGGCGATGGTGATAGAGGATATGCTCATTTTTCTGTATTAAAATCGGATACCATTCCATCTTTCAAACCTGAAAGTTTTAACGTCATTAGTTTTTTTCCGCAATTACACGAACTTTATTATCGAAATCCGCAACCAATTGTCAGAAAATATTCAAGAGGTGCCATCGATTTTGGAACCAGTAACAAAAGCCAGATTGACGAGAAAAATAATCTTTCTTTTGAAGAGTACTCCGGTAAAGGCTGGATTTTTGATAAATGGAATCCAGCTGATAAAATAATGGCAATTACGAAAAAAGGGCAAAACAATATTCGGCTAAATAAAGTATTATTTGATGATTCGCCTGCCAAATGTACTAATCCTGAAAATTGGTATGAATACGAAATAAATGTATACAATGGCGTTTACCGGATTCGGACTAAAATGGGAGATTCCGAAGTAGCTACATGGCAGCGGCTCATGTTTGAAGATGTTGATGCAGGAACACTTTCGCTGGCGAAAGGAGAATTTAAATGGACTTCGGAGCGAGTTATAAAAGTTAGCGATAATAAACTTACGGTTCGTATTTATGTTGATGAATCCGGAAAATTGTCGGCAGGAATAAGTGAAATTGTTTTTCAGAGAGCAGATTAAAAATCAAGCACCATTCCTGTCTTAATCTGTCCGATTTCGAATTCGCTGTAAAAAAGTGTAAGGGCAGGCAATTCAGTGCAATGCGAGGGAAACACCCGCTGAACTTTGTTGTTTTTGAAATATTCTATTGTTTTTGCAGTTTGTGTATTCCTGTATTTTAAGTGAAATCCACCGATAACAGCGCCAATTTTTGAAATGCCCGTTACTTTTTTTGCATGTTCACATATATTACAGATCCCAGAATGCGAGCACCCGGTTATAATTATGAGTTGGTTGTTTTGTACTGCTGCCAAAGCAGAATCATCCGGAATGAAATCATCGTTTTCATCAGCATCAACAAACGAAGTTGTTATACTTTCAAAGTTATTTAAACGTGGAATTTCACCCAAAAAATATAGACTTTCGGAAAGTAAAACAGGAGTTGCTGATTCGATGACGTTGAATTTTCTTTTTATTTCTTCTTTTGAAATCGACAATCCAACCGGGGTTTTGTCTTTTTTTCGGTATCGCTTAATAAACGAATTGGGATGAGTTATCAAAGTTTTGTTTTCGATATAACGCAGGCCGTCCCCATGATCCCAATGTCCGTGGCTAAGTACAATCCTTTTCACTTCCTTTTGAATATCGATTCCCAGTTTTGAAGCATTTTTTAAGAAAACATCTGAATGCCCCGCGTCCCAAAGAATTTTCTCCGTTTTGGTTTCAATTAAATAAGAAAGTCCGTGTTCTGCCAGAAACTTTCCTCCGGCTTGATTTTCGGTTAATACGGTCAGTTTCATTTTAGTTATTTTTTGCAATCAATTTTGAAAATAAAAAAAGCAGCTGTTAACACAATTACAATAAAAAGGATAAAAAATGAATGGTACCCGAAATGTTCGATAATGCTTCCCCCGATAAGAGGGAAAATCGCCGGAAGTATGTTTCCTGCTCCTGCAAACCCGGTATAAAGCGACCTGTTTTCAGTTCCCGAAATTTCAAGTAATAACCCGTTCATCGACATGGTATAAAGCGAATAAACAATTCCGCCAATTACAAAAATGTACTTTAAAAGGCTGATGTCGCGTATAACTAAAGCAATAACCGCTAATAAAACCGATAAAATTACATTACTGTACAATAGCCAATTGTACCTTACTTTTTTTGCACCCAACAAAACCAGTAAACTTACAAATACAATACCGATTACTTTGAAGATAAGAAACATTCCCGTGTCGCTGCTTTGAGCATTAAATTCTTCTTTGGCGTATAAAATTACAAATGGTAAAAACGAAATGGCAATTCCCTGTGTATTGATAAATCCCAGGAAATAAGCGAGCTTTTTATTTTCAATAGTTTCCGATTTCAGCACTTTAAAGAACTCTTTAACTCCTGAAATTTTCATTTTAGAGGGAACAATTTCTTTTAAACTCCAAAATCCGGCTGATGCAATAAGTAAAAGGCCGCCACCAATAAAAAACATGTAGGCATAATTCATTGGAAAGTCTTTCCAAATCAATACTTTTCTAACCAGAAATGCTGCGCCTAAAACAATAATTCCGGAAATGATTTGTACCGCCGAGAAAAAAGTTTTTCGTTTTTCCTGTAAAACCGATTTTCCTAAGATATCGGTATAACTAATATTGGCAAAAGCCCCGGCCAGCGAAAATAATGTGATGAAGAGAAACACAAGCCAAAGCACATATCCACGTTGTTCGCCTGTTAAAAGGAAAAGCAATATAGCGAGCCCGGTAAGAGAGAATATTCTTACCAGAATTCCCGCGATCAGATAATTCTTTTTATAATGAATGTTGCTTAGCAGTGGAGCAAAAAAAAGCTGTGTGAAACTTGAGCCGCCCAGCATAATTGCAGTCATAAAACCAATATGTATTGCTTTGCCTCCCGATTCAACAAGCATGGCCGGAATAATGGTATCGACATCCATAAAATTTTTAGCAAATGCCAAAAAAGTAGCATGCCATAAAAACGAATAAAAATTATGCGTAGAGATTTTATTTGTTAACTGCATTTCCGTTTAAAATTAGCTGGTCGGAAAATTAACAAAACTTATCAGAAATGAGTTTGGGGGGTAACAAATAAGCCAACGTTTGTTTCCTTTTATTTTCGATTACTCAATTATTCCCTTTCGGGGGTAGTGCTAGAGTGACGGTTATGTCCATGTTCGTGCTTGTGTTGATGTTCATGCTTGTGATGATGCTCGTGACCATGCTCATGGTTATGATGATGATGGTGGTGGTGGTCATGCAAACACAACTCATTTGTAAATTCAATAGTATTATTTAAAAATCCGTTTACCAGTTCATCTGCGGCGATAACAGGTGCGCCAAGCATTACATTTACATTAAAATGAGCCAGTATTTTACTTGCCCGTTCTCCCATTGAGTTAACCAGCACGTCAGTAACATCATTTGTTGCCAACCATTTGGGCAAAACTCCCGGTGCATGCGGAGGAGGTGTCATATTTTCTTTAGTTTCAACTTTGTTATCTTTTATTGTATAGATAGCAAATAAACGGGTTTGGCCGAAGTGGCTTTCCAAAACTCCGTCTTCATTTATAGGGACAGCAACTTTTTTATCCATCTTTATTCAAATTAAAATTTAACAATTAGTTTTCTGCAAAGTTATAATAAATAAGATATTTCGCAAAATATAATGAACAAATGATTATTAAAAGGTTGAAAAATGGAATGCGGATTTTTGTTGTTGTAAGGAAATTATTTATTACTCCTGCTATTTCACATGAGATGAAATTCATCTGATTTTATTGCGAAAATCATGCGTAACATTAACACAATACAAATTGTTGTATTAGGAGTTTGGCGTAACGCTTAAGAAAAGTTTTTTAGTTTTATCTTTATTAAATCAAATGTTAATAAATTAGATGATTTGAAACAAACATAGGCGTTAAGCGATGATTTTGATTATGTTGAGGAATAATCGGGTTCAAGCTTCATAATTTACCATAAAAAGCAAATAACAATCGTATGAAAATATCAGTAGTAGGAACAGGATATGTGGGGTTGGTTTCGGGGACATGTTTTGCTGAAACCGGCATAAATGTAGTTTGTGTGGATGTCGATAAAAAGAAGATTGATAAACTGAATAATGGAATAATTCCAATATATGAACCTGGTTTGGAAGATTTATACAAAAGAAATGTAGAGAAGGGCAGACTTTCGTTTACTACAGATCTTAAAAGCAGTCTGATAGATTCTGACGCAGTTTTTATTGCAGTTGGAACACCGCCTGATGAGGATGGAAGTGCCGATCTGAAATATGTATTAGGAGTTGCCGGCGAGGTTGGACGCTATATTGATCATTATATGGTAATTGTCACGAAGAGTACGGTTCCGGTTGGTACATCCGTGAAGGTTAAAAATGCAATTCAGAAAGAACTGGAAAAAAGAGGAGAAAATATTCCTTTCGATATCGCATCAAATCCCGAATTTTTAAAAGAAGGCAGTGCGGTGGACGATTTTTTGAAACCAGACAGAATTGTGGTTGGTGTTGAATCGGCAAAAGCAGAAAAAGTTATGCGAAAATTGTATAAACCATTTTTGCTGAACGGGCATCCTATTTTATTTATGAATATTCTATCGTCGGAGATGACTAAATATGCTGCAAATTCAATGCTTGCAACAAAAATCAGTTTTATCAACGAAATTGCCAACCTCTGCGAAATCGTGGGTGCCGATGTTGATATGGTCCGAAAAGGAATTGGTTCGGATAACCGCATCGGGACAAAATTTATATATCCGGGAACCGGTTACGGGGGGTCCTGTTTTCCTAAAGATGTTCAGGCATTAATCAGAACTGCCGATGAAAACGGCCATTCACTTGAAATATTGAAAGCCGTTGAAAGTGTTAATTACAAACAAAAATCAATTTTGTATAATAAAATTAACAAGCATTTTTCGGGTAATTTAAAGGGGAAGAGATTTGCCATGTGGGGTTTGGCTTTTAAACCTAAAACTGATGATATGCGGGAGGCTCCATCGCTGGTAATTATTGATTTACTCTTAAAGGCAGGTGCCGAAATAGTTGCTTATGACCCGGTAGCAATGGAAGAATCCAAAAGGATACTCGGGAATAAAATAAGCTATGCTAAAGATGAATATGATGCATGTATCGATGCCGACGCGCTTATTCTTGTAACAGAATGGGCCGAATTCAGGTTGCCAAATTTCAGGGTGCTTGAAAAATTAATGAAAAGCAAAATTATTTTCGATGGAAGAAATATTTACGATCCTGAAGAAATGAAAGAATATGGATATTTCTATTACAGTATTGGAAGAAGGGAAGTGAGTCCGAGTTAATCGATTAATTTTTTGAAAGTTAGATCATAATAAATATCAATACCTAACTATAGGGCGGAATGAAAATGAAACGAATTTTAGTAACAGGAGGGGCCGGATTTGTGGGCTCACATCTGTGTGAAAGGCTTTTAAACGACGGAAACGAAGTAATTTGTCTGGATAACTATTTTACCGGGAAAAAAAGTAAGATTGTACATTTAATCAATAATCCTTATTTCGAAGTTGTAAGGCACGATGTAACAATGCCTTATTATATCGAAGTGGATGAAATTTACAATCTTGCATGTCCTGCCTCGCCAATTCATTATCAGTATAATCCTATTAAAACGATTAAAACATCGGTAATGGGAGCTGTAAATATGCTTGGACTTGCCAAACGTATAAAAGCTAAAATTTTACAAGCATCAACCAGCGAAGTTTATGGCGATCCGTCTGTTCATCCGCAAAAAGAAAGTTACTGGGGAAATGTAAATCCAATAGGAATCCGCTCTTGTTATGATGAAGGGAAACGGTGTGCAGAATCTTTATTTGTAAACTATCATACACAGAATAATGTGAAGATTAAAATTATAAGGATTTTCAATACTTACGGACCAAAAATGGAACCGGATGATGGCCGTGTAGTTTCAAATTTTATTGTTCAGGCATTGCAAAACAAAGACATTACCATTTTTGGAGACGGAAAACAAACCCGAAGCTTTCAGTATGTTAGCGATTTGGTGGAAGGAATGGTTCGAATGATGAATACGGAAGATAGTTTTACAGGGCCCGTAAATATTGGAAATCCGGGAGAATTTACCATGTTGGAACTGGCTCAGAACATTATTGAACTTACAAATACAAAATCGAAAATTGTTTATTTGCCATTACCCGCCGACGATCCAACGCAACGGCAACCCGATATTTCACTTGCGCGCATGAAACTGGACGGATGGGAGCCCAAAGTTCCTTTACGTGATGGTTTAACAAAAACTATTGAATATTTTGATAAACTACTCTCTGAAAATTAACTCATTTAATAGTAACTCTTATTTGGTTTAGATGAAAATATTGATTCGTCGAAATTACCCGTCGAAGAAAACACGCTTATGAAGAATAATAATCAAAAGAAATTGCTTTCTTTTTCGGTGGGTAAAAAGTCAGTAATCTGGATCTCAACAACAAATAAATATGTGGTTGCTGAACCACTTGCTGCCGAAATTCTTGAGGCGATTCAAAATGGTAATCCCTTTAACCAAATAGTAGCTGATTGTGCAGTACGATATGAAATTTCAGAAGAGGTTGCAAGACCATTGGTAATGGAACTTGCAGAGCAATGGAAAGTACTTGGATTACCTGAACCTGCATCAAGAAAAAATTCCGAAAAATCCATCAGACAAAAAGAAATCGTCCCGTTTTCAGTCAAATATTACCAGATAAATGGCGTCATATTTTTTGTTGAATATGAAACTTTATTTGCAGAACAGATCAATCACCCAAAATTTGGTCATTTGGAAGTTGAGGCGTCTGAGAATTTTGATCACCGATTTCAGGTTTTTGACGACGGAACAGAGTTTTCGTTGTGGGTGAATAATAAATTTATCGGAAAATGGAAACGCACAGAGGGGCATTTTGCTTCCGGGAAATTTTCGATGCAAGTAATTGAGAAAATTTATGGCAAAGATGAAAGCCAGTGGATTGGTGTATTTCATGCTGCCGGTATTTCCAACGGGAAAAATTGTGCTATGTTTTTTGGCGAATCGGGTAGTGGTAAAAGTACCCTTTCTGCTCTTTTAATGGCGGCTGGTTTTGACGTTTTATCGGACGACTTTCTTCCGGTAGAAAATGAAAGTGCCCAGGTTTTTCGTTTTCCGGCTGCACTCTCTATAAAGAAGAAAGCATACGATCTTGTTACTTCACTTTTTCCCGATTTGAAGAACGCCGAAGAACATAAAAACCCGGAGCTAAAGAAAACTTTTCGTTATCTGGCACCCGAAAACCGAACATTGGACGGAGTCCCCTGCAAGGCACTTGTAATGGTAAAATACGACAGTTCTGTCGATTTCCAAATGGTTAAGCTGGAAGCCGATGAAGCTTTAACACATTTAATTCCCGATTCCTGGATTCATCCGTCGGAAGCAAATGCCAGAAAATTCGTGCAATGGTTTACCAGGCTTGAGCATTACCGTTTAACTTATTCAAACAACGAAAAAATGGTCTCTGCCGTTAAAGAACTTTTGAAAGAATAAACAGAGTTTATTCTTTCCCGGACATTGAAAACGGTTTTACATCTTTTCCAGTTCCCCATTTTTTATTCGGTTCAGCTCCCATTTGAAAAACAAGTTCCCCGCCATTTGTAATTTCATCCTGAGTAATCCATGTGCGGTTAAACGGTTTTCCATTTAATGTAGCCGATTGGATGTATTTATTTGTTTTTGAATTATTATTGGCTTTTATCGTAAATGTTTTGTTGCCTGCAAGCTGAATTTTTGCTTCGCCAAACATTGGGGAACCAATAGCATATTCCGGAATGCCTGGTGTAACTGCATAAATTCCCATTGAGCTTAAAACATACCACGATGATAGCGAGCCCATGTCGTCGTTTCCACACAATCCTCCGGGGCCGCTTCTGTATAATTGTTCACAAACCTGTCGGGCACGTTCCTGTGTTTTCCAGGGTTGTCCGGCATAATTGTATAAATAAGCAACATGATGAGAAGGTTGGTTACCCTGAACATACTGTCCAATTGTTCCTACTACTCCCACATATTTCGGAAGCGTAATTACAGGGCTCATTTCAAAAAATGCATCCAGCTTTTGGGTAAAAGCTTTATCATTGCCGAAAAGGTTAATCAGTCCTTGTACATCGTGTTGTACAGACCATATGTATTGCCATGCATTTGATTCGGTATAATGACGGTTGGGGCGGCGGCCTACCAGTAGCGGATCAAAATATTTGTAATATGAATGCTCACCCTCTGTTACAATTTCCTGTTCATTGTTTCCCAAAGCTTCCAACCAGGAACCATCGGCTTTTTTCGGACGCATAAATTGGGTTTCCGAATCCCAAAGGTTGGTATAATTATGAGCTCTTTGCATAAAGAGTTCGTAGTCATCTTTTTTCCCTAATTCTTTGGCAAGTTGTGCAATGCACCAGTCGTCATACGCTAGTTCAAGTGTATTCGGAACCGATTCTGTTACTTTGTCTACAGGAGTATATCCCAACTCTTTATAATAGTCCAGCCCTGAACGTCCGGCATAGGAAGGAACCGGTGGAGCAGGGTGTTCCAACGCTTTTTTGCGCATGGCGGCGTAAAGTTTTTTTACATCGTAATTGCGGTAGCCTTTCATGTAAGCATCTACAATAACCGGAATAAGATGGTCTCCAACCATCGATTCGCCAAATACATTTAAAAAGTGCTGTGCCGGTAACCACTGGTAGTTGTCAACTTTCGCTACAATCGATTTAATAAAATCATCTACATGTTCCGGTGCCGTTAGTGTTAATAAAGGATGTTGAGAGCGATAAGTATCCCAGCAGGAGAATGAACCATAAAAGTCAAAATCTTTGGCCACATGGATTTTCCCGTCAGAACCAAGATATTTACCATCTACATCCTGAGAAATATATTGCGAAAGAAATGAATGATACAGCCCACTGTAAAAAATTTCTTTTTGATCATCGGTCGCTCCGTCAATTTCTATTTTAGAAAGTTCTTTGTTCCAGATATTATTTGCATCATTTCTTATTTTGTCAAAGTTCCAGTCCGGAATTTCAGCTTCGAGATTTTTTCTTGCGCCTTCTACACTGGTGTACGAAATACCAACTTTTACCAGAATCTGCTCGTTTTCTTCTGTTTTAAAGGTTACAAATGCACCAATTTTATCACCCACTTCTGCATTTTTATAAGGGAAAATACTTCCTCCCGATTCAGGTGTAACATACGATGCATCAAACGTTCCGTAATAATGAAATGGTTTGCTGAATTCCGCAACAAAATAGGTTTTTCCCAAGCCGGCAGCCTTTTCTCCCTCTATACGGTAGTTGTCAATAATTTTTAGTTCTGAGTTTTCGCTTGAAATCATGTTTCCGATTTGGTGTCCCAAATCCAGCATAATCTTAGCATTATCAGCTTTTGGAAAAGTGTATCGATGAAAACCTGCCCGTTTTGTTGCAGTAAGTTCAGCTTTTATATTGTAATCTTTTAGCAAAACCGAATAATAACCCGGAGAAGCTGTTTCGTCTTCATGTCTAAATCTGGATCTGTATCCTTCGTCAGGATTGCTTTTTGAGCCCGGAACTATCTGAAGTTTATCTCCAACAACCGGCATTAGCAAAACTTCACCACCATTTACCATTCCAACACCGCTCCAGTGTGTATGACTAAATCCTATAATCGAATTATCTGAATAAACATAACCTGCACAGTAAGTCCAGCCCTGGGTATCAACATCGGGGCTTAAATGGACCATGGCATACGGAAGGGAGGCTCCCGGAAATGTATGTCCAAAGAAATCGGTTCCAAGAAATGGATTTACATATTCCGAAGGTTGTTTGTCTATCGTTTGGGCAAACACCGAAAAAAATGCAAAATTCAGGAAAAACGTAAAGGCAATAATGGATTTCATTCGTTATAATTTTAGCTTTTATTTAGTAAATCATCTAACTTGTATAAAAATGCAATTTCTATAAAGAAAAACTGCTATTTTAATAATTGTTTTGTTTTATTTGTTTTAATTTATCGACTTTAAGAATATTAACCTTTTTTGCGAAATTATATTTTAAATTTTATTCGAAAGGTTAAAAGATAATGTGTTTTGATTAAAATAACCGAAGTTTTTTTATTTGGCTTCCCGTTAATTTGTGATTATCATGTACTTTACACATACTGTTTGATTCTTATTTTAAAAAAAATTTATGACATTATTTAATCGATTTAGCAAATATTTTTTAGTTGTACTGACATTTGTTCTGTTCGTTGCTGGGTGTAAGACTCAGGAACCAAAAGAAATTTACAGGGTTGAGAATATATCATCGGGTTGGAAAATGCAGTCGAGCGAGAAGCTTGCAGGCGCAGATGAAAGCGCCGTTTCTCAGAATAATTTTTCAACTGATTCATGGTTAGAGGCTTCCGTTCCGGGAACTGTTTTAGGAAGCATGGCAACTTACGGCGTTATTGAAGATCCTTATTTCGGCATTAATATGCAAAGTGTAGATATTGAGCAGTTTAAAAAACCATGGTGGTTTAGAACTACTTTTAACCTTTCTGCTGAGGACCTGAGTAAAAAGGTTTCGCTGCGTTTTAATGGAATAAATTATCGTGCCGATTTATGGGTTAATGGTAAAAAAGTAGTAGGCAAAGATGAATTTGCAGGAACTTACCGGATGTTTACCTTTAATATTAACGACTATGTTGAAGAAGGTGAAAACACAATGGCGTTAAAACTCTGGCAACATGCCGATGGCGAATATTCCATTGGATTTGTGGATTGGAACCCGCTTCCGCGTGACAGAAACATGGGGATTTTCAGGGAGGTTTTCCTTGAGGTGAATGAAGGAGTCAAAATTCGGAGCCCTTTTGTTCAGTCAAAAGTTAATAAAGAGAATTTAAAAGATGCTGACCTGTTTATTCAGGCAGAAATTGAAAACCAGTCGGACACACCTGTCGAAGGTATTGTTCGTGTTGATTTTGGTATTGGAACGGTAGAAAAGAAAGTGAAGATTGATGCAAAAGATACACTTTCCTGCCGGTTTACTCCCGATGAATTTAGCCAGCTTGCAGTAAAAGATGTGAAATTCTGGTGGCCTAACGGAATGGGAGAACCTAATTTATATGATATGTCGGTTGAATTTATTTCAGGTAATAAAATTCTGGATAAAGTTGACAGCCGCTATGGGATTCGTGAAATTGACAGTTATTTAAATGAAGATAAAAACCGTGTTTTTACCATTAACGGAAAATTTGTATTGCTAAAAGGCGGCGGCTGGGTTGACGACCTTTTATTACAGGATACCCGGGAAAGTGTGGAAGCACAAATGAAATACATTCGGCACATGAACCTGAACAGTATTCGTTGTGAAGGTTTCTGGGGAAAAACGCAAATGCTTTATGATTTGTGCGACGAGTACGGAATACTGGTGATGGTTGGGTTTAATTGCCATTGGGAATGGGAAGAATATTTATTAAAACCAACACATGAAAAGTACGGGGGCGCTGTAACTCCTGAGGATATTAATTTACTGGCGGCTTACTGGAAAGATCAAATGCTGTGGCTACGGAACCACCCTGCAATCTATGTTTGGATGTTGGGAAGCGACAAATTGCCAATTCCTGAATTGGAATACAAGTACATAGATTTATTTGAAAAGTATGATTCAAGCCGGCCTTATATAACTTCAGCAGGAGGAGCCGGAACTGAAAATAATAATATTGTTGCGGAAGTTCCGTTAATTAGTGATATAAGCGGCCCAACCGGAATGAAAATGTTAGGCCCTTATGCTTACACTCCACCGGTTTACTGGTTTACTGATACACATTTGGGCGGTGCCTACGGATTTAATACCGAAACCTGTCCCGGTCCCAACATTACACCGTTATCATCGTTGAAAAAAATGTTGCCCGAAGAAAGTCTTTGGCCTATCGACAAAAAATACTGGGAATACCATACCGGAAGAAATGAATTTACAACTCTCGATCGTTTCCGTAAAGCAATGGATGAGCGGTACGGAAAATCGAACAGCGTTGAAGAGTTTGCTTTTAAGTGTCAGGTTTCCAATTACGAGCTTATGCGCCCGATGTTTGAGGCTTTTGTTGCACACAAACCCAAAAGTACGGGGTTGGTTCAATGGATGCTTAACTCGGCATGGCCTGAATTGTACTGGCAGTTATACGATACTTATTTACAGCCCAACGGCTCTTTTTATGGAGTTCGTAAGGCATGTAATCCGATTCATGCGATTTATCGGTATGGATTTGATGATATTTATCTTGCCAATGAAGACTTGAATGATGCCAATAATATTACCGTAAAAATTACGGCTTACGACATCAATTCGAAAGAAATTTTCACAGATGAATGGAAAGGCGATATTTCAACAAATACCTCGAAATTTATTTATAAGATTCCTGAAATTAAAGGTTTGACTTCAGTTTGGTTTCTTCGGTTGAATGTTTACGATCAAAATAACCGGGAGGTAGATAATAGCACTTACTGGTTGTCGTTGAAAAAAGATGAGCTTGATTATGAGGCAGCCAAGAAACTTCCATGGCCGTTTTATACGCCTCCAAAAGCGTATGCCGATTTTAAAGCATTGGATAAACTTCCAAAAGTTAACCTGGATTTTGATTATCAGTATGAAAAAGCCGGCGATAAAGGAAATATTACCTTAAAAGTTAAAAATTCAGGTTCGGCAATTGCATTCTTTACCTATTTCGATTTGGTAAATCCTGGTACTGATGACCCAATTTTGCCGGTTTACTGGGATGATAATTATATTACTTTGTTACCGGGTGAAGAACGTACTTATACGTCAAGCATCGATTTGGCTAATTTGAAAGGTGAAAAGCCGGAACTAAAAGTGAAAGCCTGGAATGTTGAACCGATTAGATTGAAATAGAAAAATACAGGATCAAATATTGGGGTTGGGAATGGTTCTCCTGGAATAAATGAGTTGGATGAGTGAGGAGGAGAACCATTAGTTTAAGACCAGTTTGTTACAACATATCAATGATAAAAAATGTAAATAAATAACTTCAACGATGCAAAGAAACTATTTTATTGTTGTATTAATCTTTTTTATCTTTTTCGTAATTTCTTTTCTTACCAATATTATCGGGCCACTGGTGCCCGAAGTTATTAAAGGGTTCAGTGTGAGTAAGGGAATGGCCGGATTGCTGAATTTTTCCTTTTTTATTGCCTACGGAGTTATGTCGATTCCGGCAGGTATATTAACAGAAAGGTATAAAGAAAAGAAAGTGATTACAGCCGCTTTTGTTTTAGCAACTTTGGGAGCTTTCCTTTTTTCGTTTTTGCCAGGTTTTGGTATTTATTTGGTTTCACTCTTTTTAATCGGACTTGGCATGGCGATCTTACAAGTTGCAATCAATCCATTACTTCGAGTTTCAGGTGGTGAAGAAAATTTTGCTTTTACATCTGTACTTGCACAGTTGTTTTTCGGAGGAGCTTCGTTTTTGAGTCCGCTTATGTATTCCTATTTGGTTACCAACCTTTCTGCCGGAAATACTTCAGGTTTTCTGTTATCAACCCTAAACGGGCTTGTCCCAACCGATTTAAAATGGGTTTCCATTTACTGGATTTTTGCGGTAATTGCATTGGTAATGGTAGTTATAGTCCTCCTTTCGAAATTTCCGAAAGTGGAATTAAATGAAGATGAAAAAGTAGGAAGTTTTCAAACCGTTAAGGAGCTTCTTAAAAACAAATATGTAGTGCTTTTCTTTCTTGGCATATTTGCGTATGTGGGTACAGAGCAAGGTGTTGCAAGCTGGATTTCCAAATTCCTGGAAGATTACCACGGAATGAGCCCGGAACTGGAAGGGGCCAAAGCTATTTCCTGGTTTTGGGGTTTGCTAACAGTTGGCTGTATTTTAGGGCTCGGGTTATTAAAATTAATCGATAGTAAATTGGTGTTGCGAATTTTCACCATTGCAGCAATGATTTCGTTAGCAACAGCTTTGTTTACAGGGAATGGAAGGATTGCTTATTACGGATTTATTATGGTTGGTTTTTTTGCTTCCGTAATGTGGTCAGTCATTTTTTCACTGGCGCTGAATTCTTTAAAAGATAATCATGGTGCATTTTCCGGAATTCTTTGTTCCGGAATTATCGGTGGGGCAATTGTTCCTTTAATTGTGGGTGTAATCGGCGATGCTTTCGGATTAAGAGTAGGAATGGCGTTTGTTTTCATAACGCTTAGCTATGTATTGAGCATCACGTTTTGGGCAAAACCTTTGATTAAAAACAAAACGATTTCATTCAAGACAGAAAGAACCTAGAATAGAAATACTCAGGGACTAATTAATTAAATCAATTAAAAATGACAACATTAGCTATACTTGGCGGAAAACCTGAAAAGGATGTAAAAAAAACACCTTGGCCCAAATGGCCGGTTTGGGACGAAAAGGAAGAAAAAGCTTTGCTTGGCGTTTTAAACAGCGGTGTTTGGTCGTATAACGGACCGAAAGAAATTGAGTTTAGTAAAGATTTTGCTGAGTTTACCGGGGTAAAATATGCAATTGCTGCGGCAAACGGAACTGTAACTTTACAAATGGCACTTGAGGCTTGTGGTATTGGAGTTGGCGACGAAGTTATTCTTCCGGGGTTAACCTGGCAGGCTACTGCCGCAACCATTATCGATGTGAACGCAACACCAATTTTAGTTGATGTTTGTGAAGATACATGGTGTATTGACCCAAAAGCAGTGGAAGCCGCAATAACTTCTCGTACCAAGGCCATTGTTCCGGTTCACTTGTACGGTAGTTTTGCCAACATGGACGAAATTATGCGAATTGCCAAAGAACATAATCTTTTTGTGATTGAAGACTGTGCTCATAAACACGGCGGAGAATGGGACGGTAAGAAAGCTGGCAGTATTGGCGATGTTGGCAGTTTTAGTTTTCAGCTATCAAAACATTTAACTGCGGGTGAAGGAGGTGTTTGCACAACTAATAATTTTGAAATCGCTGAAAAACTGGATGCGCTTCGTAACTGTGGGCGTCGCCCGGAATGGCAGACTGACGAGGAAGTTGATAAAGGTGCCGGTTTATATTCCGATCAGGGGAATTTTTATCAGGGTGGAAATTTCAGGATTACCGAATTCCAGGCTGCTATATTGGTAGAAGCCCTAAAAAGGTTGCCGGAACAAAATGAAACACGCGATGCCAATGGAATATATTTGAATACACTTATCGAAAAACTTCCCGGTGTTCACCCAATGAAGCGTGATGCAAAAGAAACAAAGGAAGCTTATTTCAATTTTGCGTTCCGGTATAATAAAAAAGAATTTAAAGGTCTGCCGGTTGCAAAATTCAGGGAGGCTTTAACTGCCGAAATCGGGATATCCGTTTCTGCAAGTTATGAGCCTTTAAATAAATGTTCACTGTACCAGCCACACACTAAACCTTCCAAACATAAGTTAAGCGATGAGTACTGGGCAGCAATTGATCCTAAGCGTTTTGATTTACCGGTTTGCGACCGGGTGCATTTTGAAGAATCGGTTTGTGTTCATCATAAAGTTTTAATGGGCTCAAAGGCCGATATGGAACTGATTGCAAATGCAATTCAGAAAATTTACGATAATGCAGAATCATTAATGTAATGGAGAATATTCGGGTAGCACTAATAGGAGCAGGTTATATTGCCGATTATCATGCACGAGGTCTTCAGTCGATTCCCGGCGTAGAGATTGTTGCGGTTGCAGCTTTAACTTTTGACTCAGCACATAAATTTGCTCAAAAATACAATATTAAGTTAGCCACTGACGAGGCACTTTCGTTGGCAACAAACAATGAAATTGATGCAGTTGTAATTTCAACTCCCAATAAATTTCATGCGCCTTATGCAATTGAATTCCTGAAAACCGGAAAAGATGTTTTTCTGGAAAAACCAATGGCAATGAATGCAGTGGAGGGGAAAGAAATAGCAGATGTGGCTGAAATAAATAATCGGTTGGTAATGTCAGGGCACATGTGGCGTTTCGACACCGATGTAAATTATGTAAAAAGTATTATTGACTCAGGAAAACTGGGGAAGATTGTTAAAACCAAAGGCTACGGAATTCACGAAAATTGGGGACCTGCTGGCTGGTTTGCAAAAAAGGAACTTGCCGGTGGGGGCGCTTTGGCCGATATGGGAGTTCATGCCATTGACACCGTACGGTATTTACTGGGCGACCCAAAACCGCTAAAAGTATATGCTAAAATTGGAACTTACTATGGTGGTTATGACGTGGATGATACCGGTATCGTAATGATTTCCTGGGATAACGGCACCGAAACGATTATTGAGAGTGGATGGTGGCAGCCACACATGGATGGGCCGGAAGCAGGAACCGGGTTGTTCGGAACCGAAGGATATGCCAGTGTTTTTCCTACATTCCTGAAATTAAAAACCGCAGGTGTTCCTTCCAGGCTCGAACCAAAACTTCCGGTGCGGGCCGAACATTGCGAACAGGGAATGTACACCCGTCAAATGGAACATTTTATCGATTGTATCAGAACCGGAAAGCAACCTGTGCCGGGGTTGTCGGAGGGGCAGGTTATACTCGATATTGTTGATGCGGCAATAAAATCTTCTGAAACAGGAGAGGTGGTAAACTTATAAGTAGAATGAAGGATAAAAATAAAGTAAACTATAAATACAACGTTTTTTTCATTGATTTTTAAATTCTCATTTTTAATGAATCTGAGATGAGCCCCGGTTTCTCTTCTTCCGGGGCTTTTTGCAATTAATAATATTCTAAACGATGAAGCTAAAGAAAGAAAATTCAAAATGGTATTTTATACTATTTCCCGCAGTTGCAATGATGTTAGGTTGGGGACTGCGCGGACATATTGGTGGTGGACCTTACGGTGCGATGATTCCGGGAGCAATGGTTGCATTGTGTATCGGAATGCTTTTGGAACTTCCGGCATGGACAACCTCAATTCTGGTCGTTTTTAGTGTTTTTGGAATTGGGATGGGCGGCGAAATGACTTACGGGCAAACGCTCGGTTTTTTACGAAACCCCGAAACCGTTTGGTGGGGAACTGCCGGAACAACTTTAAAAGGAGCGGTGTGGGGATTGCTTGGTGGAATTATTCTGTCCATGGGATTTTATTTTAGAAAAATTCCTAAAGAGACTTTTGTAGTAGCGTTCCTTTTAATGATTTCAGCTATGCTCGTCGGATTTAAACTGATAAACGATCCGATGATTCTTTATTTTTCTGATCCTGAAAAACCAAGGGCGGAATCATGGGCTGCACTTTTGTTTGGCGCAATTGCACTACTGGTTTATTTAAAACTGAAAGTGGATAAAAGCGATTATAAAGTTATTTCCCGGTTTGCGATCTGGGGATTAATTGGTGGTGCATTAGGTTTTGGATTAGGTGGTTTTTGGATGGTTTTAGGAAGCCGGCTTCCCGATGTGGTTTTTACCAGCTGGTGGAAATCCATGGAATTTTGGTTTGGCTTTTTGTTTGGAGGAACACTTGGGTACGCTACCTGGTTGAGTAGAAAAGAACCTTATTTAGTCAGTTTGAAAGAACAGGGATTCCCGGTGTTAAAAAATCTTTCCGTGTGGAAAGAACTGGCTATTATTTCAGCTACCGGGCTGCTTATTTTCTGGTTAATCCCACACACAATCGAGTGGTTTACAGAAGCAGCAATTGAAAATAATATGGAAGGGGGAAGCATAAAGCAGGAAATAGCCCGGTTATTAGACAGTTATGCAATGTCGGGTTTAATATTTATTCTGGTATTGTTGCGTTATCCTAAAATAGGTTGGCAAATTGGAATAACACTGACTTTTTGCTACACCGCTATCGATTTGTTTCGCGATTTTTACCCCGGAACAAATACCTTTTCTCCGTTTACCATGCATTTCTTTTGGGTATTGCTAACCACCGCAGTAGTTGCTGTTCTGGTAAGCTGGTTCAGTCGAAAACCAAACAGCATGAGTAACCTGTTTTTGCTTTTAATTTGGTCGTGTATTTCAATTTCTGTTATAAGAATGTTTGTTCACATGGAAAATTTTAATGTTGCTAACCTTTCTCTTTGCCAAATCATATGCGGGCGTTTTATTGTCGATATCTTTTTTGTGGTTTCGGCAATAGGTCTGACTTTATTTATCATAAAAAAACAGGGTAACCAGTGAAAAACATTTCAAAATGTGTTAATTTAATCGAAACAAGAACGTTACCTAAAATCTAAAAAAATATGAGAATTACTAAGCTTAAACCCATCCTTTTTGCCGTTTTTCTGGTTGTAAATTCAGTATTTCTAATTAGTTGCTGTTCAAACGAAAAACATGCCCCCGGTGCGGGAGACGATAGTACGCAAAAACTTATTGCAGCCATGACCAGCGAAGAAAAAGTTGGGATGACGGTTGGTGATGGTAAATTTCTTCCGAAGGAAAAAGACGAGAAAATTGAAGTAGGAACAGGTGTTATTATTGCAAATCAGGAGGCTAGTCTGGTTATTCCAAGGCTGGGAGTGTATAAAACTGTGCTTACCGACGGGCCGTCAGGAATTAACCGTGACCCGCACCCGGAAGGGGCTACTGAATATACTTACACAACTGCATTTCCAACCTCTACTTGTGTCGCAGCAACCTGGAATACTGAACTTACCGAAGAAATGGGAAAAGCATTTGGCGATGAAGTTCTTGAATATGGTTACGACGTGGTTTTAATGCCGGCACTAAATCTTCACCGCGATCCGAAATGTGGACGAAATTTTGAATATTATTCCGAAGATCCGCTGCTTTCAGGAAAGTTGGCGGCTTCCATGGTTCGCGGACTACAATCCAACGGAATTGGTTCTACGTTAAAGCATTTTGTCGGAAATAATCAGGAATCTAACCGAAGAACCTACAACGCAGTTATTGGACAACGGGCATTGCGCGAAATCTATCTTCGTGGTTTTGAAATTGCCATAAAGGAAGGACAACCGGAAGCAATTATGACTTCTTACAACAAGGTAAACGGTTTTTATACGGCCGAAAATCCCGAGCTTCTTCAGGATGTTGTTCGCAATGAATGGAATTATAACGGTGTTTTTATGACCGATTTTGATGGTTACGGAAGTGCAGTTGCAAAAGTGCGTGCCGGAAACAATATGCTCATGGGTGGAAATATGGACGAGTACAACGAGTTAAAAACGGCACTGAAAAGTAAGACTCTCGATGAAAGTACCCTCGATAAAAATCTGGTGTACAACATGAAGCTAAAACAAAAATCGAAGCTACAAAACGGATATGTTCCAACAATGAAACCCGATTTAAAAAGCCATGCGGAAATTGCACGACAGGCTGCGGCAGAAGGAATGGTTTTGCTGAAAAATAAGGAGAAAGCGCTTCCTTTTAAAGATGTGGAAACAGTGGCAGTTTTCGGAAAGATGTCCTATTACCTGATTGAGGCCGGAACTGGTAGCGGAGGAGTCCGTAGTAACGAATATGCAATTTCGGTAAACGAAGGTTTAAAAGAATCGGGATTTAAAACGCTGGATGAACTTGAAAATACCTACAATGCATACATTTCAGAGGTAATAGAAAAGAACCTGGTTCCTCCTTATTTTGATAATCCGAAAATGCGGGCCGATAATGAAATTGTTGATAATCAGGCGCCAAAACATTTTGCAAAGCGCTTGGTTCCTTTTACCGGCGAAAAGAAAGTTTCAAAAGACTGGATACAAAAGCAGGTTTCAAAATCGGATGTTGCCGTAATTACACTTGCACGAAGTGGTGGCGAAAACTATGAAAACGGTTATCTGCCCATTTCCGAAGTTGAAATGGATCTGGTGAAGGACGTGTGTTCCGCTTTTCATTCAGCAGGGAAAAAAGTGGTGGTTGTACTTAATGTTGGCGGAGTTTGGGAAACTGCAAGTTGGCGCGAGTTCCCCGATGCTATTTTACTGGCGTGGCAACCCGGACAGGAAGGCGGACGAGCTGTTGCCGATATATTAAAAGGCGATGTAAATCCTTCGGGGAAACTACCCGATTCATTTCCTCTGAAATACGAAGATGTTCCTTCTTCTTCTTCATTTCCGGGTGTGCCAAAGGATGATCCTGTAAATTCATTTTACCAGGAAGGAATTTATGTGGGTTACCGGTACTACGATTCTTTTGGTGTTCCGGTTGCCTATGAATTCGGTTATGGACTTTCATATACAAACTTTGAATATTCAGATTTGCAGTTAAGCAATACCAGCTTCTCTGATAAATTAGTTGCGAATGTAACTGTTAAAAATTCGGGCGATGTGGCAGGAAAAGAAGTGGTTCAGCTTTACTTGGCTGCACCTGCCAATGAAATGGAAAAGCCGGATAGAGAATTGAAAGGTTTTGCCAAAACCAGGTTGCTGCAACCCGGCGAAAGTCAAACATTGTCATTTGAGTTGGATGCCCGTTCATTGGCTTCTTTTGAGAGTGGAATCAGCTCGTGGATAGCTGAAAAAGGAGATTATGAAGTTCAGATTGGAGCCTCTTCAAAAGATATTCGTTTAAAAGAATCATTCAATTTGCCCGATAAAATAGTCGTTGAAAAAGTACACGATGTTTTGTACCCGAATTTTGCAATGAAAGAATTGAGTAGAAATGATGCCAAATAGGAATATTGAGATATGAATTTTCGAAGCAAAATATTGCTGTTTTTTATTACAATGCTGGTCAATACAGTGTTTGTTTCCCAGGTTTTGGCAAACCAGAATTCTTCAAAGCCCAATGTTGTAATTGTTGTAATCGATGATATGGGTTGGGAACAACTTGGCTGTTATGGAAGTAGCTTTTATAAATCGCCAAATATCGATAAGCTGGCGGAAAGCGGTGTGCGTTTTACCAATGCCTATGCTTCAGCGCCGGTTTGTTCACCAACAAGGGCAGCTTTAATGACCGGAAAATACCCGGCCCGATTGCATTTAACCGATTTTATTCCGGGATCCGATCCACAGGATAAAACGCTGTTAACTCCTGAATGGCAGAAATTTTTGCCTCTTGAAGAAGTTACCATTGCAGAAATTTTGAAGGCTGAAGGTTATAAAACCGCGATTTTCGGAAAATGGCATTTAAGCAAAGAAAAATACGGCTCCGGAAGTTTGTCAAACAATCCTGATAAACAAGGTTTCGACGAAACATTCATTACTTTAAAACCATCCAAAGGAGCACCGCTGGGAGCATGGCAGGAACCTGAAATTGACGGGCACAGTACCGATACCATCATGAATAGGTCTATCGAATTTATTCAGCAAAACCGGAATAATCCCTTTCTTTTGGTCACTTCTTTTAATGCCATTCACGATCCGCTTATGGAAAAAGCATCTTCCATTGAAAAATACGCAAAAGATGCTGACAGCAAGTTGCCGGTAAACAATCCTGTTTTAGGTGCAATGATTGAAAGGGTTGACAATGCAATGGGCAGGCTCATTTCCAGTCTTGAAAAAGACAAATTGATGGAAAATACGCTTCTTATCGTTTTCTCTGATAACGGGGGATTGGTAAAATCGGCAAGCCAGTCGCCGCTTAGAGAAGGAAAAGGTTGGGTATACGAAGGCGGAATTCGGGTGCCGATGATGATTTCATGGAAGGGAAAGATTAACGCTGGAAGAGAATCGGAACAGCCGGTGGCTACCATCGATATTCTGCCTACGGTTCTCGATTTACTGCATGTTCAGAATAAAATGTCAACTGTCGATGGGGTTTCACTTTCGCCTGTTTTGCTAAATGATTCTCCTTTAAACCGAAAGGCTTTGTTTTGGAACTATCCGCATTACCATAACGGACCGCCTTCTGCTGTAATTCGTAAAGGCGACTACAAATTAATTGAGTTGTATGATAAAAGCCTTACCAATCAGCCGGATGCATTTGAATTGTACGATTTGAAGAATGATTTGGGAGAAACCAGAAATCTGGCCGCTCAATACCCCGACGTGGTAAATGAACTTAAAAAAGAACTTTCGGATTGGAAAAAAGAAGTAGGTGCGCAAATTCCTGAACTAAATACAAAACCAAGAAAATAGAATTGAAAAAATGATACGAAACAAGATAATCCTGATTGTATTTTTCGCTTCATTGATTATGTCAGGCCGGGCAACTCAGGCCTTTTATAATATTTTGGATTATGGGGCAAAAGGCGACAATCAAACCAATAATACCGATGCAATTAATGCAGCAATTAAAGCTGCTGCAAAAAACGGAGGTGGTACGGTTTATTTCCCGGCAGGTAATTATTTGTCGTTTACCATTCACCTGAAAAGCAATATTACTCTGTTTCTGGATCAGGGCGCGGTTTTAATCGGAGATCAGGAAAAAGATGGAGTTGGATACGATCTACCGGAAGAAGATGCCTGGTATAAAAAGTTTCAGGATTTTGGACATAGTTATTGGCGAAACAGTTTGATTTATGGTGACAGCCTGCAAAATATTTCTATTGCCGGAAATGGTATGATTTGGGGTAGAGGGCTTTATACCTATGATAAACCCGACATCAAAGGCTCCGGAAATAAAGCCATTGCTTTAAAAAATTGCTTTAATGTAACAATTCGGGATATTTCAATCTTACATGGTGGCCATTTTTGTATTCTGGCAACAGGGGTTGATAATTTTACAATTGATAATGTTCGTGCCGATGCGGATCGCGATGCTTTTGATATTGACTGTTGCAGAAACGTAAATATTTCAAATTGCCTGATTAACTCGCCAACTGATGATGGTCTTTGCCTGAAATCTTCATTTGCATTGGGCTATGCGCGTGCCACAGAAAATGTAACCATTACCAATTGCCAGGTGTTTGGCTACGATCATGGAACTCTGCTGGACGGTACCTTTAAAACCGATTTTAAAGATGAGCAACCGGGAGCTAATCATAGTATCACGGGAAGATTAAAGTTGGGAACTGAGTCGAATGGGGGATTTAAAAATATTTCCATCTCCAATTGTGTTTTCGAACATTCGCGGGGAATTGCCATTGAAACCGCCGACGGAGGAATAATTGAAGATATCGTAATTAATAATATTACCATGCGCGATATTACCGACACCCCATTCTTTATTCGTTTAAATGCACGGATGCGCGGTCCGGAAGGAGTTCCGGTTGGGGTTTGCAGACGAATTACGCTTAGCAATATCAATGTTTACGATGTGGGGGGCCGTCCAAAATTTCCGGAAGTTGGGGCCGGAATGGTAATGGGAATTCCCGGTCATTACATCGAGGATTTAACGTTGAGCAATATCCGGATTTATTTCAGAGGGGGAACTTCGAAAGAAGCAATTAATAAAGAGGTTCCGCAAAATATTGATATGTACCCCGATCCATATCGATGGCATTCGTTACCGGCTTACGGAATATACTTTCGGTATGTAAAAGGCTTAAAAGTGAACGATGTTGTTTTTCGTTATCTGAATGGCGATGAACGCCCTGCCTTTGTTTTAGACGATGTTCATAATGCCGATTTTTATCATGTTGATGCCCAAAAGGAAGAAGATGCTCCCCTGTTCATTTTGAAAAATGTATCCGGCTTTTCAACACACGAAGTAAAAGGAGTTGAGAATACAAGAGTAGAAAAAACAGAACACAAAGAATTTTAATAAATAAAAACCTAACTATGAGAGAAATATACACAATTAAAAACGATCTAATCCAGGTTTCGGTGAAGGAAACCGGGGCAGAATTATGTAGCATTAAATCGGTAAAAAGCCAAAAAGAATATGTTTGGCAGGCAAATCCTGAAATTTGGCATTCGCATGCGCCAAATTTGTTTCCCGTAATTGGTTGCTTAAAAGATAGCGGCTTTTTGTATAAGGGCAAAGAGTTCAAGTGCCCAAAACATGGTTTTGTTCGTAATAACGAGAAAGTTACTTTGCTCGAAAAAGGAGCGGATTTTCTTCTTTTCGGGCTAAAATACGATGACGAGTCACTCGAAATTTATCCTTTTAAATTTGAATTCAGAATTAAATATACAATTGAAGCAAATCATGTTATTGTTGAACACACCATTGTGAATCATGGCGATGATGAAATGTTGTTTTCGTTGGGCGGACATCCCGGGTTTAATTGCCCTATGAATGAGGGTGAGGTTTACAGTGATTATTATCTCGAATTCGAAGCAACGGAAACGGCTGAAAGCTGGCGTGTTCTGGAAAATGGGTTGATTGGAAAAGAAACAATCCCTGTATTTGACGAACCTCAAATAATCAACTTGCATTCTCATCTTTTTGATGGTGATGCATTAATATTTAAAAATTTGAATTCTTCAAAAGTGAGTTTGAAAAGCAGAAAATCGGAGCAGGTACTTTCAATAAGTTTTAATGATTTTCCATATTTGGGTATTTGGGCGAAACCCAATGCTCCTTATGTTTGCATTGAACCCTGGATTGGAATTGCCGATAGCATCGATACCGACCGGAATTTTGAAACAAAGGAAGGTCTGGTAACTTTAGCTGCGAACCAATCTAAAGCTTCAACTTACACGGTTTCCATAGAAGAATAGCTATAGTTGTTTATCGAATAAAGTATTAATACATAAAAAGTAACAACAATGAATAATGTAAATGCTGAAAAAAAAGAGAGACTAAATTCTCTTGACACATTGCGCGGGTTTGATATGTTATGGATAATCGGAGGAGGTTCATTAATCGGTGCTCTGGCAAAAGCCACCGGATGGGGGTGGTTGGAACCCATTTCCGAACAAATGCATCATGTTGATTGGAACGGATTTCATTTTGAGGATTTAATTTTCCCTCTGTTTATGTTTATTTCGGGAGTGGCCATACCCTTTGCATTAACAAGCCGTCTGGAAAAAGGAGTAGCAAAATCTGTACTTCATAAAAAGGTTTTTCAACGAATGGTTCTGCTGTTTGTTTTTGGGCTGCTTTATAACGGCTTGCTAAAAAATGGTTTTTCAGAAATACGAGTGCTTAGTGTTTTGTCGCAAATTGGTATTGCCTACTTTTTCGCAGCGTTAATAGTAATTAATACAACCACAGTAAAAACCAGGATTTTCTGGCTTGTTGGAATACTGGGCGGAATAGCCATTTTGCAACATCTTGTTCCGGTTCCGGGGTTTGGCGCAGGTGCATTTACTCCTGAAGGCAGCATAAATGCCTGGATTGACCAGCATTTTCTTCCCGGAAGATTAATATACGACACTTACGATCCGGAAGGAATTTTATGTGTTGTTTCGGCCATTTCGGTTACCTTAATGGGAACTTTCGCCGGCGTACTTTTGCGCGATAAAACGATTGTTCCGACGAGAAAAACCATGATTTTAGTGATTGCCGGGGCATCGCTTATCGTTATTGCCCTTGCACTTTCGCCTGTTTATCCAATCATTAAAAAAATATGGACTGTTCCGTTTGATTTGCTAACAGCAGGAATTAGCTCGCTTTTGCTTGCCCTGTTTTATTTTATAATCGATGTAAAAAAATGGGATAACTGGATATTATTTTTTAAGGTAATTGGTTTGAATTCGATAACCATATATCTGGGAGGCCGGTTTATTGATTTTCGGCATGCTTCAGAATTCTTTTTAAGCTCTTTTGCCAGTGTTATGGGCGATTATGGACCTGTTCTTATCATCGCCGGTTTAATTGCAGCAGAGTGGCTATTTCTGTTCTACCTATATAAAAATAAAATATTCTTAAGAGTATAAATTGAAATAGGGGCATAGCAAAATGCTGAAAAGCCCTTAAAGTGTATTGCACCCGACAACTAATTTTAAAATGAAGAGCAGACTTATAATACTTTGGATTATCTGGACACTGGTTGGGGCCGGGCTAATTTATATTATTTCGGCCGCTGAGTCAGATAATAATCCTGTGTCAATTATTGCAAACATTATAAGTTTAGCCCCGATAATGGGGATGATGTTGGCATTGGGTGCTCCAAAAGCGTTACAGCAATTTAAGGTTTGGCTACAGAATGATGAAAATTCTCTTCACTATATTGCAGGAGGATTTACACTTCTTTTTGCTGTTCCCGGAATACTGAAGATCTCGTTCAACCCGTATTACACTGTAATCTTCGCTTTTATGGTTTGGTCTATTTTGGGATCGTTGAAGCAACTGAAAAGCGAATCGTTTTCACTGAGTTGGATGGATCTTGCCTTTTGGGTTTTGCTTTGGATTCCGTTTGATCTGCGATGGACTACGGATATGCTTCCTTCTCTTGGTTATACCTGGTGGTCGATGGCTATTTCAGTTGTAGCTGTAATTGGCTGGTATGGATTTCGAAATGCTGAATCCGGATACCGCCTGGTTCCAAAAATCAAGGATTTATACATTGCACTGATAGCACTTGCAGGGATAATGGTAGTAGTCGTTCCGCCGGGAATTATTTCCGGATTTCTAACTTTTGCTATTCCCGAACATATCAATGGTTCAAAGCTGGCGACTCATTTTATCGGATTGTTCCTAACGGTTGCCTTGCCTGAAGAATTGTTTTTCAGAGGTTTATTGTTGCGGGGGCTTGAAAAAGCGACTACAAAAAAATGGGTTCCAATGGTGGTGTCTTCATTGGCTTTTGGGTTGATGCACTGGAATAATGTAAGCGATCTGAGTACACAAATTACCTATGTATTATTAGCCACAATTGCCGGAGTGGGTTATGCATGGGCTTACAAAAAAAGTGGTAATAATTTATTGGCCGCTATACTTACGCACACACTTGTGGATTGGATTTGGAAACTCTTGTTGGCAGGTTAATTGAAAGGTTTTGCGCAAAAAATAATTGGCTCATGATTGGCCTAAATTATATGAATTGAATTATTGGAAATGATAGAAAAGAATATTGCAAATTCAGAACAGGTAAATACAAAAACAAGAATTGTATCCGTAGATGTATTAAGAGGGTTTGATATGTTCTGGTTAATTGGTGGTACCGGATTTGCAGTTGCGGCTGTAAAAATGTTTGGCCCGGGTGTTCAGGAGGTTCTGCTGCCTCAGTTAGATCATGCCAAATGGATAGGTTTTACGTTCTACGATCTCATCTTTCCGCTCTTCGAATTTGTAATGGGCATGTCAATCGTTTTTTCATTGTCCACTATTTTGAAAAAGGATGGGAAAACAGCAGCCTACAAAAGATTGTTGAGAAGATTTGTACTGCTTTTTATCCTTGGAATTATTTATTATGGCGGAATATCGGAAGGCTGGAGCAATGTCCGGATTTTCGGAGTTTTGCAGCGTCTTGCCGTAACTTATCTTTTTGCCGGCATTCTGTTTATTCATTTTAAACCTCGTGGTGTAGCGGTCATTTCTGCTGCTATTCTCATTGCCTATTGGATTCTGAACGTGTTTGTTTCGGTGCCCGGAATCGGAAAAATATCGATGACACCTGAATATAACTGGGCGCAATATATTGATTCTGTATTCTTGCCGGGCAGAAAATTTGGAGCCGATGGAACCTGGGATATTTTAGGGATTTTAAGCACTTTTCCGGCAATTGTAAGTTGTACCATCGGAATATTTGCATCGCTTATTTTGTTAGACGGGGGTAAAACCGAATATAAAAAAGTTTATTACCTGGTCGGACTTGGGATTGCACTATTACTTGTTGGTTTAGCAGGTTCGGTTTCTTTTCCAATCATCAAAAAAATATGGTCTTCAACTTATGTTTTAGTCAGTGGAGGATTGAGTTTTATGTTGATGGGATTGTTCTACTGGTTTATCGATGTTTTAGGCTATAAAAAGTGGACATTGGTTTTTGTATGGATCGGTGTTAATCCTATTACAATTTATATGCTGCGAAAATTGATGGATTTCAATAAACTGGCCTCATTCATGGTAGGCGGCACTACCGATAGCAAGAGTCCCGATCATTGGGGATATTTTCTGGTAATGACAGTTTCAATGCTTTTGTCATTGCTTTTCCTCCGGTTCCTGTATAATCGAAAAATTTTTATAAGAGTTTAATAAATCAGAAATAGTATTGAATGTTTAAAAAAAACCAAATGAAAATGAGTGGAAAACCAATCATTATAATTCTTTTAGCGATAATTTTTAGTAGTTGTAATCCGTCTGTAAATGAAAAAGAACCTGCTGATTATGTAAATACTTTGTTAGGAACTTCCGTCTCAAGATGGATGCTTTACCCGGGGCCAAGTATGCCTTTCGGTATGGTAAAACTGAGCCCTGATAATACCGATGAAACCCATTACCAACTAGGTGCCGGGTACGAATATAAAATAAATAGCATTACCGGTTTTGGGCATGTTCATTCCTGGATGATGGGAAGTTTTACGACCATGCCTACCACCGGAGACTTAAAAATAGCGCCAGGAACTTCCGATGATCCGGATTCAGGATATCGTTCGCGCATTAACAACGACAACACGGTTGCTACAGCCGGTTATTATTCAACCATTCTCGAAGACTATGATATTCTTGCTGAATTAACAGCAACTACACGTGCCGGTTTTCAACGTTATACTTTCCCGAAAGGAGAAAATGGACGGGTGCTGTTCGATTTGAAAGTGGCTGAAGAAGAACCTTCAAAAAATATAAAAGCTGAAATAAGAAAAGTAAGCGATACCGAAATAGAAGGATACGTGCAGCGTGAAGCTGGTGAGTGGAATGAATATACATTGCATTTCGCAGCCCGTTTTAACCGGCCTTTCAAATCGATGGGCGGCTGGATCGGAACGAACATCCTTGAAAATACTGACGATATTGAAACCTCAGAAGATCTGGATATGGGATCTTTTCTTGAATTTGATTTGGGAGATGATCAGGTTGTGTTGTTAAAAACAGCAATTTCGTATGTAAGTACTGAGCAGGCCTGGCTAAATTTGAATACCGAAATGAATCCTTTTGAGTGGGATTTTGATAAAGCACACGATAATGCAAGAAATGTATGGAATACTTTGCTGAAAAAAATTAAGGTTGAAGGTGGTTCAGAAGAAGACAAACTAAAGTTTTATACCAACTTATACCGTGCTTATTGTTCGCGTTCCATTTTTAGCGATGTAAACGGAAAATATGTGGATATGTGTGAAAATGTGCAGCAGGCGCCTAACCCGGACAGTCCCATTTATGGTTGCGACGCATTTTGGGGTTCAGCATGGAATTTAAACCAGCTATGGAGTTTGCTAACACCCGATTATACAGAACAGTGGGTGAACTCTTTACTGAAATTATACGATGACGGCGGCTGGCTGCCAGATGCTCCGGGGGGACTCGAATATTCGAGTATTATGGTGGCTGCACATCAGGTGCCTTTTATTGTAATGGCCTGGCAAAAAGGAATTCGTGGTTTTGATGCCGAAAAAGCCTATAAAGCGATGAAGGAAATTCAAACCATTCCCGGGAGGCCGCATGAGTGTGGCGGATATGTTGGAAACCGAAATTTGCAAACTTACATGAATAACGGTTTTGTTCCGGCTAATGAAGGCCCGGTTTCAAACACCCTTGAATATGCATACGATGACTGGTGTGTTGCGCAAATGGCAAAAGCTTTAGGCAAAACGGAAGACTATACGTATTTTATGCAGCGATCGCAATATTACCGGAATGTTTTTGATCCTTCAACAGGTTATATGCGGGCTAAGTATGCTGGTGGACCCTGGACCGAAGATTTTTCGGTAAGTACCGGCGCCGGTGATCAGGGACAGGATTTTGGTTATGGTTCAAAAAATTATGTGGAAGCAAATGCCTGGCAGTTTAGCTGGTATGTACCACAAGATCTTCCGGCTTTAATTGATTTGATGGGAATCGATGAGTTTAACTCCCGCCTGGAAGATGGATTTAAAAAATCGTACCCGCATTTTACCAGTGAATATGTAAATATTGGTAACCAGCCGAATATGGAGGCTCCGTGGTTGTTTAATTATTCACGCAAACCCTGGTTAACACAATTTTGGGTGCGGGAAGTTCTGGATAATTATTTTGGCACCGATCCGGTTGACGGTTATCATGGCGACGAAGACCAGGGACAAATGGGCGCTTTTTATGTAATGAGCGCCATGGGATTATTCGAAATGGATGGTGGTTCTTCCGTCGATCCGGTTTATGAAATTTCAAGTCCTGTTTTTGAAAAAATCACCATTCAACTTGATCAAAATTATTACGAAGGAAAAGAATTTGTAATTGAAGCTAAAAACTTTTCTGCTAAAAATAAATACATCCAATCGGCAAAATTAAATGGGAAAGAACTGACTAATTTTTGGTTTCGTCATGAAGAATTGGCAAAAGGTGGAAAACTGGAGTTGGTTATGGGGCCGGAGCCGAACAAAGAGTGGGCTGTGAACAGTGAATATCCTTTAAAAGAGGATGTGCCGGTAATTGTAACCACTCCTTATGTTAGTAATTCCGAAAAAGTATTCAAAACCGAATGTTCGGTAAATATGGTTTGCGATACCAAAGATGCAGAAATCTATTATACGCTTGATGGTTCGGAACCAACCCGGAATTCTTCCCTTTTTAAAGGCGATGTGGTGGTGAATAAAAATACCACGGTTAAAATGAAAGCTTTTAAAGGAAATGAAGCAAGCCTCACTGCTACTGCCGTTTTCAAAAAAATGGGAGAAATAAAGAAAGTGAGTATGAACGAAGTAAAACCCGGGCTTTCTTATAAATACACTCATGGAATTTACCGCATGGTGAATGATTTTCTGGAAGTACCACCTCTGAAAACGGGTGTGGTTCCCATCTTTACAATGGAACCAAGAGAAAAAGAGCAATTCTTTTCGTTTGATTTTGAAGGCTACATCAATATAAAACAGGCGGGTGAATATACCTTCTACCTGGCAACAAACGATGGTGGACGAATGTATGTTGATGATAACATGATTATCAATAATGATGGTTTACATCCGGTGGTGGAAGTAGGTAAAAAAGTGGAACTACAACCCGGGCTTCATCCCATTTCGGTAAAATACTTTCAGGAAGGTGGTTTGAACGGATTAAAAGTTTCATATGAAGGCCCGGGTATTGAGAAACAGGAAATTCCTTCGAAAGTGTTATTTCATAAGAAGTAATTAACTGAGATTTTGAATAGCGTTAATTTTAATATATGTAAATCGGAATTCTAATGAAGATTATTTCGAGGTTGTCTTTTTCCTGGCTAATACTGCTTTTGTTTATTCAAATTTCTGCATATGCATCACATACAGAAAAGGGCAGTTTGAAAAGAGCAGTTATTGTAATTAGCAATAAAAATGCGAAGGCTGAAATGGTGGCTGCGCAGGTTTTAAGTGAAGAAGTGGAAAGAAGAACTGGTTTAAGTTGGAAAATTACAACAGAAAAAAAAAGTTCCGGCAATGCAATTCTTTTAACATCCAATAATCGTTTCGGTGTAGATGGGCTAAAACCTGAAGGGTACAATCTAAAAATAGATAAAGAGAACGGCGGTTATCAAATCTCTATTTCAGCAAAAGATGCGCGAGGTGTATTGTTTGGCGTTGGGAAATTTCTTCGAATGATGGACTGGAGTGAAGGAGAAATAAGTATTCCTGAACACATGGATTATACCAGTTTTCCGCAGTACCCGATTCGTGGTCATCAGATTGGATACAGGTCAACTGCTAATTCATACGATGCCTGGACTCCTGAAATTTACGAACAGTATATTCGCGACCTGGCTATGTTTGGAACCAATAGTATCGAAAATATTCCGTTACACCCTGGTAATGAGTCGTTGATGAAAGTTAAGCCGGCCGAGATGAATATTATTATCAGCCGGATTTGTGAAAAATATGATCTAGATTATTGGGCATGGGTGCCTGCCGATTTTGATTTATCAAATGAAGCCGAAAGAAAACAGGCGGTTTTGGAACAGAAAAGGTTTTTTGATCAAACTCCCCGGCTGGATGGTATCTTTCTTCCCGGTGGGGATCCCGGAAGTAATCACCCCAAATTGATAATGCCTTATTTGGCCGAGCTCTACCAATACCTGATTGTAAAACATCCAAACGCTAAGTTGTGGCTTTCGCTTCAGGATTTTGAGCAGGATAAAATTGATTATGTTTTTGAATATTTAAACCAAAATATGCCGGATTGGTTAGGAGGTTTGGTTCTTGGCCCTGCCACTCCACCAATTGCAGAAATGAGAAAAAGATTACCTGTAAAATATCAGTTGCGCGATTATCCGGATATAACACATTCTTGTCGCAGTCAGTACGATGTAGGTTGGTGGGATCCTGCTTTAGCCCGCACATTGGGCAGGGAGTGTCCTAATCCTCAACCACTTTATTATTCAACAATTCATAACTGGTCGGCTCCTTATACCGATGGGTTTATTTCGTATTCGGACGGAATGCACGATGATTTAAATAAAGTTTTGTGGAGTGCCAAAGGATGGGATCAGAAAGCAGATATCCGCGAAATATTAAAAGATTATGGTCGTTACTTTTTTCGGGCTGATTTGGCAGAATCGGTGGCCGATGGAATTTTTGCACTTGAAGACAACTGGGTAGGTCCGTTGGCTCAAAAAGGCGCTGTTGAAACAACGCTTCATTTTTGGGAGACTTTAGATAAATCGGCTCCAGAGTTAAATGGTAACTGGCGATGGCATTTATTTATGCTAAGAGCCAGATATGATGCATATATCCGGAATAAGGTGATTTATGAACGTGCATTGGAAGAACAAGTTAATGAAGTTCTTGGCAAAGCATCAGAAATAGGCGCTGATGTTGCAATAAAGAAATCGACAGAGATTTTGAATCTTGCCCAAAGCAAACCGGCAGCATCGAATTTAAAAAGCGAAATCGAAAAATCAGCTCAGTTTCTTTATGATTCCATGGGATACCAAACCAGCGTGAAAAAATACCATGCCGCAGGATTGAATAGAGGTGCTATTATTGATTATCTCGATTTGCCAATGAACAATCGCCTTTGGTTGGAGGACGAGTTTACCCGAATTTTAAAATTATCTTCCGAAGAAGAAAAAGTAAAGCAACTGGATGTTATTCGGAATTGGGAAAACCCCGGAGAGGGAAGTTTTTATGATGATTTGGGAACCTTGGACCGTTCTACGCATGTGGTGCGTGGCGAAGGACTTGACACCGATCCTTTGATGGAACGAAACCCCAATCCGGGCTACTGGTATTGGGATGAAGGATTTAATCGTCTGCGACTTTCGTGGTTGGTAAGTATGGACGAGCCAATTGCAGTGGTATATGATAATATTGATTCTTCTGCCGAATATGATGTGTGGGTTACCGGTTACCGTGTTGCACAAATTCAGGTGAATGGAGTTTGGGTAGAACCATTTGTTTTTAGCAATGAAAAAGGCGCCGTGGTGAAATATCATGTTCCTTCAGAAGCTGTTCAGAGTGGAAAAATTACACTGAATTGGGGAGATCCTGAATTAACAGAACTTTGGCTAATTAAAAAGTAAGTTTAATATTGTAAAAATGTAGGAAAGAATGCATGTATTGTAAAGAACTGTATAATTAAAATAACTTGAATAAACAAATCTTTAAATATATATCAATGAATTTTAGGCTTAAAATATCAGCAATTTGCATTGTGCTTTTAGTTAGCTGCAACAAATCGGTGAAAACAGTAAAGGTTTTACAAGTCCCGGGAAAAGACGAGTATTGTAATATTGATAAAACCGGTGTAACGGTGCTTCCAAGTGGTCGTTATGTAACCATGGCCGGTGATTTTATTCCAATTACCAACGATCCTTATGGAATGTCAATCTCACCCGATGGAAAAAAGGCAGTGACCCTGCATAACGGTGTAATTACAGTTATAAATCTTGAAGATCTAAATTCTCAGCGGATTCCCAGCTATGATAATAAAATTCATTCTCCTTTGGAAAAAGGCTCATTTTTGGGAGTAGCATTTTCGCCCGATTCGAAACATGTTTATTTGAGTGGCGGCGATAAAGGAGACGTAGTAATCTATGATATTGAAAACTATAAAAAGATTGGTTCCATTTCTTTAAATGGTAAAATAAACGGCGAAGATTATCAGGATAGTTTTACTTCGGATTTAATGTTGAATTCAGATAACAATGAATTGTTGGTTTTAGATCGCGGAAATTTCAGGTTGGTACGGATTGACTTAAATTCTGAAAAAATAACGGCATCAATTAAAGTGGGGCGACAACCTTTTGGTGTTGCAATCAGCCCCGATAAAAAACAGGCTTTTGTTGCCAATGTCGGAGTTTATTCTTATCCATTGGTAGAAGGTGCAACTCCTGAGAATTATGATGATCTAAGAATTTCTCATCATCCGTATGGTGAAAATACGCACGAATCAAGGGAAGGAACAATTGTTGAAGGAAAGGTCATTCCCGGTTTAGGGAGCCCAAATCATCCTGATGCAATGAGTGTTTTCACGATTGATCTTGAAAAGAATGAAGTAATTAGCAAATTCAAAACCGGCTATTTAATTGGTGAAACGGTTGAGGATGCGGAGGTTGTTGGAGGAGCAAGTCCTAATTCAATTGCGGTTGGTAAACAATTTGCCTATGTAACCAATGCCACGAATGACAATGTTGCTATTATTGATCATACAACCCAGGAAATGGTTGGACGCATTCCTATTCAGATAGATCCCCGGATTGATAAAGTACGCGGTTCGTTGCCCTTTGGAATTACCATGAGCAAAGACGAAAAAACCTTGTACGTTGCACTGCTCGGATTTAACGCCGTGGCGGTTATCGATGTTCCAACAAAAACAACAAAGGGTTTAATACCATCCGGTTGGGGGCCAACTCGCGTTGAGTTGTCAGCTGATGAGAAGGAATTGTATATTATTACTTGCCGGGGTTGGGGAGCAGGGCCTAACGGAGGTGACGGTTTTGTAGCGCCCATACAGGGAGCTTCTGTAAGTTCTATTCAGTTGGGAAGTTTCCAGAAGGTAAATGTGCCCAATGCTGAAGAACTGGCAAAATACACCAAACAATGTATTGATAATACATTCCTGGAAACTACTGTTGCCGATGACGGAAAAAATCCGCTCCCGCCACTTCCCGGGATACGTCAAAGCCCGATTAAGCACATTGTTTACATCACGAAAGAAAACCGGACTTACGACGAAGTTTTTGGTCAGTTAAAAGAAGGACGCGGCGACAGTACACTTGCTCGTTACGGTATCAATAATACCTATACTTTACCGGATTCATTGCAGGCAAAGTTTCCTAATTTAAGAATTGCACCAAACCATATTAAAGCTGCCAGACAGTTTTCTTACTCCGATAATTATTATTGCGACAGCGATGCTTCGGTTCATGGACATCACTGGCTGGTAGGGGTTATTCCAAATGAATGGGTAGAAGCGAATGCAGCAACTAGCAAACAGGCAATGCCCTTTTCAAAGGCAGAAGGACGCCGGTTTCCAAAGACTATTGGAAGTGTTGACCCGGAAGATTATGGTGAAATTGGTGGTATCTGGGAAGCAATGGAACGACAAGGTGTTGAATTTTACAACTTTGGTCAGGCCAACGAAAGTGGCCATGAACGGGAAGAGTGGTACGATGTGAATACTGGCGCTGCACACGGTGTGATGATTCCAATGCAAAAAGCATTGTTTTACCGAACCAGCCACGACTATCCGGGCTATAACATGAATATTCCGGATCAATACCGCATGGATCAGTTTGAAAAGGAATTTACCCGACTTTGGATTGATAGCAATGACGAAATGCCTTCTCTGGTTACGGTTATGATTCCGAACGATCATGGAACAAGTCCTGATCCGGAAGAAGGCTATCCTTATCGTCAATCGTATATGGTAGATAACGACCTTGCTGTTGGTAGGATTCTACACTTCTTATCAAGAACGGAATACTGGAAAAATATGTTGGTGATTATTACTGAAGACGATCCTCAGGGCGGGGTTGACCATGTTGATGCACACCGTTCAGTTTTGATGATGGCTGGCCCGTATGTGAAAAAAGGTTACGTGTCGCATACTCATGCCAATTTCGGGGCAATCCTGAAAACCATTTACAATATTCTGAATGTGCCTTATGTCAATCATTTCGATTTGACCGCCTCGTTATTGCAAGACTTTTTTACGGATGAACCTGATTACACGCCCTATACTTTGGAGCGTCATGATGAACGAATGTATGATGCTGAACTTTCGATGAAAAAATACCATAGGACCATCGATTGGAGAAAAATAGAACAAGGGCCGGATATGGATGATGTGGACGATGCCCGTGAAGATTTTATGAAGAATAATGCTGAGAAATAAGTAAGATTAATTTCGGTTTTTCTGTAAATACAATGAACATCAATGAAAAATATAAAGCCTGTCTTTTTGATATGGACGGAACATTAGTCAATTCTGAAAGATTAAAGGGACTGGCATTGTCGGAAACCTGCAAGTTTTTTGGAGGACTTGCAGGTGTTGATGTTTACAAGTCAGTTATGGGCGAAAATTGGGAAAAGGTAAGAAGTCATTTTTTTTCTGAGGCTGGAATAAATCCCGATACTGAAAGCTTCGACCAGGAGTTTAAGCTTATTTATCAGGAACTGCTTAATAACGAACTTGAACCTAATTCAAATGTTGTTCAATTGCTTATTAAACTAAAAAGACAGGATAAAAAATTAGGCTTAGTAAGTTCTGCGGCTGGTTGGATGGTGGAGCAGGTTCTTGAGCAACTTAACCTTACCGGTTTTTTCGATATAGTAATCAGCAAAGAGCAGGTAACTAACCACAAACCTGATCCGGAAGCATATGTTGTTGCCCTCCGTAGTTTAGGCTTGCAGGGAAAGGAAGTTTTGGTTTTTGAAGATTCGTTTGCAGGAGTTACTGCGGCTTATAGCGCAAACTGCGACGTAGTGGCTTTCAGGCACGAATTTAACGTAGAACATGATTTTAAGAAGGCCATTCAAATTATATCTGATTATAATGAGTTTACCTTGTTTAATCAATATGAAAGGCTAAAACCATGATCAATTTAACAGGTATGATGAGAAAACTTCAGACATTGTTGATTATGTCGTTTCTGGTTGCTCATCATCTTAAGTATTAATACTGAAAAAATAAACGATGAAAAAAACAACGATTTTTGTAGTAGCCTTTTCTCTTTTTCAGAGTTTACAAGCACAGGTGCAGGTGAAGCCTCTTCCTGAAAAGGGTTTTGAAACGCGAATTGAAAGCTATATTAACAATATGCGTATTGTGGATACCCACGAGCATCTTGTCCCCCAAAACGGATTTAAAAATAGCAAGATGCTTGATTTTACGCTGTTGTTGCACCATTATGCCGACGATGATATAAAATCAGCCGGAATGTCAAAGGCCGATTTTGAAGAGCTGCTTTCGGGGTCGTTAACCGTAATGGAAAAATGGCAGGCAGTGAAACCTTTCTGGGAGGCTTCCTTTAACACTGCCTATAATCGTGCTGTTGAGCTTACAATTGACCGCTTATTTGGTATAAAAACATTGAACGAAAGTACCGTTGAGGAGCTTTCTTCTAAAATCAGGGAAGCATACAATACCGATTGGTTTTATACGGTTCTGAAAGAAAAAAGTAAAATTGATTATGTTGTGGTTGACAGTAATAATCACAGCTTTGGCGATACCGGAATGGTTCGGTACGCAAAGCGGTTTGACTATATTGATATCAACTCGGAGTTAAAAATCCGGAATATTGAGAGTCGGTTAAATACAAAGATTCTTTCCTTGGATGATTTGGAAGCGTCGTTGAAAAAGGAGTTTCAGTCAGCTGTGGAAGAAGGAAATGTTGCAGTAAAAATAGGGATCGCCTATAGCCGGACTTTGTTTTTTGAAGAGGTTGAAAAGAAAGTGGCTGAAGAAGTTTTTCAAAAGTTGAGGAGCTCAAAAGAAACTGATGTGTTCTCCTTTGACGAAGTGAAACCCTTACAGGATTACATGACTTACCGTTTGATAGAACTGGCAGGCGAAGCAGAACTACCCATTCAAATTCATACCGGGTTGCAGGCTGGCGACGGAAACCTGATTGAGAATTCAAATCCAACTCATCTTGCCAATTTGTTTCTGAAATACCGTAATGTCAATTTTATTCTTTTTCATGGAGGATATCCTTTTGGAGGAGAATTGGCAACACTGGCAAAAAATTTCAGAAATGTATCTATCGATTTGTGCTGGCTTTACATCATCTCACCATCTTATGCTGAACGATATCTGCATGAATGGCTCGAAACAATTCCGGTTAATAAGATTATGGCGTTTGGTGGCGATTTTCATAACGTGGAGGGAGTTTACGGTCATCAGCTTTTTGCCCGGCAAATCGTTTCAAATGTTTTGATAGATAAAGTGAGAGATGGTTATTTTACCGAAGCGGAGGCTTTAAAAATTGCTCAAATGATACTTCATGATAACGCAATATCAATATTGAAGCTGGGGCATTAAGATAAAATCCTTTTGTGGTTCAAAAGGAATATGTGAAAAAATTAGCCAAAATAAATGAAACAAAACCGATTACTAATTCTTTTGTTGATTGTCTTTTTTACAGCATGTACTGGGAAAAAGAACAAAACCGATTATACGCTATTCGTTAATCCGTTTGTAGGTACCGATGGTCATGGCCACACTTTCCCGGGGGCAATGATGCCGCACGGGATGGTTCAGCTTAGTCCTGATACAAGAACCACTACCTGGGACGGATGTTCCGGCTACCATTATTCCGATAAAAGTATTATGGGGTTTAGTCACATTCATTACAGTGGCGTAGGAAGTGGTGGCGGTGCAGATATTTTGTTGATGCCAACAATTGGTGATATTCAGCTCAGTCCCGGCGATACATCCAATACCAAGTCGGGTTACAGGGCTGCTTTTTCGCACGATAATGAGTCGGCCACTCCTGGTTATTATTCTGTACAACTTGAAGATGGCATAAAAGTAGAATTAACAAGCACTCTTCGCGTTGGATTTCATAAATATACTTTCCCTGAAACTGAAAATGGGAATATTATTCTGGATTTGATGCATGGAATAAACGATAATATCGACAGCCTTTTTCTGGAAAAAATATCGGATACGAAAATTGCCGGGTTCAGGCATCCTTATGGCGGTTTAGACGGAAACCGGACGATGTATTTTTATGCTGAATTCTCACAACCATTTGAATCATACGGTTTCTATAAAGATGAAAATATGGAGAAGGACGCCATTGCTGTTTCGGGAAAGAACGTAAAAGCTCATTTTACTTTCGATACACAAACCGGCAAAGAAGTTATGGTAAAAGTGGCTTTATCCAGAGTGGATATCGATGGTGCAAAAAATAATCTGCAAGAAGAATTGCCCGGCTGGAATTTTAACGAAACTCAAAAACAGGCTGCTGATGCCTGGAATGATGAACTTTCCAGGATAGATGTTCAAGGCGGTACGGAAGCGCAGCGAAAGACATTTTATACGGCCTTGTACCATGCAAATATTCACCCGAATATTTCGTTTGACGCCGATCGTCGCTACCGGAGCACGGATAAAAAGGTTTACACTGCAACTGATTTTGATAATTATACCACTTTTTCGCTCTGGGATACGCACCGCGCCCTGCATCCACTACTCACTATTATCGATCAAAAACGCACCAACCAATATATCCGTACTTTTTTGGAAAGGTATATTCATTTTGGCAATCTGCCCATTATGGAGTTTGGCGGAAATGAAGGTTTTGCCATGATTGGTTATCATTCATTACCGGTAATTGCTGATGCCTGGGTAAAGGGTATTCGGGATTATAATGAAGAGGAGGCTTTTAAGGCAATGACGAAACTGTCGGAGGGTTTTCGCGATGGAAAAGAGGTTTACAAAAAGATAGGGTTCATCCCGTATGAAGAGGAAAGCCAGTCGGTTTCACGAACGCTTGAATATAGCTACGACGACTGGTGCGTGTCGCGTCTCGCAAAGGAGATGAACGAGGATGATTTTAATTTCTATTCGCAGAAAGGTAAATTTTATCAGAATCTTTACTGTGCTGAATCGGGTTTTATGCGTCCACGAGGAAGCGATTATCAATGGTTAACCCCTTTCGATCCGATGGAGGCCACCGAACATTATACCGAAGCAAATGCTTACCAGTATTCACTTTTTGTTCCACAGGATATCAATGGTTTAATTGAACTTATGGGAGGAAATGCGTCTTTTGAAAAATGGCTCGATAACTGTTTTTCAATTGAAAATGATCCGTCGAAGATGTATCATTCCGATGTTACCGGAATGATTGGGCAATATGCCCATGGAAATGAACCAAGTCACCACATGGCGTATTTGTACAATTTTGTGGGAAAGCCGCGGAAAACACAGGAACGTGTGTGGCAAATTATGGATTCGTTTTATACCGATAAACCCGACGGACTTTGCGGAAATGAAGATGCCGGACAAATGTCGGCGTGGTATATTTTGAGTGCTATGGGATTTTACCAGGTAACTCCGGGGTTAGACTATTATGTTTTAGGTACGCCTCTCTTCGATAAAGTAACCATTCATTTTGAAAATGGTAAAGAGTTTATTATCTCTGCAAATAACGTAAATCTGCAAAATAAATATGTTCAGTCTGTTTCATTCAACGGCCAGGATTATGGCAAATCTTTTCTGAAACACTCCGATATTATGCAGGGTGGCGAATTCCATTTCGAGATGGGTGATCGTCCTTCTGAAAGTTGGGGTGTTAATCCTGAAGATTGCCCGCGGACTGTCGATTATCCTGCTCCGCCAATGCCAAAAGTAGAATCCAAAGAATTCAGTTTTATTAATTCAACCGAAGTTGTCCTTTCGTGCGACAATAGCGGCGCGTCAATTTATTATACTACCGATGGCTCAGATCCAGGCGAAACTTCAAATTTGTATGAAAAACCATTTCAGATAAATAAATCCTCGGTTGTAAAAGCCAGGAGTTTTATAAAGGGGATGCACCCCAGTTATCCGGTTTCGGTGGATTTTGAACAGCTTACGCCCCAACCGTCAGTTTCTGTTGGCAAGGTAAGTTCAGGTTTGTCATACGAATATTTGGAGGGATATTGTGTGAAAATGGAGGATATGAAAAATTACCCGGTTCTGAAGTCTGGCATAATTCCAACCTTTAGTATTGCGGCAATAAAAGATGACAGGTCGTTTGCCTATCGGTACAAAGGTTTTATTAATGTGCCGTCTGACGGGGTTTATGAATTTTTTGTCAACTCGAATGATGGGGGAATTTTGTATCTCGATGGAAAAATGCTCATCAATAACGATGGTTTTCATAAAACTCAGGAAAAGTGGAAGAAAACCGGTTTGGCAAAGGGATTTCATTCTGTTCAGTTAGACTACTTTCAGATGGGGGGCGCCAAAGCTTTAACTGTAAGCTGGAAAATACCGGGAAAAGAAAAGGAAGAGATTCCGGCTGGGGTATTATTTCATTAAAATTAATTCGAACCTTGAAGAAATTAGTTCAATTGGTGTTGAATGTTGAAAAATAGATAGTCATGAATAAAAATTTCAAAAATATCTTCAGGAAACTAAGTTTTCTATGGATTTGTTTTTCAGTTATATATAAAGTTGCTGCAGTTCCTGTTAAATCTGTTGACCCGTTGGCAAAGGATTACAGTGGTAAAAAAGGAGTGACAATCTATGTTTCCAAAACAGGGGATAACTCTGATGGCAAAAGTTGGGAAAAAGCATTTCATTCAATACAATCGGCGCTATCTGCAATTCCTGATGATAAAGGAGGTCATATAATTATTATCCGTCCTGATACATATTCAGAAGCCAATTTATTTCCTTCTCAAAAGGGGGCATACGGATCATATAATTTATTGATTGGCGATACCGACGGAAAGCTGGGATCGGGTTCAACTGGCAGAATTATCATCGATTCGGGAGATCCACAAAGAGGATTTAAGAGTTATGATTGGTGGGGAACCATTCGTTCAACAACCAAAGGCTGGCGACCTGAGTTTACAGAGCAGACTTTCTCCAGTCTTGGCTGGGATAGATGGATTTTACGAAATCTATATACATCCGGGGGTGATGCCGGATTCTTTTGGGACTTAACTGATAAAAGTGGCGAAGGATTTACTGTGATACTGGAAGATTGTGTTGGCATTGGCCGTGCTTTTGGCGGTGGAGTATGTTATCCTATCGTAAGACCGGATGAACCCAGTATTTTCAGACGATGCTACTTCCTTGCCCTGGATTGGGTTGGCGATACCGGAGCCATTCTTGTAGGTGGTTGGGAAAAAAAGATGCCTGAATCATCACATCTGGTTATGGAAGATTGTACACTTGTTCATCCTGACAATGCATTGGCTATGTCGTATGCAAGTAATTGCGCAAGAGTAAGTGCGATTCGCTGCCGCATGATTGTGCTGAATTTCACACAACCTGAAATGGGGGGTAAATCAACCGGAATAATATGCACGCAAGGTCACCGTGACACTGGCAAATTGCACGTTGATTTTGAGGATTGTATTTTGGCAGGTTATAGTGTCTCAACACCGGGAGACGACGGAAAAGCTTTAACCTATACCACAAAAGGGAAAGTTAAGGCATATGTTCAGTTTAGCCAGGCAATTCCCGAAGGATTCGAAAGAATCAATAGTTGGCCGGCAGAACTGTTTGATTTCATAGCAATTCCAAAACCATAATTGAAAAAAACAGGTTTGTTACGAAAATGATATTCGGAGTAATGTTAAAACAGTCTCTAAAATTTGAAAATGAAAAAAATTACGTTTTTGATATTTGGCCTAATAATATTTAATGCACATTCTGAGAATAATTCTACACAGGAACATTACGAGGGAATTTATTGCTCAGGTACCGGCGATGCAGATTTTTTACGTTTGATTGATGAATCATTTGCTTTTTTCCATGCCAATCCGGTGGTGCCCAATTTAACCATGATTTATAACGGAGACTGGGACACGTTTACCGAAGGTGCCGGCTGGGGAGCCTGGTGGATTCAAAATAGTTACGGGTTTTCCTATGCAGCAACGCCATTTTTGCAGGAACCCTGGATTTCAATTCTTCAACAATCGTGGGATTTGTTTTGGGATAATCAGGGCGATGGCGTTCGAAAGGGACTTTGGGGAGACGGAACTCCAAACAAACTTTCGGAATTGGTGGCTCCCGACGGAGGATTGGGGGATACGGCGGCTCCCGGAAAAATTATTTACAAACAGGGCGATGGCGATGTAAATATGCACGATTGGTTTTATGAAGCCACTGCCGCTTGCCTGGTTATGCAAGCCGAAATTCTTTTGTCGAACCGCGACAAAGAAGCGCTTGCATATTATCTTCCCAAAATGGAGAGGGCTTGTAATTTTATTGAAAGGACCCGCGACCCAAAAAATAACTTGTTTCTGGTAGGGCCGGCCTGCAATCTTCTGGCTCCGAGTTACGGTGGTGTAAAATTACCCGATGGAACCTTCGGGAAAGGTTATCTTGCAGGAGTTTCAGTCACCTATCTGGCCGCACTCGATCGTATGATTGAGTTGTATAAAATAACAGACGATTCAGAAAAGTTGAGGGAATATGAACACCGCCGGAAGATCACACGCGAATCACTTCCTCTGTTAATGGCTGATCAGGGATATTTTGTAAAATCAGTTGAGCCTAATGGGACAAAACATGGCGTTTTAGGCCAGGAACAATTTGGTTACCTCGAAGGTGTTGCCAATGCCGATGCAGTGGCGCTCCGTGTTGCAAATGAGCAGACTTCAGAAGATATCTATAATCAGATTGCTTCATTTCCGGCAATTCGTCCGTTTGATTTTCTGCTGACCAATGCACCCGGACTTGATGATACTTACGGAGGCTGGGGAAGAACATCAGGAGAAGGGTTGCAGGGTTTTTGGAAATTTGGCGACTGGGTAAACGGAGGTGTTTGGGGAACCGTTGAAGGGCGGGCAATTTTAATGTATTACCAGCTTGGAAAATTTGAGGATATTCGTCGTTCTGCAGTGCGGGCGATGAAATGGGCAAAAGATTTCAGGATGGATGCACCCTGGTCGCAACAGGGAGAAAATATAAATAATCCATGGTCCGATTCCGGAAAGTTTCGGGTTGGTGGTGTGGCTGTAATGGTGGATAATTTTGCTATTCCGGCTGCCACAATTCGGGGATTATTCGATTATGATTATCGTTCTGATAAGTTGATTCTTCGTCCGCGTATCCCGGGAACAATAACAAAGTTTGTTCAGAATGAACCTGTTCGTTTTGGCGAAAAGAAACTCTACCTGTCGTGTTTGAACGGTGGGCCACATATAAAATCAGTAACGATTAACGGAAAACCGGTTGCCGTTAGTTCCTCCAAGGAAGTCGATTTGTTTTACGAAAATCTTCCGGCAATTTCAAAAATTGAAATTATTACTGAAGGGGGCTGGCCTTTGGAAAAATCTACTGTGGATTATCCGTCCATCCCTGAATTACGAAAGACGAAAAATGAATATATGGAGGTGGATGTAAAATTGCCTGAATCACTTCAAAAGCCTTATCAAGTGCTGCAAAAAATGCATTCAAAACTTGAAAATAATTCAAATGCAACTTCTGACTTGGCATTTCTGAATGAGACGATAAAATCGTTTTCCAGTTGTGGAGTCAGGACTCTGATGGATCCCGGAAAAGGCTATTACCGAACCATTACTTCGGGAAGGAAAGAGGGTATTAATAATTTTTACGGGCAGGCGGCTTTAACCATGTTCAATGGTTTTGCTAAACGAATGGAGAATTACGCAACAAACGGAAATGCCAATCAAAAGGATATAGCAGCATCTTTTTATAAAATCAGGAATCAAATTGAGAATACTAAATAATAAAATACAATTATTAAACTGAAACAGACAAAAATGAATAAAGCATTAATTTTTATACTTATCATAACCCTTTCGGCATGTACAGGGAAAAAGAACGAAACTGATTATACAAAATTGGTCGATCCAATGATTGGTACAGGTGGCCATGGGCATACTTTCCCCGGAGCAACCCTGCCATTTGGTATGGTGCAAATAAGCCCTGATACACGTTGGGAAGACTGGGATGGCTCATCGGGTTATCATTATTCGGATAAAACCATTATGGGTTTCAGCCAAACTCACCTGAGTGGAACAGGGGCTCCGGAATATTGCGATGTGCTTTTTATGCCTACTGTTGGCGAAATTCAAATGTTACCCGGCGATGAGAAGGATTCAAAAACCGGTTATCGTTCAGCGTTTCGTCATGAAAATGAAAAAGCTTCGCCCGGTTATTACAGTGTTTTGTTAGATGATTATAATGTGCTGGCTGAAATGACTGCAACAACACGTTCGAGTATGCAGCGTTACACCTTCCCAAAAACGGAGGATGCCAATATTATCATCGATTTGAAAAACCGTGACCATGTACTTGAATCCAATATTGAATTTATAAGCGATACCGAAATTCAGGGCTTGCGTAAGTCACGCCGCTGGGCAACCGAACAGTTTGTGTATTTCTATGCAAAATTCTCAAAGCCATTTCAATCGTATGGCATTGCCGTTAACGATTCTTTAGTGGATGGAATAAAAAAAGCGGAAGGGCAGAACATCCGGGCTTTTGTACATTTTAATACCAAAAAGGATGAGCAGGTTTTGGTAAAAGTTGGCATTTCGGCGGTAGATGTTGAAGGGGCAAGAAAAAATCTTGAAACTGAAAATCAGGGATGGGATTTTGAAAAAGTGGTAGGTAATGCCAAAAAAGAATGGAACACTTTTTTATCAAAGATTGAAGTGGATGGCGGCACCGAAAAACAACGCCGGATTTTTTATACCGGTTTATATCACACCGCAATTGCACCCAATATTTTTATGGATGTGGATAGAAGATATCGCGGTGTCGATCACCAGGTTCACAAAGCGGAAGGATTCGATAATTACACGGTTTTTTCATTGTGGGATACCTTTCGTGCCAATATGCCTTTGTATTCAATTATTGACCCAGTGCGCTATAACGAGTGGATAAAAACGTTTCTTGAAATGTATAGAATTGGTGGCAGGTTGCCCCAGTGGGAACTGGCCGGAAACTATACCGGAGTCATGATTGGATATCATACCCACTCGGTCATTTTGGATGGCTACGAAAAAGGAATCCGTGGTTTTGACGCCGAACTGGCTTTTGAAGCAATGAAGAAACGAGTGGAGGGTATTCCTTATTTTAATGATCTGGGATATATTCCTGCCGACAAAGTGGGTGGTTCTGTATCCATGACAATGGAATATGCATACAACGAATGGGCAGTGGCACGGATGGCAAAGTTGCTGAATAACGAAGATGACTTTCAGGATTATACATATCGTTCGCAATTTTATAAGAAACTGTTTGATGCTTCCACAGGTTTTATGCGTCCAAAAAAATCAGACGGAACATGGGTTTCGCCTTTCGATCCTGCGGAAGGTAGCGAGCATTTTGTGGAAGGAAATTCATATCAATACAGTTTATTTGCACCTCAGGATATTAATGGCTTAATTGATTTGATTGGCGGCGATGAAAAGTTTATTGCCTGGATGGATACCCTTTTTACAAAAGAATCGGTGCACGACGAAACTGCTATTGATGCAACCGGTTTGATAGGTCAGTATGCACACGGAAATGAACCCAGCCACCACATGGCCTACTTGTATAATTATGCCGGAGTTCCCTGGAAAACGCAGGCAATCGTCTGGGAGATCTTGGATACCATGTACGATGATAAACCTAATGGATTAAGTGGAAACGAGGACTGCGGACAAATGTCAGCATGGTACATAATGAGCGCGATGGGATTTTACCCGGTTTGTCCAGGTACACCGGATTATGTTATTGGAAGCCCGATATTTGATAAAGTGACTATTCATCTTGAAAACGGAAACGACTTTACTGTAACTGCCAACAATGTTTCAGCCGAAAACAAATACATACAAGCGGTTAAACTGAATGGAAATGATTACACAAAATCGTGGTTCACGCACAACGATATTTTAAATGGCACCGAACTAACTTTTGAAATGGGGCCAACTCCCAATAAAAGCTGGGGAATAGCTATCGAAGATCGTCCGAAAAGTGAAAAATACGAACCTGCATCCGTTCTTCCGTATTCCATTACGAACGATGAATATTTTTTAGACAAGGCGACCATTACCTTAAAATGCGATGATAAAGCAGCTAAAATTTATTATACAACCGATGGAAGCCGGCCAACCGATAAATCGGAACTTTATACTTCACCCGTTGTAGTGCGCGAAACTACAAACCTTAGGTTTGCAAGTTACAAAGATGGAATATTACCCAGCGCACCGGTATCGGTAAAACTGAATAAACTGGAGTTCGAAAATTTTACAAATTACGAGGGAAAAGGAACGTTTAAAAAAGGACTTAACTACAAGTACTATCATGCCCATGTGATGGAAGAAAACGACCTGGATAACTTAACACCGATCGAGACGGGTATTATTCCGAACTTCACGATTGAACAACGTAAACAGGAAGACTATTTCGGGTATATTTATTCAGGATACCTCGATGTTCCAAGAGACGGGATTTATACCTTTTCAATTAAAGTAAACGATAGATGTACGCTTTATCTGGATGGAAAGGAATTTCTGCACGGTGGTTTTAAAACGGTCGCACTACGAAAAGGAAAGTATAAGATTGATGAGAAATATTTCCAGTTGGGAGCTAAGAAATTCAATATTGTAAGTTGGCAGGGTCCCGGTTTCGAATTGCAGGAAATACCAGCCGGTGCGTTGTTTCATTAGAAGATGTGAAGCGTAAAGAATTAAGGTAAAATAGTTGAGAAAAACTGAAAAATAAATGAACACATTTATATTAAAGTGATTTAAATTTATGGACAAGAAAGAGACAGGTAATTTTGAACATAACAAAATCTATTAAAATGAAAAAAAACGTATTCGTACTATTTTCGGCTATCGCAATGTTAATTGTTTTTAATTCGTGCAACAGTGAACCGAAATGGCAAACTTTTTTTAATGGAAAAGATCTTACAGGCTGGACTGCCCGTGGAAAAGCGACCTGGACTGCCAAAGACGGCATTTTAAAGGGTGAAGGTGATTTCGGGCATATTTATGCCGATCCGGTGCTTACCGACCTGGAGGTAAAAGGGAAATTCAGAATTTCCAGCACAGGGAAAAATGCCAACAGCGGACTTTATTTTCGTGCTAACCCACCATCTGACAATCCTGATGGTTTTCCTCGCGGTTACGAGGCTCAAATTTGCAATACCCAGGATGCATTTACCGGTTGGCTCTGGAAACCGGGAAAACCTACGGGCGCGGCAACAGAAAATCTTACAAAAGATGGCGAATGGTTCGACTACCGGATTAAAGCTGTTGGTAGTCATATCGAATTCTGGATTAACGACCAGCCGGTAATGACCTATGATGATGACGAATACAAACAGGGGCAATTTGCAATTCAGATGCACAATCCCGGAATGGTAATCGAGGCAAAAGATCTATATTACCGTGATTTGAGTAAAAAATAAAATCATTACGGATAGCATCTGTTGCCGGCAAAGGAGGTCAGATGCTATCCGTAGCTCTTTTACAAAGTTTAACTTTTACAGATAGCATCTCCTTGAAGCGATGCCATCTTTCTCCGAAAAATATTCAGTTTGGTTTTTACAGTACCAAAATTTTCATCAATAATTTCGAATATGAAATTTCTGACCATCATACTTATTTCTTTAGCAGCAATTGCTAATTCTTTGGGTCAGGAAAATAAATCAAAGGGATTAGCTGAGGTAAAAAATATTGGTTCGAACAGGGAGTTATTTGTCGATTATTATTTGATTGATACAATGGTGAATTCCCGCCTTGAATTGCATCACCCGATTGATGAAGGCCCGGTAATGTATTTCGACAAGCCATGGGAAGGACAGTTTAGCGCCTATTGTACCATATTGAAAGACGGCAATTTGTACCGTCTGTATTACAGGGGAATCCCAATAGTTGGAAGCGATGGTAACAGTCATGAAGTAACTTGTTATGCAGAATCAGAAGATGGTATTATCTGGCAAAAGCCGGAACTGGGAATATTTGAAATCGATGGTTCCCGAAAGAATAATGTAATTCTTGCCAATGCGGCTCCGGTTACCCATAATTTTAGTCCGTTTATCGATGCAAATCCTGAAGTTCCTGCAAAACAAAAATATAAAGCACTTGGTGGAACGGAAAAAAGCGGATTAATTGCTTTTACTTCTTCCGATGGAATTCACTGGGAAAAATTAGGGGAAGAGCCGGTTATTACTGATGGAAAGTTTGATTCGCAGAATGTGGCTTTTTGGTCGGAAAGCGAAAAGTGCTATGTTTCTTATTTCCGGATATGGACAGAACAGGGATATTCCGGATTTCGATCGGTAGGCAGAGCCACTTCAACCGATTTTGTAAACTGGACACCAACCGAGCCGATGACATTCGGAAATACACCGTTGCAGCATTTGTACACCAATCAGACACATCCATATTTTCGGGCGCCTCAAATTTATGTTGCAGTGGCAGCCCGTTTCATGCCCGGACGACAGGTAATCGGTGATGAGGAAGCCCAAATACTGAATGTAAACCCGAAATATTATAAAGATTGCTCCGATGCGGTTTTCATGACTTCGCGCGGTGGAAATGTTTACGACCGGACTTTTATGCAGGGATTTATAACTCCTGGAATTGGTTTGAATAATTGGGTTTCGAGAACCAATTACCCGGCCTTGAATGCGGTGCAAACCGGTGCAACTGAAATGTCGGTTTATGTCAATCAGGATTATGCTCAGCCTACCGCGCACGTACATCGATATTCTTTGCGACTTGATGGGTTTTCTTCACTTTATGCCGGATTTGACGGAGGCGAAATGCTTACCAAATCTTTTACTTTTAATGGAGAAAAACTGATTCTTAATTTTTCTACATCCGCTGCAGGTGGCATTCGTATTGAAATAACTGATGCAGATGGCAAAGCCATAAAAGGATTTTCAGGAGGTGATTGCATCGAAGTTATTGGGAACGAAATTGAAAAGGAAGTAACATGGAAAGATAATCCTGATCTGAAAAGCCTGGCCGGTCAGCAGGTAAGGTTAAGATTTTTTATGAATGATGCACATGTTTATTCTTTTCAATTTCAATAAAAGAAATTAATAAGACAATCGCAGAAACGATGTTTTTTATAAGAATATAGGGAAATTCTGTCAAGCAGAGTTTTCTTTTAAACGGGTAATACCCTTTTCAGTAGATAAAAATGCCTGGTTTGTCTATTTCGTTTTATAAAAACCTGAATCGCATTTAGCTTTGAAATAAAGTTAAATTAGAAGTTATGAAGACAACATTAAAACAATGGGAAACGGCAATTTTTATCGCACTTATTGTAATGGTAGTAAACGTAAAAGCAGAAGGAACAGAAAAAGGGTTTTCGCACTGTAAAAACACGGAAAAAACTTTACAACTTGAAAAATGGATGACCGATGAAGCAACCTGGGATGTGCATGCTGCAAAAATTACAGCGTTTATTCAGGAAACTGAAACAGGTTTGGAACTCGACAACTGGATGGTTAATCCTGAAACATGGAATTTAAATTCAGGCATTGTTCATGAAGTTGAGACGGGAATAAAACTGGAAAGTTGGATGATAGATGAAACAACCTGGAATAAAAAAAATATTGAAAGTGAGTTAAAATTACAGGCTAAAATTTTTACAAAGAAAATGAAAAAACAAAGTGAAAATTTTTGTGCCTTGATTTAGTTATAATTGCTTGATATCGTTAGGTTAGTTAAATAGTTTGGCCGGGGTCTTGCTCTTTTGCAGCCCTGACTATTTTTTTAGCTTTCCATTCGCCGATCCAATTCAACCCATTTATTAAGTTCATCGAAAAATGACTGATTTTCATGGCTGACTTAAAATGAAACAATAATATTTTTTAATGGAATAATTTTTACCGGACCCAACAACCCTGATGCAGGCAGGGGACCGAATCCAAATTCCCGTGGTAAAACTTCGGGATTTGGCGATAGCGCTGTTCCAAAACGGGGGACAAGTTCTTCAGGTACCGGTGATATATTTTGCATCGCTGAAATTCGATTGATTAAAGTGTTGGTAACTTGTACAACTATTTTGTTCCTACCCGGTTTTGCCCATCTGGTGATGTCAACTTTTTGCCCTTGCATCCAAACAGTACCGGCATTTTTATTGTTGATAAAAACCTCTGCCACATTACAAACCCTTCCCAAATCAAGGATTAAATTCAAATGTTTATCAATCCATGAAGATGGCACTTCAAAAGTGATTTCATATTCTCCCGTGCCGCTAAAATGTTTCGTTTTTTCATCTTTTGTCCACGATGAAAGAGAAGAAATATTTTCTGTTTTACGCGGAAAATCTTTTCCTTCCAGCGTTAGTTTCCATTCACCGTCAATATGCAATGGAGCCGGAATATCGTTGATCTGCACAGTTTTAATTGTCTTTTTTCCTTTAGAATTGATTTCAATATAAAAATTTCCATTGTTGAATGTAGAACCACTTAATTTGTTATTGTCAATGGAATTAATATTGTTCAAACTGGTTCCTGAAACATAAAACGGCGGTTCCCCCGGACTAAAAACAAAAAAGACAGATTCATAAGGCGCCAACTCCAACGGAAGGGTTATCCCTTCATTTTGTGGTATAAAATTAAGAACCTCAGAAATCTCTCCATTGTATGGATTCCATCTCCTGATATTATTATTGTCAGTTCGGAATGTAACCGGAACCGTGCTGGTTTCATCCTGAATATTGGTCACAAAATAAATATCTGTGTCGTTTAGTTTCCGGTGCAAAAATGTTAATCCTTCGTTTCTCCGTATTCCTTCCTGCGCAAAATCAATACTAAAATCAGGAGAAATATGGTTTCGTATGGTATTCAGAAAAGGATCAAATGTACTGCTGCGCTTATCCCACCAAATAGTCCGGTCGAGTACCTGTTTTATTTGGTAGGTTTGTCCGTTTCCTAACGATTTAAATGCAGTATCGTCGTTTCCTTTTGGTGAATTGAACAATTCGGCTGCGAGTTTCTGAACTTCCATGTCATTACCAGCAAAATTTTCCCACCCGGTAGAATACTCAGGTGTTCGTTCGAGGGCGATTACTGTTCCACCAGAAAGTACATATTTTTCGATAAATTGTATTGATTTTAACGGAATCGCCTGAATATTGGGCAGAAGCAGGATCTTGTATTCCATATTCCTGATTTTGATATTTCCGTTTTCAATTTTTGCCAGGTTTTGTAGGGCATCATCATTGAGTAAATCGAAATCGTATCCGTTTGCGATAAGCAGATTTCCCAATTCGCCCCAGTCAAATTCCCTTGTCCATTTTCTCGGGTTTAGAACGTTAAGTGTCCATTGGTTGGCAAGGGGAGAATAAACCGCAATATCCGGGGCAAAATCGCCCTGACGCAAAAGAAATGAACAACGTGCAATATATTCTGCCAGTTTGGGATAATATTTCCACCACACATTTTCCGGATGAATAAATGCGGCATACGGAATCGATCGGGCAGGAGTGACCTCCCTCTCCGGCGAGTATGTAAATCCATGGTTGTAGAACTTTGTTGCTCCGTTTCGCAGGTACATGTCGCTGGCAATTTTGAGTTCTTCCAGTGTTGCCCGGTATCGTTCCCAGTGAATAAATGTGTATGCTTCTGTTGATATAACATCCCGTCCGTAAATGTGGGCTCCCGATGCTACATATTTTTTGGGCCCAATCCTTGTGTCGAACCATTCGGCGGCATCTTTTTCACCGGCAGAAATTTCCATCTCAGGAATATCCGTTTTCCCGGCAGCTTCAATATTATCGGTTGTAAATCCATATGTCTGAATCCTTCCTTTAACTTGGTTTTCTCTGCACCACGACAAAAAAGAATTGAAAAACGCATTCATTCCGGTTGTATGCAAAAACTCATTTACATCATAGCGAATTTTCGGACTTATTTCACCCACTTGCCACCAAATACAAGGCAGGAAAGGTGTAAGATCATAGCCATACTTTTCTCTGAATTTTTCAAGTAATCCGGTGCTCCAGTAAATTCCTCCTGCAAGGTTAGAAAGCTCAAAACTGTCGGCAAAAAAAGAATCCACAGTTTTTCCAAATTCATCACCAACTGCATCTCTATATCTTCCACCAAGGTAAGTGCAGTACCTTTGCATTGCTTCTTTGCTAAAATGATCGACAGCATTTGCATGATTGTTTGTTTTTAACCAGAAAGCCATAATCTTCCAGTCGCCTTCAGGAACTTTCCAGTTTAGTTTGCGGTCTGTTACTTTAGTAGTAATAACAGTTAATGTATTCGGATCAATAACGTCTTCCGTAATTTTACCGGCAACCACAGCCAAAAGTGTTTCATTGCCCGATAGTTCAGGCTCATAAATCTCCCAAGAGCGCTTTGTTTTGGTTAATTTTTTCGGAAGTTCTTCATCAAAAACTCCAGGTCCCGTCACAATTACCGATGTGGGAACCATATCTTTGGCTTTGTCCTCCTTAGGTACCCAGTCACCGCCAATAATCCAACCCGGACCTCCAAAATTGAATGAAATCTCCATTCCCAGCCTTTTTGCTTCGGAAACCGTGTGTTTGATCATCTCGTAATATTCTTCGGAATCATAAGGAATGTTTCCTTTTTCATAGACCGGATCCATGGTAATTTGCTCTACTCCGCGAATTCCGTGTGACTGCATTTGTTCCAGTTGCCAGGTTATTTCCGTTTTTGATACGGGGTTACCCGGCCACCACCAGCGGGTATGAGGCCAGCAGTCAGCAGGTGGATTCTTAAAAAGTTTTTCAATATTTTGAATATCCTGCGCTTCCGAAAAATGCCAAAGCAAAGTAAAAAATAATAGCAATGAAAAAATGCTTACTTTCATTCTATAACATTATTAATTCATCAATGGAAACTCATAAAACTCACGCTTTAAATATTGCCGGGTTGTATTAAACAAAATTGGCAAGGTTTTTCAAAAACATATCTTTATGGCACATTATCCGAACATAACTATTTTAAGCTTTCCATCCGCTGGTGAAATTCGGCTTTGTTTCTTTCTCCTGATTCGGCATAATGTGTAATTCCTTCGCGTTCTACAATACGATTAAACTTTGCATAAGTGCCATCGTAAATCGCCAGTTCCGGGCTTTTTCTGCATTTCAGATAAAGTATCGGAAGTTCGGCCATTTCAACCCTGTGAAGAATTTCGGTATTGTCGGCCACCTTTTCAGCATTGCGGAAAATTTGCTCGGCATCGCTTACAAAACTGCCCGAAAAAAGTACATCGTCGGGTGACAGACCAAGATGAATATGTGTTTCAGGAGTTACGCGGTTTTGAAGATAATCGAAATACTCGCGCACGTATTGGCCGGCACGGCCGTAATAGCCATACATAAAATCGTCGATAACCTTTTCAACATCGCATTCCGGATTCCACAGTAATTTTGAAATCAGGTAAGCCCGAAGTTCCGCAAATTCTCCACCGCGGCTTTGATAGGCTGCCTGTTCCATAATGCCGATAGCTTTGTTGTCGCGCAACGTTTTTATGTTGGATTGAAGTACACTGAAATTCGGGTACGGCATAATATAATGGCTAAAGTTCACCACATAATCCCAAATGTACAACTGGGGTGAAATCGTTGCCCATTCTTTCAGGTCGTTCATGAATGACTGGTTTTCGGGGCAGGTTTCAAAATCATGCGAAAAACAGCACTCGATACTACATAGCCGGACGACAACATTTTTTCTCGGTTTAAAAGTTGCAGGAGGAGTGCGTGTGTACTGGTAAGCGAGCGTTCCTACAAATTTATCAGGAAATTCCTTTTCAACTTCTTCGGCCACCTGGTTTACAAACCAAATCATTGGCCCCGATTCACTTCCTTCTTTTTGAACAATGGCCTGACATTTCTCACACTGGCAAGGATTTCTCCAGTCGTTTTGCGAAACCGAATAAATAAGATAATCCGGATTCTCGTGCATGGTCTTTTTAAGCCTTTCTGTCACTATTTTTAAAACATCAGGATTGGTGAGGCAAAGTTGTGCATGATCATAAATTCGTTTGCCGTCGATCAAACTGTAATATTCAGGATGGGCTTTGTAAAATTCTTCGGGTGGCATAAACCGGTAAAAGGTGTGCACCGACCAATAATTTTCTGTTCCTCCGGGTTGTGGGTTTACTTTATCAAAACTCAGTGTTCCGTTCATTCTATTTCTGGCTGCCCAAACCGGATTAAAAGCTTCGAAATAAAAATCATTACGCACTCTTACTCCCGGCTTTTCTGTATGTGAAAGTCGTTCAAAAGAATATTCTGCTTTTTTAGGTGCCACGCTTACCAAAGGTGTGTACCAACGGCAACCCAGTTCATTTTCCAAAAAAGACATTACACCGTAGATGGTTCCTCGTTCACTTCCACCATAAATAATAATATCGGCTCCGTCATTAAAATAGTGATAGGATTCATCGCCTGGTTTAGGTTTTTCTGCTTTGGTTTTTTGTGCTGTAAGTTCGTTAAACCCGACCAGAATTTTGGGCCCACTGTACGATGAATTTAATGTTTCAACAGCGATTTTTACCCCGCTAACTTCTTGTATCCAGTGCTGGAGTTCGTTGGCGGCCCATTTTTCAGATTCCGAAACATTTGTGGCAATCATAATACGATAATCTGATGAACCATTAGAAAAGAGGGTATACGTTTTTCTATCTCCGGCATTAAAGGAAAGGGCTTGTGCAATCTCATCACCTGTTCTCAGCTTTGTTTTCATTTTCAACACATAACCCTGGTATTTCTCTGATGGAAGTTGAATCGGGGCAGTGAAATTATTTTGTCGTGTTTCTTTTGTAACAAGTTCTCCGTTATCCGAGTAAAGTTCATATTTTGTATTTTCGATTAACAGATTTAATACATTTTCAGCGAAAGTAGATTTGAGTTGAAAATTGCCGTTGTTTTCAGGTGTAGCATAAAATAATTTTCCTGCTGAGCTTAATTCTTCAACCGAAAAAGGCTTAAAACGGGCACAGAATCCCCAACTGCCACCTCGCTCTTCAACTTTAATTAACAGTGTGTTTTTGCCTTTCTTCAGCAAAACAGGAATCAGGTCGTCATCGGCAAAAAGCCCGCGTTCCATCGGAATATCAAGTATTTCCTCACCGTTAAGCCAAGCCCGACAGCCATCGTTACTACCAATTCCGAGAATCATAATGCGGTCTTCAGGAGCTTCAATCTCGGTGTATCCATAGGCAAGTACCAACGATTCCTTGGAAATTACTTCATCCAGATTTATCATTGAATTTGGCGATTGATAAAAAAAACAGGGAGCTTTTCCTCCTTTAAATTTTACGCTTTTGCCTTCTTTTAAAGCGGGATTAGTTTCACCTCCAACCGATGCAAGGTAATCGGTTTCGAACCCCGAAACATGTTTCCACATACCTGAAGTTTCGTTTTTCTTTTCCAGTGGAATAGGGCCGACTAACAACCAGTTTTCAATCCATTTTTCCGGCTGAAGTGTCTGAATTGGTTGATTCTGTGCATGGACAGAAATCATTGTGATAAAAGACAGGATGATGAAACAGATTACTCCTTTTTTCATAGCTGTTTGATTTTTATTGGTTTAGAAAATTCATTGAAAAGTTAGTGCTTACTGCAATAAGTATTCAAAATATTACCATTTGATAGTGAAATAAATATTTAAAAATTTTGTTACAAAGAGCGAAGTCGAAATGCATTTATATCGTTTTCGACTTCGCTTACACTGTCAGCTACAATTTGTTAAGTTGCTTTTTAACAAAATTGTATCATTTCTTTTTTATCAGCCAAATCTCAGAAACCTGCGAACCTCGTTCGCCTTCGCCGCAAGTCCATTGGAAAATTACTTTCCCGTCGGCAACAGCCTTTTCAGGGACAGGGAATTCATAAATGGGTTGAATGCCGGTTTGAATAAGATCATGAACAGTAATGCCATCTGCCGACATTTTCATTTTTGAACGGAACCGGCCGGTGTATGCCACACGAATGATGTAACTACTGTTTGGATCGAGATTTTCGTATTTGATTTCCAGTGGCTGATCATACAAAGTGGTTACCTGGTTCATCCACGACATTGGCGATGATTTTCCTTCAAATCCTCTGGCAGTTACCTGGTGAACCCATTCTTCGCCTCGCAATCCAACGCCAAAACTTACTCTAGGAGAAAGCAGGCTTCCGGGATCCTTTTCCCATGAAACATCTGAGATTACTCTGTCCCAGCTTCCAAGAGACCCGAAATTATCATAAAATCCGCCAGGACCCGGATCCGTCCGGTGCAGCATTGCTTCAATTGCTTTCAATCGCGCGGTTTCATCAGTCAGTTCTTTTATGCTTTCAAATTGATCGAACATCCACATGGCATCGTTTAACGGAAGATCGATATTGTCGATGAAGTTTCCGCGGCCATCCATCGCATGATGTTTTTCTACCGTAAGTTGTGCCCTTATACTATTGTAAAGAGAATCAGCCAGGGCATAACAGCGTTCCCTGATTTCGGGATAAACAGGCACTTCTTTTGCCAGGTGTAATGTTTCAATCGCCTGTTCAATTGCTTTCAAACTTCCAATTGATTTAGCCGAACCAAGTATTTCACGGGCTTTTTGCTCAAGGTCAGTCTCGTAAATCAGCCTGCGGAACTCGTAATAATCAAAATAAGCCCTGATTAATCCTTCCTGAAAACGAAAGTTCTTTAATACATCATTGGAAGCTTCCTTCTCCAAAGCCTGCCATTGCTGAAAGGTTCTTAAAACACCATCGTTAGCCAGTAACGGACCCTGTAAATTGCGTTCCAAAGCCATAATTCCCTGGGCAACAGATTCCGTAAAGTCGGGACTTATAAAATATCGGGCGTAATCGCGGAGAGTTTCAATAACAGGTGTTTCCGGGTTCCAATCCAAGTCGCTCCATACAATTTTATTCAGGTCGTCATTAGTGCCTTCTGAATAACTGATGCTTCCCTGGGCCAGTTCGTCAAAAGCATTGTGAATGGTTTTTTGGTCATTGGGTCGCGGGTTAATACATTCGCGGCCTAATGTTATGGCATAGGCTAAATCCCACTTGGGAATAGGATACTGACAACTCAAACTGTGTGTAATATCGGGGTAACGCCGGATAGGAACATCGGGGCCAATAATTTTTCTGATTTCAGCAATGGGAGTCTTAATCCACGGGCCGAAAACCACACCGCCAAACCACGGATATTTTTTGTTAACGTGCGCATAAAAGGCATCAAACCATTCTTTGGTTGGCCTGAAAACCTGCGGTGAAACCCAGATTTTTGCATTGGGATGATATTCGTGTAATACTTCTGCTTCTTTTGCCATCCAGCTAAAAAGCACATCAGGTTCAAGGTCGCCGGGGTCTCCACCGGGAACAAAAAGGTGGTCAAGCCGGGGCAGAGTTTTGAAAACCTCATGTCGCTCTTCAATTTCCTTTTTTATGGAGTCGGGATGTGTATAATCGCTTCCCATATTGGGGTACCACATCCATACATCCAATCCGTACGAATCGCAAATTCTGGATTGCTCTGCAATCATTTCTATTGCAGGTATTTTCATATGAACGCTGGTGAAATCATCGTCGGTGCGGGGAGGCATAATTTCAATGCTGTTGGCGCCAAAAATGGCCAAATCCCGAATGTACCGGTCATATATTTCAGGTGTAAAAGCATCGTACGCATTTGTTTTTGGCCGGTAACCCAACTGGTGCCCACGGATGGGGTAGGCTGGCGACGATGCAATTTTTAAATCGGAAGGAACCAGAATCTGTCCCGGACGAATTTCCATTTTACGAAGCAGTTTCCCGATTCCATATAAAACGCCGCGGGCATCTTTACCAACAATTAATACTGTTTTAGAAGGTTCAATAACTGTAATTTTATATCCTTCTGCTTCTGTTGAAGGCATTTCAGCAATTGTTTTTTGAAGTTCTTCAGGAAATTTAGACAGTTGTCCTTCAACTCCAACTGCAATGATGTTGGCCGATTGTTTGGGCCATTTTTTATTGACGGGTAATTGAATTTCGCTTCTCTTTTTAACTTCTTCCTGTAAAACAGAAATGGCTTTTAAAATATATTTGTCGTTCTTTTCAAAACTTACAATCTGGGCATTTTTTAAGTCGATGGTTTGCGAAAATCCTTTTCCCGTCAGAAGAAAAATAAGACTGAAAACGATTATCCATTTTTTATTTTTGATGTTCATCATATTAAATTATATATTAAAAATTTCTGTAAAATGTATTGGTAAATTATTGTTTTGTTATGGATGTTCATACTTCCGATTTATTAAAAACGGTCATCATCGTTTATGTAATCGAAATGTTTAGCATTAAGTCACTCGAATAGTGATGGATCCCAAATGGCACACTCAATAAACCGTTCCGGTTGATTCGAATCCTCAAAGTAATAGGTTGTAATCACTTTCCCGTCAGGACGTTGAATGCTTCGCACATAGCCGATGTCTCTTCCCGAACCATTGGTTCTCAAAACAATCGGCTCACTCCATGTTTTTCCTTTATCGGCGCTGATTTTTGCACAAATACTGTACGGTTCTTCCCGGTAGCCATAGGTCAGGCATAGTCGGCCATCTTTTAGTTTTATCAGGCTGGGAGGGTTTCCTTCGCCGGTATCGTCAACAGGTTTCCCGTAAAACTTCCAGTTTTTTCCATTGTCTTCGCTTAACCAGGCATCGATATAACGGCTTTTTTCCCGTTCTTTTTCCGACAGTTCAAAATAATCCGTGGTTTCGTTCCTTACTCTCGATGTAAGCAATAACTCATTTTCGGAGATTCGCACTGTTGACGGCATAATCCGGAACCCTTTTTCAGGTTCGTCTCCGACATAAGATACAAGATGCCACGAAATTCCGCCATCATCGGTTCGTGCCACAAAAACACGGCCTTCCATGTCATTACTTTTGGCTGCTGTGAAAAACGCCATACAACTATTATCATCTTCAATCATATAGTCAATCCGGGCAGCAATTTTTTCGTTCCCATCTATTTCGAGGCTAAAAGGGCCTTCCCAGTTATGTCCTTTGTCGTATGAATAATAAAAAATTGACGGGCCATGGTTCATGTTCAGCATCCAGAATTTCATAACAAAATCGGGTTTAGAAAAGTCCATGGGTTTATCCAATTTTGTGATGGTTTTCATATGTTCCGGATCAGGTTCTGTGCCGTGCAGTGAACTTCCCCGTGCAATCATAACCCCGTTTTTCCCTGGTTCTTCAATGCTCCATGTTTCACCCCCGTCGAGCGAGCGGGCAAACATGTGTTCTTCGGACCGTTCGCGGTCGATGTTATGCATGTGTGGCCCTAAATCTTTATGATAACCTCTTGCAAAACCAACCAGAATTTCGTCCCCCCAACTCCAGATGCCGTTGTTTGCAGGCCATCCTCCAAAACGTCCCGGTTCATAATATACTTTGATATGTTTTATGCTTTGGTTTTCTTTCTTTGATTGACATGCTGAAAACAGAAGCAGCGAGCAGAAGAAAATAATTACAGGTTTGATATTATTCATTCTCATCGGTTATAATTTACTGGCAAAATTTGAAATTACCACTCACCTATATTTCCAAATTTTTCTTTTGCCGCTAAACCAAAAAATGCTGAAGCTTTATTGATTTCGTTCAGAAGCTCTGCGGTACTTTTTCCTGATGCATTTCTTGCCGCAGCAATTACTGTATTACATTCGTTATTATCCATAAAAACAGCGGCACTTAAAAGGTTCTTTTCGTCTTCTTCCGGAATAACAATAAAACCATGTTTGTCGGCATGGATCAGTTGTCCTGGTTTTACTTTTCTACCGAAAACCTCCACTTCACAGTTCCATTCAACAGGTGTGCTGTAAGCATGACTAACTGATAACCGGCGTGCAAGCGCTTTAAATCCGGCATTGGTCATTTCATCCACATCGCGGATACTACCATCGGTAATTGTCCCTACACAACCCAGGGCACGATGAATATTGCTGTTTACTTCTCCCCAAAAAGAACCATATGTGTTTGGTTTATCTAAATCCTGAATAACCACAATTTTAGGCCCCGGAAGAGAAGCTACATATTCGCGGTACTCTTCCCATACGTTTTTTCTTGTTTTATGAATTTGATTTCCGGGTTCAATTTTCAAGGTAACGGCATAACCAACCATGGGGCCCATCTGCGGCATAAAATCGGTTGTTTCTTCAAGGTTAAAGCCTTCTTCTCCACCTGTATTACATTTTGTAATTTGTTCCCATCCGTTGCAAATGGTTGGCGTATTCCAACGTTTTAATTTTAGTAGTTCTGAGTGATTCAGCATAGTATTTATTTTGTCTGATTAATAGGAAATAAAAGTCTAAATTAAGATGTTTAAATGCTTCGGGAATTTTATTAAAAACACATGATTAATTGCTTTGAATATGCAGTGCTTGCTTGAAAATGCGAAAAAATGCATGAGCTAAAGAGATTTCTTCGCTGGTAGTTAAAATAGAACATGAAGTGAATAAAATAACCGAAGTTTTTCTGGCGAAGTTCTGCTTATTTTGTTAATAGACAGAATTATTTCTTAACGACTAAACTTAATGCAATGAGCGAAAAAAACCTAAACCGTAGGAACCTTTTAAAAAAAGCAGCTTTAGGATAACGTGTGTTGTTTGGGTTGTTATGGGTGACTTCGAACGGAAAAACTTTACCGGATGGGAATCGTGAAGAGATTGTTGAACATCCTTTTGCCCGAAACGATATTAAATTTTAATCATATAAATATAGAATTGCGTGAAAAAAATAAAATGGGGAATAATCAGCACTGGCCATATTTCTAAGAAGTTTGCCACTGCTTTATCGATATTGCCTGAGGCCGAACTGGCTGCTGTAGCTTCCCGGAATATGAAAACTGCCAGGGAATTTGCTGATAAATTTAATGTTCCCAAAGCCTACAGTAGTTACGAAGATTTGGCAAATGACCCGGAAATCGATGTGGTTTATATTGGAACGCCTCACTCCTTTCACTTGGAAAACAGTGTGTTGTGCATGCGCAAAGGAAAAGCAGTTTTATGTGAAAAAGCGCTGACCATAAATGCTGCCGAAGCCAGGGAAATGGTGCGTGTTGCCCGCGAGGAAAATGTGTTTTTAATGGAGGCAATGATTCCTCGTCATATACCATTAGTGAAGAAAGTTTTGAATTGGATTAAAGATGGAAGAATCGGAGAGGTACGTATGGTAAAAGCTTCCCGTTGTGCTCGAAGGGAATTTCCTCCCGGTGCCCGGCAGTTGAATCCGGAACTTGGAGGGGGTGCCTTACTTGATGTCGGTGTTTATGTTATTTCTTTTGCTTCAATGATTTTCCAAAAGCCACCGGTGGAGGTAGTCGGATTGGGACATATTGGCAACTGGGGCTCTGACGAACAAGGTATTGCTGTTTTAAAATACGACAACGGAGAACTCGCGGATTTATCATTTGCCCTGCAAACAGAAGCAGTGAATGAAGCGTATATTTTGGGAACAGATGGATATATACTTGTGCACGATGTTTTTGCAGTCCCCACCAAAGCTTCACTTTTTATTAATAAAAAAGAGGTGGAAGTTATTGAAGAGCCCATCATCGGAAACGCATTGAATTATGAGGCAGAAGAAGTGATGCGCTGCCTGAAGCTCGGGTTAAAAGAGTCGCCGTTCATACCTTTGGAAGAATCAGTACAAATCATGGAAATCATGGATAAGATCCGAAAACCATGGAGTTTAGTGTATTCCAATGACAAGTAGCAGTAAGAAATCAGATATAGTTTACATCAGTTGATAACAAAAACCAGCCTCCGGTTTTAGCAGAGGGAAGAATAATAACTAGTCAAACAGGTGCATTCACGCCAGTTTTTATGAAAAAGTTGGTAACCATGCACCGCAAATAATTAACTATTAAAAACCAAAGTTGAAAAATTATAAACGAATGAGAATCATACAATCAACTATCCTGTTCTTTATCGCAGTTCTAATTTCAGGCTGCAATTCTTCCACTATTCAGGAGCAGGATTATGCAAATCTGGTCAATCCTTTTGTGGGAACCATTGGCAGCGGAAATACTTTTCAGGCGCCGGTACTCCCTTATGGAATGATACAGCCCGGACCGTATGCACGATATGAAAAAGACCAGGAAACCGCAACGATGTACGGCTTCAGTCAGACACATCTTAGCGGAATGGCAGGAGGAGGCGTTTCTGCGCCGGGCGACATCCTGTTTATGCCTGTGGTGGAAAGCGAACCATTTCAAAAGGGAGTTGCTAAAAACTTCTCATCAAAGTTTAAACACAGCAATGAAGTTGCTGCACCCGGATATTATAAAGTAAACCTGGATGATTCAAATATCGAAGTTGAAATAACCGCAACAACACGGGCCGGATTTTATCAGTTTGCTTTTTCTGAAACGGAGGCTTCCGGCGTTTATTTAAAACTTCAGAATGGTTTTCTCACAGTAAACGGGAACGAAGTTTCTGGCTGTAATAACAACAGGGTCTGGTTTTATGCCCGGTTTGCCCAACCTGTTGAAGGCATAGAAGTGGCTTGTGATGGAGAAATGGCTTCGTCAAAAGATATAATTCAGGGAGAAAATATAACCGGTTTCTTCAAAATTAAAACAAAAAATAATGAGCCTGTTCAGTTGAAAATTGGTATTTCAATGGTTAGTGTTGAGGGCGCTAAAAAGAACATGGAAACTGAAATTCCGAATTGGGATTTTAACTCGGTAAAGGAAAAAGCTAAAGCTGCCTGGAATAAGGAACTCAATAAAATTCAGGTGGAAGGTGGAACTGAAACAGAACAAATTCTGTTCTATACTGCGCTTTACCATTCCATGATTCATCCGAATATTTACATGGATGTGGATCGGAAATTCCGAAGCACCAATGGGAAAGTATATACTGCCGCTGATTTCGATAATTATACCAATTTTTCATTGTGGGATACGTTTCGGGCACTACATCCGCTTTTTACCATTATAAATATTGAACGGACTTCGCAATTTATCCGAACTTTTCTGGAACGTTACGATCATAACGGACGAATGCTGATAATGGAGTTTGATGGTATAGAGGGAGATACTCCTCCCATGATTGGAACACATTCTCTTTCGGTGCTTGCTGATGCCTATGTAAAAGGTATTCGCGATTACGATGTGCCCAAAGCCTATGAGGCCGCGAAAAAGCTTGCCAATGACACTCAAATACGGCCTCCGAAGGAACTGTATCTGAATTACGGTTTTATTCCGTCTGATTTAAAAGGGCAATCGGTTTCAAGAACGTTGGAATACAGCTACAACGACTGGTGTATGACCCAATTGACAAAAGATTTCAGCAAGGAAGATGATTTATATTTCAGCAGGCGTGCTGATTTCTGGAAAAATGTGTTCTCCGAAGAAGTAAATTTTATGCGGGGACGCAAAAGTAATTTTCAGTTTGTGGACAATTTTGATCCCATGGAAACCATCAATCATTACACCGAGGCAAATGCTTATCAATATTCCACATTTGTGCCGCAGGATATTGAGGGATTGATTCAGTTAATGGGAGGCGATAAAGTTTTTGAGAACTGGCTGGATTCCTGTTTTCATGTTCAAACTGATTTTTCAAAAATCAACCTGCGTGATGTAACCGGTTTGATTGGTCAGTATGCTCATGGAAACGAACCAAGTCACCACATCGCTTACTTATACAATTATGTGGGAACACCCTGGAAAACTCAGCAAATGGCAAGAAGGATACTTTCCGACCTTTATGAAAATACGCCGGGCGGAATAGATGGAAATGAAGATTGCGGCAAATCGTCGGCTTGGTACGTGATGAGTGCTATGGGAATATATTCTGTTACACCGGGAATGGATTATTACGTAATCGGAAGCCCGCTTTTCGATAAAGTAACGATTAACCTTGAGGACGGGAAGAAATTTGAGATTATTGCAAACAACAACAGCGAAACAAACCAGTACATTCAGTCAGCCACTTTAAACGGTAATTCGTATTCAAAATCGTATCTGAAACATGCTGATATTATGAATGGCGGGGAAATTGTTTTTGAAATGGGAAGTTCACCCGGTAAAGAATGGGGTGTGAAAAAGGAAGATCGGCCATATTCTACAGAGAAAAGGTTTAGTTATGCCAAATCTCCAAATATGATTTTCCCGGATATATTATTTCTGAATGACCGTACTGTCACGCTTTCAGAAGCAGAGCCCGGCGAAAAGATTTATTACACACTCGATGGAACAGAGCCGTCAGATAAGTCAACATTATATACTGCGCCCATTGTAATTACCCGGCCTACGGTAATCAAAACTATTGGTTTCATGGAAGGAAAATATCCAAGTTATCCGCTAACTGTGGAATTCAAACAAATAGCCATGTTAGATGCTGTAGAGGTAGCTGAATTAAAACCTGGCGTGAAATATTTGTACCGCGAGGGAAAAGAAGTAATGAGTGCAAAGAATCAAAGTGCGGCGCCGGTTCTGGATACCGGGATTCTGAAGACATTTAATGTGGATGCAATAAAAGATAGCCGTCCTTTTGGTTATAATCTCGAAGGATATTTAAAAGTTCCTGAAACCGGGGTTTATACTTTCTGGCTGGAAGCGAACGACGGGGCCATTTTATATCTCAATGGCAAATTAATTATCGACAACGATGGTGGCCACCGCGAACAGGTACTCGATTCAAAAATAGGATTGAAAAAAGGTTGGCATCCCATAAATGTGGATTATTTCCAGCAGGGATTGGCAAAATCGCTTCATCTTGTATGGGAAGGTCCGGGAGTAGAAAGGCAGGAAGTTTCGGCGAAGGTGTTATTTCATTAAACTTAAATCAACAACGAATGAAAATTTTTAATCAACTGTCGGGTTTACTAATATTTGTTTTAATTATTTCATCGTGCGGGGTTTCAAAAAAGAAATCCATTGTGGCGGTAAATCTTCGCTGCGAAAATCTGGAAGATCCGATGGCAATTGATATTGCCAATCCTCTGCTGAGTTGGAATATGCAAGCTACAAAAAGAGGACAAAGCCAATCGGCGTATCGCATTCTGGTCGCAAAAAGTGAGGAGAATTTACAGAACAATATAGGTGATTGCTGGGATACCGGGGAAACGAAATCGGATGTTTCAGTAAATATAAAATATGCTGGTATGCCACTGAAATCGAGGGATGCGCTGTACTGGAAGGTAAAGATATGGAATGCAGAAGGGGAAGAGTCGGATTGGAGTGCTGCTTCCAAATGGGAGATGAGTTTTTTAGAGCCAAAGGATTGGCAGGCAAAATGGATTGGCCTGGCAGAAGATGAAAATCCGCTTTCAACGAAAACCAGCGCAGCTCCTTACTTTCGTCATGAAATAGATTCAACAGAGAAAATAAAATCGGCAAAGGTGTACGTCAGTGGGCTGGGTTATTACGAATTGTATCTAAATGCCAGCAAAGTCGGGGACGAGGTCCTGGCTCCGGCACAGACCAATTACACAAAAGGCTGTTGCCAAAGCCTTTATCATTACGATGACCAATCTACCACTCGCGTTTTTTACAACACCTTCGACGTGACCAATCTACGGGAAAAGGGTAAAATACCATTGGAATGATCCTGGGAATGGATGGTACAATCAGAGGGATAGAACAGAAGAAGGTGATTTGTGGTATTCAACGCCGCGGCTGATCTTTCAGATGGAAGTGGAATATGCAACTGGAGAAAGGGAGACTTTTATCAGTGACGAGAACTGGAAGGTTACGACCGGACCGCTGCTCCATGATGGGATATTTACCGGTGAAAATTATGATACAGCGATTGGAAATTGAAGGATGGAACGAGCCTGGTGTGAATACTGGAAATTGGCAGCACGCTAAGGAGGTAAGAGCGCCGACAGGCAAGCTCGAATCGCAGTTGGCACCGCCCGACAGGATTACAAGAACGTTTAAGCCCGCCTCAATCTCAAAGGGGGCGGATGGCCTGATTGTCGTTGATGCCGGAGAAATGATATCGGGCTGGGTGCGGCTCCGCATCAATGAAAAGAGCGGACAGGAGGTTTCAATGCGATTTATCGAAGAAATGGGAAACAGCTATGCACAGCGAGACGTATACATTGCGAAGGGGAGTGGCAATGAAATTTACGAACCCCGGTTTACGTGGCATGCCTTCCGAACTATAGAAATCAGTGGCATCACGCAACCGCCGACACAGGCCGATATCGATATCGTCGTGGTCAATACTGACGTTCTCCCGGTCGGTAATTTTAAGTGTTCCAATGAGCTTTTCAACAAAATTCATGAAAATTATATCCGCACGCAGCTGGGGAATTTTCATGGCAGCATCAGCAGCGACTGTCCGCATCGTGAAAGGCTCGGATACACCGGCGACGGTTCAATTCTGGTAGAGTCATCCATTTATAATTTTGATATGACCAATTTTTACCAAAAGTGGATGAATGACATGGACGATGCCCGGAATAAGAAGACCGGCTTTGTGCCACATACGGCACCATACTGGGGTGGTGGTGGGTTCGCCTGGGGATCTGCCTACGTAATTGTTCCTGGTTCAACTATATGTATTACGGCAACACGCGGACGCTTGAGCAGCATTATTCCGGCATGAAACAGTGGGTCGAATACCTTGGCACCAGAACGGATGAAAACGGCATTGTGGTGCGCGAAGAGCCGCGAGGGTGGTGCCTGGGTGATTGGGCGACTCCGGAAAAAATAGAAATCCCTCCGGCATTTGTGAATACCTGCTACTATTTCTACGTGACGGATTTGATGTCGCAGATAGCCACGGTGCTTGGCAATGAACAGGACGCTCAATACTTCTCGAAACTCGCGCAGGAGATAAAAGAAGTCATCAACACGCATTTTTTCGATGAGGATACCAAACAGTATTGGGAAGGTCGGCAGGGGGCAAATGTATTTGCCCTGGCTTTTGGCATTGTGCCGGAGGCATATGTTAAAGACGTGCTAAAAAACCTCAAGAGGAACATAGATTCAAACAAAGGACATTTAGATACGGGAATTCTCGCTACACCACTTTTGCTGGATGTCCTCACCAAATATGGAATGGAGGACCTGGCTTTTTCGATTATGAATCAGCGCGATTTTCCTGGATATGGGGACTATATTTTGGGCAAAGGCGCAACGACATTGTGGGAAAACTGGGATGGGAATTCCTCTCATAGCCATCCGATGTATGGCAGTGTGGTACGATGGTTTTATCAGGCTGTCGCTGGAATCTATCCCGATATTGAGAAGCCGGGATTTAAACATATTATCATCAAACCAGCCTTCTGCGGCGATCTTGCGTTTGCATCCGCTGATTATCACTCCATCAATGGGAAAGTATCGAGCAGTTGGAAATTGGAGGGCGACGATTTGCATCTTGATATTGAAATACCTGAGAATTCGACGGCAACAGTTTTTGAGTACCTTTGCGACAAGCCCGGCAGGTATCACTGAGAGCGGCAATGAGACGAGTGAGATCTGGCATTGAATTTATCAAAATGGTGAACGACAGAGCCGTTTTTAAAGTGCCGTTCGGGGATTTATCATTTTGTTTCGAAAGATATTGGGGCGATTATCCAGCCAGCGATGTACACCAACCCCGGTCATATTTCGTCAACGGACACCCTTTTCTTTAAAGCCAGATGAAGCAAATGGTTTCATTGCATTCGGCCACGGAAGGAGCAAAAAATCTACTACACGACTGATGGCTCTGAACGTATCAGAAAATCGAATTTGTACATACGCTCCTTTTTCGCTGGATATAACGATGATACAAGCAATTGCTTACAAAGAATCGCTGTTTCCGAGCTACATCAAATCAGGGAAAGTGAGGTTTGTTGATCCTGCAATCAATGGGATTAATTATAAAGTGTACGAAGGTGAGTGGAAAGACAAACCCGATTTGAGTAAGCTAAGAGAGGTTTCCAATGGCAGACAGTTCGATTTCGATGTGAAGCGAATCGAGAAGCGCGAAGACTATGTCGCGATTGAATTTTACGGTTTTATCCAGATAAAAAAGGCCGGAGTGTATTCTTTCTCTTCATGGGCAAATGATGGGAGCTGGGTTTTTATCAATAATAAATTGATGGCGGATACCCCGGCGGGCACGCTGAGCGGGGACATCCGTTTAGCAGAAGGAAAGTACCCGATCCGGGTGATCTATTTTGAGAGTACTGGAACGGAGAGTCTTAATGTGTTAATGAGCGGACCTGGTATTGAGAAACAAGCCATAGCGGAGTCTCTCTTGTTTTTTGCAAACTAAGGATGTCATATTTTCGAAATATGACATCCTTGAAAGAGTAAAAAGGAAAAACATGAATCTAAAACAACTATTTATAGGGCTGTTATCAGTTCTGTTGATTTCAGAATGCAGTACTATCCAAAATAAAAAGGATTATACGCAATGGGTTAACCCGTTTATTGGAACAGGAGCCGATGGGAATACGTGGCCGGGCGCATCAATGCCTTTCGGTGGGGTGCAGTTAAGCCCCGATACACGGCTAAATTCCTGTGGAGGTTATGCTTATTCCGATAGTATCATTCTTGGATTTTCGCATACCCACCTTAGTGGAGTTGGGGAACCTGAATATCGCGACATATTGTTTATGCCTACCGTTGGAGATGTTTATTTATTACCGCAAGCAAACATTGAAAAAGGTTATGGTTCTGCATTTGATCATAATGATGAAATGGCTTCGCCCGGTTTTTATTCCGTTCGGCTAAAAGATTATGATATTTTGGCTGAATTAACAACCACAATGCGTGCAGGATTTCACCGTTATACATTTCCGGAAGACAAAAATTCGCATATCATCATCGATTTGGCATATCCATTTGGCGCAGAAGACTTGTATGTAAGGCAAGTCAGCGACACTGAAATCGAAGGACTGCGACGCTCGCATGGCTGGGCCTGGGATCAATACGTTTATTTTGTGGCTAAATTTTCCAAACCTTTTTCGTCTGTTAGTTTTGCCCTGAATGATTCGATTCACGAAGATTTAACAGAAGTTCGGGGAAGGAATATAAAAGCTGTAGTTAACTATGAAACTTCAGCTAACGAAAAGATTCTTGTTAAAGTGGGCATTTCTGCTGTTAGTACTGAAGGGGCGCGAAAAAATCTGGAAGCCGAAATTCCGGATTGGGATTTTAACGGAGTTGCGCGGAATGCAAAAGATGCGTGGAATAAGGAACTTTCGAAAATTGAAATAGAAGGTGGCACTCCTGAGCAGCAAACCGTTTTTTACACTGCAATGTATCATGCCTGTCTAAGTCCCGATATTTTTATGGATTTCGATGGCAAATACCGGGGAATTGATCATCAGACCCACGAGACAAAAGGTTTTACAAATTACACCGTGTTTTCCATTTGGGATACTTATCGTGCGCTGCATCCTTTATTTACCATTATTGATAAGGAAAGGACTACTGATTTCGTAAAATCGCTGCTCCAAAAATACGATGATGGCGGACGGCTGCCCATGTGGCCGCTGGCCGGAAATTATACCGATGATATGCTTGGTTACCACGTTGTTTCGGTTATTGCTGATGCCTACATGAAAGGAATTCGTGATTATGATGCGGAAAAGGCTTTTACAGCGATGAAGCAAATTGCAGAAATGGACAGGCTGGGGTTGAAGTATTACAAAAAATCAGGATACCTTCCTTTTGACCGGCAGGGGGAGTCGGTTTCGAAAACACTGGAATATTGTTACAACGATTGGTGCATTGCCCAAATGGCAAAAGCCATGAACAAAACAGAAGATTATGCTGAATTTCATCAGCGGGCACATAACTGGCAAAATGTTTTTGATACTTCGGTTGGTTTTATGCGCGGGAAAAGCTATAATCGCCAGTGGCTTGAACCCTTCGACCCTTTTAAAAATTCAGCTTACTCCGAAGGAAATGCCTACCAATATATGTATGTGCCGCATGATGTAAACGGCCTGATTGAAAAGATGGGAGGGATTGAAGCTTTTTCAAAATGGCTGGATGTGCTTTTTACGCTAAAAGATAAAAACGGTCAACGCGGAATTATCGGACAATACTGGCATGGAAACGAACCCAGTCAGCAACTTGCATATTTGTACAATTACACAGGCGAAGCGTGGAAAACACAAAAGCTGGTCAATCAAATTTTGAATGAACTGTATTCCACCGAAAACGATGGATTGGCAGGTAATGACGATTGCGGGCAAATTTCGGCATGGTATATTCTGAGTTCCATGGGATTTTACCCGGTTTCGCCCGGACAAACCATTTATGCCATTGGCTCTCCGTTATTTTCAAAAGCAACCATTCATCTTGAAGATGGGAAAACATTTGTGATTAAAGCCAACAACGTTTCAAAAGAGAATATTTACATCCAGTCTGCTACTTTAAACGGTAAAGATTATCCCAATTCTTTTTTACATCATGAAGATATTATGAAAGGAGGCGATCTTGTATTTGAAATGGGACCGAATCCCAATAAAAATTGGGGCGCAGCACTGTGAAAGCCGCCCGTTTTCTGAAAAATGGAAATCCTGTAGTTTCCTATCCATACATCCAGTCGGGAGATACTTTGTTTGAAAAATCGACCATTATTGCGCTTTCCTGCGATGAAGAAAATGCCGAAATATATTACACGCTCGATGGCTCAGAGCCCACAAATCAATCCAGATTATATACAAAACCATTTCATGTTTCAGAATCATGTTTGATGAAAATAAATGCTTTCAAAAAAAGATTTTGATCTGGTCTTCGGTTTCTTATAAATCCGAAAAAAGGCCGATTACAAAGAGTCTGTTTCAATTGAAAAAGCAGTGTCTGGCATTGCTTTCGATTATTATGAACGTTTTTTAACCGCGAAGATCGGATAAAGTAACGCTCTTTTTTCCGGAACGGCAGATAAAATCATTCGGAACCGGCGGTGTTAAATAGTTATTTCCGGATTAAAATTCAAAGGTTTGATAAAAGTGCCACGAGACGGTATTTATTCCTTCTTTTTAAGTTCGAACGATGGCAGCCGTTTGTTTATCGACGATGTGGAATTAATAGAAACGATGCCAATCATGGCAGTGGTTGAAGAACCGGCAGAGTAGCACTAAAGGCCGGATTTCATAAAACAACGGTAAATTACATGCAGTGCGCTTTCGCGGAAAATCTTACAGTTGAGCTGGTCAGGGCCTGGAATCAGTAAGCAGGAAATTCCTGCACAAGTATTATTTCATGAAACTAAGAAAATCAAAATATCATGAAAAGAGTTGTTTTTTCAGTATTGAATTTTTTGTTGATCTTTTGCAGTATTGCTATACAAGCAAATTAGTATCTACACCAACCAACGTTGGAGATGTTCAAAAATGGGTAAAGGAGAATTTTGCAAAAGGTAAAATTCCTCCGTTTTCATTTGTTTACGATGGAAAAAGCTCAGATTCATTTTTAAAGTCGTGGCATAAATCTGAAAAGCTTATTGCAAAAGAAGAGCCCGGTTCAGAAGAAACACTGATAACTTACAAGGATAAAAAGACAGGTCTTATGGTGAAATGCCATATTACCGTTTTTTCTGATTTTCCGGCGGTTGAGTGGTGCTTAATTTTTCCAATACTTCGGGGCTAATTCACCGGTTATTGAAAAGGTAGCTGTTGCGGATAAATCGTTCAAAACTAACGGTGACGGGAATATCATTCTTCACCATGCCAATGGAAGTGATGCTGCGAGGACCGATTTCTCTTTATCCATTAGATGAAGAATTACAACCCGGCAAAATATTTATATGGACACCGGTTGGAGGGCGTTCTCTGATAAAACCGCATTTCCTTTTTCAATATCGAAATGCCTGGCGGACAGGGAATAGTTGTGGCCGTTGGCTGACCGGAAAATGGTACGTTAACGTAATGCAACCGGATGAGAAGTCGGTTACACTGACATCGGGGATGGAAAATGAAGTTGATTCGTATCCGGGTGAAGAAATCCGTACTCCAAAAAGTATACTGCTGCTCTTGAAGGGCGACAACAGAATGATTGGTCACAACCAGTTCCGGCAGTTTGTACTAGCCTCCACCATTCGCGAAAATAAAAACGGAAAGTTCGCTGAGCATCCGTTGTCGGGTAGTTTTGATTATGGCGATCCGGCTCCCGTGGTGAGTATAATTGTCTTACTGCCGAATATGCCATTGCATTGGTCGATCGCTACAGGCGATTTAATATTCTGCCCGAACTTTTTTGGCTCGATGCTGGTTGGTACACGGCTGCGGCTGGGATAAAAAGAATGGCGAATGGCATCAGAACGTAGGGAACTGGACGGTTGATAACGACCGTTTTCCTGATGGATTGCGGCCGGTAGCTGATGCGTGGTTCATAAAACTGGTAAATTCATGGTTTGGTTTGAACCGGAACGTGTGCGACCCGGAAACACAAATTGACAAAGAACACCCTGAATGGCTGATTAAACTTCCGAATAACAACAATTATTTGTTTAACCTTTGAAACAAAGATGCGCTGAAATGGCTGACGGACTATATCTCAGACTTTATAAAAAGAAGGAATTCGATTATTACCGGCAGGATTTCAACTTCGATCCAAAAACCTTACTGGGAGGCCAATGATGAGCCCAATCGTATCGGGATGTCGGAAATCAGGCACATCGAAGGTTTGTATGCTTTTTGGGACAGTTTGTTGGTGAGTTTCCAAATTTGCTGATAGACAATTGCGCCAGCGGTGGACGCCGGCTTGATCTGAAACAACCTCACGCAGTGCTCCACTTTGGCGAACCGATTACCAGTATGGCGAGCCTAATGCTATCAGTGCCACACTTTCGGCTTGAATTTTTACCTGCCTATTCACGGAACAGCCATTTACAAAACCGAAGGATATACTTTTCGTTCAGGTCTGGGAGCTACTACCGTTTTAAACTGGGAAGTTACCGAAGAAATTTGAATCCATTCCCTCAATTCAGAAGCGGATATGGTGGATTAAGCAAAAGCTGCGGCCTTATTTTTTATGCCGGGATGACATTCTTGACAGAGAGCCTGAACAATACAGGTGATGATGTTTGGCTGGCTTACCAGTTACAACTGTCCGGAACAGAAAGATGGGATTGTAACGGCTTTCAGAAGAGGGGGAATGTATGAAAGAAATGATTTGAAGTGAAGTTGCAGGGGCTGGTTGCCGGGGCGGATTATGAACTCACGGATGATGATCTAGTAAAAAGTAGTTGTTAAAGGAGCCGAACTAAATAATGGTTTGTCGCTTTCGGTAACCGAAAAGCCGGGTTCGCTTTTACTTTGGTATAAAAAACTGGAAAATTGAATTTAACCATATGAAACCTATATTAATCTTCGGTCTGTTGGGGAGGAATTCTTCTGTTTTCGGGCTGTAAAAAAATGGAACAAAATTTGATTCTGAAACCGAACATTCTTTTTATTGTGGTTGACGATTTGGGATGGTCGGATTTGGGATGTTATGGCGCTGATCTTCATGAAACCCCGTGAATATCGACTGTTTTGCGGAAGAGAGGATATTTACAAACAGTTATGCAGCAGCTCCGGTTTGTTCTCCAACACGCGCTTCGATAATGACCGGGAAATATCCTGCGCGGCTTAATTTTACCATTTGGAGCGAAGCTGCATCGCCAGCGGAACGAAGCGACCAGAGTATTTATAAAATATCTGCCTCTGCAAACCGTCGAGAATTTATTTTGAAGAGGTGACCTGGTCAGAGAAGTTAAAAGAGAACGGATATTTAACCGCACATATCGGGAAGTGGCATATTGGCGATTTGGTGCATTTCCCTCGAAACCCAGGGATTTGATGTAAGTGTATTGCAAGCCAGCGCGGTGCGCCACCAACTTTCTTTTATCCGTACAAAGGATTTGTTTTTGGAGAACTTCGATTTGTTGGGCAGTTGGGCAGTGATCCTGAAGGAAGGTATTTTACCGACAGAAAAGGGGAGTGTATCTTTACCATCGTTTAACCGATGAGGCCTTGAAAATTATTGAAGATGCAGATCTATCCGTTTTTCCCCGAATCTGTTACTATTCTGTGCACACTCCCATCGAAGCAAAAGAACAGGATATTGAACACTTCAAAAGTAATTGTCTTCGGAAATTACATCACTCAAAAATGCGACGTATGCAGGCATGGTTAAAGCAGTTGACGACAATGTGGGCTGAATTCTGAAAAAACTAAAAGAAACTGGTAAAGCGATGAGAATACTATTGTCTTTTCTTCCGATAATGGCGGTTATATCAATAAATACAAGGATAACACAGTCACCAATAACTTTCCCCCGCATTCCGGTAAAGGAAGCTTCGTATGAAGGAGGCGTCCGGATCTCAACTATTGTTTCATTGCCGCATAATTCAGATTAATCGAAAAAGTTGAAACACCGGTTAGTACCATCGATTTTTACCCAACCCTAATGGACATACTAAGTGTAAAAGATTATCCGAAAATGGATGGAAAGAGTTTTCTTTCATTGTTAAAGGGAGGAACAAATGAAGAACTTGCCCGGAAAATACTTTTTGGCATTATCCGCATTATTATCCAACAACAACGCCTGTAAGTGCTATTCGGGATGGAAACTGGAAAATGCTGGAATATTTGGGAGACGAACGTTTGGAATTATATGGATTTGTCAACCGATTTGGGTGAAACAAAAAAATCAGGCTGATGAAAATCAAAAGGCCGCTGAATTACTTGAGAAATTACATGCCTGGCAGGAAGAAACAAATGCCGGAAAAGTAATTGTTGAATCCGACTTCGGGTAACGAAAAGAAATAAAAATAAATTGTTCGTAACAATAAAATGCAGAGACGGGATAGAAATCGAACTTAGCGTTTTTGCAAGAAAAGGAAGTATATGAAACTAACAAAATTTAGTTTTATTATTGTTCTTACAATCCTTCTTTTGTCTGTAAATCAGGGGAAAAGTCAAAACCGGATGGCACCGTTGATGTTAATCCATTTATCGGTACCGATTTTTTTTGGGAATGTTTTTCCAGCTTGCTACAAATGCATTGATTCACAAGCCCGGATACGCATAACGAAGGTTGGCTTTACCGGAAAAGCGATATGTTTACACGGATGATAACATTATCGGTTTTAGTCATAGCCATGGAGCCGGAAGTGGCGGCGAAATTTTGGTTGATGCCAACCGTACATCAGAAAATACAGTTTGTTCCCGGCGATAAGGATAAATCGATCTAGGTTATCGTTCCCGTTTCGCCATAAACAGGAAAAAGCATCGCAGGGTATTATCAGGTGAAGTTACTAGATTATGATGTGAATGTGGAATTAACTACTCACTCCCCGGGTGGCTTTTCATCGCTATACTTTTCCTGAGTCTGAATTTTCTCGTATCATCCTTGATTTGGGATACAACATCCGTGGAAAAGGGAAGAAGAAAGACGGGGTGTTGAATTTTGTGAACGATACCACGATTGAAGGTTACCGAAATCATCATCAAGATCCGGGAAAATATATGATATACGTTTCCAGTGTTTTGAATATTACGGAACTTTTTGATACCGGTTATATTCACCGAATCGGGCAGTGGATTTTACTCCGATGAAAAGTGGCGAGAAAGGTGAAAATATTGGCGCTTTTGTTCGCTATACGACCCATGAAAGTGAAAAGGTTCTGTTAAGGTGGCCATTTCGTATGTAAGCCTTGAAGGTGCACGAAAAAATATGGTAGCAGAAATTCCCGGCTGGGATTTCGATGGGAACATCCGAAAAAAGGCCGAAGAAATATGGAATAATGCCTCGACAGGATCTGGTGGAAGGCGAAGAAAAGGATAAAATTAAGTTTTACACGGCAATATACCGGACATTGCTGTCACAATATATTTTTCAGGATGTGGATGGCAAATACTGGGGAATGGACAGCCAGGTTCATACGGCAAAAGATTTGATCTTTTTAGTACAATCTTTACCTGATACTTACCGCACGGCGCATCCTTTATTAACACTGGCAGCGCCAAATCTGGTGAATGATTTAATGAAGTCGGTTGAAGCAAAAATTCGCGAAGCGGACTGGGTGCCGGGCTTACACAGCTACAACCTTTTTAGTGACGGAATGATTGGCGACCATCTGTTCTATTGTTGTGGATGCCTATCTTAAAGGTTTTCGCGATTTCGATGTTGAATATGTGTACCAGATGATGAAAAAAAAGGCAACAGAATTTCCAAAACCTCCGGTCCTCGAAAGTGCAGCCTGTGCCGGTTTAAAGGAGTATGGATTTGAAGGTGTTGCAGCCGATAGAAACAAGGAATCGGTTTCGTACTTTGGAATTCGCCTATGACGACTGGTGTTTGGCGCAATGGGCAAAAGTATTGAATAAAACCGACGACTACCATTATTTTATGAAACGCGGAAATTATGCCAACAAGGACGCGGAAACAGAATTTATGCGGCCAAGATTAGCGAATGGAAATTTTTTGCCACAATTAACTGATGAAAGCAAATTATTGGAAACGATAACCAATGAATATCGTCATATTACGCATGCAGTTTGAGCTGTTACTGATTGGACGAGCCCAAACTGGCATTACACCGAATCTAATGCGTGGCCTATATTTGGGCGGTTCAGCAGGATATTACGGATTAATAAAATTATTTGGCGGAAATGAAAAGCTCAACGCAAAACTGGATAGTTTTTTACCATGTCGCCTTGCGAGGAAGGTTATAAATACGTTGGAACCGTAGGAACCATCGGACAATATGCAGGAAACCAGCCATCGCATCATGTGGCTTATCTGTATTCCTATTCCGGAGAACCCTGGAAAACGCAATATTACACCTGTTTAATCTGTGAAAATATTTACAAAGCCGACCCGGAGGGCTGCCCGGAAAATGATGATATGGGATCAATGTCGTCGTGGTACAATTTCAGTTCCATGGGCTTTTATCCGGTAACGCCATGCAGTAATACTTATGTTTTAGGCTCGCCGGTTTTTAACGAAGTTGATATTAAATTAGATAACGGAAAGACATTTCAGGTAAAGACCTTTGAACAACTCAAAAACAAATATTTATGTGCAGTCGGTTTCATTAAACGGAAAGAACTGAACAGAAACTGGATAACGCATGATGAGATTATGAATGGAGGAGTATTGGAATTTGAAATGGGAAAAGAACCTCCTTAAAATGTCAATCCAAAAATTGATTTGGACCCAGGTCGTTTTTTATAAGCCTGATTCGTTTTTTTTGAAGGAAATTTTAAAAAACGTGAGAGCCTTACTCAAGGATTTTAGCAAATAACTTGGCTATTTCTCTATATAAATTTATAAAGTTGATAAGATTCTTTGCCATTTTCCAACACACAAAAGACCAAATCTGTGGATGCTTTTTATCTTCTCGTTAATTGTTAAAAATAACCACTTTAGCGTAAATAATAGCATTGTTTTACTTTGTAGTACAGAAAAACTTATAATTTTATGAATTGATCTAATCCCGTCTAATTTATCTCAAACATAAAAAATAGTCAGTGGTAAAGAAAGTAAGTTGGTCCCTAATATTGGTGTTATTATTAATAACTGTAATTATATATTCTAACTTTAATAGAAGAAAAGAATTAAGGGTATGGGGCTATCGAATATGCCCTGCAAATTGCAGGAAATAATCGGAAGAGAATTGGGAAAGGTACTACAACATTATAAAGATGGGATCCAACTACCATGATCAAATGGGAAACTTGATGACAGAATTTTCTCCAGAGCAGAAAAATTATATTCTGTAGTGATGGATGTGTTTAAATAGCCTTACCCTGATTATGACAAACCAACAATTGCTGTTTGATGCCATGTGCGGCAAATATATTTAGAGAAGTTGTAATTCTGGAAATTAGAAAATTACTACAATAGAATTATATATCATGAAAAAGTTGATTTTCATTTTTAGGAATGATATTGAGTTTTAGCTACATACATGCACAGGTAGAGGCTGACTCAACGATTATAGTACGTACTACTGAATATAGCAATCGGTATAGTTATAAAAATGTTGACCATTCTGGTCCTAATAGAAAACCCGGCTGGGCATCACCAGACATTTTTTGTGGATACGCCCCCGGATGTGTGATCCAAATTGCAGGAAGCATTAAATAAAAGTTTATTGCCTGAGACATTGAATAAACTCAACGGGAAGTCAATTTCATTTTCATTTAATATTTATGGTAATGGAAAAATTAAAAAGTATTGAAATAATTCACCTAAAAAAGGCTTGTTGAATTAAGCAAAAAGAATGTCATGAATTAATTACAAACATAAAAGGTAAATATTGTATTTATCACAGATGAAAATACGAAAGAAAAAGTGATGTTTTTATTGCTATAATTCATAAAGTAGAATAAAAATTCGAAAAATGAAAAAACAATTACTTATATTATTCCTAATAATGCATGGTTTTTAACATTTGCACAGGAAGTTATTGATACCACTGATATTGTAATAAGCCGAGGGGAAATCAGATCTCTATGTTCCAATATGGTACCATTTAAAGAATCAAAAATAGCTTTGATGCGAAAAAGACAGGTTAGCATCTCCCTATGAAACTCATGGTGAAGTATCACTTTCGGAAGATCCTCAGAAAAACTCTGTCCTCAATTGTTCATAATAGCATATCAACTGAGACATTAAGTGTCCTACATGGGAAGAAAATTATTTTGAATGTGGGAGTTAATAGTTCAGGAAGTATTACAAATGTTATGATTGGTTTAAGAAAAGAAGAAGCGGATAAGGTTGTCTTTACCAAGTCGGAATGCATGCAGATTATTCATGACATAAAGAAAGATGTGAAATTTGATATCGTACAGAGTACTTGGAAAACAAAAGTGGACATATATCAATGACTGTTCCAATCAAAATAGAATGAGCATATTCTCTTATTGTATAATAACTGCCTCAATAAGTAGGGGCAGTTATTTTTTTTATGAAACGTATTATCGCCTTATAATGGAAGGCAATGCAAAATAAATGTAACTTTTCATGGGGAAGGGGTTCAGTAATTTTCCATAGTTGTTGAATAATAAAGCAGAAAATAATTTCACAAAAATTATCGAACTTTGGAAGAATAGGGATTAAGATGTTTTTACTTGCAGCAAAGTCTCTTAGGGGGTAAAATTTTAGTTTTGTATTTCAAGATTTATCTGAATGAAGAAGATATTAAAATCTGCCGGAATTTTATTAATTCTGCTAATCATTGGGTTGGTAGTTTGGATGTACCAAACCTGAAAGACCGGCATCCGGGATATTCAGCCAATCAGGAAGTTTTTAATGAAAAACTCGTCGGCACTGAAAGCGGGGTTTGCGGCTGTTCCAATTACACCAGAAGTTCCTGACCGCTGGGTAGATAAAAACAACGATGCCAAGTATAAACCCAAAGATGGCGATACGTTTATCGACGGGAACGGAATGAAAGTTTGACCCCGTCTGGATTGCGGGGTTTAGTAACAGCAAACCTGCCAACGGAATTCATGATGATACATGGGCAAGAACGATGATCATCGACGATGGAAAAACACGTTTGGCTATTGTAATTCTGGATGCTGTCGGATTTATGAACGATGATGTTATTGATGCCCGGGAAATGATTCCGAAGAAGCCGGAGTTACTTATACCATAATTGCATCAACACATACACACGAAGCTGTCGATTTAATTGGCCTTTGGGGAAAATCGCCGTTTGAATGTGGCGTAAATCCCGATTATATGGCCTTTTGTAAAAAAGCAGATTGTAAAATCGGTAACCGAAGCAGTGCGTAAAAATTTACGTCCGGCAAAACTTGAAATTTCAGAAGATTTAACCGGAGCAATCCCATTGGTAAAAGACACGCGAAAACCTGAAGTTTTTGATCTGGGGGTCGCGCATGATAAAAGCTATCGATAAAGAAAACGGGGGCTGTTCTTGGAACGGTTGTGTGGCATGGGGAAACCACCCTGAAACTTTGTGGAGCCGAAACTTACTGATTTCTTCTGATTTCCGCATTTTGTGCGCGAAGGTGTTGAAAAAGGTTTTAGCGGCGACAGTTTAATGAAACCCGAAGTTGGCGGGGTTTGCATTTATATGAACGGCGCTCTGGGTGGCTTGATGTGTACTCATCCTTCTCGCTTTCGGTAAAAGATCCTTTTACCGGAGAGGAATTCGCGGAGCTGTCGTTTGAAAAAGCTGCTGCTGCTGAAGGAAAACAGTTTAAGTTGCTGGCATTAAATGCTATGGAAACCCCTTCGGAAGTTATCGATAGCGGAAGTATTTCCTTGTTGGTCCGCAAGCAATCACACTTCCTATTGAAAATACTCTATTTAACCAGCCACCGCACTTGGTGTTATGGACAGGGGAACCACCGGTTGATGAATATGCGCTCGGCTTTCGGCGTTTAAGTTTGGCCCTGCATCATTTGTCACTATTCCCGGGGAACTTTACCCTGAACTGGCTAATGGCGGAGTAGAAGCCTCGAAGGTGGCGGGATTTTGGAATCGAAGCCCCTGGAAGTTCCGCCAATCCGGGAAATGATGGATGGGAAATCTTCAAGTTCATTATGGGATTGGCCAACGATGAAATCGGGTATATTATTCGAAAAGCTGCGGGATGTGAAAGCACCATACATTACGGAAGGGATAATTCGCCTTATGGTGAAGAGAATTCGCTCGGTAAGGAAACTGCTTCCCTGTTGCATCGTAACTTAAAAGAAATGCTTGGTATTGAACGGGATGTAGTTTGAACAGTTAGGCAGTTTTCATGAAAAAACTAAGAATATGGCAAAGAAAATAGTAAAACGAATAGTAAAAGGACTTTTAATTGTATTAATTCTTTTTTTACACAGTGTTCTGATGTTAACACCGTATTATCGGATTTTTATTTCCCCAAAAGGCTCCCATTGGTTATCATTTTGAGGCGCTGGATTATCTTGCTATCGGTAGCCTTGAAAACTTATTGATACGGAGCCTGAAGTACCCTCAAATATTCAGGTTTTAAAGATGTAGAGTACAAAATGTAAACAGAAAATCGTTACAAATTGATGTTTATAAAAGAAGGAATTAAAGGAAAAGCACCATTGCTGGTTTTTATTCACGGTGGAGGATGGCGGAGCGGAAAACGCCAGGATTACCTGGTTTATTTGTTGGATTATGCAGAAAAGGTTATGTTACTGCAACTATTTCTTATCGGTTGAAGAAAGATAGTATCTATCCTGCAGCTATCGAAGATGTGATGGATGGCATTGATTTTCTTTTTCAGCATGGAGAAACTTATGGTTATGATATCAAGAGTAGCTTTGATTGGGGGTTCTGCCGGGGCACATCTGTCGATGCTGGCAGGGTATGCATGGGAAAACCGCAGAAGCATAAAGTGAAAGCGGTTGTTGATATTTACGGACCGGTGGACATGACGACTCCTACGCTCAAACACAGTTTATGGTGAATGATTTTATAGAAGCATCCTTACAGCGAAAAGCCGGAACTGTACTGGGAAGCATCGCCGGCAAATACTTAAACAAAAATTTGCCTCCAACGCTTATTTTACAAGGAACTTCGGACAACCTGCTTTCCGAGCCAGTCGGATACGTTGCATGCAAGATTAGACAGGTTAGGAGTCCCCAATATTTACCATCGATTGCCACTTGGCCGCATGCTATGGACATAGCTGTTCGTCCTAACGTTTATATGCAAAAGAAAATGGACGAATTTTTTGAGAAGTATCTATAAAAAAACTATTTCTCTGGATGTAATTTGAAAGGATTTTCATTTTTATCGATGCACCCTTCTGCCTGGATTAGAGCATTTGAATTTAGTACTGAAATTGGTTCATCTGCTGTATAGTCTCTCATACGGCAGCCAAACATACTTATTGTGCACTTTTCATTTCCGCGAACGGTCATAAAGTCCCATGAATGACCACCAAAATTGCTTAGAGCCGCATTTCCACCTGAAAATGTTTACATTAGACAGCGTATGTCCTTCCCCTTCAACGATAATCGGATGCACGTCTTCCAATGCAGGCCCGGTATTGGCAATGATAGAGTTCCCGTGCGATCATCCAGTTTCGGTTTTTTGCATTATCACCCGATTTATGAATTCCAACGGTTACACAATCAAGATTGAAATTGGTTAGTTGACCATAGCTGCTCCAAGCCAGATACCTTCCATAATTTCCAAAAGTGAAAACATCCATAATTTGGGCATTATCGGTGTGATTGATGGCATACGAATATTTTTGTTTACCAACAACTGCATCAACCATATCCCGGGGATACTGACCGCCTAACTGTCGTTGAACAGCCGGATTGACGTGGCAATGTAAAATTCGCGGAATGTCATAGCAATAATCAATTCGAATAAATTCACCACCCAAAGGATATCCATGGCAATTTTCAAACTGGATTAGTTCGCATGGATGTTCACTTGATGCATTGAAATCCATTGCCAGATATTCACCATAAAACGTCAGGTTTTTAAGAAGGACACCTTCTGTATTCGAGGTTTGTGAAACCTGAATCGTTGGCGGATAAGCAATCACTTTACGGGGATCTTTTATACTTTGTTCAGGATACCAGAATTGAATTCCCTTGATTTGAGTACTGCTCTCAACGGTGATGAAAGGCTTTTCTATGTCGCGTATGGCAAAAACACTGCCAACGGGCTGATTCATTTCAGGATGCTTCGTACCGCGAGGAACAGGACCGTTGACCCCGATCAATGAAACGTTCTTTTTCAGGATAATTCCACCGGAGACTTCGTAAGGTTTTTCCGTTGGTTCCACATAAAGAGCGGCACCACTCAATGCTGCCCAGTCTATTGCCTTTTGCAGATTTTCCTGGTTGACGTTTGCCGTATTTTCTGGCAGTACCCCAAATGAACGAATACTTTTCGAATGTATTTCAACAACATCCTGGGCCTTTGTATAACAAGCCGATAGTGAAATTAAGAATAAGAAAAATAGTTTTGAATTCATAGATATAATATCTGTTTAGTGTTTAAAGCACTCACTTGACAACATGCACAGAACGCCACAATATAAATTACAATTTATTATGGTGTGGGTAGTTTTTTAATTGAATCCTTTAAAGAAATCATTATCAATTTCGTAAACAGTTATTGGCCTTAGACCCAATTGATATTTTTCAAATAACTCAACTAATCTTTCACCGTCAATGAGTTCTATAGGTGTTACACCGTCTCTGTTTGCCTCATTCTTAGCTTCTTTTGTGAATCTACCAGTTGTAATTATTAAACCCTTCTCTCCGCGACCTTGCATTGCTCCTCGAAAATCTCTTACATGATGAGGAGCTACAGAGTCTTTATATCTTTTGCATTGGAATACAATATTCAAACTGACAACGTCATTGAGTTTAACTAGGCCAAGCCCGTCAATTCCTTGGTCACCTGAACCACCAGTAA